>NZ_QEOB01000010.1:0-361096 GCF_003096875.1 Paraburkholderia unamae
TGGGACAAGGAACTCGTGGACGCCGCCACGGCGCGCATGGTCAACCGCCCCGCCTCGCTCGACACGATCGTCGCGACCAACCTGCACGCCGACATTCTCAGCGACCTCGCGGCCGCGCTCGCGGGCAGCCTCGGCATTGCGCCGACCGGCAACATCGACCCCGAGCGGCGTTATCCGTCGATGTTCGAGCCGATCCACGGTTCGGCCTTCGACATCATGGGCAAGGGGCTCGCCAATCCCATCGGCACGTTCTGGTCGGTCGTGATGCTGCTCGAACACCTCGGCGAGCACGAGGCCGCCGCGCACGTGATGCAGGCCATCGAAACCGTGACGGCCAACCCCGCGCTGCATACGGGCGACCTGGGCGGCAACGCCACCACGAAGCAGGTGACCGACGCCGTCTGCGCCCTGCTCGAAAAGACGACCGCACCCGCCTAAGCGGCACCGCATCCTGTCTTCGCCCTGACGGGCGCGCGCTAGCGCAGCGCCACCGTCAGCGGCGACGGCTCCCCCCTCACCGCGATTCGACGGCGCACGCGCCGTCGTGGTGACGCTCGCCCTCAAGAAACGAAGGAGACCGTGTGTCCTGCCTCCCCGCCCTCCCCATGCACGCTTTCGAGGCCTGAACCGCACATGCAAAGCCGTTCCCCCACCTCGCCGCGCGGGGCCGCCCCAGTCGACATCCCCCGGCTACTCGAAGACATGTTCGCCGCCGCCGTGGCCGTCGCCCAGCCCGAATTGCGCGTGCGTGCCTTCCTGCCCGAGCCGCCGCGCGGCAAGACGCTCGTGATCGGCGCCGGCAAGGCGTCCGCCGCCATGGCTCGCGCGCTCGAAGCGCACTGGCATGGACCGCTCGAAGGCCTCGTCGTCACGCGCTACGGCTATGGCGTGCCGTGCGAGCGCATCGAGGTCGTCGAAGCCGCGCATCCGGTACCCGACGAAGCCGGTTTGCGCGCGGCGCAGCGCATGCTCGAATGCGTCTCGGGACTGAGCGAAGACGATCTCGTGATCTGCCTGATTTCGGGCGGCGGCTCCGCACTGCTGCCCCTGCCGGCGCCCGGCCTCACGCTCGAAGCGAAGCAGGCCATCAACCGCGCGCTGCTCGCGAGCGGCGCGACCATCGCCGAAATGAACTGCGTGCGCCGCCATCTTTCCGCGATCAAGGGTGGCCGTCTCGCGGCCGCGTGCCATCCCGCGCGCGTCGTCAACCTGATCATCTCCGACGTCCCCGCAGACAGCGCCGCCGACGTCGCCTCCGGACCGACCGTGCCCGACGCGACGACCTGCGCCGACGCACTCGGCATTCTCGAGCGCTACGCGATCGACGTGCCGGATCCATTGCGCGCACAACTAAAGTCCGCTGAACTGGAAACACTCAAACCCGGCGACGCCAGGCTGTCGCGCGTGGAATCTCATTTCATCGCCACGCCGCAAATGGCGCTCGAAGCCGCCGCGCAATGCGCCGCGAAGCAAGGCGTCGACGTGCATATTCTCGGCGATTCGATTGAAGGCGAGGCCCGCGAAGTCGGCACGGTCATGGCGGGCATCGCCAGGCAAATCGCACAGCGCGGCCAGCCATTCAGGACACCTTGCATTCTGCTCTCCGGCGGCGAGACCACGGTGACCGTGCGCGGCACGGGTCGCGGCGGGCGCAATGTCGAGTTCCTGCTTTCGCTCGGGCTTGCCCTGAACGGTCTGCCTCAAGTCCACGCGCTTGCCGGCGACACCGACGGCGTTGACGGTCAGGAAGACATCGCGGGCGCGCGCCTCGCGCCCGACACGCTTGCCCGTGCGCGCGCCGCCGGAATCGACCCGGCCGCCAGCCTCGACAACAACGACGGCCACGGCTTCTTCCAGGCGCTCGGGGACTCGCTCGTCACCGGCCCGACCCACACCAACGTCAACGACTTTCGCGCGATCTATATCGGCGGTGAAACCGCCACGGCTTAAGGAACCCTCGTCATGCGCCGCACCCGTAATGCCAAAATCGTCGCCACGCTGGGACCTGCCAGCACGCGACGCGAAACGATCGAAGCGCTTTTTCATGCGGGCGCCGATGTATTTCGCCTGAATTTCAGTCACGGCACCCAGGAGGACCATCGAGCGCGGCTCGAAGTCATCCGCGCGATCGAGCGAGAAGTCGGCCGCCCCATCGGCGTGCTGCTCGATCTGCAAGGGCCGAAGCTGCGCGTCGGCACCTTCGCAAACGGACCCGTGCGTCTCGAAGCGGGCGCTGCGTTCCGGCTCGACCTCGCACGCGAGCAGCCGGGCAGCATCGAGCGCGTCGCGCTCCCCCATCCGGAAATCTTCGCGGCAATCCAGCCCGGCACGACGCTGCTGCTCGACGATGGCCGCATTCAGTTGCGCGTCGAGCGTTGCGACGCGGAGTCGGCCGATACGGTTGTCGTGATCGGCGGCACGCTCTCCGAGCGCAAGGGCGTCAACGTGCCCGACGTGGTGCTGCCGCTTTCTGCGTTGACGGAAAAGGATCGACGCGATCTCGCGTTCGGTCTCGAACTGGGCGTCGACTGGGTCGCGCTGTCGTTCGTGCAGCGCGTGGAAGACCTGCGCGAAGTCCGCGAGATCGTGCAGGGTCGCGCGGCACTGCTCGCCAAGCTGGAAAAGCCCGCCGCCATCGGCAGCCTCGAAGCGATTGTCGAGGAGGCCGACGCGATCATGGTCGCGCGCGGCGACCTGGGCGTCGAGGTGCCCGCCGAACAGGTTCCGGCCATCCAGAAGCGCATCCTGCGGACCTGCCGCAAGCTCGGCAAGCCTGTGATCGTCGCGACGCAGATGCTCGAATCGATGGTCAGCGCGCCGGTCCCCACGCGCGCGGAAGCCTCCGACGTCGCCACGGCGATCTACGACGGCGCCGACGCCGTGATGCTCTCCGCCGAATCCGCGAGCGGCCAGTATCCCGTCGAAGCCGTGCGCACGATGGACCGCATCATCGCGCGCACCGAAAGCGATCCGTACTACCGCGAGGTTATCGCTGCCTCGCATGCGGCGCCGCGCGCCGTGGTGCCCGATGCGATCGGATTCGCGGTGCGCCACGTCACGCAGTTGCTGGACGCGGTCGCAACGGTTGCCTACACGAGTTCGGGCTACTCCGCGCTGCGTATGGCGCGCGAGCGGCCCTGCGTGCCGATTGTCGGCATGACGCCGCATCTCGCGGTCGCGCGCCGGCTCACGCTCGCCTGGGGCGTGCACCCGGTCGTGAGCGAGGAAGCCGGAGATGTCGCGGCGGTCAGCGAACTGGCGTGCGAGACCGTGCGTAGCGCGGGCATCGGCGTGAGCGGGCAGACCGTCGTCATCTCCGCCGGCATGCCGTTCGGCGCCGCCGGCACGACCAACCTCATGCGCATCGCGCAAATCCAGTGAGCGTCGACATGGCACGTATCCAAAACATCGAAGGATTCGAACTGCTCGATTCGCGCGGCAACCCCACCGTCGCCGCGCGTGTGAGTCTGCATGACGGCTCGCAGGGCTTCGCCATCGTTCCGTCCGGCGCGTCGACGGGTGAGCGCGAAGCCGTCGAGCTGCGCGACAAGGACCCGCAGCGCTACGGCGGCAAAGGCGTGCGTCAGGCCGTGGCGCATGTGAATGGCGCGTTGCGCAACGCGCTGCTCGATCAGGACGCCACGGCGCAGGAACGCATCGACCGCATCATGATCGACCTCGACGGGTCACCGGGAAAACAGCGGCTCGGCGCGAATGCGCTGCTCGCTGTCTCGCTGGCGAGCGCAAGAGCGGCGGCGCAAGCCGCGGGCGCCCCACTCTACCGCTTCCTCTCGATGAACACCTCGCCCACGTTGCCGTTGCCGATGATGAACATCCTCAACGGCGGCGCCCACGCGGACAACAGCGTCGATATTCAGGAGTTCATGATATTGCCGGTTGGCGCGCCGAGCTTCACGGAGGCGATCCGCTGGGGCGTGGAGGTTTTCCACGCGTTGCGCAGCACGCTGCGCAAGCAGGGGCTAAGCACCGGCGTGGGCGACGAAGGTGGCTTCGCGCCCGACCTGCCTTCCAGCGCCGCCGCGCTCGACACGATCATGGACGCGATTGCGCTGGCCGGCTTCAGGGCCGGCCGTGACATAGCGCTCGCCCTCGACGTCGCCAGCTCCGAGTTTTATGCCGAAGACCGCTATACGCTCGCCTCGGAACAACGCAGCTTCGACGCCGATGGCTTCGCGGCGTATCTCGAAGCGCTCGTCAACCGCTATCCGATTGTCTCCATCGAAGACGGCATGGCGGAGAACGACTGGAACGGTTGGCGCTTGCTGACCCAACGGCTTGGCCAGCGCGTGCAACTCGTAGGCGACGACCTGTTTGTCACCGACGCATGCACGCTCCAGGAAGGCATTGGCCAGCAAATCGCCAACGCCATTCTCGTCAAGCCCAACCAGATCGGCACGCTCACAGAAACGCTCGATGCGATTGCAACCGCGACGGCAGCCGGCTATGCGTCGGTCGTCTCGCATCGCTCCGGCGACAGCGAAGACACCACCATTGCGGATCTCAGCGTGTGTACGGCCGCTTCGCAGATCAAGACGGGCTCGCTGTGCCGCTCCGACCGGGTGTCGAAGTACAACCGCTTGCTCATGATCGAGGCGGAACTCGGCGACGCCGCAGCATGGAAGCCCGGCGACGTGTTCAGCCGTTTCAGCGCGCATCAATAACCACGGTTTTCTCGCCATTCCACCACCGCACCGCCACAACGCGTTCAAACAACCGGTGCGACTTCCTTTCAAGGAGGAGACAATGCACTCAGATCAGGATCTCGAATCCCGGGTATCCCGCAAGCTCATGTGGCGCATCATTCCGTTCGTGATGCTGCTCTACTTCGTCAGCTTTCTCGACCGCGTCAATGTCGGCTTCGCGGCGATGACGATGAACAAGGACATCGGACTTTCGCCGGCCGCGTTCGGACTTGGCGGTGGCTTGTTCTTCGTCGGCTACTTCCTGTTCGAGGTGCCGTCCAATCTCATCCTGCATCGCGTGGGCGCGCGGATATGGATTGCGCGAGTCATGATCACGTGGGGCATCGTGTCGGCCGCCTCGGCCTTCGTATCCGGCCCGACCAGCTTTTATGTCCTGCGTTTCCTGCTCGGCGTGGCGGAAGCCGGCTTCTTCCCCGGCATCATTCTCTATCTGAGCCTCTGGTTTCCGACGAAGCAACGCGCCGTAGCCGCAGCCTGGTTCATGGCAGCGGCGCCGCTGTCCACCGCGCTCGGCTCGCCGGTCTCGGGCGCCATCATGCAACTGCCGCCGATGTTCGGTCTTGCTGACTGGCAGCTTCTTTACATCATCGAGGCCGTTCCGGCCGTGGTGCTCGGCTTCGTGGTCCTCAAGCGTCTGATCGACTCGCCAAGGCAAGCGACATGGCTGCACGCGGATGAACGTGACTGGCTCATCGCCAGGTTAAAGGAGGAAGCGGATCTTCGGGAAAGCCACGCGGGCCACACGACTGGCGCGCTCAAGGCGCTGCTCGATCCCCGTGTGCTCGCGCTTGCGCTGATCTATTTCGGCACGTCTGCCGGGCTCTACACGCTCGGTCTCTGGGCCCCGTTGATGATCGGCCAGTTCGGCTTCAACTCACTGCAAACGGGGCTCATCAACGCCATTCCCAGCCTCATCGCCATCGTCGTCATGGTTCTTTGGGCGCGCCACTCCGACCGCACGGGTGAACGCACCTGGCACGTGGTCATCCCTTGCGTGCTTGCATGCCTGGCCTTCGTTCTTGCAGGCCAAGCCAATACGGCGCTGATGATCGTGCTCGCACTGACTGTCGTGAACGTTGGCATCAGTGCCGCAAAGGCTCCGCTTTGGGCCATGCCGAGCCTATTTCTTTCGGGTGCGGGCGCCGCGGCAGGCATCGCGTCGATCAACTCCATCGGCAATCTCGGCGGCTTTGTGGGCCCGGCCGTGATTGGGTGGCTGAAAGGCATGACGGGCAGCTACACGCTTGGGCTCTATGTCGTCGCGGCGACGCTCGCGGTTTCCGCCGTCATGACGCTGCTGCTGAGCCGAAAGGCAAGTCAGCAACCTCTTATCAGCCAGGTTAGGCACGATCATTGAGGTGAACGCTGGACTGTCGGAGCGTGGCGGCTAGGACAGTCCGGTTCCAGATCGACGGGAGCGGTGGCGGCATTCCGAAATCGGGCACGTTGGTGCCGGGCGTTATGAAAACACCGCCCTGATTGCGAGCCACCACCCCACACACGAAAAGTATTCGCTCAACCGCCCGCTTCCCGCAGTTCGATGAGCAGATCCTTCGCAGCAACACGATCCCCTGCCTGGACGTGCACGGCCGCTATCACGCAGTCGCGCTCAGCCGCGATATGCGTCTCCATCTTCATGGCCTCCAGCGCGATCAGCGTGCTGCCGGCGGCAACGCGTTGACCGGGTTGAGCCGTCACGGCCACCACGGAGCCTGGCATCGGCGCGGCGACATGCAGCGGGTTCTCCGGATCGGCGACTGCCCGGCCATTGCGTACCGCGGACGCCTGCGCGGCGCGGCGCTGCTCGACGGTCGTCGTGCGCGATTGGCCATTCAGTTCGAACTGGACCTTCACCATGCCCTCGTCACCGTCCGCGTGCTGGCCCTGGAGCGAGACGAGCAGCGTCTTGCCCGCGTCGATGTCGACGGCGATCTCCTCCTGCTGTTGCAGGCCATAGAGGAACGCCGGCGTCGGCAGGACCGACGTGTCGCTATACGTCCGCAGGTGCGCATGGTAGTCAGCCGTCTGCTTCGGGTACATCAGGTACGAAGCCAGTTGCCGGTCGTCGAGCGGATGCTCGCAGGCCGCCTCGCCCTGCGCGCGCGCCGCGGCCAGATCGACCGCGGCAAGCTGGTCGCCAGGCCGGTAGGGCGCGGGGGGGGCGCCGCGCAGGACCTTGCGCGACAAGTCCGCAGGGAAGCCGTCGGGCGGGAAGCCAAGCTCGCCCTTGAAGAGAGACACGACCGACTCCGGAAACGCAATGTCTTTCGCCGCGTCGCGCACGTCGGCAGCGCTCAGGTCGTTCGCCACCATCATGAGCGCCATGTCGCCCACCACCTTGGATGTGGGCGTCACCTTCACGATATCGCCGAACATCCGGTTGACATCGGCATAAGCGCGCGACACTTCGGTCCAGCGATGCTCGATGCCAAGCGAGCGCGCCTGCTCGCGCAAATTCGTGTACTGCCCGCCCGGCATCTCGTGACGGTACACGTCGGCGGTGCCGCTGCGGATGTCCGATTCGAACGGTGCGTAGTAGCGGCGCACGCCTTCCCAGTACATCGACGCTTCATGCAGCCGTTCGAGGCTGAGCCCCGGATCTCGCTCGCTCCCGCTCAGCGCGGCCGCGATACTGGAGAGATTGGGCTGCGACGTCAGCCCGCTCATGGCGTCGAGCGCGCCATCGACTGCGTCGCAGCCCGCCTCGATCGCGGCGAGCGCCGAAGCCGCCGAAATGCCGCTCGTGTCATGCGTATGGAAATGCACCGGCAAGCCGGTCTCCTCCTTGAGCGCTTTCACGAGCGCCGCGGCGGCCTGCGGTCGGCAAATGCCCGCCATGTCCTTGATGCCGAGAATGTGCACCCCGGCTTGCTGGAGTTCGCGTGCGATCCCCACGTAGTATTTCAGGTCATACTTCGGGCGGGCTTGGTCAAACACATCGCCGGTATAGCAGATCGCGCCTTCGCACAGCGCGCCGCTCTCGCGTACGGCGTCGATCGCTACGCGCATGTTGCGCACCCAGTTCAGCGAATCGAATACGCGGAACACGTCTACGCCCGCAACCGCCGCCTGCTGCACGAAAAAGCGCACGACGTTGTCCGCGTAGTTCGTGTAGCCGACGGCATTCGAGCCGCGCAGCAGCATCTGGAAGAGGATATTGGGCACCCGTTCGCGCAATTGCGCGAGGCGTTGCCACGGGTCTTCCTTGAGAAAGCGCAGCGCCACATCGAACGTCGCCCCGCCCCAGCACTCCATTGAAAACAGCTGCGGAAGTTCGCGCGCGTAGAACGGCGCGATCGGCAGCATGTCGGCGGTTCGCATGCGGGTTGCGAACAGCGACTGGTGTGCGTCGCGCATCGTGGTGTCGGTCAGAAGCACTTGTTTCTGATCCAGCATCCACTTCGCAAAACGGTCCGCGCCAAGCTCGCGCAGACGGTCACGCGTGCCCTTTGGCAACGGCACGCCCGTGTCCACACAAGGCAGCACCGGCTTCGACAGCGGCAGCGCGGGCAGCGAGCGGCCCGCCATCTCCGGATGACCGTTGACACTGGTCTCGCCGAGATAGCGCAGCAGCTTGGTGGCGCGGTCGCGCCGTTTCGCAAAGGCGAGCAGCTCGGGCGTGCGATCGATGAATCGCGTGGTGACCTCCGCCCGCCCGAAGGCCGGATGGTTGATGACGTTTTCGAGGAATTGCAGGTTCGACGCCACGCCGCGAATGCGGAACTCGCGCAGCGCACGATCCATGCGTCGAATCGATTCGACGGCCGTCGGCGCCCACGTCGTCACCTTGACCAGCAGTGAATCGTAGTAGGGGGTGATTTCCGCGCCGCCATAGGCCGTGCCCGCGTCGAGACGCACGCCGAAACCCGATGCGCTGCGGTATGCAGACAAGCGCCCATAGTCGGGCAGGAAGCCATTGTCGGGATCTTCGGTCGTGATCCGGCATTGCAGCGCATGGCCATTCAGCGGAATGTCGCCCTGTGCGGGCACGCCCGCCGCGCGCTCGGCAACGGCACCGGTTTCATGCACGCTGTCCTCGATGAGACCGATGCGCCCGCCCTCCGTGATGCGGATCTGCGCCTTGACGATATCGACGCCGGTGATCATTTCCGTCACCGTGTGCTCGACCTGAATGCGCGGATTCACCTCGATGAAATAGAACCGGCCGGTGTCGGCGTCCATGAGGAACTCCACCGTGCCCGCATGCGTGTAGCCGACCGCGCGCATCAGGCGCAGCGCCGCTTCGCAGAGTTCGGCGCGGCCCGCGGGATCGAGGTAGGGCGCGGGCGCCCGTTCGACGACTTTCTGGTTGCGCCGCTGCACCGTGCAGTCGCGTTCGTGGAGATGCACGAGATTGCCGTGCGCGTCGCCGAGCACCTGCACTTCCACATGGCGCGCGTTGCGCACCAGTTTCTCGACATAGACTTCGTCATTGCCGAATGCGGCAAGCGCTTCGCGGCGCGCGGCGGCAATCGACGTGGCGAGATCCTGCTCGCTCTCCAGCACGCGCATGCCGCGGCCGCCGCCGCCCCAACTCGCCTTGAGCATCAACGGGTAGCCGATTTGCGCGGCGAGGCGCTTGCATTGTTCAATGTCGTGCGGCAAGGGATCGGAAGCCGGCATCACCGGTACGCCGGCCGCCACCGCCGCGTTACGCGCCGCGACCTTGTTGCCGAGCATGCGCATCACTTCGGGAGCCGGGCCGACCCAGCGCATGCCCGCATCGATCACCGCCTGGGCGAACTCCGGATTCTCGGAGAGAAAGCCATAGCCGGGATGGATCGCGTCAACGTTTGCCTGCCTCGCGATGCGCAGCACGTCGTCAATGTCGAGATAGGCCGCAAGGGGCTTCTTGCCCTCTCCAACCAGGTAGCTTTCGTCGGACTTGAAGCGATGCAGCGCGAGGCGGTCTTCCTTCGAATAGATGGCGACCGTGCGAATGTCCAGCTCCGCTGCGGCACGCATCACACGGATGGCGATCTCGGAGCGGTTGGCAATGAGCAGCGATTTGATAGGGGCGTAAGTCATGGTGTATGGCTCGCGCCGAGCCGGGCGAGCGAGGTGATGACGATGGATTGGCGGGCCCGGCCGCACTCCGCAGTGCTGTCGAAGGAGATGGCCGGTGTGGAGCGCGCCGGGCGTTGGACGTGTCGAGGCGACGCGCTGCGTCTCAGAGCGGGTCTAACTCGCCGGAGAGCGTGTGCACATCCATCCAGTCGTATTGGTTGTACAAGGTTGCCCACGCCCAGTTCGCGGGGTGGCGCGTGCAACTGCGGCGGCAATCACCGCCCGGGCTGCTCTCCAGCGCTGATGGCGCCGTTCGGCTTGCGCGCGCCAATCGCGCGGCTGCTTCGCTATCGTTCATGTTTGTCTCCTCACTGATGGTTCTGTGTCGGCAACCGCTCCGTTGAAGACAGGCGACGATTTCGCGACTTTCCGCGTGGTGCGGTGGCGGTCCTTTAAGCAAGACGCGCGCCAATTCATGCCACACAAGGAAAAGCTTCATTCCAGGCAGCCTGAACGTTCCGCCACGGCACCCGGATATTTCAAATTTGACGCCGGAGATTGCAGTTTTGAAATCTGGAGGCCATCACAGATCCAGATCGAGGTGGGCAAAGGATGGCTCAGCTTTCGGTGCCAGAATGGCCGCCACACCGTCCAGCACACCCGCCTTGCATCGCGCTCGTGTAGAGGCGAATCCCTCCACCACTACGAAACGCGGAGGCGCCAGTCAAGGCAAGCGCCACAGCGCAGCCGCTGTGCACCGGAAATGCGTCCGTGCGGCGGCGGGAACGTCAGATGGCCGCGGGATGACGCGAGAGCGGTGTGACCTGAATCGACATATACGGAAAAAGCGGCAGCGACGACAGCAGTTGATGCAGCTCGTCGTTGCTTTCGACATCAAAGATGCTGACATTGGCGTATTGGCCGACTACGCGCCATAGATGCGGCCACTTGCCCGTTTCCTGAATCTCGATCGCGCGTGAGCGCTCTGCGGCTTTGATCGTCTCGACCCGTTCGGCATCGAGCGTCTCCGGAATATTAATTTGCATTGCTACGTAATAAAGCATCACCTTCTCCTTGCTTTCATTAAAATAACGGGTTTTTTTCGTGCCGGGGCGTTCCGCCCAGTGCGCTTACAGACCGCACTCGCGCGCCGCGGCTTCGAGGCGCGCCTGCACGGCCACCAACGCCTCGTGCACGTCGTCGAGCCGTTCTTCGCCGTAAGCCTCGGGCGTGCCAATGATGCAGACCGCGCCAAATGCATGGCCATCCGAACCGCGTACCGGAACCGCAAAGGCATAGGAGTTCGGCACGACATAGCCGAAGTTGACGCCGAACCCGTGCCGCTCCGAGCGATCGCGCATTTTCTGTAGCGAGGCGAGGCGCACCGGGCCGTGCCGCTTGATCTCCTGATTCACGTTATCCATGAGAACGGCCGTGGCTTCTTCGGGCGGCAAGGTTTGCAGGATCGCAACGCCGCCGGCCGAAGTGAACAACGGCCGGCGGCCGCCCGGATAGACCATGGCCCCGGTCATCTGCACAGTGCCCGCACGAATGCTGCATACGAAGTCGCTGCCGCTGCGCAACTGGAACAGGGCAATGCCGCCCATGCGCGAAGCGAAGTCCTCGACAATGACCTCCGCGCGCCGCTGGAAAGCGCCATGCTGCGGCAACGCAAGCCCAAGCTCATACATCAGCGGTCCGGGCAGATAGCGGCGGTCGCTCTCGCGCTGCTCGACGAGCCGCTCCTCCACGAGGCAGGCCAGCATGCGGCGCACGGTCGCCTTGTCCTGATCGCAGGCAATGGCGAGGTCGGTCAGTCTCCAGCCAACCAGCGGTCTCGTCGCGATCACCCGCATCAGCCTGATGCCGCGCGCGAGGCTCTGCGTCCCGAAACGCGAGGACACACCGGGCGCGCCGGGCGCTACGGCAACCATGTCTGCGAGGTCCATCTGCCCTTCTCCTTGTTTTGCGCAAGCGGCCCGACCGCGCGGCGCTCTCACTGGCTCCGCGCGCTCAACGCCGATGCGAATACATCGGCTGCCCGGCTACGGGCACGCGCGCGGTGAAAACCGTGCCGGTCCGCGATTCGAGCATGTAGAGCGTATGATTGCCGTCTCCACCGTAGGCGCAATTGGTAGTTGCGAGCCCTTCCGGCGCATCGATGCGGTACAGCGGCTCGCCGCGCGGGCTAAAGAGCCACACCGCGCCGAAGCCGACGTGGCAGACCGCGAGGCCGCCGGCCGCATCGAGCGCAATGCCGTCGGGGCCGCCGCCGCCCGACATCTGGATGTAGACGCCCACCTTCGTGGCGGTGCCATCGGCCATCAAGGGCACGCGCCAGATCGCGTTGTCGCGCGTGACAGCCAGATAGACCGCGGTTTCATCGAGATTGAGGACGAGACCGTTCGGGCTGGGAATGCCCTCCAGCACGAGGTCGAGTTGCCCTGAAGCACGCAGGCGGAAAAGTCTGCCGCTCGGGTCGTGCAGCCCCGTTTGCCCCTGATCGGTGAAATACAGGTCGCCGTTCGAGGCGAAGAACAGATCGTTGCAGCCCTTGAAGCGTTCGAGCCGCGCGCGCTCGAGCAACGGCTCGACCGTGCCGCGCAGCGGGTCCAGCACCATGATGCCGCGCCGGTAGTCGGCAATGAACGCGCGCCCGTCGGGATGGAACTTCAGCCCGTTCGGCTCGCCGTCGTACTCGACCACGAGCTCGACATGGCCCGTCTTGTCGATGCGAAAAATACGGCCCCACGGAATATCCGTGACCCAGAGGTTGCCGTCGCGGTCGAACGACGGCCCTTCAATGAAGAGTTGCGCCTGCGCGCCGTGCAACTGCGTTCTCGTCCAGTCGCAATGCCGGTCCCGCATATGAAACTTCTCGGGAATGCGCGCGAATATCTCAGCCTTCAACTTCTCGGGTGTTGCGAACATGATGATCTCCAGAGGCCCCGGCTCAACCGGCGGCCAGATGATTGGGCAGCCACAGCGCGAGCTCCGGCCACACCATGAGCAGTGAGAGGAGCACGAACATCAGCGCGTGAAAGGGCACGGTGCCGGCCACCACGTCGGCGAGATTCCCGCGTGAGATGCCCTGAATCACGAACAGGTTGATACCGATAGGCGGCGTGATCTGCCCCATTTCGATGAACACCACGACGACCACGCCGAACCACACCGGGTCGATGCCATAGCTCGACAGCAGCGGGTAGAGCAAGGGCACGGTAATCACGATCATGCCGAGGCTTTCCACCAATGCGCCCAGCAACGTGAACAGCACGAAGAGCGCGACGAAGAAGCCCGCCTTGCTCAACTGCATCGAGATGATGAAGCGGGTGATTTCCTCGCCAACGCCTGCAAAAGCCATGGCATACGAGAAGATGAAAGCGGCATACGTGATGAAGAGGATATTGCTGACGGTGAGCATCGAGCGCTTGAGCGCTTCATACAGCACGCGCCACGTCAGCGTGCCGAACACGCGTGCGATGACGAGCGCGAAGAGACAACCGGCGGCCGCCGCCTCGGTGGGCGTGGCAATGCCGCTATAGATCGCGCCCATGATGCCCGCGATCAACAGCATGAAGGGCACGATGTCGAAAATCGCCCGCAGTGCGCTCATGGGCGGTGCGTCGCCGCTATTGTCGGGCGCGATATGCGGACGCAGCAGCGCGGCCACCACCACGTAGGCCATGAACATGAGCGTGAGCGCCACGCCGGGCACGACACCGGCCATGAACAGCTTGACCACGGATGTGTCCGTGAACGACGCATACACGATCATGCCGATCGATGGCGGCACGAGAATGCCGAGCGTGCCGCCCGCAGCCAGCGAGCCTGTGGCCACACGCATATCGTACTTGCGCGCCTTGAGCTGCGGCAGCGCCACTTGCCCGATCGACGCCGCCGTCGCGATGCTCGAACCGCTGACGGCCGCGAACACCGCACAGCCCGCGATATTCGTCTGCAAGAGACCGCCCGGCACGCGCCGCACGAGACGCGCGAGACCGTTGTACACGCGCACGCCAAGCCCGCTGCCCTGAAGGATCTCGGCCATCAGCACGAACAGCGGAATGGCCGTGAGCGTATAGCTGTCCATGCTGCCCCAGCTCGCCATGCCAAGACCGTGCAGCGCCGCCCAACCGCCTTGCAGGAACAGGTAGAGCACGGCGGGCAGAAGAATGGCGAACGGCACGGCCATGCCCGCCGCCAGCAACCCGATGAAGAGAACAAAGATCGTCACGATCAGCACTGCACCATCCATATTCATTCTCCTTCAAGCGCGCCGCGGTTCGACGGACTGGCCGCCACGGATACGGCGCGCGTCGGCGGCCAGCGTGCGGACCAACGCGCAGGCCAGCCCGGCCACGCCCAGCAGCATGGCGGCGCGCGGCAGCCAGAGCGGCGTCATCAGGGAAGTCGCCGCCACGTCACCCGATTGCCATGTGAGCATTTCGAAGCGCACCATTTCGCCGAGCAGCACGCACGCAACCAACAGCGAAAGCGCGTCGAACACGAGCTTCAGCCATGCCTGCGCCGCGCCTCCCAGCCAGCGGCCCACGAACTGCACGCGGTGATACGCATGAAGCGACTGGCCGGACGCCAGCGACAGAAAGCAGATTGCCACCAGCGCATAGCCGCCCACCTCGTTGCTGATCTGCATCGACATGCCGAGCGCCGCGCGCACGAACATTTCGACGCCCATCATCGCCAGCAGGCCAATCACGACGGCGTGCACGACCCAGCGCGCCAGCGTCTCCACCATGCCTTCCGTGGCGGGCGCGGCGTGTCCGGCGTCGAGCTCACACGCGGCCGAGGCAACGTTCATCCCGCCAGCAACGGGCAGGGGTTTGCCGATCTCGCTCATCTCACCTCCCTACCGCAGTGCGCACTTTCTGCAAGGCGCTTTGCAGGTCCGGCCGCCGCTCGCCCCATGCCTTCCAGTACGGACTGATGCGCCGCTCGGCCTCTGCGAGATCCGCCGCGCTCGGCTCGGTGATCACCATGCCGGAAGCGGCCAGCTTCTTCGTGAGCTGGTCGTCTTCCGTCACCATCTGCGTCGTGATGAGCGACGTGTATTTGTCGACCGATGCCTGCACCTTGGCCTGCACCTCGGGAGACAGCGTGTTCCAGGCGTCCTCGTTGACGAGAATGAGCGAGTCGATATAACTGACATTCAATCGGTAGCTATATTTAAGAAGATCGCGCCAGACATAGCCGTATCCCGAGGTTGCCGTGAGCACGCCGTCGATCACGCCACGGTCGAGCGCCGGCGCCACTTCCGCCGGGCCGAGCGTAATCGGAATACCGCCGAGCACCTTGATGAACTGCGCCTGTTCCGGCGATATCACGCGCACCTTCTGGCCTTGCAGGTCCGCGAGCGATGTCAGCTTGCGCTTGGACCACATCACGTTCTCAGGGTAGATATAGCGGCCGAGCAGCACGATATGCTTGGCCCGCAGTTCGTCGCGCAGGTACGGCGCCTCGATGCGCCACGCCTTGTCGAAATCCGCGCGGGTGCCCAGCAGCAGCGGCAGACGCACGAGCCCGCCCACCGGCAGGTTGCCGACGAAGCCCGCGTCGTCGCCCATCTGCACCATGTTGTCGGCAACGGCCTGGGTGATATTGCTCTCGGTGATGGGAAGCGTGCCGCCGACGTTGAGGCGGATATTCAGTTGTCCTCCGGTTTCGGCGCGAATCTCGTCCAGCATGGCCTGCATGCCCTTGACCGGGGTGACGGTCGCGACCGCGTTATACGTGTAGGCCCGCCAGTTCTCAGCGGCGCTCGCGGCGCTCACGCTACAGGCCGCAAGCGCGACGGTGCAGGCATGCATGAGCCAGCGGCTTCGGCAGCCGCGCGTTGTGATCGTCATCGTTGTCTCCGTTTGGTGTTTGTTGGGCCGCCGGTTCATGTCGGCGGCACCAGATAACGATAGCCGCTTCACGTACGCCCGATAACACCGCGCGCGGCCGAAGTTTCGAATGCTGAAACTGTGCGCGAGGCGGCAGGCATTCAGGCGTGGCGCCGGTACGGGTACGAGCGCACTTCAGAGCAGCGAGGCTGCGAGCGCCTTGATACCGATATAAATCATCAGGTACGGCACTACGGCGTCAAGGCGCAGACGGCGTGCTCGAAGCGGCACGCGCAGGCGGCTCGACACCAGCGCAGCCGTGCACAGCAGCAAGGTCATCGGCATGACGACGGCGCATGCGAGCGCCGCTTCGCCGCGACTTCCCTGCGCGAACAGCGGAATATAGAGCGCGATATTGTCGAGGCTTGCCGCAAGGAGAATGAAGAGGCACCGTGCGAAGCGCCGCACGGCACGCTCCGCGTGCGTGCCCGATCGTTCGGGTTCCGGTTCGGCGCAAACGCCCTGCGGCGCCGAGCGCCGTTCGGCGAGGCGCTTGATGCCGAGGGCGAGCGGCACGAGCCCCACGGCCCGCGAGACGGGAAGCGGCAACGCCAGGCACGCACTCGCGCAAGCGAGCGCCAGACCGAGCGAGAGCGCGGCGCAAGCCAGTTTCGCAACGGTGACCTCGCGAGCCGGCACGCGGCGCTCCGCATAAAGACAGACCAGCAGCACGAAGTCGTCGATGCTGGAAGTCACGAACGCGAGCAGGATGGACAGCGTCATGCCGGCTGTCACGGCGGGCACGCTCCAGGCCGTCACGTTCGCCCCGCCTCAATGGGTGCGAGCGGCGCCGAGTGCGGGTTCCTCGCTTTCGTGCGCATCGCCCGCGCGCATGAAGCAGGCGCACAGCGTACCGAGCAAGCCAACGCCGCCGACATAGAACGCAATCGGCGTCAGGCTCGCGTATTGGGCGCTCAACTGGGTGGCGATGATCGGCGCCATGCCGCCCCCGATGGCGGCACCGAGCTGAATGGCGAGCGAAAGGCCCGAGTAACGCAGTTCGGCGGGAAACTGCGCGCTGTAGAACGCCGCCTGCGGCGCATAAACGAGCGGATGAACCACGCCCAGCGCGAGGGCGAGCGCAAGCGTGAGGTAGAACGGATCATGCGTTTCGATCATCGCGATCAACGCGGAAATCGACAGCGCCATGGCCACGCCGCCAATGCGCGCGATGCTGCGGCCGCCGACTTTCGAGCACAGCCAGCCCACCACGATCATGCCCGCCACCTGGCAGCACGCGCCAACCAGCAGCGCGTGCAGCGTGTCGGCCTTGCTGAAGCCGAGTTTCGCCGCATAAGCGATCAGGAAGACCGTAACGGTGTAATAGAGCGTCACTTCACCCAGCTTGTTGCCGATGGTGAGCAGCAGCAGCTTGCCGTGCGCGCGCAGGACCTCCAGCGACGGCACGTTCGCGGTGCGGCGCTGCTTTTGCACTTCGACGAAGTCGGGCGTTTCCGGAATCGACGAGCGGATATAGTAGCCGCCCGCCACGAGCACGATGCTGGCGATGAACGGCAAGCGCCATCCCCAGCTCAGGAAGTCGGCCTCGGGCAATCGCGTGAAGAATGAAAACGACAGCGCCGAAAGGACCAGCCCCATGGGCACGCCCGCGAGCGGCAGCGCGCCGAGTACGCCCTTCCAGCGCGGCGGCGCATGCTCCACGGCCATCAGAATCGCGCCGCCGAATTCGCCGCCGAACGCCACGCCCTGCATCATGCGCAAGAGCACAAGCAAAATGGGCGCGAGCGCGCCGATCGCCGCATAACCCGGAACGAGCCCGATGCCCAGCGTGGAAATGCCCATGAGGATGAGGCTGATGGAAAGCATGGCCTTGCGGCCGACGCGGTCGCCGTAGTGGCCGAAGATCACGCCACCCACGGGCCTCGCGAGCAAGCCGGTGGCAAACGTCGCAAACGAGGCGATGGTGGCCGTGGTCGGATCGAGATTCGCGAAAAATACCTTCCCGAAGACCAGTGCCGAGGCCGTGCCGTAGGCGAGAAAATCGAAACCTTCAATGGTCGACCCGGCCACGGCGGCCACGCACACTCGCCAGAGCGCTGGCCGCGCGCTCCCGTCGTTCGTCATGTTCATCATGTCTCCTCGCGCTCGCTTCCATACGACGCCGATCCGGTGCGAGCCGCTTGTCTTGTTGGTTGTCCGGTTGCTTGTCCGGTTGCCCGGTATTGCGCCGGGAGAGCCCCGGCGTGCAGAACCGCTCAGGCGTTGAAGTTCAGTTCGAGTCCCGGCGCATCCCAGTCGAGCTCGACCAGCCGGCCGGTATGCGAGAGCGTCACATAAGCCTTGCGCATGCCGTGCCCGCCAAAGCAGATGTTCGTGGGATACGCTTCGGGCATGGCCACCTGGCGCACGACCTGCCCTTCGGGGCTGATCACCGTCACCTGCCCGGCGATCAGCGTGCCCACGCAGAGGTTGCCGCCCGCCTCCAGCGCGAGGCTGTCGAAGCGCTGGTAGCCCGGCAAGCCGCACACCAGCCGGCCGCCGTTCGGCGAGGGAAAGCCGTGCCTCTCCACGCTGCCCGGCTCGCGGATCGAGAACGCCCACAGCCGCGACGTTTCGGTTTCTGCCACATAGAGCGTGCGCTGGTCGGGCGAGAGACCAATGCCATTCGGATTCGCGATGGGATGCACGACCTCCCGGATCGAGCGCCCATCGGGCAAGGCGTAATACACGCTGCCCGTGTCGCGGCTGCGCTTGCGGATCTTGCCGAAATCCGTGAAATAAAAGCCGCCGTAGGCGTCGAACACGAGATCGTTCGGGGCGCTCAGCGCCACGTCGCCGCAGCGGGTATAGAGCGTCGTGACCTCCCCCGTATGCGGATCGACGCGCTGGATGGAGCCGCTCACGTAGTCGGCGGGCAACTCGCCGTGAATGACGTGGGTTTCACCGTCGACCTCGCGGGTGAGGAAACCACCGTTGTTGCAGACGTACAGCGCGCCATCGGGGCCCACGGCGAGACCGTTGGGGCCGCCACCGGTTTTCGCGACTTCCGTGACGACGCCGGTGCGGCTCACCCGCGATACGCGCCCCGCGGCGATCTCGACGAAGCAGACGGAGCCATCGGCCATTGCGACCGGACCTTCGGGAAATTTCAAACCTTCTGCTAATACCTTCATGTGATGGGTGCCTCGGCGCGGGATCGATGGGTTATGTGGATGCCTGGTTTGCCGCTTGTCGAGCGGGCCAGCGTGGATTCATGTTAGCCCTTTCCCTTTCTGGCAAGGACCGCCGCCACGGGCCGTTGTTTCACATGTTGAACCTTGTGCCGACAACGTCCCGGGACGCATGCGCGTGGGTGTGTTCAGGAGAGGGAATCCGCCAGGATGGCTTGCCCCTGCTTCAGCACGAAGTCGCCGATATCGGCAATGGCGGCGGCGGTTCCCGCGGAGCCGGGGCGGCGCGTGATGAAACTCTCCGCTTCGCCGGCATAGAGCTGCAACGTCAAGGTACCGCCCGCACGGCGCCAGGCGGCCACGAACCGGTCGAGATGGGCGCGCGGATGCACGATGTCGTCTTCACCCTGGATATAGAGCAGAGGGGGCATTTCGAACCCCTCGCCGCGCTCCAGTGCGGCCGCCGGGCTGCCCTCGCCCATTGCCTCTTCGGTTAGCCAGTACTTCTCCTGGTCCGGGATCACGCGATCGATCGCTTCGGGATACGGCTTGCCGCTCGCCTGCAACGCCTTGGCATAGCGATAGCGGCCAAGCGGGTCGATGACCGGCCAGCACGCGACGACGAAGGCCACGCCCGCGTCAACGTTCGCCGGCGGCGCAGACGGCTCGGGCGGCTCGGCCGCGAATAGCGGTTCGCGCGGCCGCATGGCCGTCACGACGGCCTGATGAGCGCCGCTCGAAACGCCGAGCAAGCCCACCAGCTCGGGCCGCGTGCGCCATTGCGAGGCTGTCGCCTTCACCCAGCGCACCGCGTGATTGATATCGCGCAGCGACGCGGGAAAGCTGCCTTCCGGCGGCATCGTGAAATCGATGGCGGCAACCGCGATGCCGCGCCGTGCAAGCGTCACGTTCAGATTGTGCTCGTCGAGCCGGCTGCCCCGGCACCAGGCGCCGCCGTGAATTTCGACGACCATGGGAAACGGGCCCGCCCCCTGGGGCAGATAGAGCCGGGCCTTCATCGGCGTGCCGGCCTTGTTGAGATAATCGACGTCGCGAACCTCGACGTCGAACGATGGACTTCCTGCTTGATTCATGACGAACTCCGGTAGTGTCGTGCGTTGCCCTCGCGCTCAGGCAACGCCGCCGTGACAGATGTATTTGCTGTCGAGATACTCATCGAGCCCGTAAAACGAGCCTTCCTTGCCGAAACCCGATTCCTTTACGCCGCCGAACGGCGCAACTTCGGTCGAGATCAGCCCTTCATTCACGCCAATGATTCCGTACTCGAGCTCACGCTCGATGCGGTGGCCGCGGCGCATGTTCTGCGTGTAGACGTAGGCGGCCAGACCATAGCGCGTGGCGTTTGCGAGCCGGATGACCTCGTCTTCCGTATCGAAGCGCGTGATCGCGGCCACCGGCCCGAAGATCTCTTCGCGCGAGATCTGCATCGACGGCTGTACCCCGGTGAGAACCGTGGGCGCATAGAACGATCCGCCCGCCGGCGCCCGCACGACGAGATCGGCCGTTGCGCCCGCATCGATCGCCTGCATGACGAGCCGCTCCACCTTCTCGACCGCGGCGTGGTTGACGAGCGGCCCGATCGTCGTGCCCTCGGCATAGCCGTCGCCTACCCGCAGGTCCGCCACGGCCGCCTTCAGGCGTGCGACGAACGCGTCGTGAATACCCCGCTGCACAAAGAAGCGATTGACGCACACGCAGGTTTGCCCGGCGTTCCTGAACTTCGAGGCCTTCGCCCCCGCCACCGCCGCTTCGACGTCGGCGTCGTCGAAAACGATGAACGGCGCATTGCCGCCAAGCTCCAGCGAGAGCTTTTTGAGCGTGCCGGCGGCGTTTGCCATCAGCGACTTGCCCACCGCCGTCGACCCCGTAAACGAAATCTTGCGGATCAGATGACTCTCGCAGAACGCCTCGCCGATCATCCGCGCTTCGCCCGTCAGCACCGACAACACGCCCTGCGGCAAGCCCGCGCGCTCGGCCAGCACGCATAGCGCCAGCGCGGAAAACGGCGTTTGCGGCGCCGGCTTGAGCAGGACGGTGCAGCCCGCGGCAATGGCGGGCGCGACCTTGCGCGTGACCATCGCCGAAGGGAAGTTCCACGGCGTGATGGCCGCGCACACGCCCAGCGGTTCCTTGATGACCTTGATGCGCTGACCGCGCCTCGGCTCGGGAATCGTGTGGCCGTAGCCGCGCTTTGCCTCCTCGCCGAACCATTCGAGAAAGCTGGCCGCATAGGCGATCTCGCCGCGCGCTTCCGCCAGCGGCTTGCCCTGCTCGGCGGTCATGATCCAGGCGAGATCGTCCGCGTTGGCCATGACGAGATCGGCCCAGCGGCGCAGCACCGCCGCGCGCTCCTTGCCGGTATGCTCGCGCCAGGCGCCAAACGCGGCGTGCGCCGACTCGATTGCCTGCTCCACTTCGGCGAGCGCGAGCATGGGTTGCTCGCCCACGCGTTCGCCGTTGGCGGGGTTGCTTACCGTTGCGCCGTCGTTGCGAACCGGCCGCCACGCGCCGGCAACGAACGCGGCCTCGCGCAACAGTCCGGGGTCTTTGAGCTTCATGTCAGGTCCCTCATAGGTATGCCTCGCGTCGCCGCGAAACCGTTGCTCATGCAGCCGATGCCGCCTGGCCGCGCACTTCCACGCCAGCCCACTGCTCGATGGTCTTGACAATCGTGGTGGTGTTCTCGTGCGGCCCGACCTGGACCACGGTCTGCATCCACAACCGGTCCACCGCCGTGGCCACCCAGAGCGGCACCTGAAGCGTTTCCGCCATCTCCATGCAAAGCTTGAGGTCCTTGCGCATCAGGGCGTTCGCAAAGCCGTTGTCGAACTTGCGCGTGAGCACGAACTTCGGAAAGCGCTCCTCCGTGGAGGGGTTGCGCCCGGAGCCCTTGTTGAGCACCTTGAGCATGGTGTCCGGATCGAGCCCTGCCTTCACGCCCAGCACCATGGCCTCGGCGGTGATCGCCATATGCGTGGCCGCCAGCACGTTGTTGATAAGCTTCAGACTTTGCCCCATGCCGGGCCTCGCACCGACGACTTCGACTTGCCCCAGATGCGCAAGCAGCGGCATGACCTGCGCGAGCACCGCCTCGGCCCCGGCGGCGATGAACACCAGCTTGCCGCTGGCCGCGCCCGTCACGCCGCCCGTCACGGGCGCATCGACCACGCCCACGCCGCCGCGCGCGAGCCGTTCCGCCACTTCCTCCGACGTTTGCGGGCCGGTGGTGGAGAGGTCGACATAAATCCGCATCATCTCGCCTTCGCACAGGCCGTCCGGCCCCGTCGCCACCTTCCTCACCACGTCGGGCGTGGGCAGGCTCACGAGCACGATGCGCGCGCGCTCCGCCACCTCGCGCGGCGACTGAGCCACCGTCACCTTGCGGTCCGCAAAGCGAGCAAGCGCCTCCGGCCGCGTGTCGTAAATCACCAGTTCGTGCCCGGTATCGAGCAGCCGCGAAGCGATCGGCCCGCCCATGCTGCCCACGCCTACAAATCCAATGACCTCGTTCATGTCACTCTCTCCAGTGGAATTCAACACTTTCGTTAGCATGCCGAATTTATTTCGATCGGCACGCGCCTTTTACGTGCATGCATCGCGCTGCGTTCAGGCCGCCGCGCCCAACCTCGCGGCCAGCATGGCGGGCTCGATCGCCTGCCTCTCCGGCGCGGCGCCATCGCGCCCGGCTTGCCACAAATAGCGCGCGTCGAGCTCACTGAACGCCGCGCAGCCGATCTGCGCCATCACCATGTCGATCTCGCTGCGCATGATATGCAGCGCGCGCGCCACGCCCGCCTCGCCAGCCGCCGCGACGCCATAGAGCGAAGGCCGGCCGAATACCGCGGAGCTTGCACCGAGGCAGCGCGCGATCACCACGTCGGAGCCGCGCCTCACGCCGCTGTCGAGAATCAGCTCCACACGCTCGCCCACGGCGGCGCGGATCGCGGGCAGCATCTCCAGCGGCGACGGCGCGGCGTCGAGCTGGCGGCCGCCGTGGTTCGACACCACGAGGCCGTCCGCGCCGACGCGCACGGCCTCGAGCGCGTCTTCGGGGTGGAGCAGGCCCTTGATCACGAGCGGGCCGCTCCACGCCTCGCGAATGCGGTGCAGATGGTCCCAGCAGACCATGGGCGCCGGCGTCAGCGTGCCGAACATGTCGGCGACCTGCGCCGCGCTGGCGCCTTCGGGTGCATAGGGCTGCCAGTTGCGCATCATCGGAATGCCGCCGGTGCGCAGGTAGCGCAGCACCCAGGCCGGGTGGCCGAGCGCCTCCAGCACGACGCCGGGCGTCATGCGAAACGGCCGCGAAAAACCGTTGCGGCGATTGCGCTCGCGATTGGCGTTGACGGGCACGTCGATCGTCACGACCAGCACGCGCACGTTCGCCCGTGTGGCGCGGCGCACGAAATCGGCATTGATGTGCGTGTCGCTCGTGCAATACATCTGAAACCACACGTTGCCGGGCGCGAGCGCCGCCGTTTCTTCGAGCGAGGCGTTGCTCGAACTCGACAGCAGGAACGGCACGTTCGCTTCGCGCGCGGCCGCCGCCTGCATGAGATCCGCGTCGGGGCGCCAAAGCCCCGCGAGGCCCGTGGGCGAAATGCCAATCGGGCTCGCGTAGGTCTGCCCGAACAGCACGACGCTCTGATCGCGGCGGCTGACGTTGCGCAGATAGCGCGGCACGAGACAGTGGCGCGAGAACGCGTCGCGGTTGCGCTGCAAGCAGCGCTCGTCGTCCGCGCCGCCGTCGATGAAGTCGAACGCAATGCGCGGCAGCTTGCGCCGGGCCTGCTGGCGCAGGTCTTCGAGATTGATGGCTGTTTGATTCTTCATGCTCGAAATCCGATGGGACGAGTCCTTACCTTATGTGCACCGGGAAAACCTGTGAAGCCGTGCCGCCCTCGACAGTTTCACATGTTGAACCCGGCGTGCAGCGTGCGTCAGAAGCGATGGCTCATGCCGATGCGAACACCAACCTGATGATTGTTCGCCGAAGGCGTTTGACCCGTGATATAAGCAACCGCGGGCTGATTGAGCGAATCGTGCCCCGATGCATGCTGATACGCCACGATGAGATACACGTCGGTGCGCTTGGAGAGGAAGTAGTCGGTACCCGCCTGCACCTGGTTGTAGCTCGCGCTGCCCGTGTTGTCCGCGCCCGAGTTGTGCGTGTACATATAGGCCACGCCCGCGAGCAACGCGGAATTGATCTGGTAGCGCAGGTTGACTTCCGCGTTGTTGAACGTCGCCGTGCCGGAGTAGCCAAACGGGTTGGGACCGGACGACGAGCCGAGCCCCCTGAACTGCACGTTCGAGTAAATGAGGCCGACGGAGGCCGGCCCCAGTTGGTACGAGCCCGCCGCGCTGACGATTTGCGTAGTCGAAGCCGACGCATAACCGGCATAGATCGGATTGGACTGCGGCGAGGTTGCCGAACCCACGCTGCCGAGGTTATTGCTCGCCGCCGTCGTGCCCGCGTTTGGATTCGTGCCGTAGAACGACAGGTTCGGATTGCGCGCGTTGAGGTATGCCGCCGCCAGCGCAAGCGAGCCGTTGCGATAGCTCGCGCCCGCCGACCAGACCTGGTTGTGCCCCACGCTGCCCGGCACGCCGCCAAAACTATAAAGGCCGCCGAAGCGGAACCCCGCGTAGTCGATGCTCATGAACTTGACGGAATTATTGATCCGGCGGGTGTTCAGCGTATTGTCGACGTCTCCCGCATGCGCGCCGAAATAGCCCGCCCATGCAGCGCCCGAAAGGAACGGCTGAATGAAATCGACCACCGAGTCGTACTGGCGCCCAGCCGTTGCGTTGCCGTAGGGACTTTGCAGGCCGACGTAAGCCTGGCGGCCGAACTCCGCGCCGCCTTGCGCGAGCGTGCCGTTGTTGATCGAAAAGCCGTTCTCCAGCACGAAGATCGCATTGAGACCGCCGCCCAGATCCTCGGTGCCACGCAACCCCCAGCGGCTGCCGCGAATGCCGCCGGTCGCGCCGTCCTGAAATGAATACTGGTGCTCGCCCTGCAAGCCGGACGCGGTGCGCCCGGTCTGCACATTGCTGATGTAGTTCAGGCCGGCGTCGATCACGCCGTATAACGTGACGCTGCTCTGCGCATGGGCCGAAGCGGCGGCCAGCAACGAGCTGGCCGCCACCACACGGGCGACGGAACGTGATGCCATGAAAGTCTCCTTGTGATTATTTATGAGGATCACTTACTACCCAGTTAGCTTGCGTACCACGCTGGCGATTGAGGAGCCACTCGCCAGTTGCGAACCCGTCAACGATATCGCGGGACTTCACCGGGCAGAAGCCCCGCTCACATGGCGTATTTCACATGTTGAATTTTCTCTTTTGCGCGGCGTGACAAATTTCCTGCGCACGAAAATGTTGCAATGTGAACTTCGTCTCGGACACGGGCCACGGGGCCAGCCGTGCCCCGCTAAACTGCCAGGAACCGAGTTGACTCACGCCCCGCCCGAGATCACCATGTCCGACACCAACTGCTATCACCACCAGTTGCAGGTGACGTTCACGAGCGACAATGACGATGCCTATGCATCGATTGAGCGCGTGACGGGATGTGCGAGACGAAGTGGCGTTGAACTGCTGTCGCTACGCGTGATGAGGCGCGGCGTTCACTGCCACGCCTGGCTGCGGGTGGGCTCGGATTGCCGCGACGCTGTCGAGTTGTTCGCGAAGCGGCTAGGCGCGCTCATCGGGTTGGACGAACTGCTGTGCGCTTCCAGCGACGACCGCGCGGAGTGCCGCGACTAGCGTAGCAAGCGCGGCATGTCCCTTGGGGCTCAGTGCGGCACGCAGTACTTCGCGGCCGGCAGCCGGAAGGTCGTGCGCTTCATCAGACGCGGCTGTTCGAGCGTCATCACGTCGCGGCGGTGCATCGTGCAGCCGTTATCCCACATCATGAGGTCGCCGGACAGCACCTTGTGCCGATAGACCGCCGAGGGGTCGCCGCCGGCCGCGAAAAGCAGTGGCAGGATGCGCGCGTTCTCCGCTTCGGTCAGCCCGTCGATGGAAACAAGCGTGGTCGGGTCGGCATAAAGCGCCTTGCGGCCCGTAAGCGGGTGCTCCAGCACCACGGGGTGGCGCACGTCGGGCGCGCGGGAAAGCTCGTCGAATTTTCCCTTCAGCTCGGTGGCGTTCATGATCGCGAGACGCTTCGCGTAGCGATACGTGCCGATCCGTCCGTCGATCTTGCTGCGCACCTCCTCGGGCAGCAGCGACCACGCGTGATACTGGTCCGCCCAGTAAATGTCGCCACCGTCGCGCGGCACTTCGACGCCATAAAGTATCGCGCCAGTGGAGGGCGCGGGTCTGAAGGTCTGATCCGAATGCCAGTCCACGTCCTCGCCGCCCGCGAAGCCGCCCAGGTTGCGGCCGTCCGCATAGCGCAGCGTGCTGAAGTAAATGACCTTGTCGGAGTACGGAGACAGAATGTCTTTCCGGCTCACGACCTCGCACTCGCCTAGCAGCGACGAGAAGCCCACCAGTTCCTCCTCCAGCACCGCCTGACGCCGGAAGATCAGCACGGGGTACGCGCGCCAGAGCGCCTCCAGTTCATCGACCGACCTCGTGCCGCGCAGAAAGTCGTTCACGTCCGCATGCACCTCCACCGCCATGCCTTCCTTGAGCGGCGTACCGTTCAACCTGTCCAACGTATCCATTCCATCGCTCCATGATGAATGTTCAACCGGGCTCGTTGCCTCACCCGGCATGGGAATACATGAGCTTGCCGGCCACCGGCACCTCGGCCTTCAAGATGCAGCCCGCGCGCGAGTCGACGATATAAAGATCGCGATTCTCGGGGCCGCCATACGCGCAGTTCGTCGTGGTCAACGAATACGGCGAGTCGATGCGGTAAAGCGGCTCTCCCTTCGGACTGAAAATCCACACTGCGCCGAAGCCCACATGGCAGACCGCGAGACCACCCTGCTCGTCAAGCGCGATCCCGTCCGGGCCACCGCCTCCCGACATCTGGAGATAAACACCGACCTTCGTTGCGGTGCCGTCTTCGAGCAGCGGCACGCGCCAGATCGCGTTGTCGCGCGTCACCGCCAGATACACCGCCGTTTCGTCCAGATTGAGCACCAACCCGTTGGGGCTCGGCACATTGTTCAGCACGCATTCGAGCCAGCCGTTGACGCGCAGCCGGTAGAGCCGGCCCGTCGGGTCGTGCAGGCCGGTCTGCCCCTGATCGGTGAAGTAGAGATCGCCATTCGAAGCGAAGAACAGGTCGTTGCACCCCTTGAAGCGTTCGAGTGTGGGCCGCACGAAATATGGCTCGATCACACCCGTTTTCGGGTCGAACACCATGATGCCGTGCCGGTAGTCGGCGATGAACGCCCGCCCGTCCGGATGAAACTTGAGCCCGTTCGGCTCGCCGTCGTACTCGATTTCGAGCGTCACGTCGCCACGCGGCGTGATCTTGAAGAGGCGCCCCCACGGAATGTCGACGACCCACAGGTTGCCTTCCCGATCGAACGACGGCCCCTCCAGAAACACGGGCGTCGGGCTGCCGTGCTGCTGCACGTTGACCCATTGTGAGGTGCGCTCGCGCGCGTGCAGGCGCTCGGGAATCTTCGCGAACAGTTCCGGCTTCAGTCTCTTCGGCGGGTCGAACATGAATGCGTCTCCGATATTGTCATTAGCCAATCATGCGCGTGGGCAGCCACAGGGCGATTTGTGGAAACGCCATCAGCAGCGCGAGCAGCACGAACATGATGAGGTGAAAAGGTATCGTGCCTTGCACGACTTCCGTAATCGATCCCTTCGATATGCTCTGGATAACGAATAGATTGATGCCGATGGGCGGCGTGATCTGCCCCATTTCGATGAACATCACGACCACCACCCCAAACCAGACCGGATCGATGCCGTAGCTCGCCAGCACCGGGGCGAGCAGCGGCACGGTAATGACGATCATGCCAAGGCTCTCGATCAACGCGCCGAGCACCGTGTACAGGATGAGCAGCGCGATGAAGAACTGCGGCTTCGTCAAATGCAGGCCCACGATGAACGAGGTGATCTCTTCGCCAACGCCCGCATAGGTCATGGCATAGGAAAAAATGTACGCGGCGTAGGTGATGAAGATGATGTTGCCGACGATGAGCGTGGCTTTGCGCAGCGACGTCGTGAGCGTTCGCCATGTGAAGGTCGCGAATAGCCGGCAGATGACAATGGCTGCGACACAGCCCACCGCCGCCGCTTCGGTCGGCGTGGCAATGCCCGCGTAGATCGCGCCCAGTACGCCGCCCACGAGCAGACCGAGCGGCAGCACGTCGCAGAGCGCTCGAATCAGGATGGCGAGGCGCGTAGGCGTTTCGTCGGGCCGCTCCACGAGGTCCGGACGCATGAGCGCGCGAATGGCCACGTAAATGACGAACAGCGTCGTGAGCATGATGCCGGGCACGACGCCCGCCATGAAGAGCTTGGCGACCGAAGTCTCGGTGAAGGTGCCGTACACGATGAGCGCAATGCTCGGCGGAAACAGGATGCCGAGCGTGCCCCCGGCGGCAAGCGAGCCGGTGGAGAGCTTGCGGTCGTAACGGCGCGCGCCAAGCTGCGGCAGCGCCACGTTGCCCACCGCTGCCGCCGTGGCGATGCTCGAACCGCTCACCGCGGCGAACAGCGCGCAGCCGATCAGGTTGGTCTGAATGAGGCCGCCGGGCATACGCCGGAAGAGGCGCGCGAGGCCCCCGTACACGCGAAAGCCCAGGCCGCTCGCCTGAATACACTCGGCCATCAGGATGAAGAGCGGAATGGCCGTGAGCGTATAGCTGTTCATGCTGCCCCAGCTCGTGAGCCCGATACCGCTGAACGCGGCAACGCCGCCTTGCATGTACAGATAGGCGAGCGCGGGCACGAGAATGGCGAACGGCACCGCCATGCCCGCGCCGAGCAGGCCGAGAAACAGCAGAAACGTCACGACGAGTTGGAGATGCGCGATCATCCGTTTCTCCTTTGCAAGAGGGCCGCGATGCAAAGCCAGTCACGATGCAGCGTGCGGCACAGCGAAAGACACAGACACGCGGAGCCGAAGCACATGATCGCGCGCGGCATCCACAGCGGCGTGAGCAGCGTGGTTGCCGCCACGTCGCCCGACTGCCAGCTCGTGATGGCGAACAGCACGAACTGCCAGAACAGGACAGCGATGGCGGCAAGGCTAACGGCACTGAACACGGCACGCAGCACGGCGCGTGCGAGCGGCCCGAGCTTTGCGTCGAGAAAATGCACGTGATGGAACGCCCCCTGCGCCTGGCAGGTGGGCAAGCTCACGAACGTGATGACGATCAGCGCATAGCCGCCCAGTTCGTCGGTCACTTCGAGGGAGAGGTGGAACACGCTGTGCGCGATCACTTCGGTCGCGATCATCAGGATCAGCGCGATCACGGCGAGCTGCGTGATCCACCGGCACAGCCAGTCGATGCGGCTTTCATCGGCCTGCTCGTCCGGCATTTCGCTCCCGGCCAATGCGCTCGCCGCAATCTCGGGCGCATCGGCGGGCTTGCTCATGACAATGCCTGCTTTCATGGTCTCACCTCTCGATTGCGGCACGAACCTTCGTCAGTGCCTGCTCCGCCGTGTCGCCGCGTGCGGTGGCCCACGAGTCCCAATATGGCGCGATGAGGCGCCGCGCCTGCGCCATGTCGGCGGGCGTGGGCGTGGTGACCGTAATGCCGCTGCTGCCGAGCTGGCTCGTCAACTGGTCTTCTTCCTGCGCCATGGCGTCGGAAATGCGGGCCGTGGCCGCATCCACGTCGTGCTGCACCTTCGTCTGGGTTTGCGGCGGCAAGGCGGTCCACGCCTGCTTGTTCACCAGGATCAGCGAATCGATAAAGCTGATGTTGAGGTTGTAGCGGTACTTGAGGAGATCGCGCCAGATATAACCGTAGCCCGAACTAGCGGTCGTCACGCCGTCGATCACGCCGCGGTCGAGCGCCGCCGCGACTTCCGAGGTGCCGAGCGTCACGGGAATGCCGCCAAGGCGCTGGATGAATTCGGCCTGCTCCGGCGAAATCACGCGAATCTTCTGGCCTGCGATATCGGCAAGCGAGGTGAGCTTCTTGCGCGACCAGATCACGTTGATCGGAAACGTATAGTGACCCAGCAGCACAATGCCCTTCTTGTCGTAGGCCGCCTTGAGAAACGGCGCTTCTGCCGCCCAGCCGCGGTCGAACGCCGCGCGGTCGCCAATCAGCATGGGCAGGCGCACGGTGCCGCCCACCGGCACGCTGCCCACGAAGAAGGCGTCGTCGCCCATCTGCACGACGTTGCCCGCCACCGCCTCCGTGATATTGGTCGCGCTGATGGCAAGCGTGCCGCCGAGATTGAGCCGGATGGAAAGCGCGTTGTCCGTGTCGGCGCGGATTTGCTCGAATAGCGCGTTGAGTCCCTTCACGGCGGTGACGGTCGCCGCCGCGTTATAGGTATAGGCGCGCCACATGATGGCCGCGTGCGCATAGACTGCGGTGCACAGCACGCACACGGCGAGCGCGCCGCGAACCCACGGCGTGGTCGCGAAAGGCATAGGCTTTTTCACTGGGTGTCTCCTGTTTTGGTATCAAGACCGCTGCGCGGCCCCTAATCAACGTTGAGTACCGCGTCGCCTTCGCGCCGCAGCAGGGCGTCGCGCCGCGATTCGCCGGCTTGAGGCCAGCCGTGAAGATTCGCAGCACCCAGCTCCTTCAAACTCGCGCAACCGATTTGCGCCATCACGACATCCACCTCGCGGCGCATGATCTCGATGGCCTTGCGTACGCCGGACTGGCCGCCTGCGGCCGCCCCGTACAGCGTGGGTCTCCCGAAGGTCACGGCGCGCGCGCCGAGGCACAACGCCACGATCACGTCCGAGCCTCGGCGCACGCCGCTGTCGAGCATCAGTTCCACGCGCCCGTCCACGGCCGCCTTGATCGCAGGCAGCATCTCGAGCGGCGATGGCGCGCCGTCGAGTTGCCGCCCGCCGTGATTCGAAACGATGATTCCATCCACGCCTGCGTTCATGGCAAGCGCCGCGTCGCGATGGTGCAAGACGCCCTTCACGACGAGCTTGCCAGGCCACAGGTTGCGCACACGCTCGAGCGTGCGCCACGTCGTGGCGGGCGCGGGCGTGAGCGTGCCGTACAGGTCGGCCACATCGCCCGCCCGCGCGCCGGGCGGCGCGTAGTTCGCCCAGTTCTTCATCATCGGCATGCCGCCGCTGCGCAGGTAGCGCAGCACCCAGAACGGGTGGCCCATCGCCTCGAACACGATGGCCGGCGAAAGCTTGAGCGGTCGCGTAAAGCCATTGCGGCGGTTGCGCTCACGATTCGAATTGACGGGCACGTCCACGGTCAACACCAGGGTTTCGAGCGCGGCGTCGCGGGCGCGGCGAACGAGATCGTCATTGATCGTGTCGTTGCGCGTGCCGTAAATCTGAAACCACGTATTGTGCGGCGCGACTTTTGCCGCTTCCTCGATCGAATCCGTGCTCGCACTCGACATCAGGTAAGGAATGTTCGCGGCTGCCGCTTCGGCCGCGAGCATCAGGTCCGCGTTCGGCCGAAAGAGGCCTGCGAGCCCGGTGGGCGAGATGCCAAAGGGGCTTGCGTAGGTGCGCCCGAGCAGCGTGCAGGACTGGTCGCGGCGCGAAACATCCACGAGGTAGCGCGGCACGAGCTGATAGCGCTGAAACGCCTCGCGATTGCGCGTGAGGCAGTGCTCGTCGTCCGCACCGCCTTCGATGAAGTCGAACGCTATGCGCGGTAGCCGCTTCTTCGCCAACCGCCGCAGATCGTCGAGATTGATTGCCTTCTCGATGTCCATTCCCGTCCTCTTACGTTGTCCTGTTGATTCATTGTGTCGGGCGTTCAGGACAGCGGCAATCGAGCGGCGGCGCGGCGTTTTGCAGTGTGAACTTTTTTGCGCTGCGCAAGGGGAGAAGCGCGCGAGGCATCGCCGCGCGGCTTATGGATTGTGCAGCGCAGGGAAGGGAGACGGCGTGCGGCCCTTGCGGCGCCACACTTCAGGGAGCAAAGTCAGGGCGCCGCTTCAGCAGTGCAACACGCCGCGGCGGCGGGCGCTTGCGCCATGAGCGCCTCACAGGCTTCGTCCACCCGCGCCTCGGGCAGACTGGCCGACCACGTCATGAGGCAAAGCGAGGCGACCGGCTTTCCGGGGCGGCTGAACACGGGCACGCCCACGGCATGAATGCCGGGCACCACGTCGCCGAGATTCACGCCGTAGCCGAAGGCCTGGGAGCGCCGGTACATCTGGTCGAGACTGCGCATGCGCACGTCGCCGCAGCGCGAGAGCTCCTGACGGATATTGTTTTCGCGAATGCAATTCGCTTCGGCTTCCGGCAGCGCCAGCAGAATGGAAACGCCACCCGCCGAGGTGATGAGCGGACGGCGCGTGCCCGCTTCGACCGACACCGCGCGAAGTTCCGCGTGGCCCGTGCGCATTGCGCACACGTACTCGTTGCCGCTCTTGACCATCAGGAAGGCGAGTCCGCCAAAGCGCTTCGCCACGCCCGCGAGACGCTCGCGGCAAACGTCGGGCGATGCGGCGCGGGCCGGCGCGGAAAGCGCGAGCTCCCACAACAGCGGGCCGAGCTGATAGCGCCGGTCGGACGATCGCTGCTCGACGAGGCGCTCGCGCACCAGGCAGGCGAGCAACCGGTGCGCCGAGCCCTTGTCGATGCCGCAGCGCGCCGCCAGTTCGCCGAGCCGCCAGCCGGCGCGATTGCGCGAGGCCAGCTCGCGCAGCAGGCAAACGGCGCGCTCCAGGCTCTGCGTGCCCGAGCGAGGGCGCCCCGCCTCATCGGGCGCAGACGTTTCGTCCATTGGCGCGCAAGCCGCGGCCAAACCGCCCGCCACGATCCGCTGGATCGACGTGGCGGCTATCGCGGCAGTGTCAAAGGTATCGAGTCGCATCGCATGTCCTCGCGTAGTCGCTCATTGCCGGAATAAGCAAAGCCCCCTGCCGGCGGGCGCGCCTTTCGATACTAGCGCGATGCGCTCTTTAGTACCGCTAGAGAAATCCCGCAAGCACCGGCTGAACAGGCAACGGTTCACATTGCAAAACACGCGCGGCCTGCGTGCTTGTCCGCCTCGATCGCGCCATTCAATATCGGAGTCCATCTTCACGGAGGACACCATGGGCATTTCGAAGGTCTACACACAAGTCGAGCGCGTACCGGCAGCCCTTTGCGAGCGCGCCGTTCAGTTGAGCACCGCGGACGTTCACGAAGCCATGGGCCCGAACGCCCGTAGCGGCCTCATGACGCCGCGCATGCGCCCCCTGAACCGGGGACTCACGATCGCCGGGCCTGCTGTCACCGCCGTCTGCGCGCCAGGCGACAACCTGATGATGCACCGCGCGCTCTATCTCGCGCAGCGCGGCGACGTGCTGGTGGTCGTCACGCACGCGCAAAGCTCGGGCGCGCAATGGGGCGACGTAGCCGCTCATTACGCCGCCGCCAAGGGGCTTGGCGGCGTGGTGGTCCAAGGCTGCATCCGCGATACGAATACGCTTGAAAACATGCGATTTCCGGTGTGGTCCACGTTGATCTCGCCCGCGCGTCCGCTCAAGTCCGGGCACGGTGCGGTCAATACGCCCGTGTCCTGCGACGGCGTGCTCGTCCACCCCGGCGACCTCGTGATCGCGGACGGTGACGGCGTCGTCGTCGTCGCGCATGGCGAAGCGCAGACGGTCATCGACGCCGCGTTCCAGCGCATGGCGCGCGACGAAGCCGCGATCCGCGCCGTGGCCGAAGGCGCGCACCCATGGCACACGAGCGGCGCCGCGAGCGCCTATGCGCAACTCGACGTCGAGGAAATCGACGCACCCTGCCCGCGCGGCGCCTGAGCCCGCCCCATGAAAATCGCCGTTTTCGGCGCGGGCGCGGTAGGCGGCTATCTCGCCGGCCGCCTGATCGCGAGCGGCGGCCATGAGATCTCGATCGTCGCGCGCGGCGCGCATCTGGCCGCCATACGCGCCAACGGCCTCACCATCGTTTCGGGTACCGAACGATATGTCGCGCACCCGGCCGCCGCCACGCATGCCCCAGACGCGTTGCCCGAGCAGGACATCGTGTTCGTCACCCTGAAGGCGTTTGCGCAGAGCGGCGCCGCCGAGTCGATAGCGCGCTTGCGCGCGGCCTCGGGCTGGGTCGTGTTCGTCGCGAACGGCATCCCCTGGTGGTGGCGGCATGGCACCGGCCAGCCCGCTGCGTTGCCGCTCGTCGATCCGCACGCGCGCCTCTGGAGCGTCGTGCGGCCCGAGCACGCACTGGGTTGCGTCGTCTACTCGGCCAACGAATTCGTCGCCCCCGGCGTGATTCGCCACAGCGGCCAGAACCGCTGGCTGTTCGGCGAGCCGGATGCCAGGCTCAGCGGGCGTCTGCAAACCACAGCCGAACTTCTCGCGCGAGCGGGGCTCGCCGCCGAGGCGTGCACCGACCTGCGCCGCGAGATCTGGACGAAGGTGGCGCGCAACGTCCCGCTCAATGTCGTGTGTGCACTCACGCGGCTGCCCATCGATGCGCTTCGCGGCGTACCCGGCCTCCCCGACCTTTGCCTCCAGCTTGCCTGCGAGGTCGCGGCCATTGCCCACGCATGCGGCGCGGAGATCGCGGACGCGCCCGCGCGCATCGAGGCCGCGCTCGCGAGCGGCGGCGCGCCTGCGGGCACGCCGCCATGGCAGGGCGTGAAGCCTTCCATGCTGCAAGACGTCCTGCGCGGCGCCTCGCTCGAAGTGGAAGCCATCGTCGGCCTGGTCAGGCAACTCGGCGAGCAAGCCGGCGTGCCCTGTCCGGCCATCACAACCGTACTCGCGCTGTTGCGCGGTCTTGCACACGCTCCGCGGCCGGAGGACGCGGATGCCCCCGGTCTCAAGTCGCCGGGGTGATCAGCATGGTCAGCTGCGGGAACACGCCGATCAGCGCGAGCACCGCCGCCATGATGAACACATAGGGCAGCGTGCCGAGCACGATGCGGCGCAGCGGCACGTCGGGCGCGACGCTGCGCACGACGAAGAGATTGAGCCCCACCGGTGGATGGATCAGCGCCATTTCCATGTTGATGACGACCACCACGCCGAACCAGATGAGATTCCAGTGGTAAGCCTGCACCACCGGCACGAGAACGGGCATCGTCACGACGATGATCGCGATCGTCTCCATGAAGCAGCCCAGAAAGATCAGCAGCAGATTGATGCTCACGAACAGCACCCACGGCGCGACGTGCGCCCCCGCCACGGCCTGCGTAAGCGAAATCGCCACCTGGCTCGTGGTCATCACATAGCCGAATACGATGGCCGAGGAAATCACGGCGAGAATCATCACGCTGCTTTGCGCGGCGTTCACGAGAATCTCGCGAAATTTCTGCCAGGTCAGCTCGCGATACACGACACCGGCCAGAACAAGGCTCGCCACGATGCCGAGCGAGGCCGCCTCTTGCGGCGTGGCCAGACCGCGGTAGAGCGAACCGAGAATGATGAGAATCAGCAGTGCGAATGGACCGATGTCCTTGAGCGCGAGAACACGCGCCTTGAGCGGCGCGAGCGGCCGGGTGCGGCCCGCGCCGCCCTGCTCGCGCCGGCGCAGCGCAAGCGCGATCTGATACGCGCCGAACGCGGCCGCCATGATGGCGCCCGGCACCAGTGTCGCCACGAAGAGCCGCCCGATGGACTGCTCGGCAATCACGCTGTAGACGATCAGCGGAATGCTGGGCGGCAGGAGAATGCCGAGCGTGCCGCCGGCCGCCACCGACCCGCAAGCCTGCCCGGAAGGCACCCCGTGCCGGCGCATTTCCGACACCGCGAAGCCGCCCACGGCAGCCGCCGTCGCCACGCTCGAACCCGACACGGCGGCCATCACGCCGCAGGCCAAAGTGGTCGCCACGGCAAGACCGCCCGGCACGCCGTCGAGTATCGTCGCCATCGCGCCGTAGAGCCGCGCGCCCATGCCCGAGGCGGAAACGATCGCGCCCATGAACATGAACATCGGCACCGAAGTAAGCGTGAGCGTCGCGACCGATCCCCAATACGTGCTCGCGATCAGGTTCAGTGCGTCCCACCCGCCGCCAGTCACAAAGAGCGAGACGAGCGCGACGAACAGCAGTGCAAACGCAATCGGCACGCCAAACGAGAGCACCGCGAGCAGGCCGCCGAACATGCCCGCACCGATGAAGATCTGCGTCACTTCTCCCTCCCCAGCGCGAGCTCGTCGAGCTTGTCGTGTGCGCCCGGCGCTCGCCGCGCGCCTTTGGCCGTGAAGGCGAGCGAAGCGAGGCGCGCGACCTGGGCCAGCACGAGCATGGCCGAGCCGGCTACGAGACATAGATAGGGAATCCACAGCGGCAGCGAGAACATGCCCCACGACCGCTCGCCGCTCGTCCACGCATCCCACCAGAATTCGAGCGCGAGCACGGCGACCACCAACGCCACGGCGGTCGCGACCAGCGCCGCGGCGAACGCAAGAGCGCGCCGCGCGCCCTCGCCCACGCAATGCCCGAGCACATCCACCTGGAGGTGGCGCGACTGCCAGGCGAGCGCCGCCGTGCCGACGAACGTCATGTACGCCATGAGATACGTCGTCACCTCGGTCACCCAGACATCGGAGAAATGCAGTACCTCGCGCGCAAGCACGCCGTATGAGATCACCGCGACCGTGGCGATCACGGCCATGCCAACCGAAAGCTCGATGCCTTTGTAAAGCGCATCGAGCCGCCGCTCCCACCGCTCGAATGGACGTTGCATGCCCTTGCCCCTACTTGTAGAGCGCCAGGCTCTCGTCGAGCAGACGCGCCCCATCCGGCACTTCACTTCGAAACTTCGGGAAGCTCACCTGCTGGAACAGCTTCTCCCACTGGTTCCACTCGTCGAGCGTCATCTTGTGGATCTGCACCCCGTGGCTCGCGAATAGCTGCGCCACGCGCCGGTCGTCAGCTTTGGCGCCTTCGAATGCGCCCTGCTCCAGGCTCTGTCCCACATCGGTCATGATCTTCTGCTGCGCGGGCGTGAGGCGGTTCCACGTTTTCATGCTGATCGCGATGGGCTCGATCGTGTAGTAGATGCTGTACTGCTCGGGCGAGTTGTAATACTTCGCCACTTCATAGAGCCGGTAAGAGCCGAACGTGCCCGACGACGTCCACAAGCCGTCGAGCAGGCCCAGTTGCATCGCGCTATAGGTTTCGGACGAAGCCATCGACACGGTGCTCGCGCCCGCGCTCTGCAAGGCGGCCTCCATCATCTTGCCCGCGCCGCGCACCTTCTGCTGCTTCAGGTCGCCGGGCACATTGATGGGCTTCGAACGTGAGGCCATGCCGCCCGAGATCTGAATCCAGCAGAGCGTCTTGAAGCCGTATGCCTCGATCTTCGCCTCCAGTTCCTTCCACGGCGCGGAAGTGCGGAACCGGTAGACGTCCTCGGGCGTCTTCCAGAGACCCGGCAGCAGGATCAGATTGAGCTGGGGAATCGCGCCGGCCGCGTAGATATACGGGTAGATAGCGAGATCCACGCTGCCGTTGCGCAGCGCCGTGTGCATGTTGAGCGCCTTGACGAGCGATTCCGCAGGGAAGATGTTGATGTGGATTCTGCCGCCCGAGCGCTGCGTCACCTCCTCGGCAAACTTCTTGCCCGTGGCAACCACGTAGTCGTTCGGATCGTCGGGCCACTGGTGGGCCATTTTCAGGGTGATCGTGTCGTCCGCGCGGGCGGCGGGCAAGGTCGCGCACAGGCACAGCGCGGCGCAAGAAAGGGCGAACATCAGGTTACGAAACCGTCTCATCCGTGTCTCCTGCAATCACATGGCGTTGTTGACCGACTAACGAACCGGCGGACTGGCGCGGCCGGATCAGCGTGGCTCGCTCAGCATGCGCGCCACATGTCCGTAAATCTGCACGACGCCCGCTTCGCGAACGCCAGCCGGAAGCGCATCGAGCAGTTCCGCCACACGGCGGTTGAGCAGGCCGCGCGCGTGCCAGAGCCTGCGAGTTTCGGCTGCCTGCGCGAGGTCGGCATGGGCCGCGCGCCACGCTTCATGCTCGTCGATTGCGTGTGACAGGCCTTCGATCGACGCACCCTCGCTCGCCTGCGTGAGCAGCACCGGCGGCACGCGCCGCCCCGCGCCGCGCTGGCGTTCGAGCACGTTGCGAATATCCTGCGCCATGCGCTCGGCGCCCGGCAGGTCGGCCTTGTTGACAACCACGATGTCCGCGGTTTCGAGCACGCCCGCCTTCATCGCCTGGATCTGGTCGCCCGATTGCGGACCCATCATCAGCACGAGCGTATCGACGAGCGAGCGTGCACCCGCTTCGATCTGGCCGACGCCAACCGTCTCGATCAGGATCTCGCCGAAGCCCGCGGCCGCGATGGCGGCCAGCACGTCGGCCAGGTTATCGCTCAGACCGTCTGCGCAGCGGCCGCTAGGGAGCGAGCGGATATACACGTCGGTGCCCGCCAGCAGCGCGTCCATGCGCACGCGGTCGCCCAGCAACGCACCGGAAGACTTCGGGCTGCTCGGGTCGATGGCGACGATCGCGAGCGCCTCGCCGCGCGCGGCGCGCAGCCTGGCGAGGCGGCCGATCAGCGTGCTCTTGCCCGCGCCGGGCGGCCCCGTGAAGCCGACGCGGCGGGCCGCCGCTTGCGGCTCGTCGCACAACGCCGCCAATGCTTCGGTTACCGAAGCATCGGCGAGACGCGAGAGGTCGCGCGCGAGCCTGCGCCGCGCGGCCAACCCGGCTTCGTCTGGCTGCACCCGCGTCTGCGCCGTGCTCATGTCGGCACCTCGGCCGCCCAGGCGGCCGTATGCTCGCCGAGCAGCGGCGGCAACCCATAGCGCGTGCGCACGCCGTCGATGCGCACGGGATTGCCGACGACCTTGAGCGGCCCCGCTTCCGACTCGATCTCGACCACCATCTCGCGCGCCTCGCTCTGCGCGCTCGCGAGCGCCTCCGCGATGCTCGCGAGCCGCGAAACGACCACGCCCGACGATGCGAGGCAATCGAGCCAGTGCTGGGTGGTTTCACGCTCGAACAGCGCAGACAAGGCCGCCAGCACCTCCGGGCGGTGCGCGCGCCGCTCGGCCATGGTCGCGAACCCCGGCTGCTTGACCCACTCGGGGCGCCCCACGCGCTGCGCGAAAATGCGCCAGAAGTTGTCGTGGGTGATGAAGACCATGAGCCAGTCGTCGCGGGTCTTGAAGAGTTGCGCCGGAACGATATACGGATGCGAGGACAGCGGATGGCGCACGAGCGTCTCGCCGCCATTGAGCACCGCGCCTGCGAGGTAGTTCAGTTGCGAAACCATGACGTCGAACATCGCGATGTCCACCTGGCCGCCGCGTCCTTCCACGATTTTCGCCAGCAGCCCCACGGCGCCCATGATGCCGGTGGAATTGTCCACGGCCGAGTAGCCCGCCTTGGTGGGCGGCCCGCCCGGATCGCCCGTGAGATTCATGATGCCGGTGAGCGCCTGAATCACATAGTCATACGCGGGCAGGTCCGCATGCGGGCTGTCGAGCCCGAAGCCGGTGAGCGCCACGCACACGATGCGCTCGTTGAACTCGCGCAGATGCTCGTAGGTGAGGCCCAGCCTGCGTATGGCCTGCGGCCTCAGGTTGGTCACGAGCGCGTGCGCGTCGCGCGCGAGCGCCGCCAGCGAGCGCCGTCCGCTTTCGCTCGCGAGGTCGAGCACGACGCTTTCCTTGCTGCGGTTCAAGCTTGCGAAATACGCGTTGTGCGGGCCAATCGAATGCGGGCTGATCGCGCGGCCGATGTCGCCCTCGGGCGGTTCGATCTTGATGACCTGCGCGCCGAGGTCGGCCAGCAGCATCGCGCAGTAAGGGCCCATCAGCATGTGCCCGACTTCGATCACGCGGATGCCCGCGAGCGGGCCGCCTTGCGCCGCGCGCGAATGCGCGTTCATCGCAGCACCTTCGCCACGGCGTCGATCACGTCGTCGAGCGGCATGTCACTCGTGAACACGCCGCGAATGCCCGCGCGCAGGAAGGCCGCACGGTCATCGGCCGGAATCGTGCCGCCCACGAACACGGGAATATCGCCCGCGCCGCTTTGCGCGAGCAACGCCACGGTACGCGCGACGAGTTCGTTGTGACTGCCCGAGAGAATGGAGAGGCCGACGGCGTCGACGTCTTCGTCCACGGCCACCCGCACGATATAGTCAGGACTCTTGCGCAATCCCGTGTAGATCACGCTTGCGCCGGCGTCGCGCAGCGCGAGGGCGATCACCTTGGCACCGATGTCATGACCGTCGAGACCCGGCTTCGCAACCAGGATGCGCTTGCCCTTGAGCGGGGTGGCGCTGGTGCCCGCCCGCTGCGCGGCGCCCGCCGCGGGTGCTGCTTGATCCAGTGCGTTCATAGATGTACCGGCTCCTCGAATTCGCCCCACTGCGCCTTCAGTTGCGCGACCATCTCGCCGACCGTTGCATAGGCATGGCAGCAGTCGACAAGATACGGCATCAGGTTGCCTTCCTCGCGCGCCGCCGCCTCGCCAAGCGCCGCGAGCGTTTTGCGCGCCTCGGCCTCGTTGCGCGTGTCGCGCAGGCGCTCGAAGCGCTCGAGAACCGTCGCGCTCGCCTGCGGATTGAGGTGAAAGAGTTCGCCCGGCTGCTCGGCCTGGTCCTCGCGCCTGAAGCAGTTCTGGCCGACCACGATCCGCTCCTGCGCGTCCGTGTCGCGCTTGCGCTGCAACGCGCTCTGCGCGATGCGCAATTGCAGCCAGCCGTCTTCGATCGCCTTCACCGCGCCACCGTAGTCATCGATCTCGGACATCAGCTCGCGCACGCGCGCCTCGCTGCGGTCGGTCAGCTCCTCAACGAAGTACGAACCGCCGAGCGGGTCCACCGAGCGGGCAATGCCGCTTTCGTAGCCGATGATCTGTTGCGTGCGCAACGCTATTTCGGCCGAAAACTCGGTTGGGATCTGGAACGCTTCGTCATACGCGCAGGTGAACACCGACTGCGCCCCGCCCATCACCGCCGCACAGGTTTCGATGGCTACCCGCACGATGTTGTTATAGGGCTGCGCGGAAGTCAGCGAAGAACCGCCGCACACCACGCCGAAGCGGAACATCTGTGCCTTTTCGTCGTCCACGCCGTAGCGCTCCTTGATGAGCCGCGCCCACACGCGCCGCCCTGCCCGGAACTTCGCCACTTCCTCGAACAGGTCCATGTGGACGTAGAAGAAAAAGCTCAGCCGCCGCGCGAATTTCGCCACATCGCCACCGCGCGCCACGACGGCATCGACATAGGCGAGCCCGTTGGCGAGCGTATAGGCCATTTCTTCCACTGCCGTGCAGCCCGCGTCACGCATGTGCGCGCCCGCGATGGAGATAGGGTTGAAGCGCGGCGACACGTCGTTCGAGTAGAGGATCGAGTCGGCGATCAGGCGCATCGAGGGGCGCACCGGGAAGATCCACGTTCCGCGTGCGACATATTCCTTGAGGATGTCGTTCTGTATCGTTCCGGTGAGCTTCTCGCGCGGCACGCCCTGCTTGTCGGCGCAGGCCACGTACATGGCGTAGATCATCGCGGCGGTGCCGTTGATCGTGAACGAAGTCGAAATGCGGCTCAGGTCGATGCCCTTGAACAGTAACTCCATTTCGGAGAGGTTCGAAAGCGACACCCCCACCTTGCCGATTTCCGAACGCGCCATGGCGTCCTCGGGATCGAGGCCGCATTGGGTGGGCAAGTCGAGCGCGACGGAAAGTCCTGTCTGCCCTTGCTGGAGCAAAAATCGATAGCGCTCATTCGACTCTTCCGCCGTGCCGAAACCCGAGTACTGGCGCATCGTCCAGAGCCGGCCGCGATAGCCGTCGGGAAAAATGCCGCGCGTGAACGGGAAACGGCCAGGCTCGCCGATGCGCGCATGCGGGTCTTCCTGTGCCGGCCCCGCGACCACCGGCACGCGCAGCCCGGAGGGCGTGCGATCCGGGTATGGCACGCTCATCGCTTCGTCGAGTTCCGCTGTACTTGACTTCACTTCATGCACTCCCCAAGAACTCGCCAGCCGCATCGTGGCCGGGCTTGCTCGCCTCGAAGCCGCTCTCGCGGTCCTATGTGCTCGCGCCGTGCGCTGGTGCGCGTCGTCGCTCCAGGAACTGCTGCGCCCGCGCCCAGTGCTCCGGCGCAATCCAGGTCGCGGCGAACGCGTCGCGCTCGGCGTCGCGCATCGCCTGCCACGCAACGCGCCGATGCGCGTTCGCCAGTTGCTTGATGGCGCGCAAGACGTGCGGCGGGCGCGCGGTGAAGGGCGCGACGAAGCTCGCCACGAGCGCGTCGAGCGGCTGTGTGTCGCCGCAGACCTCGTCGATCAGCCCGAGCGCTTGCGCCTCGCGCGGCTCCATCGCCTGCGCGGCGGCCAGCACGCGCATGGCGCGCGAAGCGCCAAGCAGTGCGAAAAGATCGGCCGCGCCGCTGAAACCCGTGGTGATCGCAAGCGTGGCCTGGATAAAACCGATCGCGGCGTGCGGCGCGGCCACGCGGTAGTCGCAGGCCATGGCCAGTTCCGCCCCGCCGCCGAGCGCGCTGCCGTTGAGCGCGGCGATCACCGGCACGGGCGTGGCGCGAATGGCGTCGAGCGTGGCGGCGGCGTGGTCGAACAGCGCGATCGCATCGGCCTCGCTGCGCAGCGTGTCGAATTCGCGCAAGTCGCCGCCCGCCGCGAACGAACGATCGCCCGCGCCCGAGAGCACCACCGCATGCAACGCTTCGTCGCGCGCCGCGTGCGCAAACGTTTCGCGCAATGCCGCCAGTGTCGCCCGGCTCAACGCGTTGCGCTTTTCCGCGCGATTGATCGTCACGTACAGGACGCCGTCGCGCGTGTGGCTGACAACCAGGCGTTCGGCATCGCTCATCGGCGTTGCTCCCTGATTGCGTGCTCACCATGAAGCGCCCCACTCATGGGTTGCCTCGCTCGATATCGCGCTGTACGTCGAGCAGAAGCCCCGCAACGCGCTCGATGACGCCTTCCATGCGATGGCGCGGCCCGGCCACCGCAATGCCGAGCACGTCGCGATTCACGTTCACGGGAACCGCAACCGCGTAGACGTCGCTCACACTTTCGCCGCGCGTCACGAAGTAGCCGTGCTCGCGCGCCTGAGCGATTTCCTCGAACAGGGCCTCATGCGAAGTCAGGGTGTGATCCGTGACGGCGGGCAACGGCGCTTGCGCGAGCTGGCGGCGCAGTTCCTCGGGCGCCACACGGCTCAGCATGGCCTTGCCTATCGATGTCGAATGCAATGGCTTCAGCGCGCCCGCCGCCGAGCTGTAGCGAATGGTTTGCGGCCCTTCGAGCACGCGCAGATAAACAATCTCGTCGTGCTGGCGCTTGCCGACGATAACGGTTTCCTGAGTCGCGTCGCGCAGCGTTTCCAGAAAGGGCTCCAGCCGCTCCAGATAGGGATCGTGCGCCATGATCTTTTCCGCCATGTCATACAGGCGGCGCGTGGGAAAGAGGTCCTTTCGGCGGCTCGTGAGGTAGAGGTAGCCGCGCTCCATCAGCACACGCACGATGCCGTGACTGGTGCTGACCGGCAGCCCCGCTGCCTGCGAGAGCTCGCTCAATGTCATGGGCCGCCCCTCGGCCTCGAAGGCTTCAAAAATTCCCAATGCTCGGTCGGTAGGCTTCATTTTTTCGAAATGGCGAAAAGTAATTTGCTATTTCGAATTCAGTATAGGCACAACTCGCTGGAAGTCCCAAAGTTTCGATACCTGGTGGATTACCTGGTCAATGCGCGGCTCTTGCATGTTGCAGCGCGACACGCGTGCGAGCGGCCTTCTCAACCCCGCATCAAAACAGGCTTTGCGCCGGGCTGTCCGTCACGACCTGCCAAACCAGCACCAGATTCAATGCGACGACGATCGCAACGCACGCCCACGCAAGGGCAAGCGGAATGCGCTTGACGCGGAATGCCCCCATGAGGCCCGCGTCGGCGGCAAAGCGCACGAGCGGAACGACGGCAAACGGCAGCTGAATACTCAACACGACCTGACTGGCAATGAGCAGTTGATTCGACCCTTGCTCGCCAAACGCGCTCACGGCGAGCAGTGCGGGACCGATCGCGAGCGTTCGGGTCAGCAGCGCACGCGCCCACGGCGCGCTTCTCAATTGCAGGAAGCCTTCCATCACCGCCTGTCCGGCCAGCGTACCGGTGACCGTCGCGTTCAGTCCGCACGCCAGCAGCGCGGCCGCGAAAACAAGGCTTGCCCAGTGGCTGCCGACAAGCGGCGCAATCAGGCGATGGGCCTCGGCCAGGTCGCTGACTTCGTCATGGCCGCTCGCGTGGAACACGGCCGCGGCCACGATCAACAGCGCGGCATTCACGAGAAAGGCGAGGCTGAGGGAAATCAGCGTGTCGGCATTGACGGCTTTGATGGCCTTCGAGACCAGGCGGTCATCGCGCCCGAGGGCGTGATTTTTCACGAGCGCGGAGTGGAGGTAGAGGTTGTGCGGCATCACCGTCGCGCCCAACATGCCGGCGGCCAGCCACAGCATGCCGGGATCGCGCAGCAGCGCGGCCGGCGGCACGAGCCCGGCCACCGCGCGATGCCATGACGGGCTCGCCAGCGCCAGTTCGATCACGAAGCAGCACGCCACAAAGAAAATCAGCGCGGTGACGGCGGTTTGCAATGGCGCGCGGCCACGACGCTGAAGTGAGAGCATCGCAAAGGTCCCGATGGCGGAAAGCATCACGCCAGCCGAAAGCGATACGCCCAGCAATAGCTGCAACGCGACCGCGCTGCCGACGACCTCCGCAACGTCGCACGCGATGATCGCAATCTCGCAGCCGAGCCAAAGCATGATCGTTAAGCGCGGACTGTAGCGCTCGCGGCACAACTGCGCGAGATCTTTCCCGGTTACCACGCCGACTTTCGAAGCCAGCCATTGCAGCAGCAAGCCCATCAAACTCGACGCGAATACGACGCTCAGCAATTGATAACCGTATTTCGCCCCGCCTCCCAGCGCCGTGGCCCAGTTCCCGGGGTCCATATAGCCAACCGCGACCAGGGCGCCCGCGCCGCGCAAGGAGAACCAGCGCGTGCGCGCGCGTAGCGAGCGGCGTAGCCACGCGCTGGCGCGAGCGTTGTTGCATGGCGCACGTACAGCAGCGTCCGCGCCCTCCAAAGGCAGTGACCGGTTGCTCATGCGCTTGCGCGAGCCGAATCGGCGCCGATCTGCACGCCGGCCATCTCCTCGACGACCAGGGCGATCGCTGAATGATCCATGCCGCCACGACCTTGATCGACCCCGTGCTTCCAAAGCGCATGAACGGCCGCCCCGACATGCGCGGGCGCATGCGCGTCGCGCGCCATGGCAAGCGCGATGCCCACGTCCTTGAGCATGAGCGCCATCGAAAAGCCCGGTTCGAACTTTCTGGAAAGAATCTGCTGGGGGAACTTGGTTTCGCTCGCGGCGCTGCGCCCGCTACCTGCGTTAATGACGTCGAGCAGCGTTTGCGCGTCTACGCCCAGCTTCACGCCCAGCGCCATCGCCTCGGACGTGATGGCGAGCGTCGTCGCCGTGATGAGATTATTCAGCGCCTTGGCGGTGTGGCCCGCCCCAATGGCGCCCATGTGAAACACCTGCGCGCCAATCGCCTGCAAGACCGGCATGGCCTGCCGCAGCACCCCCGCGTCGCCTCCGGCCATGATCGTGAGGGCGCCGGTCTCGGCCTTTTGCACGCCGCCGCTCACCGGCGCATCGAGCATGAGGATGCCGCGCTGCGCGAGCGCACCGGCGATCTCTTTCGTGACTGACGGCACCGAAGTCGTCACATCGATCAGGAGGCTGCTGCGGGTCATGCCACTTGCCAGCCCGCCTTCGTCCAGCACGACACGCCTGACGATGTCGGCATCGGGAAGAACAGTCAGGACAACGTCATGTTCCGAACCGAGACTTCGAAGGTTGGCGTAGGGCGTCGCGCCGCGTGCGGCCAGCGCTTGTGCCCGGCTCCCATCGGTGTCGAAAACGCCGATACGGTGGCCCGTATCCAGCAGCCTTCCGGCGATGCGCCCGCCCATTTGCCCCAGCCCCACAACTGCAATACGCTGCTTCATGATTGCCCCTGACACGTTGTATGGATCCGCTTTTCAGCCCTGCGATTCCGGCAGCCGGATCAACAGACCGTCCATGCCGTCGCAGACCTTGAGTTGACAGGTGAGCCGCGATCCCTCGGCGCGCATGTATGCGAAGTCGAGCAGGTCGACTTCGACTGCTTCGGCAGGCGCGATCCGATCACGCCACGCTTCGTCGACATACCCGTGGCAGGTGGCGCAAGTGCATGCGCCGCCGCAATCCGCGTCTATGCCTCTCACGCCGTTCTGGACCGCGGCCTCCATGACGGATTGGCCCGCCTCCGCGCTCACTTCGCGTTGCTTGCCGCCTGGCTCGATAAAAATGATGGTGGGCATCACGTTGCTCCCGCTTCAATTGATCAATGCGCTTTGTCCCGACAACGAAACATCGGCCAACGCCACGTTCGGATTTTCGATTTCGTGCGCAACGGGGCTCCACCCGGCTTCCAGCCACCGCTTCGCGCTCATGAAGGCTTTCGTGTCGTTGATGGCGTCCACCGCCAGCAAGCGAGGGCCCTCGTAGTACCAGACGGAGCGCGCCGCCCCCTGTGCCTTGCGCACGGCCACGTGCGTGTAGCCGAGATTCAGGCCGGCGATTTGCAGCCGGGTCGAATACTGATCGGACCAGAACCACGGAACCGGCCGATATTCAACGCTCTCGCCAACGATCGCACGCGCCACGGCTTCGGCCATATCAACCGCGTTTTGAACGGACTCGAGCCGTACCCGCTGGCCCCGATACGGAAAGCGCGCGCAGTCGCCAGCCGCATAGATGAAGGGATCGCTCGTGCGTCCCGATCCGTCAACCACGATGCCGTTGTCCACCAGCAAGTGCGCCTGCCCGGCGAGACCCGTTTCGGGCACCACGCCGATGCCCGCCACCACGACGTCCGGCTCGATCGAAACGCCATTGGACAGGCGCGCGGCAATCGTCCCGTTCTCGCCCTGCTCCAGCCGCGTCAACGCCACGCCTTCGTGCACACGCACACCATTGTCCTCATGCAGCGCCCTGAAATATGCGGCGGTTTCCGCGCAAGCCACGCGTGAGAGAATTCGCTGGTCGCGCTCGATGACGGTAACCCGCATGCCGAGATTCCTCGCCACCGCCGCCGTTTCGAGCCCGATAAAGCCGCCGCCCACCACGAGCAGGTGCCGGTCTCGCACCAGGCTCTCGCGCAGTGCCTCTGCATCGGCAAGCGTGCGAAACAGGTGGACTTTCGGCGCCCTCGCGCCATGAACCACGGGCAAGCACCGAGGGCGCGCACCCGTTGCGAGTATCAGATGGTCATAGCCGAGCACCCCGCCGTCGGCCAACTCGACGTGTTTCTCCTCGCGGTGGATCGCGACGACGGGGCAATCCACCCGCAACCGTATGCGCTCGCTCTCGTAAAGGTCACGGCTTTTGATCAGCAGGCGCGCTGCGTCCCCGTCTCCGCTCAGATATTTCTTCGACAACGGCGGCCGGTGATAGGGCAAATGCGGTTCGCCACCGGCTATCGTGATCTCGCCAGCGTAGCCAAGCGCCCGCAGCTTGAACGCACAAGATACACCCGCCTGCCCCGCCCCGACGATGACGACACCTCCGTTCGGTCTCCTCATGATTTCCCGGCGCTTTCCATGTCTGCGATCACCTCCTGCACTATCCGAAAGCTGTCGACCGCCGCCGGCACACCGCAATACACCATGACCTGCATGAACACCTCCCGCAGTTCTTCGCGGGTCCACCCGTTATTGATCGCGCCTCGCACATGCGCTTTCAGTTCGGTCATGCGGCCGAGCGCCGAGATCATGCCGAGATTGAGCAGCGAACGATCCCGGCGGCTCAGCCCGGGGCGATTCCAGATTTCGTCCCAGCAATATTCGGTGACGAGCTGCTGCATCGGCCAGTTGTATTCCGTCGCGCTGTCAAGCGCCTTCGCCACGTATTCGTCGCCGAGCACCGCACGCCGCGTTGCCAGTCCTCGTTCGAATTTCTCGCTTCGCTTTGCTTCGTTCATATCGCTTCCCAATAATTTCGAGCGGTTCTCAAGGAATTTTCAAATGTCCACGTACACGTCCCCGTCCCGCACGGAGACCCGGTAGGTCTTGACGCGGCTGTCGCTCACGCCAAACAGGCACTGGCCCGTTTCGATGTTGAGTTCCCAGCCATGCCACGGGCACTTGAGCACCTGACCTTCCATGCCAAAGCGGTATTCGCCTGCGCACGCGGTGGGCAGCATCGTGCCTTCAACGGTGCCTCGCGCCAGCGGCGCCCGCTTGTGCGGGCACAGGTTCCTCACGGCGTACACCTTGTGACCGACCTTGAATACACCCACGGGTCTGCCGTCCACGTCGAGCGTCAACGCGTCGTTTTCCGGCAGTTCGTCCAGACGGCCGACGTTATGCTCCATGTGTGGCTCCCAATGCGCAGTGCGATTTCAGGTTGAACAACTCGGCCGCGTTGTCATGGAAAATGCGCTGCTTCATGGCCGCGGGCAAACGCTGGAAGGTGGTCTGCGGATAGTCCGTGTCCCAGTGCGGGTAGTCGGTGCTGAAGAGGATCGTGCGTTCGGCATGCACCATTTCAAGAATCTGCGTCAGGTACTCGTCTTTTTCGGGCTCCTCCAGCGGCTGGCTGGTGAAGCGAACGTGGTCCAGCACGTAAGTACTCGGTTCCTTTTCGAGCCAGGGCACTTCGCGGCGGAACTGGCGCCAGTTCTGATCGAAGCGCCAGAGCATATGCGGCACCCACCCGAAGCCGAATTCGGCGGCGAGAATCATCAGCTTTGGAAAGCGCACGAATACGCCTTCAAACAAGAGGCTGGCGATGTTTCCCATTGCGATTTGCGGGAAACAGGAATGCCGCTCGATAAGCTGCTGGGCACGCCGCCCGCGAACGCCACGCTGGTCTGAAACGCGCCTTCCGTACCCGTGGGGTGGAGAAAGATCGGCAGGCCCAGTTCTTCGGCGGCCTCGTAGATGGGGAAATAGTGCGTGTTGCCCATCAGGATGTTCACGAGCGGCAAGTACACCGCCACGATCTCTTCCCTGCCGCCAATGCGGCGAATCTCCTTCGCGGCCTCGTGCGGGTCATGCGCCGCCACGCACATGGCAAGGCGGTAGCGGCTGTCCACGTCCAGCCATTTGTCGATGAAGTAATCGTTGAAGGCGCGCGCGAGGACAACGGCTTCACCCGCGTTCGGCAGCGAGACGAGCTTGCCCGCCTGGATCGACGACAGCACGGCATATTCGATGTCGAGCTTGTCCAGGTGGTCCTCGCGCAGGAAGTGCGGGTCGGAGCCGCCGATGCCGCCAGCCGGTGTCGTGGCGTCACGGCGGATCGAGGTCGCGCCCGCCAGCGGCGGACGAAGCGGATGGTCGGGCAGCGTCGCGCGCTTGCCTTCGAACTTCATCTGCCAGTGCTTGCTCATATAAGGTTTGAGGCCGTCGATATCGCCCGGCACCCACGGGTGAACATCCGAATCGATGATTTTCATGCGTGAATTCACCATTGATCGTTTCAAACTCATTAGTACTGTGAAGTAATGATGGGCGGCTCCGGCACCTTCTCCCGGGCCCTCGCGATACCCGCTCCAACCCACGCCCTGGCCGCCGCCGTTGTCGTTTATCGCGTTGTTGTTGAGCGTTCGATGATGCTACTATTGGCCGCGCGTTCGGCGAATCTTGCTTTTTGGGGACCCGGATTCGGCTGAGCCGAACGCTCGCGAACTGCCGCCGTCGCTCAAGCTCTCGCCGCCCGACACAGACGCGCGAGGCAGCGGCCCGTCGGGCGCCCCTCGTCGTGCAACAGGAACAATCCGGCATGCACTTTGATCTCGCGGATATCCGTGTATTCATTCACGTAGCGGAGTCGTCGAGCGTCACCCAGGGCGCCCGGCGCGCCAACCTGTCGCCGGCCGCGACCAGCGCGCGCATCAAGGCGCTGGAGAACCAGCTTGGCGCCCGGCTGCTCTATCGCGACAGCCGGGGCGTGACACTCACGCCCGCCGGCGAGAAACTCTTGACGCACGCGAGAGTGATCCTGCGTCAGGTCGACTATGTGAAGAGCGAATTCGCGGAGTATGGGAGCGGCTTCTTTGGCCACGTTCGCATCTTTGCCAACACCACCGCGGTAACGGAGCATCTGCCGGAGGTGCTGGCGCAATTCCTGGCCACCCGCCCCGCGGTCACCGTGGATCTTCAGGAGCGGCTGTCGCGCGAAATCGTCAGAGGCGTGCTCGATGGCTCGGCGGACATCGGCCTGATCGCAGGTCCAGTGGAAGCTCAGGGGCTCGAAGTCATTCACCACAGCACCGACCGGCTTCTGCTGGCCTTGCCCGAGGGCCACAAGCTCGCGGCAAAGCCCTCCGTCACGCTCGCCGAGACCCTCGACTATCCTCACATCACCTATCGTGAAGGCAGCACGCTGTTCGATCTTGTCGCGTCACACGTGGAGAACCTCGGCCGGACATTGCCCATGCGTATTCAGCTTGCCAGCTATGAGGCAATCTGCCGGATGATCGAATCGGGTGTCGGCATCGGCATTATTCCGGAGTCCGCCGCTGTGCGGCACCGCAAAACGATGCGGCTCGTTACCGTACCGCTCGAAGAGCCGTGGGCGATACGCGAGCGCAGCCTGCTCGTGCGCGAACTCGACGGCATGCCTGGCTGCGTGCGGGACCTGATGGAAACCCTAAGATCGGGGTGAATGAAATAACGTCCCGCCAGGGCGTGGAACAGGGCTTTCCGGGCGCACATCGCTCCTGGTACTTTCCACGACTCGTATGCATATACGGATCAACAAGCCCGGCAAGCCCGTATAAAACGCTGTACCGCTCCGCGCCATGGGGAGCAACAGCCCGCCCCAACCTGGAGTCCTGTCATGCGCGAGGTCGCGAATCCACACACCACCGGCGTGGCCAGCGCGGTGACCGAGTCTCGCGGCTCGCCCTCTAACGAAGCGCAGCAGGTTCGCGCGCCCCAGGAACGGCCGGGCACACGCAGTCTTTCGCGCAGCATCAAGGTGATGCGCATGGTCGCCAGCCGGCCAGGCATCGGATGGCGCCTCAGCGACCTGGCCCACGCATGCGAGGAGGACCGGGCCACCGTGCACCGCGTATTGACACGCCTCGTCGACGAGCGGCTGGTGCGGCAGCGCCATGATGACCGTCACTATCTGCCGGGCCCATTGCTGTTCGAACTCGGACTCGCCCTGCCCGAGCACGCCCAGTTTCAGCGCAGCGCGGAAACCATACTTCGCGTGTTCGCACACGAAATGAATTGCGTTGCCATGCTGCTCCTGAGAAGCGGTGACGATTTCGTGTGCGCGGTGCGCGAGGGCAGCGCGCTTCATACGGGAACCATGATGCATCCGGGCACCCGCAGGCCATTGATCACCTCGGCCGGCGGGCTTGCCATCCTGCTGACGTTGCCGGAGCGCGAAGCCAGCCGCATCGTCGCTGAAAACACCGAGCAGGAAATCAAGCGGCATGGCCACGGCCGGCTCAACGGCCTCAAGCGAATGAGAGAGCGCTCCGCTCAATATGGCATGGGCCTCAATCTCGGCGACCTCGTGCCCCATTCATTCGCGTATGCACTGCCCGTGCGCAATCGTGCAGGCGAGACATTTGCGGCCTTCGTCATCACGGGCAAGCCGGAGCAGTTTCCCGAGTCGAGCGTTGACGAACTCCGCTTGAAGCTGCGCCGCGTCGCCGACGCGCTGGAGATTGAATCGGCGGTTCTCGAAACATGAAAGCACGGCGCAGAAACTGCGCCTGCTGATCGCATTGCAGCAATCCTTCTCGCCAGTACGCTCGCTACCTCAACGCGCCGCATCGCCCCCGCACGCCATCGCCCATCGTGCAGCGCAATGCACACCCACGGCGAAACGCCGGCGTAAGGCAACGAATTTCAACCCGTGAACTATTCCTCGGCGGCGAAAGTTGCGGCCGAGGAAAATCCGTATCATCAATTTAGCGTGTACTGACGAATCGACTGCACCCGGAGCTTCCTCCACCTGGTACGCGCGGCCTGCGCGCGCCTGATCGCGTTCGCGCCAGGTTCCTTAAAAAAAGCGCTGCCAAAAGCGCACGGCAATGGAGACAGGCATGTGGATAAAGCATCTCAACAAGACTGAGCGAAGCACGATGACGGGCTGCTTCCTTGGCTGGACGCTGGATGCGCTGGACGTCCAGATCTTCAGTTTCGTCATACCGACCCTCATGCTGACGTGGCATATCAATACGTCACAGGCGGGCGTGCTGGGTACCGTCACGCTGCTGCTCTCCGCGGTGGGAGGATGGCTTTCGGGCTTCGCCGCTGATCGATTCGGAAGAGTCCGCGTATTGCAGGTGACGATTTTCTGGTACGCGTTGTTCACGTTTCTGAGCGGCTTTGCCCAGAACTACGAGCAACTCTTCATCTGTCGCGCGCTACAGGGTTTTGGATTTGGCGGCGAATGGGCGACCGGCGCGGTCCTGATTGGCGAAGTCGTTCGAAAGGAGTATCGCGGCCGCAGCGTGGGCATCGTGCAGAGCGGCTGGGCGGTAGGCTGGGGGCTCGCGGCGCTGCTGTTCGGCTTGTTCTTCTCGATCATGCCCGAAGCGATCGCGTGGCGCGCGCTGTTCTGGATCGGCCTCGCGCCTGCTTTGCTGGTCTTTTGGGTTCGGCGCCACGTTCCCGAGTCGCACCTTTATCTCGGGCAGCAGCGCAACCGGAAAGAACATGCTGAATCGTCGGGTCTGCTCGCGATCTTCCGTCCCGAGTACCTGACAACCACGTTGCGCGTGTCGGCGCTGGCAACAGGTTCGATCGGCGGGTCGTACACATTCCTGATCTGGCTGCCGACTTACCTTAAAACAACGCGCGGCCTCTCGGTCATTGGCACTACTGGCTATACCTTCGTCATGATCGCCGGCGCATTCGTCGGGTTTGTGCTGGGCGCCTATCTCGCCGACCTCATTGGCCGCAAGAAGACCTTCTTCGTCAGCGCGGTGGGCGCCGCGATTCTGCTCGCCCTCTACATGCTGGTGCCCTTCGGCAACGAAACCATGCTGTTTCTGGGGTTCCCGCTCGGACTGTGCGCTTTCATGATGTTCTCGCCGATGGGGCCGTTCATGACCGAACTCTTCCCCACGCGTGTCCGCGCCACGGGGCAAGGGTTTTGCTACAACTTCGGCCGCGGTATCGGCGCGCTATTCCCGGCGCTGGTCGGCAAACTCACGAGCGAGGTCGGGCTGGCGAACGCCATCGCCATATTTGGCGTCGGCGCTTACGCGGTCATGGTTCTCGCCATCCTCACGCTGCCGGAAACACTGGGCCGCAGTTTGCCCGAGGACGAAGCCGCTGGTTCACCCGAGACGGACAACGACGCCACGAGAGGGTACACGGCCTGATCGTGCTCCGCCCACCCTTCGCACATTGCAAGGAGTTCTATCGCGATGCATGCCGCAACAACTGCTCCACCACTCTGCCAGCCCGCAAGGCAGTCGATCCGCCATCCGCTGAAAAAGGCACCCGCGAACGCCTGCGACTGTCACATTCACATCATTGGCCCCCACGCCCGGTTTCCGCTGAGCCCGAGCCGAGCCTATACGCCGCCCGAAGCGTCGATCGCGCAATACGAGGCCGTGCAGGACATTCTCGGTACAGGGCGGGTCGTCATCGTCCAGGCAAGCGTTTATGGCACGGACAACCGCTGCACGCTTGCCGCGCTCGAACACTTCGGGCAAAAGCGGGCCCGTGGCGTCGCGGTCGTCGATCCGTCGATCAGCGACGCCGAGTTGAAGAGGATGCACGACGCGGGCGTGCGCGGCGTCCGCGTCAACCTGGTCACACCGGGCGGGCCGCCGGTCGCGCATTTGAGCGCGCTCGCCAAACGGATCGCGCCGCTCGGATGGCACACGCAAGTGTTCCTCAACGGCGCAGCATTGCCCGAGATCGCGCCGACGCTCCAGGCACTTCCAACCGAAGTCGTGATCGACCACCTCGGCCACGTTCCTTGCACCTGGGGCGTGAAGCACCCCGCTTACGACGCGTTGCGCTCCCTCCTGGACAGCGGCCGCGTGTGGCTCAAGGTATGCGCGTACCGTTCGTCCGCCGCCGGGTATCCCTTCGAAGACGTCGACGACATCGCAGCCAACCTGATCGCGTACGCGCCGCAGCGGTGCGTCTGGGGCACGGACTGGCCGCATCCCTCATTCGAGGGCACGATTCCCGACGACGGCGAATTGCTCGATGCCTTCATGCGCTGGGCGCCCGATCCAGCGGTCCAGCAGAAGGTGCTGGTGGATAACCCTGCCAAGCTCTACCAGTTTTCTTGAGATCCGATTCTTCTCTTTCGCTTCAGGAACGCCCCCATGTTGACCAAGACAGACAAACTCTCGAAAGTCCGCGACCTCGTATCCGACGAAGAGTGGACCACGCGCGTGAACCTTGCCGCATGCTATCGGTTGATGCCGCATTTCGGCTTGAGCGACCTGATCTACAACCACATTACCGCTCGCGTACCCGGCGAGGAGGAACGCCTCCTCATCAATCCATATGGCTACCTGTATGAAGAAATCACGGCATCGAGCCTGATCGCGATCGACCTGGAAGGCAACGAGCTGCTCAATCCTCTGGAAGGCACGTATGGTGCGAACCGGGCCGGATACGTCATTCATAGCGCCGTGCACGCGGCCCGGCCGGACGTGACGTGTGTCATCCACACGCATAGCCGCGCGAGCATGGCCATTGGCGCGCTCAAATGCGGCCTGCTGCCTCTCACGCAAACGGCCATGCGATTCGGCACCGTTGCCTATCACGACTATCAAGGCGTCGCTGTCGATCTTGAGGAACGCGAATCGCTTGCCCGGGACCTCGGCAACGCCGAAGTGATGTTGCTGCGCAACCACGGACTGCTCGTTGCCAGCGCATCCATTCCTCAGGCGTTCAATGCCGCTTACTGGTTCGAGAATGCGTGCCGCGCGCAAGTCGACGCCATGTCCTGCCAGGCCGAGCTGCATCTTCCAACCGACGAGGTCATCGAGAAGACCAACTACTTGTACAAGCCATCCACACGGCGCCCGTACGGAGAAATGGAGTGGCCCGCCATGCTTCGCTTTCTTGACCGACGAGATTCGTCGTACCGAAACTGATCAGGCCGCGGCAGCCACCCTCGCTTCAGCCGCCCACCGTCGCGGTGGGGCGCACCACGATCTCGTTCACATCGACGTCGGCCGGTTGCGAAATGGCGTAGGCGATGGCCGCCGCGATGGCCCGCGGGTCCAGCGCGATACTGCGGTACGCGGCCATCGCCGCGGCGGTGGCCGGGTCCGTGATGGTGTCGGCAAGCTCGGACGTGACCACGCCGGGGCAAATGCTCGTCACGCGCAGCTTGTCGTTCTCCTGGCGCAGACCGTCGGAGATCGCCCGCACCGCGTATTTCGTCGCACAGTAGACGGCCGCCGTGGGCGACACCCGCAGCCCGCCGATGGACGACACATTCACGATCTGCCCGAAGCCCTGGCGGTTCATCACCGGCAACACCGCCGCCACGCCATACAACACGCCCTTGATGTTGACGTCGACCATGCGGTCCCACTCGTCGACCTTGAGCGCATTCATGGGCGAAAGCGGCATGACGCCCGCGTTGTTGACGATCACGTCCACTTGCCCATACTCCGCCAGCGCCGCTTCCACGAACGCGACGTTGTCCTCGCGGCGCGTCACGTCGAGCGCGCGCCAGGCCGCCGTCCCGCCGCTCGAACGAATGTCTTCGCAGAGCGCGGCAAGCCGCTGCGTGCGGCGAGCGCCCAGCAGCAGCCGCGCGCCGCGCGCGCCCAGATAGCGCGCCGTTTCCGCGCCAATGCCGCTGCTCGCGCCGGTAATCAGCACCACTTTCGTTTCGATGTTCTCGCTATTCATTTCAGGTTCCCGATTCGTTCTGGATGAGCCGACAGGATCGCGCGAGCGCACGTCCGACCGTTAGCCTGGTCCTCCGAGTTTCTTGCACGATTCTCTGAAACCGCGCGAGCGCTCATGCGCAACGCGCCTTGCCATGCGACACTCGCCCCATGGAAAATATCGACGATCTCGCGAACCTGATCGCGCGCCATGCGCCCGTGGACGGCTCGCTCGACACCGCCATCGAGGGCGTCGGCCTGCTGCGCGCGTCGGCGGCAACCGAGCCGGTTCATACGCTTTACGAACCCTCGTGCTGCATCGTTGCGCAAGGACGCAAGCGCGCGAGCGTCGGCGGCCGCGAGTATCAATACGATCCCGCGCACTATCTGGTCGTCGGGCTCGACCTGCCGGTGATCGGCGCCGTGGTCGAGGCGAGCGCGGGCGCGCCGTATCTCAGCGTGCGCTTGCCGCTGAACCGCGAAACGCTCGCCGACGTGCTCATTCACGACGAGCCGCACGCGCCGCACGACGCCGGGCGCGCCTCGCCCGCCATCGCGGTGGGAACGGCCACGCCGCCACTCATCGACGCGGCCGCGCGCCTCCTCCATCTGCTCGATACGCCCGAGGACGTGCGCGCGCTCGCGCCGCTGATCGAACGCGAAATTCTTTACCGTCTGTTGCGCGGGCCGCAAGCCGGCATGCTGCGCCAGATCGTGTACCAGACAGGACGCATCAGGCGGATACAGAAAGCCGTGGCCTATATCCGGCGCCATTACCGGGAAGATTTCGCCATCGACGATCTGGCCGGCATCGCCGACATGAGCGTCTCGACGTTTCATGCGCAGTTCAAGGCCGCGACGCACATGAGCCCGCTGCGCTTTCGCACGCAGATCCGCTTGCAGGAAGCGCGCCGCCTGATGCTGGCCGAAGGACTCGGCGCGGCCGAAGCGGGCTTTCGTGTCGGCTACGAAAGCCCTTCGCAATTCAGTCGGGAGTACGGACGATTATTCAGCGCACCGCCCCGGCGCGATGCGGCGGCGCGCCGGGTGGCCAAGGCGACGTGAACGCCCGCGCTTCAGAGGCCCACTCCGCGGCCCATTCAGTGGCCAAATCAAGCGGCGGGAAAGTCGGTCCCTTCCGTGAGTTCGCGCCACGCCTCGAAATTCGCGCGCAGGGCGTCGAGGCGCTTGAGCGCGACGTCGAGCGCCGATTTGCCGAGCAGGAGCCGCAGCGGCGGCGCATCCGATTCCAGCGCGGCGATCACCGCTGCGGCCGCCCTGGCCGGATCGCCCGGCTGATGCCCCGAGACCGCTCTTGTCGCCTCGCGGCGCTTGCCGGCCGTGGGCGCGTAATCGTCGATCACCGTTCCGGAGGCGATCATCGAACGACCCGCCCATTGCGTGCGAAACGCGCCCGGCTCGACAATCGTGACGCCGATGCCAAGCGGCCCCACTTCGTGCGCCAGCGATTCGGACAGCGCTTCGACGGCGAATTTCGTCGCGTGATAGTAGCCCGTGGCCGCGAATGCGACGAGACCGCCGAGCGAAGAAAAGTTCACGACATGACCGCGACGCCGCGCCCGCATGCCGGGCAGCACGGCCCGTGTGACGGCCAGCAGCCCGAACACGTTGGTTTCAAACTGCGCGCGTATGTCATGCTCCTCGCCTTCCTCGATGGCCGCGAGATAGCCATAGCCCGCCGCGTTCACCAGCACGTCCAGGCGGCCGAATCTTGCCTGCGCGGCGCTCACCGCCTCGGCGATCGACGCCGCATCGGTCACGTCCAGGCGAGTCGTCATGGCGGTATCGGGATACTCGTCGGCAAGGCTCGCCATGTCTTCGGGATTGCGTGCCGCCAGCACGACGCGCCAGCCGCGCGCGAGCGCCAATGCGGCGATCTCCCGGCCCAGGCCCGATGAACTGCCGGTCACGAACCATACGGAATCTTCAGGTAATGCTGCCATCGTTGCGTCCTCGTTTTGCACAGAATGTGGGTGCCATGATGGCGCGGCGGCGCGATGGCGCGTTAGTCCGTTACGATCCATGTCTTGCACGATCCTGCCAACGCGCCTGGCTGCACGCCGCGCGCAACCCCACTTCGAGGCCGATACGCCATGCCAGCCAACCCGCAATCGGCGCTTCAGCGGCTAGTGCTGCGGCACTGCCATCAGCCGCGCAAGGCGACGTCGTTACCCAACGTCACCCTCTTTAACTGTGCGCAGCCCACGAAGCCCGTGCGCAGCCTCTACGAGCCCCGCCTTTGCGTGGTGCTTCAGGGGCGCAAGCGCGTGATGCTCGGGCGCACGGTTCACGACGCGGGGCCGTCGCAGTGCCTCGTCGCCACCGCCGATCTGCCCGTCACGGCCAGCGTGACCGAAGCGCGCCCCGACAAACCGCACCTTGCGGTGACGTTGACGCTCGAACGCCTGCGCGTGGCCGAGGTCTGGTCGACCATGCCCGCGCGGCCCGCGCCACAAGGCGGCGCGTGCGGGCTCGTCACCGGTGCGCTGGAGCAAAATCTCATCGACCCGGTCACCCGCTTGCTGGGCATACTCGACCGGCCGCAGGACGCCGCCGTGCTCGCGCCCATGATCGAGCGCGAGATCATTTACCGCCTCCTGCAAGGCGCGTTCGGTCCTGTCCTCGCCGGCCTCGCGAGCGATCCCAGCCTGACGCAGATCGACCGCGCAACCCGTTGGCTGCGCGACCATTACCACCTGCCGTTTCGTATCGATGACCTGGCGTCGCGCGTCGGCATGAGCGCGACCTCGCTGCATCGCCATTTCAAGGCGATCACGGCGATGACGCCGCTCGAATACCGGCGCGAAATCAGACTGGAAGAGGCGCGGCGGCGCATCCTCGCGGGCGCGGCGCGCGTGGGTGAAGTGGGGACCGACGTGGGTTACGACAGTGCGTCGCAGTTCAGCCGCGAATATCGCAGGCATTTCGGGCGCTCTCCGAGCGAAGAGGCCGAGCTTGCGCAGTCGGGCAACGCAGCGGCGTTGCCCGATCTTTAATCGCTATCGGGTTTGCGCGTTGTACCGCTCAGTTGAGCGCGATAGCGGCGGCCGCGCCCACGGGCGAGCCCTGGATCGCAACCGAGGGCTTGCCATCGGGGCCGACGGGCACGTCGCCCACGAGCGTCGTGCGGTATAGCTGACGGTCGAAGTCGAGATCGAAGATGTCGGTGGGCGCGAGATGCGCGGTCGAGCGGTTGTCCCAGAACGCGACGCTGCCCGGTTCCCACTTGAACCGCACCGTGAATTCGGGCCGCGTGACGTGCTCCCAAACCAGTTCGAGCAGCACCTGGCTCTCGCGCGGCGCGAGGCCGACAATCTGCTTGAGGAAGCCGGGGCTCACGTAAAGCGCACGCTCGCCCGTTTCCGGATGCACGCGCACGAGCGGGTGCTCGCTCACGAGCGTCTGGTCCTTCACGGCCTGCTCGAAGGCGCCGGTGCCGCTCGAACCCGCGGGCGGCGCGAAGCGATGCACGCCGCGCAAGCCGTCGACGAAGGCGCGCAGCGGCGCCGACAGTTTCTCGTAGGCGACGACGAGGTTGGTCCACTGTGTGTCGCCGCCATAGGGCGGAATGGTCACGCCGCGCAGGATGGAGGCGAACGGCGGATTCACGGCGGCGGTCACGTCGGTATGCCAGCCCGTCCACGGCCGCAGCAGCGGCGCGCCTTCGAAGCGCGTGGCCTTGCGAAACTTGGCGATCGAATAGATCTGGGGATGCCCTTCGACATGGCCGAAAACCGGGTGCCCCACCGTCAACTCACCGAATTGCGCCGAAAACGCCACCTGCTGCTCGTGGCTCAGAAACTGCTCGCGGAAAAACACCACGCGCCACTTGAGCAGCGCGGCGCGAATGGCGTCGATCTGCGGCTGCGGCAAAGGCCGCGAAAGATCGACACCGCTGATTTCGGCGCCAATATGGGCCGAAAGCGGCGCGATACGGATCGGGTTGTCGTCTGCGATGACTTGTGCGTTCATGATGGCCGGCGAATGGGGACGGAATTAAGGGAATGGCGCTGCCACGCGGCTTAGCGAACGACGCGTTGCTCGTAGTGCGAAACATCGAAATCGGCGGGCACGTCCGCGGTCATGCGCGCCTCGTGCGCCTCCAGATCATCGAGAAAGAGGTCTTCGCTGATGCGCCGGACCACCGCCGGGATATCGCGCTTCATGCTGGGCACGTCGCCGACCGGCAAGCCTCGGCTCACGAATGCGGCCGGGTTGAACACGTGGATATGCTTCAGATACGGTGCGGCGCCCGGCGTCTTTTCCAGGTACTCCAAAGCGTCGCCCAGGTAAGGATGCGCGCCCAGCCCTTCGTCGCGCTCGGTCTCCTGCGCCGTGTACCGGTCGCGCCAGAGCAGCACGTGGTCGGCCACGTCCGCCAGCTCGGGCCGCGCATGCAGATCGACGGCATAGCCCGTGCCCGCGATCACGAAGTCGAACGCAAACGATCCGCCGTCCACCCAGGCGCGCACGCGTGCGTCGTCAACCGTCGCCTCTTTCCACTGCGTGCCCGTGTGCAAGTGGAAATTGTCGAAGCGTGTGGCGCGCGCCACGGCGTCGGCGGGCGGCGTGGAGCCCGCGCGCCTGAAGCGCAGCGCCTGCCGCCAGCGCAGCGCGTCGGGCAGCGCGGGGTAATTCTCGTAAGCGCCCGGATAGGCGCGCGCGCGATTCACCGGCACGGCCGCGAGGCTCGCGCGGCGCGAGAACAGATGCACGTCGGCCGCACCGGCTTCGAGTGCCGTTGCGGCCGCATCGAACGCCGAAGCCGCCGCGCCGATCACCGCCACCGATTTCCCACGCAGCGACGCGAAGTCGATCGCATCGGACGTGTGCGCGAAGTGGCTGCGCGGCAGCGCCGCGAGCGGCCCTTCGACATTGGGCCGGCCGTTACCGGCCACGCCATTGCCGAGCACGATCTTGCGGGCGGTTTCCACGCGGCGCTCCAGCGTCTCGCCCTGTCGAACCGCGAGATGGAGCCTGAAGTGATCGCCCTGGGGTTCGATGCGTTCCAGCGTCGTGCCATAGCGAACCGTAATGCCGAGAAACTCGCGATACCACGCGAGATAGGCCGCCCAGTCCTCGCGCCCCGCGCGCTCGATCTGCGCGTAGGCGGCCTCGCCGTGGCGCGCTTCGTACCACGCCTGGAAGCTCAGCGCCGGCAGGCCCGCTTCCGGCCCCGCCAGCGTCTTGGGCGTGCGCAGGCGGTTCATGCGCGCATAGGTGGTCCACACGCCCGCGCGGGCCTCATCGGGCGCGCGGTCGATCACGCTCACCTTGCCGATGCCCGCGCGCCGCAGCGCGAAGGCAAACGCCGCGCCCGTCTGCCCGCCGCCGACGACCACGACGTTGTGATCGAGGCCGGGACGCTCGACGACCCAGTTCTCCGGGTCGGGGCCGATGAGGCGCAATGTTTCGCTTGCGAAATGATCGGGTGCTGAGGACTGGGTCATGAATGGAAGCCATGGAAGGAACGATCGATTCATCGAGTATCGAACCGGCGCGGCGGCGTGGGAACGAACGATTTGTGCTTAGGAATTTCCCGTGTCGCGGGTTTTCCTTGCGCTTGTCGTATTCCCCGCCTCCAGCGATCAAGCCGCCCGGCGTTGCACCCGCAAATCCGGCGCGGAGCGCAGCAACAGCTTCGTGTAGTCGGCCTGGGGCGCGGCGAACACCTCGGCCGTCGCGCCGGTTTCCACTGCGCGCCCGTCCTTGAGCACCAGCACGCGATCGCTCACGTGCTGCACGACGTCGAGATCATGCGAGATGAACAGCAGCGCGGTGCCCGAGCGCGCCTGCAATTCGCCGAGCAGATCGAGCACTTGCGCCTGGACGTACACATCGAGCGCCGAAACGGGCTCGTCGCAGACGATCAGTGCGGGCTCCGAAGCAATCGCGCGCGCAATGGCAATGCGCTGGCGCTGCCCGCCCGAGAGCGAAACCGGCAGCCGATCGAGATAGCTCGCGTCCAGCCCCACCTGTTCGAGCAGCGTGACGCTGCGCTCCAGCACGGCGCGCCGCGCGAGACGCTGGCTATGCAGGCCGTCGGCGAGCAAGCGGCCAACGCTGTGACGCGGGTCGAACGCGCTCAGCGGGTCCTGCGGGATATAGCGCATGAGCGGCCGCCGCGCGCCGCGCTGCGTCTCGCTCACGCCCGCGCCGTTCCAGCGCTCGCCGAGAAATGCCACCTCGCCGCTCGTGGGCGCGAGCAGGCCCAGCACGATATTGGCCGAGGTGCTCTTGCCCGACCCCGACTCGCCGACGATGCCGAGCACTTCGCCCTCGCGCACGTCGAACGAGACGTCGTCGAGCGCCACGAACGCATTCGCGTCGGGCCGGCCGTGCGCATACCGCTTGCCGATACCCTGTGCGCTCAGGACCACGCCGCCCACCGCGCGCGCACGAGGCGGCAACGGCTCGCGCACGATCACGCCGCCGCGCTCCTCGACGAAGCGCGCGGAGCCGAGCCGGTAGCCGCGCGACTGTGCGCCGGGCTGCGCGGCCAGCAACTGGCGCGTGTAGGGATGCGTGGGCCGTTCGAGCACGTCGCGCGTCGGGCCGCTATCGACCACTTCGCCGCGATGCATCACGATCACGCGATCGGCAATGCCCGCAACGACGGCAAGATCATGGCTGATGAGCAGCACGCCCACGCCTGCGCGCAAGCGCGCCTCCAGCACCGCGAGCACCTGCGCCTGCACGGTCACGTCGAGCGCCGTGGTCGGTTCGTCGGCGATGACGAGCGCGGGGCTCGCGGCGATCGCAGAGGCGATCAACGCGCGCTGGCGCAGCCCGCCCGAAAGCTCGTGCGCGTATTGCGCGGCGCGGCGCTCGGGCTGCGCGATGCCGACGTCGCGCATCACCGCATGCACGGCCGCCGTGCGCTGCGCGCGCGATTGACCCTTCACGTGGCGCGCCAGCGTCTCGCCGATTTCGCGGCCCACCGTGCGCAGCGGGTCGAGCGACACGAGCGCGTCCTGCATCACGAGCCCCGCGAAGCCGCCGCGCACCTGGCGCCAGTCGCGCTCGCGAAACGCAAGCGCGGCACGGCCGTCGATCTCGAAGCGCTGCGCGCCGATGCGCGCATGCGCGCCCGCGAGGCCGATCAGGCTGCGCGCGGTGAGGCTCTTGCCCGAACCCGATTCGCCGACGAGCGCCACGCACTCTCCGGCGCGAATCGACAGATCGACGCCGCGCACGAGCGGGCGGCCGCCGTTGACATCGTCGAAACCGATCGACAGCCCCGTCACGTCAACGAGCGTGCGCCCCGGCACATGGGGCGCCGAAGCTTCGGAAGTGAATATCTCGCTCATCGCGTGCGGACTCCATAGATGCGCGACAGGTGTTTGCCGATCGTCGTGAACGCAATCACGGTGAGCGTGATCGCCAGGCCCGGAAACACGCTCGGCCACCACGCCACGCGCAGGACGTCACGCCCCTCCGCGAGCATCACGCCCCACTCCGGCGTCGGCGGCTGCGGGCCGAGCCCGAGAAAGCTCAGCCCCGAAACGGCGATGATCGCGCTGCCGATGTCGATGGTCGCGATCACGGGCACGGCCGCCAGCACGTTCGGCAGCACGTGCCGCCAGAACACTTCGCGGCGCGAGAGGCCGAAGATCACGGCCTGGGTGACGTAGTCGGCGCGCCGCACGACGAGCGTTTGCGCGCGCAGCACGCGCCCGAACTTGGGGATGCCCGCAATGCCGACCGCCACGGCGATATTGACGATGCCCTGACCGAGAAACGCCACCACGAAAAGCGAGAGCAGCACGGGCGGAAACGCGGAAAGCACGTCGAACACGCGTGACGCCGACTCGTCGACGAGCCGCGTTCCCAGCCCCGCGCTCAGGCCCGTCACGAGCCCGATCAGCAGGCTCACGAGCATGCTCGCCAGGCCGATGAGCAGCGAATAGCGCGCGCCGTAAACCACGCGCGCGAGCACGTCGCGGCCGATACGGTCGGTGCCGAGCCAGTGCGCCGCGTCGGGCGGCTGCATGGCGTGCGCGACGTCGCTGAGCAAGGGGTCGTAAGGCGTGATGGCCGAAGGCAGCGCGATGGCGAACGCGAGCACGGCCAGAAACGCCGCCGCGAGCAGCACGGAAGCCGGCACGCGCGAGAGCCGCCGCAAGCCGATGGTGGTGCGCAGGCCGCTCGCAGCCGGCGCGGAGGAAACGGAAATGTCGCTCATTGGCTGCGCAACCTCGGATCGATGAACAGATAGGCAATGTCGAGCGCGGTCGAGATCACCACATGGACGAAAGCGGCCAGCAGCACGACCGCGAGCACCACGGGCACGTCCTGCGACGTCACGGCGTCGAGCGTGATGCTGCCGAGGCCCGGCCTGCCGAACAGCTTCTCGGTGATGACGGCGCCGCCGAGCAGGCCGCCGATCAGCCAGCCGCCGAGCGTCACGACCGGCAGCAACGCATGGCGCAGCAGATGGCCCACGCGCAGCCCCGCTTCGGAAACGCCGCGCGCACGCACGGTGGTCACGAACGGGCGCTCGAACGCGGCGTCGAGCGCCTCTCGCATGACCTGCGAAAGCATGCCCGCGGTGGGCAGCGCAAGCGTCACGGCAGGCAGCACCAGCGAGCGCCACCCCGCGCCACCCGACACCGGAAAGAGCCGCCAATGGAACGAGAACGCGATGAGCAGCAGCAGCCCGCCCCAGAACACCGGCGTGGACGTGAACACGAGTTCCGCCGCCGAGGCGATCCGCGTGGACCACGCGCCGCGCGCCCCGGCCCCCGCCGTGGCCGTGGCCACGCCGAGCGCGAGCAGCACGGCCAGCACGCCCGCCGAAGCCGCGAGTTGAACCGTCGGCCAGAGCTGGCTCGCGAGCACCGCGCCCACCGGCTGCTGGAGCACGAACGAGGTGCCGAGATCGCCGCGCGCGAGCCGCAGCACGAACTGCCCGTACTGCCAGGGCAGGCTGCGATCGAGGCCCCATTGGGCCGCGATCGCCTCCCGCAGGCCGGGGTACGAGAGGTCGCCCGCGAGGATGTCCTCGATGCGGCCGGGCAGCGCGTGGATCGTCACGAACGCCGCGCTGGCCGCGAGCCACAGCACCAGCAGGCCCGTTAGCAGGCGGGTCACCACTTTACGCAGCATGTCATCCCCCCTGCTTGTCGACCCACAGCTCGTACGCGCTCGCGGGACCGTCGAGTTGCGGCTCGAAGCCGATGCCGTGGACCGACGACTTCGCGGCCAGATGGTATTGCGGCGCATAGAGCGGCACGATGTAGCCCTGATCGACCGCATACTGCTGGATCTCGCCCAGCAGCTTGCGGCGCGGCTCGCCCACCGGCAGCCTGCGCGCCTCGTTGATCTTGCCCGTGAGCGAAGCGTCGGACTTCGGAATCGCCTGGTACAGGAAGCCGCGATCGCCGAGCATGTCCCACAGTTCCATCGCGACATCGGACGGGTTGTCCGTGTTCGGGTAAATGCTCCAGACGCCCGTGTGCTGCTGGGTCGCGAACTCACCCGCCGTGGTGATGCGCAGGCGCAGATCGAGCCCCACGTTCTGCCGCAGCGCCGACTGGATCGCGCGGATCAGCACGTCGCGGCTGTCGCGAATGTACGGCTGCGGATAACCCACTTCGATCGTCAGACGCTTGCCGTCCTTCGTGCGGAAGCCGTCGCTGTCACGCGTGGTCCAGCCCGCCTGATCGAGCAGACGGTTCGCCTCGGCGACCTTGTTGCCCCACGAGCCTTGCAGCGACTTCGCATAGTCGGGATTGTCGGGGCCGATGTTCGACCACGCGCGGCGCACCGTGCCGAGATAGACGCTCTTGACGATGCCGTCCAGATCGAAGCCGTCGCGCAGCGCGCGGCGCACGCGCACATCGTCGGCGGGCCATGCCGTGTAGTTCACGTTGAGCGTGAACGATGTCGTGGCGGAAGGACCGGTCAGGAACTGGAAGCCTTCGACATGATCGAACACGCTCGCGTCGGTGGGCTGCACGCCCTCGATCAGATCGACCTGCCCCGAACTGAGCGCGCCGGTGCGCACCGAAGCTTCCGGCAGGAAGCGGTACACCACCTTGTCGAGCCACGCCGGGCCCTGATGCTGCGCGGCGCTCGGCGCCCAGCGGTAATCCGCGTTGCGCGTGAAGGTGGCCGACTGTCCGCGCTGATACGCGCTGAACACGAACGGCCCCGTGCCCACGATGCCGGGGCCGCCCCCGCACAGATCGTGATTCGCGGCGAGCGCCTTAGGCGAAATAAAGCCGAGCTTCACGCTGGAAAGCGATTCGAGCGTGGTCGAATCCGCTTGCTTGAGCACGATATGCACCACCGAAGGCGACACCACCTCGACATGATCGAAATGCACGAGCAGCGAAGCCGAAGGCGCCGTGGTCGCCGCATTGGCGACGATGTAATCGAAATTGGCCTTGACGGCCTGCGCGTCGAACGGCGTGCCGTCGGTGAAGTGCACGTCGTCGCGCAGGTTGAAGGTGTAGGTCTTGCCGTCGTCCGACACGCTCCACGACTTCGCGAGCCACGGCGAGTACGAGCCGTCGCGCTGCTTGTAGATCAGCGAGTCGACGTAATTGCGAATCACCCAGAAGGCGTTCTGCTGCGAGGAGCGATGCGGATCGAAGCACGCGGGCTCGGTGGTCACGCCCCACGTGAGCGTGCCGCCCGCTACGGGCTTCGCCGCCGCGCTCTGCTGCGCGGCCTGCGCGCTATCGGACTGGTTGCACGCCGCGAGTGAGAGCAACGCACTACCCAACGCCATAGCGGAAAAAATGGGTGACACGAATTGTTTTGGCCTTCGAAGCATCACTGGATCAGTTTAATAAAGGAGGAAACCGCAAATTCATCAGTTCGCGCCGCCCGGGTCAACCATGAAGATTCGATAAGCTTGCCGGGCGGCGGCGCATAAGCAAATGACGAGGAAGAAGACGCGCGTGGCGGCGCGTTCAGGACGTGCCTTGTTTGTCGACCCAGAGTTCGTAAGCACTCGACGGTCCGTCCAGCGACGGCTCGAACCCCACGCCATGCACGTTCGCTTTCGCGGCGAGGTGATACTGAGGCGTATAGAGCGGCACGATATAGGCCTGATCCACCGCGTACTGCTGGATCTCGGCCAGCAGCTTGCGGCGTTCGTCGCCTACCGGCAGCCTGCGCGCCTCGTTGATCTTGCCCGTGAGCACGGCGTCGCGCGCCGGCACGGCGCGGTAGAGGAAGCCCGCGTCGCCCAGGTTGTCCCAGAGTTCGAAAGCGGCATCGGAGGCGTTTTCCGTGTTCGGATAAGCGCTCCAGCGGCCGGTGACCTTCTGGTTTTCGAACTCGCCCGCCGTCGTGATACGCAGATGCAGATCGAGCCCCACGTTCTGCCGCAGCGCCGACTGGACCGCGTGGATCAGCACGTCGCGGCTGTCGCGAATGTACGGCTGCGGATAGCCCACTTCGATCGTCAGACGCTTGCCGTCCTTCGTGCGAAAGCCCTCGCTGTCGCGCGTCGTCCAGCCCGCCTGGTCGAGCAGACGGTTCGCCTCGGCGACCTTGTTGCCCCACGAGCCTTTCAACGCCGTTGCGTAGTCGGGATTGTCGGGGCCGATGTTCGACCACGCGCGGCCCACGGTGCCCAGATAAATGCTCTTGACGATGCCGTCGACGTCGAAGCCGTCGCGCAGCGCCCGGCGCACGCGCACGTCGTCGGTCGGCCATGCGGTGTAGTTCACGTTGAGCGTGAACGACGTCGTGGCCGCCGAAGGCCCCGTAAAGAACTGGAAGCCCGCGACATGATCGAACACGCTCGCGTCGGTGGGCTGCACGCCTTCGATCAGATCGACCTGCCCCGAACTGAGCGCACCGGTGCGCACCGAAGCTTCCGGCAGGAAGCGGTACACCACCTTGTCGAGCCACGCCGGGCCCTGATGCTGTGCCGCGCTCGGCGCCCAGCGGTAATCGGCGTTGCGCGTGAAGGTGGCCGACTGGCCGCGCTGATACGCGCTGAACACGAACGGCCCCGTGCCCACGATGCCGGGGCCGCCCCCGCACAGATCGTGATTCGCGGCGAGCGCCTTAGGCGAAATGAAACCGAGGCTCACGCTCGAAAGCGACGCGAGCAACGTGGAATCCGCCTGCTTGAGCACGATGTGCACGACCGAGGGCGAGACCGCTTCCACGTGATCGAGATGCGCGAGCAGCGCCGCCGACGATGCCGTGGTCGCCACGTTGGCGATGATGTAATCGAAATTGGCCTTGACGGCCTGCGCGTCGAACGGCGTGCCGTCGGTAAAGTGCACGTCGTCGCGCAGATTGAAGGTGTAGGTCTTGCCGTCGCCCGACACGCTCCACGACTTCGCGAGCCACGGCGAGTACGAACCGTCGCGCTGCTTGTAGATCAGCGAATCGACGTAATTGCGAATCACCCAGAACGCGTTTTGCTGCGAAGAGCGATGCGGATCGAAGCACGCGGGCTCGGTGGTCACGCCCCACGTGAGCGTGCCGCCCGCTACGGGCTTCGCCGCCGCGCTCTGCTGCGCGGCTTGCGCGCTATCGGACTGGTTGCACGCCGAGAGCGATGCCAACGCGCTCAGCAAGACCCCTGCCGTCGCGGCTTGGCGCAATGGCTTTCTCGATCCTCGATTCATGTTCCGCCCTGTCGACTTGAAGGGCGTCCATATCATCAAATGAAAAGGGTCTGGTCAACGATGAAAAGCCCATAAGCTTGCTAGTGCGCGCGGCATATCATAAGCAGTGCCATGAATCTGCCTGCGCGCCTCGCTGAAAAACGCCTCAGCAACCAAGCCGGTTCGCAAGCTCGCTCAAATCGTTCACGACGAAATCCCACGCCTGCTCGGCGGCCAGATCCGTTTTCTGCTGCGCGCCATGTTCGGTCGGCCGCGGCACGAAGGCCGTCGAAAGCCCTTGCCGCCGCGCCGCCGCCAGGTCGCCGTTATGCGCCGCGACCAGGCACAGTTCCGCAGGCTTGAGCGCCAGAATGTCCACGGTTTCGCTATACACCTGCGGCGATGGCTTGTACGCGCGCACCACCTCGGCGCCGAGAATGGCGTCCCAAGGCAAACCGGCGCGCTTGGCCATGTCCACCATCAGGCGGATATTTCCGTTCGACAACGGCGCGATGATGAAGCGGCGCTTCAGGCGGCCGAGCGCCTCGACGACTTCCGGCCACGGATCGAGACGATGCCAGGCCAGGTTGAGTTCATCGATCTCGGCATCCGCGACTCCGGTAATACCGCTACGTTCCAGCACTTTCAGGAGGTTCTCGCGATGCAGCACGTCGAGGCGCACATACGGCCGGCGCGCGCTGCGGATCTCCTCCATGGAGGGCGAATACTCGCGCCGCCAGGCGTCAGCGAATTCGAACGGGTCGAGATGCGGCGCGTGGCGTTGCAGAAAAACGGCGGCCTGGCTCGCGACACCGTTTCGCCAGTCCACCACGGTGCCGAAGACGTCGAATACGAGGGCCTTGATTTCAGTGGGATTCGTCATAGGGTCCAGAAAGGTCAGTGGATCGGAACACGACATGGAGAACCGCCGATGCCAACCGGCAACGGCGCCGCACCCCACATTGAAGCACTAGCGCGGAAATTTCGCTGAGCGTCGCGCCGCCACCCTGCCCAGTACGCCAACGTGCGCTCAGGCCGCCTGCGCTTGCGCGGTGGACGCGGCGGGCGCGGACACCGTATGCCGAAGCTCGCCATCGATCGTCTGCGGCTGCTTGAGCAGGTTGAAGATCGGGCACACGGCTTCCACGGCTTCATGGAGCGCGCGAATCGTCTCGGCGGACTCCGGCGAAACGATATCGAGCGTATAGCGGATATTGTGCGGAAAGATCGGGATGTGCTCGAAGCCCGGCTGCTGGGCGAGCGGATGCTGCTCGCCCGTCACCTCGACGTCGATCGAGTCGATGGAAAGGCCGCGCTCGGCGGCCTGGATCAGCGTGATATGCGTGAGGCAGCTTCCCAGCACGCCAAGCTGAAGCTCGGGTGACGCGGGGCCCAGGTTGTAGCCCGCGAAATCCGCCGGGCTGTCGCTGATCACCTGAAAATCGCGAATGCGGATCTCGCGCACGCCACTGCGCCCGAGCGCGCGCACCTGTGCCTTGAGCACGTTGGCCTTGAGGTCGGGATTGCTGCGCGCCGCCTCTTTTTTGGCGAGCCACGCCGCGCGCTTTTGTGTCAGATACTCGTTCAGTGTCGTCATGATCGATATGGGTTCGTTGGCCGATGCGTTGCCGGATGCGGCAAAACCGGGTGCTGCAAAAGACTCAGGCCGCTCCATGGCGTAACGCCAGGGCGGCCTTCGATGCGTTCAGGCCGCGGGCTTTCCCCATCGCCCGCCAAGCCTGCTACGCCTGCCCAGCCGGCTTAGAAGCCGAGATCCGCGCCGCCGGGGCCGCCTGCCGGAGCCGCCGCCGCCGAAGCCTTGGGCGCCTCGTGCACCGTCGCATCGGTCGTGAGCAGGAGGCCCGCCACGGAAGCGGCGTTTTGCAGCGCGGTGCGCGTGACCTTCGTCGGGTCGAGCACGCCCTTTTCCACCAGATCGCCGTACTCGCCCGTCGCCGCGTCGTAGCCGAAGTTCCCCTGACCTTCCGCGACCTTCGCCGCGACCACGCTGGCTTCTTCGCCCGCGTTGGTCACGATCTGGCGCAGCGGTTCTTCGAGCGCGCGCAGCACGATCTTCACGCCCGCCGTCTGATCGGCGTTATTGCCCTTCAGGTCGAGAATCGCCTGACGCACGCGAATGAGCGCCACGCCGCCGCCCGGCACGATGCCCTCTTCCACGGCGGCGCGCGTGGCGTGCAGCGCGTCGTCCACGCGGTCCTTCTTTTCCTTCACTTCGATCTCGGTGGCGCCCCCGACCTTGATGACGGCCACGCCGCCCGCGAGCTTCGCCACGCGCTCCTGGAGCTTCTCGCGGTCATAGTCGGAGCTGGCTTCCTCGATCTGCGCGCGAATCTGCTTCACGCGCGCTTCAATCGCGCTCGCTTCGCCCGCACCGTCGATCACCGTGGTGTTTTCCTTGCCCACCTCGATGCGCTTGGCCTGGCCCAGTTCCTGGAGCGTGGCCTTCTCCAGCGTGAGGCCGGTTTCCTCGGCAACCACCTGGCCGCCCGTGAGGATCGCGATGTCTTCGAGCAGCGCCTTACGGCGATCGCCGAAGCCCGGCGCCTTCACGGCCACGGTCTTGAGCACGCCGCGAATGTTGTTCACGACGAGCGTGGCGAGCGCCTCGCCCTCGATATCCTCGGCGATCAGCAGCAGCGGCCGCCCCGCCTTCGCCACTTGCTCCAGCACCGGCAGCAGGTCGCGAATGTTCGAGATCTTCTTGTCATGCAGCAGGATGAACGGATTGTCGAGCTCCGCGACCTGCTTGTCCGGGTTGTTGATGAAGTACGGCGAGAGATAGCCGCGATCGAATTGCAGGCCTTCCACGACGTCCAGTTCGTCTTCGAGCGACTTGCCGTCCTCGACCGTGATCACGCCTTCCTTGCCCACGCGGTCGATCGCCTCGGCAATGCGCTGGCCGATCGACTCCTCGCCGTTGGCCGAGATCGTCGCCACCTGGGCGATCTCCTTGCTCGTCGTGGTGGGTTTGCTGATCTTCTTCAGTTCCTCGACGGCCGCGTGCACAGCCTTGTCGATGCCGCGCTTCAGGTCGAGCGGGTTGAGCCCGGCCGCCACGTACTTCTGGCCTTCGCGCACGATCGCCTGGGCGAGCACGGTGGCGGTCGTGGTGCCGTCGCCCGCGGCGTCGCTCGTTTTCGAAGCGACTTCCTTGACCACTTGCGCGCCGATGTTCTGGAGCTTGTCGGCGAGTTCGATTTCCTTGGCGACGGACACGCCGTCCTTGGTCACGACAGGCGAGCCGAAGCTGCGTTCGAGCACGACGTTGCGGCCTTTCGGGCCGAGCGTGACTTTGACCACGTCGGCGAGCAGGTTCACGCCTTCGATGAGTTTGGTGCGGGCGATGTCGCCGAATACGATGTCTTTGGCTGCCATGATGACGGGTTCTCTCAGGTTCTCGTTTATTGATTGACGACTGCGACGATGTCTTCTTCGCGCAGTACGAGCAGTTCATTGCCATCGACCTTCACGGTCTGGCCGGCGTATTTGCCGAACAGCACGCGGTCGCCCACGCTCAGGTCCGGCGCGATGCGGCGGCCGTCGTTGTCGCGCCGGCCGGGGCCGACAGCGAGCACTTCGCCCTGGTCGGGCTTTTCGGAGGCGCTGTCGGGAATGACGATGCCCGACGTCGTGCGGGTTTCCTGGTCGAGTCGTTTAACGATCACGCGGTCGTGCAGTGGGCGCAGGCTCATGGGCTGAATTCTCTCGGTGATGCGCGATTGGGTTCGCTGTTGAGTTGGCACTCGCTGCATGCGAGTGCTGATGGAACACCGAGTATAGAAAGCCGCCGCGCGCCGCTCCAATAACGGATTGGCAGATCGATATCTCCAGAACGCGCTTATCGATATCGCACGCGCAGGTCATTGCAAAGCGCGTTCAGGCCGCTTCGGCTTCCAGCTCGCGCCCGGGAATCGCGGCGAGCAGCGTGCGCGTATACGGATGCCGGGGCGCGCGCCAGATGTTCTCGTGGTCGCCGCTTTCGACGATCTTGCCCTGCTGCATCACATGCACGCGGTCGGCGATGTAGCGCACCACCGAAAGATCGTGTGAGATGAAGAGCATGGAGAGCCCAAGCTCGCGCTTGAGTTCGACGAGCAGATTGAGGATCTGCGCCTGGATCGAGACGTCGAGCGCGGAAACCGGCTCGTCGCAGATCAGCAACGCGGGTTCGAGCACGAGTGCGCGCGCAATGCCAATGCGCTGACGCTGTCCGCCCGAGAATTCATGCGGAAAACGGCCAAGCGACGCCGCAGGAAGCCCCACGCGCTCCAGCACCGAGCGCACGCGAGCACGGCGCGCTGTCGCGTCGCCCACGCCGTTCACGGCCAGCACGGTTTCGAGAATGTCGCCCACCGTGCGGCGCGGATTGAGCGATGCATAGGGATCCTGAAAGACCATCTGCACCTTGCGACGCAAAGGCCGCAATGCGCGCTCGCCGAGCGCGACGAGATCGGTCCCCTCCAGCGCGATCGAGCCGTTGGCCACCGGCGTGAGGCGCATGATCGCGCGCGAAAGCGTGGACTTGCCGCAGCCCGATTCGCCCACGAGCCCCACCGTCTCGCCTCGGCCGATGTCGAACGACACGCCGTCCACGGCATGATGCGCCGGTGCGCCGTGGCGCTGCGCATACGTCACGCGCAGGTCGCGCACGGCGAGCAGCGGTGCGGCGTCGGCGGCCTGAATGCTCGACACCGCGCGTTCAGGCACCTTGCGCGGCACCACCACGAAGCCGCCTTCCTCACCGGGCCGGTCCGACGTTACGTTGTGGCGGATTTCCGGCAAGGTCCACGACTGGTAGTGCAGATCGTCGGCCAGATTGAGCGAGGCGCTCAGGAGTCCGCGCGTATAGGCATGGCGTGGATGCGCGAACAGTTCCGGCGTTGCCGCCTCCTCCACCTTGCGACCGGCCAGCATCACCGCCACGCGGTCCGCATGGTCGGCCACGACGCCCAGGTCGTGCGTGATCAGCAACAGCGACATCGAAAGCTCGCGGCGCAGCGCGTCGAGCAGTTCGAGAATGCGCGCCTGAATTGTCACGTCGAGCGCGGTGGTGGGTTCGTCGGCAATCAGCAAGCGGGGGCGGCAGGCCACCGCCATCGCGATCATCACGCGCTGGCGCTGGCCGCCCGAAAGCTCGTGCGGATAGTCGTCGAAGCGGCGCTGCGGTTCGGGAATGCGCACCAGATCGAGCAGTTCGACGGCGCGCGCGCGGGCGGCCTGGCGCGACAGCGTTTCGTGCTGGCGCAGCGTCTCCACGATCTGCGCGCCGACCGGGAGCACCGGATTGAGCGAGGTCATCGGCTCCTGAAAGATCATCGAGATCTGCCGGCCGCGCAGTGCGCGCACCGCCTTGGGCGGCAAGCCCAGCAGCTCGCGCCCCTCGAAGCGCACGCTGCCCGTCACGCGGCCGGGCTGCGCAACGAGTTGCATGAGCGAAAGCGCCGTGGCCGATTTGCCGCTGCCCGACTCGCCCACCAGTGCGAGCGTCTCGCCCGCGGCAATGTCGAAGCTCACGCCGCGCACGGCTTCGTGCGCCCCGAAATTCACGCGCAGATCGCGCACTTCAAGCAGTTGGCTCACATGACACCTTTACGATCGTTGCCGTTGACGCGGATTGAGGGCCTCGTTCAGGCCGTCGCCGAGCAGATTGAGGGCGAGCACCGCGAGCACGATGGCAGCGCCTGGAATCGCCGTGAGATACCACGCCGTGCGCAGCGAATCGCGGCCGGAGCCGATCATCGCGCCCCAGCTCACGACGTTCGGGTCGCCCATGCCGAGAAACGACAGCGACGATTCGATCAGGATGGCGCTCGCCACCATCACCGAGGCGGTGACGATCACGGGCGGCAACGCGTTGGGCAGAATCTCGCCAAAAATGATGCGCGTGTTGCCGAACCCCTGGCTGCGCGCCGCGAGCACGAAGTCCGAGCGCCGCAGCGTGCGGAATTCCGCGCGCACGATGCGCGCGACCGTGGGCCACGAGGCAATGCCGATGGCGAGCGCGATCACCACCACGTTGGGCCGCCCGATCGCCACGAGCACGATCACCAGCAAAAAGGACGGCACGGTCTGGAACAGTTCGGTCACGCGCACCAGCGCGTCGTCGATCAGGCCTCCGAAATAGCCGCCGATGGCGCCGACCAGCGTGCCGATCACGAGCCCGATGCCGGCCGAGGCCGCGCCGATCAGCAGCGACACGCGCGCGCCATGCGCCACGCCCGCCGCCACATCGCGCCCGAGCGAGTCGGTGCCAAGCAGGAATTGCGGGTCGCTGCCCGGCCACTCGAACGGGCCGCCCACCATGTCGAGCGGGTCGCCGGGGTAGAGCCGCGGTGCGAGCACCGCAAGCAGCACGAACGCAGCGAGCAGCACGAGACCGGCGCACGCAGAAGGATTGCACAACAGCGCGCGCCAGAAAGCGCGACCGCCGCGCCGCGCGGCGGCACCCCCGGCATCGCCGCCGCGGCGGCCAAGCAGCGCGAACGCCAGTTGACGCCGCCACGACGAACCTTCGCTCGCGGCGGCGCGCGGCGCCTGAACCGGCAGATCCGGCGATTCGAAACTCATTGGGGTTCCTCCGTGAAGGCGTCGCCGAGGCTGCGCCGCGGCGACGCAACTGATTCAACCTACGCGCGGATCGAGCCACGCCTGTAGCAGATCGACGAGAACGTTCGCGACGATGACGAGCAGCGACGACAACAGCAGCACGCCCAGCAGCACGCTGAAATCGCGCGCCAGCACCGCATCGAGCGCGAGGCGGCCGAGCCCCGGCCAGCTGAACACCGTCTCCGTCACGGCCGCGCCGCCCAGCAGCGTGCCGAAATGCAGCCCCACGAGCGTGGTGAGCGGCATCAGCGCGTTGCGCAGCACGTGGCGCACCGTCACGCGCCAGGGACTCAGCCCCTTGGCCTGCGCCGTGCGCACGAAATCCTGACGCTGCACTTCGATCATCGCCGCGCGCGTGATACGTGCGTAGATCGCCACGAAGAAGGTGGCAAGGGTCGCCGCCGGCAGCAGCACATGCCTCGCGATATCGGCGGCGTAAGCGAAGCCGTGCAGGTTCGCTCCGATCGTGACGTTGCCGCCGCTCGGCAGCCAGCCCAGCCGCACCGCGAACAGAATGATGGCGAGCAGGCCGATCCAGAAGCCCGGCGTCGAATAGAACAGCAGCGCGAACACCGAGAGCACGCGGTCCGGCCACTTGCCCGCCCAGTGCGCCATCACGGCGCCCAGCACCACGCCCGCCACGAGCGCGAGCGAAAGCGCCACGCCCATCAGCAGCAAGGTGTTGGGCAGCCGCGAGAGGATCAGTTGCATCACGGGCATGTCGTAGCGCGGCGAATAGCCGAGGCTGAAATGCGCGAGATGCTTCAGATAGGTCCATAGCTGCACGAGCACGGGCTGGTCGAGCCCGAACTTCGCGCGCAGCAGGGTCATCGTTTCCGTCGTCGCGGAGCCGGCTTCACCGGCGATCACGTCGGCGGCGTCGCCCGGCATCAGCTTGAGCAGGAAGAAGTTGAGGATCACGATGCCGAGCACCGTGGGCAGCGCCTGCCAGGCGGTGCGGCGCAGGATCGTTTGCCAGCGGGCGCTTCGGCTCATCGTCGGGCTCCGTTACTCGTTGATGCGCATTTCAGGCACTCAGCCAGACATCGGCGAAGTTGCCCTCCAGACCTTGCGCGCTCACTGTGTGATCGTGCACGCGGCGGTTGGCGAGCGTGACCATGCGCGGCGCGACGAGGTTGAGGATCGGCAGATCGCGATAAACGGTCTGCTGGAACTGCTTGTAAAGGACCACGCGGCGGTTTTCGTCGATCTCGACCGAGGCGGCTTCGAGCAAGCGGTCCGCTTCCGCGCTGCTGTAATGCGGCGCGTTCGAAAACGGCACGCCGGGCCGGATATTCTTCGACCAGTAAAGACGCTGCACGCCCACGGCCGGATCGAACAGCGTGTTCACGCCGATGCTCGTGAAGTCGAACTGGCGGTCGGCATAGACGCGCTTGAGGAACGACGGCAGATCCTGCGCACGTACCGTGACGTCGATCCCCACGCGCGCGAGCGCCGACTTCACGTAGCCCGCCTGGCGCTGGTACATGTCGCCGTACGGCAGGTAATCGTGCGTCAGCTTGAAGCGCACGCCGTCCGCGCCGCGCGGCTTGCCTGCTGCATCGAGCAGCGCCTCGGCGGCCTGCGGGTCGAACGCGTAAGGCGCGAGCTGTGCGTCGTGATACGGCGAAGCGGGCGTGATGGGCGTGGGCGAGACGTCGGCGTAACCGTAGGCCACGGTCTTTTGCACGACCTGCGGGTTGATCGCGTGCGCAATGGCCTGGCGCACGCGCTGGTCCTTGAGCACCGGATGATCGAGATTGAAGTCGATCTCCGCGAGCGGTTCGAGAAAGCGGTAGCCACGCGTTTCCGTCGTGAGCTGCGGCAGTTGCGTGAGGCGCGGCAAGTCGGTGAGCGGCACGGGGTTCTCGCCGCCCAGATCGAGCGCGCCCGTTTCGAACGCCGCCGAGCGCGCGGCCGGATCGGGAATGACCTTGTAGACGAGCGCGTCGATATACGGCTTGCCCGCATCCCAGTAGTCGGGATTGCGTTCGTAGACGATGCTCGCGCCGCGCGTCCACGACTTGAAGCGAAACGGCCCGGTGCCGATTGGCGCGTTGTTGTGCGGGTTGGTGAGCGGATCGCCCGTGGCGTACAGGTGCTTCGGCACGATCGGCGACTCGCCCGCCGAAAGCGCCTTGATGAGAAATGGCGCGGGCTTCGACAACTCGATGATGGCCGTATTCGCGTCGGGCGTCTGCACCTTTGTCACGTTCGCAAAGGTGCTGCGCCCGCGCGGGTGAATCGCCCTGAGCAGTTCCACCGAGAACGCCACGTCGGCGGACGTGAAAGGCTGGCCATCGTGCCAGCGTACGTTCGGCCGCAGCTTGAACGTGTAGCGCAACCCATCGGGGCTCACGGTCCAGGCGGTCGCGAGTTGCGGCTGCGGACGCAGGTCGAAGTCATAGGCGAGCAGCCCTTCCAGCACTTTCGAGCTCGCGGCGAGCGCCGGTCCCGTGGTCTGGAAGATCGACACCAGCACGGGCGGCTCGGGATTGATCAATACGTTCAGCGTGCCGCCGCGCTTGCGCGCAACGGCGTCCTGGGCGCGGGCAAGCGCGGGAAACCCCGCCGTGGCGGCGGCCGCGCCGCTTGCAACAAGAAAGGCTCGACGGGTCAAACGTGACATGCTGATGCGTTCCGATTTCGATGAGGCCGGGCGTGGCGATCTGCCAGAGCCGGTAAATTCGCGCCGTGGCGACAGATCTGCAATCGTAGCAACGGCCCTCTCACGCGCTAACCAAGCGATGCTGCTAACCATATGACCCGGCACGCCCAACGGTGAATGCAGCCGGGCGCCGCCTCAATTGGAAAGCAGAAAAGCTTCTTTGTTATTCGCCCGCGCGGCGTGTTTAATTCATCGATCCACCCGCAAGGCGCCCTGCGCCGCAACGAACCTCCAAGGTGTCCGTCTTGAGCGAAACTTCTGTGGCTCCCGTGGCGCAGCCGCACGCATCGTCTGCCGTTTCTTCCCGCGCATCGACGCCCTTCGTTCCCGTGGCCTCTCCCGCCGCCTTTGCCGACAGCCCGGCGGCGCGCGCGTTCGCGCAGCCGCTCATGCTCGGCCTGTTCCTGCCGATCCAGGCGGGCGGCTGGAGCGCCTCCACGCTGCCGCGCGGCACCGACTGGTCGTTCGACTACAATGCCGCGCTCGTGCAGAAGTGCGAAACGCTCGGCTTCGATCTCGTCTTCGCCCTGTCGCAATGGCTGCCAAAAGGCGGCTATGGCGGCGTATTCGACGGCCAGGCGCTCGACTCCTTCATGACGCTGGCCGCGCTCACCGCACGCACCGAGCGCATCATCCTCGCCGCCACGACGCATGTGCTCTACGGCCCGTGGCACCCGCTGCACTTCGCGAAGTTCACCGCCACGCTGGACCACATCTCGCGCGGCCGCTGGGCCATTAACGTGGTCACGGGGCACCGCGCGGTCGAACACGAAATGTTCGGCTGGAACCGCATCGAGCACGACCGGCGCTATGACATGGCGGCCGAATTCCTCGACGCCGTTCAACAGTTGTGGGCGCAACCGGATAACTTCAGCTTCGAGCCGGAACTGTCGAGCTGGCGACTGCAAGGCGCGTTCGTCACGCCCAAGCCGCGCTACGGACGCCCGCTGCTCATCAATGCGACGGGCTCCGACGCGGGCATCGATTTTGCGGCCCGCTACTCCGACGTGGTGTTCATCACGAGCCCGGCGGGCCCGCAGATCGATCGCGCGCTGGAGGCGTTGCCCGCGCACACCGCGCGCGTGAAGGCCGCCGCGCGCGCGTATGGGCGCGAGGTGCGCACGCTGATCAATCCGATGGTGATCTGCCGCGAGACGTCCGCCGAGGCGCACGCCTATCACGACGCCATCGTCGCGCACGCCGACGAAGGGAGCTTTCATCGCTTCGACAGCGACGCGCATGCGTGGCGCGGCGGTTTCGAGGATCGCGCGAAGGCGGCCTCGCGCGCGGTGGGCGGCAACATCACGATCGTGGGCTCGCCCGAAGAGGTGGCCGGGAAGATCGTCAAGCTGCACGCAGCGGGCATCAACGGCGTGCAGTTGAGTTTCTTCGATTTTCAGCCCGACCTCGACTTCTTCGGCGAGCGTGTGCTGCCTTTGCTGCACGAAGCCGGGCTGCGCCGCTAGGCGCAGGTTGCAGCGGTTACGGAATCGCGGCCTCGCGCACGCCCGGCCGCTCCAGCCCGAGATGCGAACGCAGGGTATTGCCTTCGTATTCGGTTCGAAAGAGGCCCCGCCGTTGCAGGATCGGCACCACGCCGTCCACGAACGCCTCCAGCCCGTCCGGCAGCGCGTCGGGCATGAGGTTGAAGCCGTCGGCGGCCTCGCCCTTGAACCAGTGCTCGATATCGTCGGCGACTTGCTCAGGCGTGCCAACGATCACGCGATGCCCGCCCCCTCCCGCGAGCGAACGGATCAACTCGCGCACCGTGTGGCCGCCGCGCCGCGCCTCGGCAATCGTGGCATGGAAGAATGTGTGGTTGCCGTTGCCGCCGTTGGGCAGCGCGAGATGCTCGGGCAGCCGCGCGTCGAGTTCGAGTTGATCGGCCGAAATGCCCAGCGTACCGGCAAGGCGCGTGAGGCTGTAGCGCCACGGAATCTGCTCAACGAGTTCGTCGCGCCGCCGCAGCGCCTCAGCCTCGGTCGCGCCGATGATGGTCGTGAGGCCCGCGAGCACCTGCACGCCCTGCGGCCGGCCGTAGGCGGCGGCGCGCGCGTTGAGATCGCGCCGGTACGCCGCGGATTCCTCGAACGATTGCGACGCGGAAAACACAGCCTCCGCATGGCGCGCCGCGAGATCGCGGCCGTCGCCCGAGCCGCCCGCCTGCACGAGCACCGGATGCCCCTGCGGCGGACGTGGCAGATTCAGCGGCCCCTGCACCTTGAAAAAGCGGCCATCGTGCTCGACGGGACGCACTTTCGTCACGTCGATGAAGCGGCCGCTCGCCTTGTCGCCAACAAAGGCGTCGTCGTCCCAGCTATCCCAAAGCGCCTTGACGAGTTCCGTGAACTCGGCCGCGCGCGCATAGCGTTGCGCGTGATCGGGCACCACGTCGTGGCCGAAGTTGCGCGCCGAGGGCAGATCGGCCGTCGTCACCACATTCCAGCCCGCGCGCCCACGGCTCACGTGATCGAGCGTGGCGAAGCGGCGCGCGATGTTATAGGGCTCGTTGTAGCTCGTCGAAGCCGTACCGATCACGCCGATATGCGTGGTCGCCGCCGCGATGCTGGCCAGCAGCACCGTGGGTTCGAGCGCAGTGATCGGGCGGAAGTCGATCTGGTCGATGATCGCCGCGTTGTCGGCGAGAAACACAGCGTCGAGCTTGCCGCGTTCGGCCAGTTGCGCGACGCGCACGTAATGCGCGACGTCCACGAATGCGCGAGGATCGGCATCGTCCAGACGCCACGCCGACGGCACGAAGCCCGAGTGCAGGATATTGATGTTCAAATGCAGGCGCCGCGGCGCGGCGCCTGCCGAGGTTCGGCTCATCTCGTAGGCACTCCTCAAATCAGGATCGACGCGACCGGCACGGGCCGCGCTTCGTTTAACGGGGTTTCAGAACACGCGGCCTTCGGTGAGGTGCGTCGTCACGCCGTTCAAGGCATAGTCGCCCACCACCCGCGCCTTGTGCAGCAGCGGGTTGTGACTGAAGATCGTGCGCAGGTTGCGCCAGTGCCGGTCGAAATTGTGCGCGCGCGACGTGGCCGACGCGCCGCCCGCTTCGAACAGCCGCTCCGCGGCTTCGAGCGCCAGCTTGCTCACCACGAGCTGCGTGCGCGCCGTCGCCAGCGCCCCTTCCAGCACGAGCGATTCCGCATCCGCCGCACCCGCGCGAATGGCTTGCGCCGAGCGGTCGAGCGCGCGGGCGTTTTCGCGCACCAGCGCGTCGATCGCATGGCTATGCGCGGTGAGCGTGCCGACCACCTGCTGGATGAACGCGTCCTCACGCGCGGTAGGCGCGGTGCTATGCAGCACGGGACGCCCGTGCTCCACCACGTAACGCTTCGCGTCGGCAACCACGTTGCGCACGATGCCCGCGGCCACCGTCACGAGATGCAGTTGCCGCAGCGCGCCGCCGTGGCGGCCCGCGAGCGTGGTCAGGCCGCGCTCGGTGATTTCGTCGGCGCGCACCAGCAGATTCTCGAACACGAGACTGCCGCTCGCCGTCATGCGCTGGCCCATGCCGTCCCAGTCGTCGAGCACCGTGAGCCCTTCGCGCCGCACCGGCACGACGGCCACCACCGGGCGGCCCTCGTCGTTCAGCACGCTCAGGCGCGCATAGTCGGAAAAGGCCGTGCCGGTTGAATAGTATTTGCGGCCGTCGAGCCGGTAATGCTCGCCGTCGCGCCGCAGCGCCGTGGTGTGTTCGCCGGGGCGCGACGTGCCCAGTTCGGTCGAGGCGCCGCCGAAGATCGCGCCTTCAATTACGCGCTGAATCTGCAAATCGTTGAACGGCGTGCGAGCCGAAAGGAGCAGCGCTTCGGTCTGGTCGTAGTGAATGCGCAGTGCATGCGCGAGATTGCTGTCCGCTGCCGCCAGCGTCGCGATCACTTCGAACTCGTCCACGAGCGAGCCGCCCAGGCCGCCCCATTCCACCGGCAGCCGCAAACGCCCGAGCCCGGAGCGCCGGAACGCTTCGAAGCCCTCGAAGGGCAATTCGCGCCGTCCTTCGCGCGCGGCCGCATCCTGGCCGATGATCGTCGCGAGCGAGGGCAAATCGGCGAGCGCATCCTGCAATGACGAAGCGGCGGCGCGATCGCGCACCGGAAGCTGAGTGGGAAGAGCGGACATCGAATTTTCCTTGTTGTCAGGCCCGCGAATCGTCAGGACTCACGGACGGCCGCACGGCGTTTTGCCAAAAGGAAAAGTATAGGGAGTGCATGGCCCGCGCCTAACCACGGATTTCGCATTTTGTTATTCGCCTGTCTGCGTTGGTGGGTCATGGGTCGGCATGACGTACAGTCGGGCAGCACGACATTGCCGCAAAAGCAAACCATGCCCATGCATGGACCGATTTCACTTTTCGTTCTTTGACCCTGCGGCAAGCGCTTGCCGATAATCGTCTGCTCCACGTTGCCTGCGCAGAGCTTGCGCGCGGTGCGTCCACTCGCGACCCAGGAATCATCATGACGCTTCTCTGGTACACCCGTTGCCCCGCGCCGACCCCATTCGGCATTGCCGCGCAGCAAGGCTTGCTGCAAGAGGAATTCGCCACCGACGGCATTGAAGTGAAGGCGTTGCAGGACGCCGACGACCCCGCCATCCGTCGCTCGCATTTCACGCACACGCAGCCGTGGTCGTTCCGGCAGGGCGGCAACATACCGGCGCTGTGGGCGCGCGCGCAAGGCAGCGACACGCGGCTTATCGGCATAAGCTGGGTCGACGAGTTCCAGGCGCTCATCACGCTCGATCCGCAGCTTAAGGCAACGCGCGCTTCGCTCGCCGGTCGTCGCTTCGGATTACCGATCAATACGGCCGCCGAAGTGGTCGATTTTCACCGCGCCACCGCACTGCGCGGTTTCCACACGTTGCTCGAAGCCATCGGCGTCTCGCCCGCCGACGTGGAGCTTGTCGATCTGCCGCACGCGCCCCGCGGCCTCGCCCATGCCAAGGCGCAGGACACCGCACCGCTCGCCGAGTGGCTCGATACCCAGCGCGCCCACGAATTTTCGCGCGAGGCGGCGGCCCTCCTGCGCGGCGAAGCCGACGTGGTGTTCGTCAAGGGCGCGACGGGCCTCGACATCGCCAACGTCCTCGGCGCGCGCGTGCTGATCGACATCAGCGCGCATCCCGATCGCCGCGCGCACGCCAACAACGGCACGCCACGGCCGCTCACGGTCGATGCGCAACTGCTGCGCGAACGGCCCGATCTCGTCGAACGCGTGCTCGCGCGTACGCTCGACGTCGCCGCGTGGGCCGGCGCGCACCCCGGCGAGGTCACACGCTATGTCGGGCGCGAAGTGCGCAGCGCCGAGCACTGGGTCACACGGGCGTATCCGGCCGGGCTGCACCGGCAACTGGACATCGGCCTCGACGCCGCCGCGCTCGACGCGCTGGCGCACTTCAAGCACTTCCTTTTCGAGCACGGATTCATCCCGACCGATTTCGACTTCGCGCAATGGGTCGAGCCCGCACCGCTCGAAGCGGCGCTCGCGCGTCGCGCGCAGCGCGCCGCCGCCATCGCCGCCTAGTTCGACCCATCGACAACACTCATGAAGCGCTGCCCGCCAGCGCGCCTTTTTCCGCTGATCGCCTTGGTCGAACCGATGATTCCTGCCCTCCTGCTCACGGCGCGCCGCCGTGTCTTCCTGATGCTCGTGGTCACGGCGAGCGTACTCGCGCATGTGGCCGCGCACGCGCAAACGCGCGGCGGCACGCTCAATTTCGTGGTGACGCCGGAGCCGACGGCGCTCGTGGATGTCGCGACCACCGCCGTGAATGTCCTCAAGGTCAGCCCGAAAGTGATCGAAGGGCTGCTCGATTACGACTTCGACCTGAAGCCCAAGCCGCTGCTCGCCACCTCATGGGACATCGAGGACGGCGGCCGCCGTTATGTGTTTCATCTGCGGCACGGCGTGAAATGGCATGACGGTGCGCCGTTCACGTCGGCGGACGTGGCGTGGTCCATCGAAGCGCTACGCAAGGTGCATCCGCGTGCACGCACGACGTTCGCGACCCTGAGCGCCATCGCCACGCCCGACCCTTATACGGTCGTGCTCACGCTCAGCGAGCCCGCGCCGTGGCTGATCCGCGCGTTCTCGGCCTCGGAAACGCCGATCCTGCCCAGGCACCTCTACGAGGGCAAGGACGTGCTCGCCAATCCGGCCAACAACGCGCCCATCGGCACGGGACCGTTCCGCTTCGTCAAATGGGTGCGCGGCAGTTACATCGAATATGCGCGCAACGACGACTACTGGAACCCCGGCAAGCCGTATCTGGACCGCATCATCGTCAAGATCATCGCCGACCCGGCCGCGCGCGCGGTGGCGTTCGAAGACGGTTCGGTCGATATCGGCGGCGATACGCCCGTACCGCTCGGCGACCTCGATCGTCTGAAGGCCAATCCGAAGCTCGGCATCGAAACGCGCGGCTACGAGTTCCAGGCGGGCGTGCAGCGCATCGAGTTCAATCTCGACAACCCCGTGCTCAAGCAGTTGAAGGTGCGCCAGGCGATTGCCTCGGCCATCGACCGCGAGGTGATCCGCAAGATCATCTACTACGGCTATGCCACGCCGACCGCGAGCCCGCTGATGCCGTCGAACCCCTACTACGACGCGACGCCCTCGCCTTACCCGTTCGACATCGCGCGCGCGAACCGCCTGCTCGACGAGGCCGGTTATCCGCGCAAGGCCGACGGCACGCGCTTCGCGCTCACGCTCGACCCGCTGCCGATTGGCGACCTGCCCGCGCGCACGGGCGAGTACATCAAGTCGGCGCTCGCCCGCGTGGGGATCGCCGTGACGATCCGCAACCAGGATCTCGCCGCTTATCTGAAGCGCGTCTACACCGACCGGCAGTTCGATTTCACGGCGAACGGCATGAGCAATCTGTTCGATCCGGTGGTGGGCGTGGCGCGCTTGTACACGACCGACAACTTCCGCCCCGGCGTGCCCTTCACCAACGGCTCGCACTACAGCAATCCGCAAATCGACAGCCTCTTTGCACAAGCCGCGCGAGAAAGCGACGAAACGAAGCGCAAGCAGCAGTTCGCGCAAATCCAGCGCATTCTGGAGCGCGACCTGCCCGACCTGAATCTCGTCTCGCCGCAATGGATCACGCTCGCCGCGAAGCGCGTGCACGACCACACCATTTCACCCGACGGCACGGCCGCGAGTTTCGCCGATGTCTGGCTTTCGCACTAGGCGTGCACACGTCACCCTGCTTGAACGACTCAAGGAAGATTCAAGGAAAATTCATGGAATACCGGCAACTTGGCCATAGCGGCCTGAAAATCTCCACGCTCACGCTCGGCACGATGATGTTCGGCGGACAAACCGACGAGGCCACCGCCGAACGCATCATCGGCGCGGCGCAGGAGCAAGGCGTGAATTCGATCGATACCGCCGACGTCTACCATCAGGGCGAATCGGAACGCGTGGTCGGCCGCCATATTGCCCGGCAGCGCGATCGCTGGGTGCTCGCCACCAAGTTCGGCAACCCGTTCGACTTCACGCCGGGCGGCGGACGCGATGTCAACGCGGCGGGCGCCACGCGCAAGCACGTGATCCGCGCCGTCGAAGCGAGCCTCGCGCGCCTGAACACCGATTATCTGGACCTCGTGTATCTGCATCGCGAGGACCATCACACGCCGGTCGAGGAAACCGTGCGCGCGCTGGGCGATCTCATCGCGGCCGGCAAGCTGCGCCACTATGGTCTGTCGAATCATCGCGCGTGGCGCATTGCCGAGTTCAGCCGCGTGGCCGATTTGCTGGGCGTGCCGCGCCCCGTGGCGAGCCAGCCGCTCTACAACCTCGCCAATCGCCAGGTCGAAGCGGAGCAATTGAGCGCCGCCTGGCACTATGGCCTTGGCGTGATCTCGTACAGCCCGCTTGCGCGCGGCGTGCTGACCGCCAAGTACGAACCCGGCGCACAGCCCGGCGCCGACACGCGCGCGGGACGCCAGGACCGCCGCCTGAGCGAAACCGAATGGCGGCCGGAGACGATCGAACTCGCGCGGCGCGTCGAGGCGCATGCGCGCTCGCGCAATCTCACTGCCGCGCAGTTCGCGCTGGCGTGGGTGCTCAACAGCCGCTATATCACCTCGGCCATCGCGGGCCCGCGCACCGAGGCGCAATGGCGCGACTACCTGCCCACGCTCCAGTACCGACTCGATTCGGATGACGAAGCATTCGTCGATTCACTGGTTGCGAGCGGCCATCCGTCGACACCGGGCTTCAACGACCCCGGCCATCCGTTCTTCGGGCGGCTCGTGCGTCATGGCGCCCCGCAGGACGCCCGCGCGCCGGGCGGCGAACGTTAACCGGCCAACGCCAAGGGAGCGCACCGTGAACGCATTCACTCCGGACGCCGCGCTCGCGCGCGACGACGATCAGGCCGCCACACTGGTCGAACGCGCCGTGCTGCTCGGCCGCGCCTTCGCCGCCGTGGCCGACGAACATGACCGTAACGCCACCGCGCCGCTCGATCAGTTCCGCGCATTGCGCGAAGCCGGTTTGCTGCGCGCGAACATTGCGCGCAGCGATGGCGGCTACGGCGCGGGGCTGGCGCTCTCGCGCGCCATTGTCGCGGAGATCGCCTATGGCGATCCATCCGTCGCGCTCATTCTCTCGATGCACTACAGCCAGCACGCCATGATCGTGCGCGACGCGCGCGAACACACGGGCAACTGGCCCGCGGCGCTCGCGCGGCGTCTCACGCGTGCCAGCGTGGAAGGCCGCGCGCTCGTCAACGCGGCGCAGGTCGAGCCCGCGCTCGGCTCGCCCTCGCATGGCGGCCTGCCCGAAACGCTCGCGCGCCGCGAAGGCGACGCATGGCGCATCACGGGGCACAAGCTCTATGTGACGGGCGCGCCCTTGCTTACGTGGATCAACGTGCTGGCCCGCACCGACGAGCCGGAGCCGCGACTCGGCCACTTTCTCGTACCGCGCGAGGCGGCGGGCGTGCGCATCGTGGAGACCTGGGACCCGCTCGGCATGCGGGCCACGGCGAGTCACGACGTGGTGTTCACGGACGTGGCGATTCCCGTTGACGATGTCGTCGGGCTGAAGCCCGCGCATCTAGGCGTGCAGCGCGATCCGCACGCCACGGCGTGGTACTTCAGCCTGGTCGGCACGGTCTACGACGGCGCGGCGCGCGCCGCCCGCGACTGGCTGCTCGCTTTCCTCAACGAGCGCAAGCCGGGGGCGCTCGGCGGGGCGTCGCTCGCCACCGTGCCCATCGTGCAGGAAAGCGTGGGGCGCATCGACATGCTGCTGACGGCCAACGACTGGCTGTTGCGCACGCACGCCGATGCGATCGACGCGGGCACCGCGCCCGCCGAACTCTCCGCCGTGATCAAGCATACCGTCGTGGACAACGCCATCGCGGCCGTGGACGTCGCGCTGGAACTCGCGGGCAATCACGGCATCGCGCGCCACAATCCGCTCGAACGCCATCACCGCAATGTGCAGTGCGCGCGCATTCACGCGCCGTCCAACAGCTTGCTGCGTACGATGGCCGCGCGTCGCGCGCTGGGCGTGTAAAAGCCTGAGAAAGAGAAAGCGCCCCGGCGTGCGCGCCGGGGCGCTGGATTCAATGGATTCGCTGGATAAGACTAGCCGCCGCGCCGGCGGCCGGCCGCCTGGCCGCGCTGATCGATCCACAGCCGCGCCCAGCGCGACGCATACGCAATGGCGTGATCGGGCTCGAAAAAATAATCGAGCGCTTCGAAAGAAAACGACGACTCAAGCGCCGGCGACCCGTTCTCGATGGTCAGGTTCGCCGCGTAGAGTCCGCTTGGCAGCGCGTGCGCGGACGGTTCGACGTTGTATCCCTTGTATCGCATGTAGGTTCCCGTTCAATCCGGTTAAAACACGCGCGGGCACGAGCGCCCGCGACACTTCATGCTAGTGCGCGACGCGCGCTGCGCCAAAGAATGCTTTGGCGTTAGCAAATCAGCGTGGCCCTCACTTCGTCATCACGGCGCGCCTCGCTCGCGGCGGCGCTTGCGGCCGATCTGGAATCGGCGCAAAGCAGATATGGTTTGCGCAAATCATTATTTACTGGCCGAGCGTGTTCGGGATTACGCTCACCTCCGATGTCGACTGCATGCGTTCGCATCGCTGCGCGGCCGGAAAATCGTGTCGCGAAGCACGCGTTATCTAATCAGGATTGCATACGACCCGGTTGACCGTCGTGCGTATGCGAGCCGCCCACCCCTCAAGCGAAACCCTCACTTCGATCCGAACGGAGACCGATTCATGGCCGCATTGCACGGTTCCAGCCCCACCCCACCCGCCCCAAACGGGAAACGCCGCAAATGGCTGCGCGCGGCCGGCGCCACGGCGCTCAGCGCCCCGGTGCTCACGCTCGGCCGCAAGGCATGGTCCGCGCCGCCGCTCAAGCCCTTCACCTTCGCGTGGGCGCCCAACGGGTTTTGCCTCACGCCCGTCGCCGTCGCGCAGGAGCAGGGCTTCTTCGAAAAGAACGGCCTGAAGGTCAACCTCGTGAGTTATGCGGGGTCGAACGACCAGCTTCTGCAAACGCTTTCCACCGGCAAGGCGGACGCCGCCGTGGGCATGATCCACCGCTGGCTCAAGCCGCTGGAGGCGGGCTTCGACGTCAAGATCATCAGCAGCGTGCACGGCGGCTGCGTGCGCCTGATCGGCGCGAGCGCGGCGGGCGTGACCTCGCTCGCCTCGCTCAAGGGCAAGACCGTGGGCGTGAGCGACCTCGCCTCGCCTGGCAAGAACTTCTTCGCGATCCTGCTGCTCAAGCACGGCATCGACCCCGACCGCGACGTGAGCTGGCGCCAGTATCCCGCCGACCTGCTCGACGTCGCCGTGCAAAAGGGCGAGATCCAGGCCATCGCCGACGGCGACCCGAATCTGTATCTGCTGGAGCGGCAACGTCCGGGCGCTTACACGCATCTCGCGAGCAACCTCTCCGACGAGTACGCGCACAAGGTGTGCTGCGTGATCGCCGCGCGCGGGTCGCTCTTGCGCAGCGACCGCGCCACCGCCGCGTCGCTTGCGCGCGCGCTGATCCAGGCCACCGACTTCTCGCGCGAGAACCCGCGCGAAGCCGCGAAGTCGTTCGCGAAGTACACGCCGAAGTTCGCGGAAGACGACCTCGTGAAGCTCTACGCGTCGCTCACCTACGACCACCATCCGACCAACGTCGATCTCCAGCAGGAGATCGCCTACTTCGCTGAAGACTTCAAGCGCGCGGGCGTGCTGAAGCCGACCACCGATCCGCAGCGCTTCGCCGCGGCCGTCTACACCAACGTACTGGGGTAACGCCATGTCTTCGCTCGAACAACCGGTGCTGGCGAGAACGGCCGCCGGCAACGCACTCAACGCCGGCGAGAACCCGTCATTCGCCGACGCCGACCGGCGCCGGCAACGCGCGCCCGGCCGCCCGGCCGTGTGGTACACGGGCCTCGCGGTGGCGGCGGCATGGGCCGTGTTCGGCGCCGTCACACGCGAGTGGCCGAACCGCATCACCGGCTTCTCCGACTGGGCCTATACGGCCGAGCTGGGCGCGGCCGACTGGGCGATCGCGGCATGGCTCGCACTCCTCGCGCTCGCGCTGCCCACGCTCGAGCGCACGAGCGCGCGGCTGCGGCCCGCGCTGCGCGGCTTGCGCAAGGCGGGGCCGTGGCTCGTCGCCCTGCCCGTCGCCTTCACGCTGTGGGAGGTCGTCACGGCCAAGACCGCGCTGCTGCCCACGCCGTTCTTCGCGCCGCCGCAGGCGCTCGTCGAGGTCTATCGCGACGACTGGGCGCGCCTCGCGGACTGCGTGGCGCATTCGATCGGCCTGCTCGCCGTTGGCTTTCTGTATGGCGGCGTGGTCGGCTTTCTCGTGGGGGTGTCGATCGGCTGGTCGCGCGCCGTGGGGTACTGGGTGCACCCCGTCATGCGCGTGCTCGGCCCGGTGCCCGCCACCGCGCTCCTGCCGCTCGCGTTCTATATTTTTCCGTCGAGCCGCTCCGCCGCCATTTTCCTGATCGCGCTCGCCACCGCGTTTCCCGTGACCGTGCTCACGTGGTCGGGCGTCGCGAGCGTCAACAAGGCCTATTACGACGTAGCGCGCACGCTCGGCGCGAGCCAGCGCTTTCTCGTGCTGCGCGTGGCGATTCCGGCCGCGCTGCCGCAGGTGTTCGTCGGCCTCTTCATGGGCTTGAGCGCCTCGTTCACCGTGCTCGTGACGGCCGAGATGATGGGTGTGAAGTCCGGCCTCGGCTGGTACCTCACGTGGGCGCAAGGGTGGGCATCGTACTCGAACATGTACGCCGCGCTGCTCCTGATGGCCGTCTTGTTCTCCGGCCTCATCAGCCTGCTTTTCCTCGTGCGCGATCGCACGCTCGTGTGGCAGAAAGGAACCGTCAAATGGTAACTACGGCAAATACGGCAAATACCACGGTGGCGCATGCCACGCCCTCGCCCGGAAGCGTCGCCCGCGGCGCACGCATCGCGGTCGAGCGCGTGAGCCACCAGTTCGACACCCCCAAGGGCCCGCTCGCGGTGCTCGACGACGTGAGCTTGACGGTCGAACCCGGCGAATTCGTCGCGCTGCTCGGACCGAGCGGCTGCGGTAAATCGACGTTGCTGCGCCTCGTCGCCGGGCTCGAACCGGCGACGCAAGGCCGGCTCCTGCAAGACGGCGCGCCCATCGAGCGACCCGACCCGTCGCGCGTCGTGGTGTTCCAGGACCCCACGCTCTACCCGTGGCGGCGCGTGCGCGCGAACGTCGCGCTCGGCCTCGAAGCGCTCGGGGTGCTCAAGCGCGAGCGCAAGCGCGTGGATATCGAGCTGGCGCGCGTGGGCCTCACGGAATTCGCGGACGCGTTTCCGCACCAGCTTTCGGGCGGCATGTCGCAGCGCGTGGCGCTGGCCCGCGCGCTCGTCAACGACCCGCGCCTGCTCGTGCTCGACGAACCGCTCGGCAAGCTCGACTCGCTCACGCGTCTGGCGATGCAAAGCGAACTCGTGGATCTCTGGCAGCGCGATCGCTTCTCCGCGCTGCTCGTCACGCACGATGTGGAGGAGGCGCTCTTTCTCGCGCAGCGCGTGATCGTCTTCGGTCCGAGACCCGCGCGCGTCGCGGCGGAACTGCATGTCGATCTGCCCTATCCGCGCCATCGCGGCGACCCCGCCTTTGCCTCGCTGCGCCGCGAAGCTTTGCATCACCTTGGCCTCGACGCGAGCTGGTAAGCAATGCCAATCGTTTTGTATCTGGCGCGCCAATGAGCGCGCTGCTTTCCGGCAACGCCTGGGTCAATCCGTTTCTTGGCGTGCTACAGGCCGCGCAGGTCGCCCTGGGCGGCGTGGCGCACGTTTTCGGCTTCGCGGGTGACAGCCACGGCCAGCCCGCCTGGCCGTGGCCGAAGCGGCTCGCGGTCGAGATCCTGCTGATCGATGCGGGCGTCGCGCGCCAACTGGCACTCGCGCTCGCCGCCACGGGTGGCGCGCTGCTGCTCGCCATCGCGGGCCTCTTCTGGCGCAAGCTTCGCCTCGCCCTGTTCGCCGCCGCCGTTCTCGCGGCGTGGTTCGCCCCGTGGCCCGACACCTCGCTCTGGCTCGCCGACGCCGTCCCCACCAGTTTCCAGACCACGCCCTTCTCGGTGGAAGCCGTCGCGCGCGGCGCGCTGCACTATGCGCGCGACTGCGCGGCCTGCCACGGCGATACGGGACGCGGCGACGGCCCGCGCGCCGCCTCGCTCGTGCGCTGGCCGCCCACCGTGGTCGGCCCGCTGCTCGGCCACCGGCTGGACGGCGAGTTGTTCTGGCGCGTGCAGCACGGCATGCATGCGCGCGACGGCGCGCCAACCATGCCCGCGTTCGCGTCGCGCCTGAGCGACGCCGACACATGGGCGATTCTCGACTACCTCAAGGTCCTGGCAGCGGGCGGCGGTGTGCGGGACGGCGACGGCTGGCCGGTGCCGGTCGCGCTGCCTGTGCTCGACGTGCGCTGCGGCGACGCGCCCGCCGAGCCGCTGGCCCGCTGGCGCGCGGGCCAGCGCGTGCGCGCCGTGGCGATCGACGCTTCCGCGCCGCCGCCGCTCGAAGATCCGCGCTGGCAGACGCTGCTGCTGTCACGCGACGGCGCGTTGCCGCCGCCGTCCGAAGCGGCGCGTTGGGGGGCGAGCGGGAAGGCGTCGTGCGTGGCGGTCACGCCGGGCGCCTGGGATGCGTTTGCGGGCATCGCGGGGATCGAGGCGCAACGCTTCGCGGGCTCGCAGTTGATCGCGGACCGCGACGGCTGGCTACGTGCCGAAGCGAAACCGGGCGACCCCGCATGGGCCGACGCCACGTTGCTGTGCGCGGCGGGTGGCGGTCGCGGCGAACGCGTGACGCGCGGCCGGGCCGACTCGCTGACCTCGTTACTGCTGCGCATCGACGCGGAGCCGGTGCGCTACGTCAAGGGTGGTTACGTCCATTGAGCGCGCAGGCAAGCGGCGATCCGCCTGCCTGCGCTCACTGCTGCAATCAACCTTTGCCCACGCGATAAAAACTCGGCGGTACGGTGCCGTTCACGGCGAACGCGCCGACTTGCCGCTCGCGATACACGCGCGGGTTATGCGACGAGATGGTGCGCGCATTGCGCCAGTAGCGGTCGAGCCCTTCGGTGCGCAGCGTGGCCGATGCGCCGAGCGCGTCGAAGAGATCCGTGCTCGCGTCCAGCACAAGCCGCGTGATGACCGAGACGGACTGGTCCACTTCGATGTGCGCGTCGGCATGCGCCTGGACAACCGCTTGGCTGAGCGCCTCCTGACGACGCGATTCGCTCGCGGCGGCGGCGTCCTGGTGCGCCTCGTAGCTGCGCTGGATCGCCTTCGCGGCCTGCAACACCACCGCGCGCGCCGCATAGGCGGCGCTGTGCAGGCGGCCGACCACCTGGAGAATTTGCGGGTCGTCGGCAACGCGCCCGGCATTGCCGTTGCTGTAGACGCGGTCGCGGCGGCGCACGCGGCGTGCGACATCGTCGGCGAGCGCGCGGCCGATGCCCGCCAGCGACGCCAGATGCACGAGCTGATAGAACGCCACCGCATACGGGAAACGCGTGTCGGAGGGGCGAATCCAGTCGGGGTCGACAGCGACATCCACGAAGGTCGCCGTGCCGCTGGCCGTGAGCGCCTGGCCGAAGCCGTCCCAGTCGTCGATCACCTCGACGCCGGGCGTCGCGCGCGGCACCTGAAGATAAACGGTGTTTTCGCCGTCTTGCGCGGCAACAGCCACCCAGTCGGCGAACAGCGAGCCCGTGGTGTAGAACTTGCGCCCGTTGAGGCGAATGCCTTGCGGCGTGCGCGTGATTGTCGTGGCGAAGGTGCCGACCTTCGCGCTGCCCGCTTCGGACAGACCGGCGCCGATCAGGTCGCCCGCGGACAGCTTGCCCAGCCAGTGCGCCTGCCATTCGGCTTCGTGCGCGGTGAGCACGTCTTCCACAAAGCCCAGATGGGCGCGCACCGCGTTCACCACGTTCGTATCGGCGGCGCCCAGTTCGATCAGCAATCCGAACAGTTCAGGGAGCGTCGCGGCCACGCCGCCCTGCTCGCGCGGCAAGCGCAGGCGCGTGAAGCCCGCCTCGCGCAGCCACTTGATCTCCTCGTGCGGCAGGCGGTGAGCGATATCGCGTTCGACGGCGCTCGCGCGTATGCGCGCAAAGAGCGGTCGCCAGTCGCGCGCGAGCGCTTCATAGCGCTCGCTCGGCGGCGCGCCCCAGGCGGCGTGGTGTTCAGCGTCGATATCGGCGTGGGTGGTGTTGTCAGCGGTGTGTTCAGACATAGGGCGAATTCCGGTTGGGTCAGGCTGAGGGATAGCTGCCGCGCGCGGGGCGCTTGAGCCCGAGGTGATCGCGCAACGTGCGGCCTTCGTATTCGGTGCGGAAAAGCCCGCGCCGCCGCAATTCGGGCAGCACGAGTTCGACAAAGTCGGTGAGGCCGCCGGGGAAGTAAGGCGCCATGATGTTGAAGCCGTCTGCGCCGCCTTCCTCGAACCATTGCTGCAACTGATCGGCAATGCTTTGCGGCGTGCCGACCACCTGTTGATGGCCGCGCGCCCCGGCAATGCGCAAATACAACTGGCGAATCGTGAGCTTGTCGCGGCGCGCGAGATCGACGAGCAGATGCTGACGGCTTTTCGGGCCGTTGGTCTCGGGCAGATCGGGGATCGGGCCGTCCACGTCGTACGCGGAAAGATCCACGCCGCCGATCACGTTGGAAAGCAAGGCCACGCCCACCACGGGGTCGACGAGCGCCTGGAGTTGTTCGAACTTTTCTTCGGCCTCCGCCTGCGTGCGCCCGATCACGGGAAAGATGCCGGGCATGATTTTCACGTCGTCGGCCTCGCGACCGTAGCGCGGCAGGCGGCCCTTGATGTCGGCGTAGAAGGCCTTCGCTTCATCGAAGGTCTGATGCGCGACGAAGATCACTTCGGCCGTTCGCGCGGCCAACTCGCGGCCCGATTCGGAAGCGCCCGCCTGCACTACGACCGGGCGGCCCTGCGGCGAGCGCGACACGTTGAGCGGCCCGCGCACCTTGAAGAAGTCGCCGCGATGCCCGAGCACGTGCAGTTTCTCCGTATCGAGGTAGATGCCGCTCGCCTTGTCGCGCGGAAAAGCGTCGTCGTCCCAGGAGTCCCAGAGGCCGAGCACGACGTCGTGGAATTCCGCCGCGCGCTGATAACGGCTCGCGTGATCGGGCAATTCGTCGAGATTGAAGTTGTGCGCCTCGGAGGTGCTGCTCGACGTGACGAGATTCCAGCCCGCGCGGCCGCCTGAAATCTGGTCGAGCGATGCGAATTTGCGCGCCACATTGAAGGGCTCGTGAAACGACGTGGAAACGGTCGCGATAAGGCCAATGCGCTCGGTCACGGCGGCGAGCGCCGAAAGCAGCGTGAGCGGCTCGAAAAACTCGCTGCGCGCCGTGCGGGCGAGCGAGCCGAGATCCGTGCTGCGCACGCCCGACGAATCGGCGAAAAAGATCGCGTCGAATTTCGCGGCCTCGGCCAGATGCGCAAGCTCGACGTAATGGCGAAAGTTGCGGCTCGCGTCGGCCTGCGCGTCGGGATGACGCCAGCCCGCGATATGGTGGCCGGTTTGCATCAGGAATGCGCCGAGGCGCAACTGTCGGGAAGGTTTGCTCATGTGCGTAGGCGCCTGTGGCTCAATCGGATCGAACAGCGATGGATGACTAAACGATTCCCGGCGCCGCCGCTTCGAGCACGTTCACGCGCTTCGGAATCAGTTTGAGGTCGAAAAACGTATTGGCGATCTGCTGCTGCTCGGCAAGAATGGCTTTCGTGATCGGACCGGTGCCGAATTGCACGCGTGTGATCACCTCGCTCACCACGTCGTTGGGCAAGCCCCACAATTGCGCGAGCTGGGCGGCGAGCGCCGCGCGGTTGCCCTGCCCCCATTGATCGATCTGGCTCAATTCGTCGATCAGGATCTTGATGACATCGGGGTTTTGCTTCGCGTAATCGAGCGACGAAAAATAGTAGGCCCGGTTGCCGACCACGCCGGTCGCGTCGGCAAGAATGCGGGCGTCGAGCGTTTTTTGCGCGGCGGCGAGAAAGGGGTCCCAGATCACCCACGCGTCGATGGAGCCGCGCTCGAAAGCCGCGCGCGCGTCGGCAGGCGCGAGGAAAACGACTTTCACGTCGCCATACTGGACGTTGTGCGCTTGCAGCAGCTTCACGAGGAAATAGTGGACATTGCTGCCGCGATTGAGCGCGATCGTCTTGCCCTTGAGATCCGCCACGCTGCGAATGGTCGAAGCGTGAGGCACGAGCACCGCTTCCGACTGCGGGCGCGGCACCGTGGCCGCGACATAGGCAAGCGGCGCACCGGCCGCCTGCGCGAAGATGGGCGGTGCTTCGCCCACGTCGCCAAAGTCGATCGAGCCCACATTGAGCGCTTCCAGTTGCACGGGGCCCGCGTCGAACTCCGTCCACGTGACCGAAACACCGAGCGGAGCGAGCCGCTTTTCAAGCGTCCCTCGCCCTTTGAGCAGACTGAGATAGCCCTTCTGATTGCCGATGCGCAGCGTGCGCGCGGGGCTTGCCGCGCGCGCGGAAGACGCGCCGAGCACAGGCAGGGCGGCAAGCGCGGCGGCTGTGGCGGAGATTCGGATGAAGTGGCGGCGTGCGTTCATGCTCGGCGGGTTCGACGTGAAATCGACGGAAAAATAGGGACGACGCCGATCTTATAAGCCGCTCGGCAGCGTGGAAACCATCAAATCCTGCGCTCCTAATTCCCGCCGCAGATAACCGCTTCGCCTCGCGGTCGGCTTCCTGGTCTATGCGGCTAGCCGATATGTAAATCTCGAATCGATATTGGCCGCCCCATGAAGCGACAACCATAATCGGCCTGATGCGGCCCCACGTCCGCCGATCAACGCCTCGTTCAAAACCCTTCAAAACATCAAGCAACCCGCCATGCGTCATCGATTAGTTATCCAAACCTTGTTTTCCGCTTTCACGCTGTTTGCGCTGCAATCGCAGCCCGTCCTGGCGGCCGACGCCAACGCGCACGTCCTGCGCGTCGGCTTCGTGCCCGGCCCTTACGCCGATGAATTCCGCGAGGGCGTCGAGCCGCAACTCAAGCGCAAGGGTTACACCGTCCAGTACGTCAACTTCAGCACCGGGCTCGAAGCGAATCAGGCCGTGTGGCACGGCGAAATCGCCGCCGATGTCATGCAGCACACCGTCTACCTGAAGGCCTACAACGACCGCAACAAAACCGATCTGGTCGGCGTCGTGCAGGTGCCCACGCCGCCCATGGGTCTCTACTCCACCCGCCACCATTCGCTTACCGAGGTCAAACCCGGCGCGACGGTCGCCGTGCCGAACGACCCGGTCAACCTCGAACGCGCGCTCAAGATTCTCCAGGCCATCGGCTGGATCCGCATTCGCGAGAACCCCAATCCCGTCGATGTTTCCGAGCGTGACGTGGTCGCCAATCCCGCCGGCATTCGCATCGTGCCGCTCGAAACCGCGCAGGCGCCGCGTGCCCTCGAAGACGTCGATTTCGCGGCGATCCAGGGCAACTTCGCCATTTCGAGCGGGCACCGCCTGACCGAAGCACTCGCGCTCGAACAGATGCTTTCGCCTTATGTGAACCAGGTGGTCGTCAAGTCGGCGAACCGCAATGCGCAGGAGACCGCCGACATTGTCGCGGCCTATCGGTCGGATGAATTCCGCGCCGCGATCCTGCGCAACGACACCTATAAGGGCTACCGCCTGCCCGATTACTTCCCGCGTTAGCCCAACCGGCCTCACTCACGCCAAGGTTGCGCGCAATCCCGTTTCCACCACTGGAGGCACGATGAGTATCGACCGCAGGACCTTCCTGCAACTTTCCGCCGGCCTGTTCGCGAGCGGCGCGGCCGTGCCGCTCGCGGCGCGCGCGCAGGCGGCCGGCGCCGCCGGGGCGTCCGCCACTTCGGCCACGCCGGTATCGGGCGGCACCCTCACCTACGCGGTGCAACAGGAGCCGCCCGGCCTCGTCTCGCTGCTCGACACCAACACGGTGATCCGCAACATCAGCGCGAAGATTTCGGAAGGACTGCTGCGCTATGACGCGCAGTTCCGCGCGCAACCGCTGCTCGCGGTGCGCTGGTCCGTGAGTGGCGACGGGCTGCGCTATACCTTCGCGCTGCGCCCCGACGTGCGCTGGCACGACGGCCGGCCCTTCACCTCGAACGACGTGCGCTTTTCGGTGCTCACGCAAAAGCGGCTCGGCCCGCGCGGGCGCATTACGCTCGCGAACGTCTCCGGCGTGGAAACGCCCGACGCGCTCACGGCCGTGATCGTGCTCGACAAGCCCACGCCGTATCTGCTCAAGGCGCTCGCTTCGGCCGAGTTGCCGATCGTGCCGCAACACCGCTACGGCGACGGCGATCCCACCACGAGCCCGAACGTGCTCGCGCCCATCGGCACCGGGCCGTTCGTGTTCGACAAATGGGTGCGCGGCTCGCACGTGAGCCTCAAGCGCAACCCCGACTACTGGCGCCACGGCGCGCCGCATCTGGACCAGTTGGTGTATCGCATCACGCCCGATCAGGGCGCGATTTCGGCGGCGCTCGAAACCGGCGAAGTGGACGCCGCGACCAATGTCGCGCTCGCGGACTTGCCGCGCCTCGCGACCCTGCCGCACCTGCGCGTGGACGACAGTTACGACGCGTACCTGAACAACGCCGCGTTCCTCGAATTCAATCTCGACAATCCGCTGCTCGCCAACGCCGACGTGCGCCGCGCGATCGCACACGCCGTCGACCGCGAGTTCCTGCGCGCCCATGTGTTCTACGGCCGCTCGCAAGTGGTCAATTCGCCGGTGCCGCCCGTGCTCGCCGACTACTACGACGACAGCACCTTCGCCTATCCCCACGATGTCGCGAAGGCCAATGCGCTGCTCGACGCCGCGGGCCACGCGCGCGGCGCGGACGGCCAGCGCTTCGCGGTGAAGATCAACTACCTCACCGGCAGCGACTTCCGGCGCAGCGCCGACTACCTGCGCGCGACGCTCTCGCGCGTGGGCATCAAGGCGACGATCCTGGACGGCGACCTGCCCACGTACCTGCGCCGCGCCTATACCGCGCGCGACTTCGACCTCAACATCAACGGGCTCGGGCGGCTCTACGACCCGTCCGTGGGCGTGCAGCGCATCTACTGGGGCGACGGCGTGGCGCATCCGCTCATCTGGATCAATGCCTCGCATTACCAGAACCCCCAGGTCGACACGCTCTTCAGGACGGCGGCAGTCGAACAGGACAACGCGCGCCGCGCGGCGATCTTCAAGCAGATCCAGCAGATCGTGGGGCGCGACTTGCCCGTGTTCCCGCTCGTGACGGTGCCCTCGGCCGTGCAGGTCTACAACCGCCGCGTGCACAACCTCAACAACAGCATCGATCTCACGGCGGGCGACCTGTCCGACGCGTGGATCGCACCGGCCTGATGCCGACCTTACCGCGAGGACAACCGCAACCATGAGCACCGCCGCCCTGCCCGACACCATCCACGAAAAAGACACCGCCAACGCGCTCGACGCACTCTCGTTCGCCAGCGCCGCCGAACAGGCGCTCGCGCTCGCCGAAGGGCGCGTGAGCGCGCTCGCGTTGCTCGAACACAGCCTCGCGCGCATCGACCGATTCGATGGCGCGATCAACGCGGTCGTGGTGCGCGACGACGCACGCGCCCGCGCCGATGCCCGCGCCGCCGACGCCGCGCTCGCACGCGGCGAACGCAAGCCGCTCCTCGGCGTGCCCGTCACGGTGAAGGAATCGTTCGACGCCGAAGGACTCGTCACCACGGTCGGCAAGCCCGAACTGACCGGCAACCGCGCGCAGCACGATTCGGCCGTGGTCGCGGCATTGCGCGAAGCGGGCGCGGTCGTGATCGGCAAGAGCAACGTGCCGCATGGGCTCACCGATCTGCAAAGCTATAACGCGGTCTACGGCCGCACGAGCAATCCGTGGGACCTCGCGCGCACGCCCGGCGGTTCCTCGGGCGGCGGCGCGGCGGCCGTGGCGGCGGGCTTTGTCGCGCTCGAAGTGGGCACGGACATCGGCGGCTCGATCCGCATTCCCGCGCATTTCACGGGCCTTTATGGCCACAAGGCGAGCTACGGTCTCATCGCGACGCTCGGCTCGGGCCTGCCGCCGGGCCGCCGCGCGTCGCGTGACCTGGGCGTGGCCGGGCCGCTCGCGCGTACGGCCGCCGACCTCGATCTGGCGCTCGGCCTGCTGCTCAACCGCGACCCGGAGTTGAACAAGGCATGGCGCGTGACGCTGCCGCCGCCGCGCCATGCGCGGCTCGCCGACTTCCGCGTGCTCGTGATCGATCGCTGGCCGGGCGTGGAGCCGACGGAGTCGGAGCGGCTCGTGGCGCAGCGCGTGGTCGAGCGTCTGCAAGCGCAGGGTGTGAAGTTTCAGCGTCCCGCCGATCTGCCCGACGGCTTGCTGCCCGATCTGCGCGCGTCTCACACGCTGTACCGCACGCTGCTCGGGTCATCGGCCATCCAGCCGCTACCCGACGAAGCCGCGCAAGCGCGCCTCGCCGCCCTTGCGCCCGGCGACGACAGCTACGAAGCCGCCACGCTGCGCGCGCCTTCGATCTCGCACCGCGACTGGCTTGCCGCCAACGAGCGCCGTTTCGTGCTGCGTTCGCAGTGGGAAGCGCTTTTCCAGGCGTTCGACGTGGTCGTTACGCCCGTCGCCCCCACGCCTGCTTTCCCCCATGACGACAGCGAGCCCAAGGACGAGCGCGCGTTTGCAGCGACGTTCGCGGATGGCGTGCGGACGCTGCGCTTTAGCGACTTCTTCTACTGGGCGGGCTTGCCGGTGTTGCCCGGTCTGCCCGCAACGAGTTTCCCGCTGGGTGTGGACGGCGACGGACTGCCGGTCGGCGCGCAGGCAGTCGGACCGTGGTTGGAAGATCGCACGCCGATCGCGTTCGCGCGCTTGCTCGAAGACGCGTATGGTGGATTCGAGGCGCCGCCGGGGTATGGTCAGGGCGCGTGATTGAGGGCGGCGCGCGGGGTGTTGTTTAGACGCATCCCCGTGCCCTCCATCCAGCGCTTGCGCGGCCGCGCCGGATGTGCAGCCCCCGTCACACGAATGCATACGAAACGCGGCCCGGACGCGCACCTCGCCTGCCCGGGCCACGCCGCCATCGATCGAGCAGACACAATCGACATCGTCAGCGGTTTTTACAGAATCGGCATTCGCATCGCAGTACCGAATAAATATCAGTATAAGAAATCGTTCGATATTGCCGATGTTTTCGCCTTGACCGGAGCTTCCGTGACTCCGGAAAATAGTTCCCGGTAAGTGAATAATCGCGAAAGAAATTGACCTGGCCGATTCAGTCTATTTCATTCGTACTCCGATCATTTCATTTGCGCCCGGAAATGAATTCGCGGATCAAGCGAATTTTTCACAACGACCCTTCAGAAGCCGATCACGGCTCGACTCTGCCTTTAACATGAAAAAGACACTTCTCGCCCTGACTACCCTCGCCCTGTCACCCGTCGCCGCTTACGCCCAAAGCAGCGTGACGCTCTACGGTATCGTCACGGGCAACGTGACCTATGCGAACAACGTTCAAACGTCGGCAACGGGCGGCGGCGGCAAGCCCACAGGCGGCGGCCAGGTCGCCCAGTTCGACAGCGGCACCTCGGGCCCGAGTTCGAGCCGCTGGGGCCTCAAGGGCACCGAGGATCTGGGCGGCGGCATCAAGACGCTGTTCACGCTCGAAAACGGCTTCAGCGTCGCCAACGGCACGATGGGCCAGGGCGGCACCCTGTTCGGCCGCCAGGCCTGGATCGGGATCGCCGCGCCCACTTACGGCACCGCATCGCTCGGCCGGCAATCCGATGCCGCGGTCGACTATGTGTCGCCGCTGCTCTACGCGTGGTACTTCGGCAACCTCGCGATCCATCCGGCCGACTACGACAACCTGAACTTCACGCACCGCATCAATAATTCGATCAAGTACAGCTCGGACGCCTTCTCGGGGTTCCGCTTCGGCGCGCAGTACAGCCTGGGCGGCATCGCCGGCAACTTCACGCAAAACCAGTACTGGTCGGCGGGCTTCAGCTATACCGGCGCGAACCTGGCTGTCGCGGCGTCGATCATCAACGCGCGCAACCCGAACAATTCGCTGTATGGCACGAATGCGAACGCAAGCGCGACGGGCAACAATCTCGGCTCGGCCGGTTCCGCCACGTCGCCGGAATCGAATCCGTCCATCTCGGGCTTCGCCTCCGCCCGCACGCAGCAAACGGTCGCCGTGGCCTCGACCTGGACGATCGGCTCGGCCATCCTGGGCGTTGCCTGGTCCAACACGCAATATCGCGATCTCGGCGCCACGCCTGCGCTCAACACGCAGAACTACCACGGCACGGCATCGTTCAACACGGTCGGTGCGAGCGTGCGCTATCAGGTCACGCCGTTGCTGCGCGTGGGCACGTCGTTCGACTACACGAATGGCGGCAACCTGAACGGCAGCGGCGGCGCGCGTTATGAACAGTGGAACCTGGGCGCCGGTTACTCGCTCTCGAAGGCCACCGAGCTCTACGCAACGGCTGCGTACCAGCATGCAAGCGGCGTCGATTCGTGGGGCCGCGAAGCGGTCGCGTCCATCGGCTATCTGTCGCCTTCGACCACGTCGAACCAGGTGGCGGTGTCGGCCGGCATCAAGCACCTGTTTTAACGGGCAACACGAGCCGCCGCGTCGTGGGTTCGACAGCGGCGGCTCGATCGCGGGTCAGGCCGGAATCGACTCGGCCAGGTGCACGCCCCAGCGTTGCCGCAACGTGTCCTCGGCATACTCGTGGCGAAAGAGGCCACGCGCGCGCAACAGCGGCACGACTTCATCGACGAAGACGCCGAGGCCGTCGGGAAACACATCGGGCATCAGATTGAAGCCGTCCGCCGCGCCCGCGCGAAACCACGTTTCGATGAAGTCCGCGATCTCCTCCGGCGTGCCGACGAAACGCTTGTGCGTGCTGTGGCCGAACTCGGCAACCAGTTCGCGCACCGTGTATGCGCGCTTGCGCAGCACCCGCACGATCGATTCACGAAAGCCCAGCGACGCCTTGAACTGCTGCGGATCGGCCAGCTCGGCGTAGGCATGCGCGGGAATGCGCTCGTCGTAACCCAGTTCGGACAGGTCGAATCCCAGCCGTCCGCTGAGCGCCGCCACTTCGTGACGGCCGCCCGCCAGTTCGCTCAGCCGGGCTTCGCGCGCATACGCCTCCTCTTTCGTACTCCCGATGATGGTGATGAGGCCCGGCAGGATCGCCACGTCCTCGCGGCGGCGGCCCGCTGCGACGGCGTCGGCCTTGACCTGTTCGTAATGCTCGATGGCGGCGTCCAGGTCCAGCTCGGCGGCGAACACCGCGTTGGCCGTGCGGCCCGCGAGTTGCCGCCCCTGGGGCGAGCCGCCCGCCTGCACCAGCAACGGATGGCCCTGCGGCGAGGCGCCCAGACCCAGCCGTCCCTCCACCTTGAAGAACTCGCCGTGATGCGCGAGCGGCGTGCCGGAAATCGCGCCCTGCCACAAGCCCAGCACCACGTCGACGAACTCGTTGGCGCGGCGATAACGCAGCTCGCGCTCGGGATTGTCGTGCAGGCCGAAGTTCGGGCTAACGGCGGGACTGTAGGTGGTCACCGCGTTCCATGCCGCGCGGCCGCCGCTCAGGTGGTCGAGCGTCAACATGCGTTCGGCCAGTTCGACCGGGTCGTTGTATGTCGTGGAGAGCGTGCCGATCACGCCCAGGTGGCGCGTGGCGTCGGCAACCGCCGCGAGGATCAGCGAAGGCTCCAGCGCCCGCGCGCCCCGGCCGCGCGGATCGTGAGGCAGCGCAGGACTGTCGGCAAGAAAGAATGCGTCGAGCTTGCCGCGCTCGGCGATCCGGCCAATGCCCGCGTAATAGTCGGCGGACGTCACCGAGCGCGCGGGCAGGCCCGAATATTCGAACGCCGCGGCGGACACGCCGAAGTCGAGCACGTTGACGTTCAGGATCACATGACGAGGAGCTTGGACACTCATGCGGCCACCTTGTTGACGGGTTCGAAAGCGGGCGCGTGGCCGCTCAGGTCGGGGTCGGCGCGGCGCGCGATGCCAAGGCGCGCGCGCAGCGTGTTGGCGTGCGTGGGCGCGTTCACGGACGATTCGCTCGTCAGCCGGGCGAGCGAGCCTTGCGCGAGCCACGCGGCCAGTTCTCCCTCGCGGGCAAGCAGCGTGACGCCGACCACGTGCGCATGGCCGCGCCATTCGCTCAGTTGCGCATCGAGCGCCGGCGTCCACGGCGTTCGAACGTGCACCTGGATCGGCTCGCCGCTCGCGTGCGCGCTGTCGAGCACATCGGCGGCAACGCGCAGGAAGCCGCCCAGGTCCGCCGCGTTCACCTGCACGACGTCCGCCTCGCGCAAAGCCGCCAGTTCCGCGGCAACGCTTGCGTGGGCGTGCCAGCGCCAGAACACCACCGGCTCGCCTTGCGGCGTGGCGGGGCTGTTCAGCGGCCCGCGTGTTGGAAAGAGGCCTTCGTGCGCGGCGAGGCGCACTACGGCACGGCTCGACACGGACGGATCGTCGTCGAGCGATTCGAGCGGCCAGGTCCGCCAGAGCTTGCGTACGGCGACGAGCGCTTCGGCAAGCGTCGCGACATCGGCGGGCGCGTCGGTCCAGGCGGATGTCTCGCCAAGACCGAGCGCCGTGGCGCGATCGTGCCGCAAGGCCAGCAGTCCCGCGCGGCCCTCGCTGAAGTGATCGAGCGAGGCGCTGCGTCGTGCGATGTTGTACGGGTGATCGCGCTGCGGCGAGGCGGCGGCCACCAGGCCGATACGCCGCGTATGGCGCGCGAGCAGCGCGGCGGTCACGGTCGGGCTGGGCGCCACGCGAGGCGCCTCATCGTCGCGCTCGCCGCCGATCACGGCGTACGCCGCGCCGCTCGCATCGAGCGCGCGCACGGCGTCGCCGGCTGGCGATGCCAAAGCGGCAAGCAGATCCGCTCCGGGAAGTTCGATTCCGATGTGCAAGGGAACAGGCAATCTGGTTCTCCACGTTTGCGCGGCGCGTGCTGCCGGGAACGGGTGGCGGATTGCGCACCGAGGCAGGCGACGCTCACGCTAAAAGGGGAAGCCGCGCGGGTCATCGTAACGTCGTGACGTCGCACGGCTTCGACGGACAAAATGCGGCGACTCAATGCACCTTGGCAAAGCCGTGACGCTCGGCCAGCAGGTCGAGAATGCGCCGGGTGTCGGTCACGAAACGCCGCTCGCCCAGCGTCAGCGCATCGGCGGGCGCGGGCAGTTCGTCGCCCAGCACGAGCACCGGCAAGCCCTGATGATCGGCGTCCAGCGCCTCGATCACCGCCGCGCGAGGACGCTCGAACGGAATGCGGCGCACGTCGAGCCGGTCGACTTTCGACGGGTCGCTCGCAAGCAGCCCTTCGATGGGCGCGCCGTCCGGGCAGATAAACCGCTCGCCTGGGTGGCGCGGGTCGGTGAAGTTCGGTTCCAGCAATAACAGCAGATCGCGGCTCATGATGTGTTTGCCTCTTCGTGGATAGGACTTTGTTGCTTCGGTTAAGCGGCGCTTGCGGGGTCGCGCCAGCGCACGATCAGATCGACGGCCAGCGTGCACGCGACGAACACGAACGCCGCGAAAATGGTGGTGCCGATCACGACCGGAAAGTCGCCATCGAGCGCGGACGTGACCGCGAGGCGGCCCACGCCGTCGAGCCCGAACATCTGTTCCGTGACGATCGCGCCGCCCATGATCGTGGCCAGTTCCAGCCCGCCGAGCGCCAGCACCGGATTGAGCGCGGCCGACCACGCGTGGCGCAGTTGCACCTGCCACTCGGGCACGCCTTTGGCCCGCGCGGTGCGCACATAGTCGGCGCTCAGCACGTTGAGCATCGACGAGCGCACGATGCGCTGGAACACGCCCACCTCCGCCACCGACAACGTGAGCCACGGCAGCAACAGGTGCCGCGCCCATTCGCCCACGCCCTCGCTGAGCGGCGCGTAACCGCCCGGCGGAAACAGGTGAATGCCGCGCAGCGACAGGTGATAAAACAGGAAGTACGACGCGAGCATGCCGCTCAGGAAGGTCGGCACCGAGAGCGCCGCATACGAGACGGTCGCAAGCCCGCGATCGATCCACGAGCCTGCGTAACGCGCCGCGATCGCGCCGAGTGCGACTGAAAAGATCGCCGAAAAAAACAGTGCCCCGGCCGCGAGCGACAGCGTGACCGGCACCTTCGCGAGAATCAGATCGGTCACGGGCGCCTGGTGGCGGAACGAATAGCCGAGTGCGGGCGGCCAGTGCGCGAGGCCCATGGGCGCGCCCTGAATATCGGGCCCGCGATACACGTAGTAGCCAAGCTGGCGATACCAGGGCTCGTCAAGACGCAGCGCGTGCGCCACGGCGTCGATCGTCTGCTGGCTCGCGTTGCGCGGCGCGAGCATCACGGCGGGGTCCTGGTACGCGAGGCGCGTGATCAGAAAGGTCGCGAAGAGGACGATCAGGAGCGTCGATACGGTCCGCAGCAGACGCAGCAACAGATTTGGCATGGTCAGTTTTCCTAACGTCTTGACGGATCGAGCACGTCGCGCAGTCCCGAGCTCAGCGAGTTGAAGCCCACCACGATCAGGAACAGCATGATGCCGGGCCCCAGCAGGAACCACGGCTGCACCTGGTACATCGACGAGCGCTGCGCATCGGCGATCATGTTGCCGAGGCTCGCGGTGGGCGCCTGCACGCCCACGCCGAGAAAGGACAAAGTCGCTTCCGCGATGATGTTGTTCGGCAACTGGACCGCCCAGTACACGATCACGGCGGGTGCGATGTTAGGCAGGATCTCGCGCCAGAGAATGCGCAGGCGCCCCGCCCCCGTCATCGCTGCCGCCTCCACGAACGGCTGGCTGCGCAGCGCGAGCGTCAGGCCGCGCACGAGCCGCGCGAAATACGTCCACGAAAAGAGCGCGATGACGACGATCACGAGGGTGGCCGGGTTCACGACGCTCGTGCCGTCCGCGCCGCGCGCGAAGGCAATCAGGCTGAGCGAGGTGACGACGAACGGAAACGAGAGCGTGACGTCGATGGCCTGCGAGAGAATGCGGTCCGCGTTCCCGCCCAGATAGCCCGCCACGAGCCCGATCATCGTGCCCACGACCATGGCGAGCGTGGTGGCGGGCAGCGCGATCAGCAGCGAGAGGCGCGCGCCATAGAGCGTGCGCACGAATACGTCGCGGCCGTTGTCGTCGGCGCCGAACGGGAACGCGCGGCTGGGCCCCACGGGCAAGCCCATTTCGGAGAGCGCCGTGTCGCGAAACTGCTGCGTGGGACCGTGGCCCAGCCAAGCGGCAACGAGCGGCGCGGCCAGCGCCGCCGCCACCACGCAAACCACGATCAGCAAGCCCACCACCACGCTGCGCTCGCGCAACAGCACGCCTGTGATGCCGGCGGCGCGCCGCGCGGGTTGAGCGCCCGCTACGGGCGGTGACAGGGCTGGCAACCCTCTAGACATGATCGAGCTCCGCTAAACCGGAAGTAAATAGCTGCCCGCGCCCCGGAATGGAATCGACGAGCTTGCGGGTGTAGGGATGTTGCGGGTGCGCGAGCACCTCGCGCGCCGGGCCGGTTTCGACGATGCGCCCGCCGTCGAGCACGAGCACGCGATCGCAAAGCTCGCCGACCACGGCCAGGTCGTGCGAGATGAACAGGAACGACACGCGCAGCGCGTCGCGCAATGAGCGCAGCAACGCCACGATGTGGCGCTGCGTGGTGAGGTCGAGGGCTGAGACGGGCTCGTCGGCCACCACCACGCGCGGCTGAAGCGCCACCGCGCGCGCGATGGCGACGCGCTGGCGCTGGCCGCCGGAAAGCTGCGCCGGAAAGCGCTCCAGCAATTCGTGAGGCAGTCCCACGCGCTGCGCGAGCGCGGCGACCTCCTGCTCGATGCGCGCGGCCGTGAGCTTGCGCTGGAGGATGAACGGCTCGGCCAGTACGGTCGCCACGCGCTGGCGCGGATTGAGCGAGCCGTACGGGTCCTGGAACACCATCTGGATCGCGCGGCGCGTAGTCGCTTGCAGACGTGGCGCGCCGCGCCCCGCTTGCGCATAAGCGTCGCCGTCGAGCAGCACGCGGCCGCCGTCGGGGCGGTCGAAACCCGCTACGATGCGGCCGATGGTCGACTTGCCCGAGCCCGACTCGCCAACCAGACCGAGAATCTCGCCCTCATGCAAGTCGAACGACACCGCGTCGAGCACCGTGCGAGCGTGCGAACGCCAGCCGCTGCGGCTCGTGCGCACGCGCGAGACCGCCTCGACCCGCAACAGCGGCGTCGCCGGCGATGCGGACGGGCGCAACGGCGCGCGCAACGGCAGCGACGCTTCGAGCAGTTGCTTCGTATAGGGATGCGAAGGCTCGCGATACACCGCTTGCGCTTCGCCCGATTCGCGCACGTGCCCGCGCTGCATGACGACGAGATGGTCCGCGATGTCCGAGACGAGCGCGAGATCGTGGCTCACGAAGACGAGCGCCGTGCCGTGGCGCGCCTGAAGCTGGCGCAACAGGCGCATGATCGAAGCCTGAACCGTGACGTCGAGCGCCGTGGTCGGTTCGTCGGCGATTACAAGCTGCGGGTTCAGCGCGATCGCCATCGCGATCATCACGCGTTGACGCATGCCGCCGGAAAGCTGCCACGGATAATCGTCGATCCGGCGCTCGGGGTCGCGAATCCCGACCTCCGTAAGCAACTCGATCACGCGCGCGCGCAATGCACGCGCGCGCAGCGGACGATGCACGCGGATCGCCTCCGCGATCTGCACGCCGATACGCTTGAGCGGATGCAGGTTGCTCGACGGGTCCTGCGACACGTAGCCGATGCGCGCGCCGCGCAGCGCCCGCAACTGCCGCGCGCCCAGGTGCAGGATCTCGCGGCCGTCGAAGCGCACACTGCCCGTGACCTCGGCGCCGGGACCGAGCAGGCCGGTCGCCGCGAGCAGCGAGACGCTCTTGCCCGAGCCCGACTCGCCGACCACGGCCAGCGTGCGGCCCGCATCCACCGCGAACGACACGCCGCTCACCACCTCGTTACGCGCGCCCTGCGCGCCGAAGCTCACGCGCAGGTCGTTGATTTCCAGGAGCGCCATGGGGGTCGTCCACGAAATGCCGTTACTGGCGCAACGCGATGTTGGTCACGTCGGCCTGCACCGCGAGCGAGGACCACACCCAGTTCGTGACGCGGTCGGACGTGATGGCCACCTTGCGCTTTTCGAACAGCGGAATCCACGGCAGGTCCGCCGAAACGAGGCGATCCGCCTCGGTCCAGATCGGGCCGGGGTTCTCCGAGGGGAAGGCTTTTGCCGCGAGCGCGTTCAGTTGCGGATTGCGATAGCAGATCGCGTAGTTATTGCCCTTGCCGCAAGGCGACGCGTCCGAGTCGAGCCAGCCGCCAAGCAGCATGCGCGTGCTCGGCCCCTGCCAGTCGGGGGCGAACTGCGCGAGCGCGAGATCGTAGCGGCTCTTCGGGTCTTGCAGGTAGGCGAGGAACTGCGTCGGTGGGATCGGCAGCAGGTTGAGCTTGATGCCCGAGGCGGCGAGGTCTTCCTTGAGCGTCACCGCGATGGCCGAAAACTGCGCATTGGCGCGATAAGCCAGGTCGAAGCTCACGCCGCCGGGGTAGCCCGCCCCGGCGAGGAGCGCCTTCGCCTTCTGCGCATCGCCCCGGTCCTGCGGGGTGCCATACGGGTCGAACTTCTGATAGCCGAGCGTGGTGGACGTGATGATCTGCCCGAGCGGCTCGGCGGCGATCGTGCCGCCTTGCGTCTGGACGATATGCGCCTTGTTCACGCCGTAAGCCAGCGCCTGGCGCACGGGCAGCTTGCGCAGCGCATTGGCCCCCGCGCTCTGTGCCTCGGGCCGCGCGTTGATGACGATGAAGTTCGCCGCGCCGCTGTTCGACGCATGCAACTGCGGGCTGTTCTGCAACTGGTAGCTGCGCAGCGTCGCGAGCGGCGGCACGTCCAGATACAGCGAAAGGTCGGCCGCGCCCGTCTGGATTTTCTGCACGACTGCGTCTTCGCTGTTCGAGGTGAAGTCGATCACGATGCGATCGGCGTAGGCGTGGCGCGCGGGGTCGCTTGCGTAGTTGTAGTTGGGCACTCTCGCGAGCGTGAGTTGTTGGCCGCTCGTATAGGACTCCACATAATACGGTCCGCTCGACGGGAAATTACGCCGGAACTCCTGCGAATCGGGAAAATAGCGCGAGGCGACTTCTTCGGGCAACGGCGACACGAAGTTCATCGACAGGATGTTCAGAAAGTCGTAGTTGCGCGTGTCGGAGCGCAGCACGAGCGTCTTGTCGTCGGGCGCGGTGACGCCTGCGATGTCATGCGTATCGATGAACTTGCGGGCCGCGGCCAGATCGCCGGTCGGCACCTTCGAGAAGGCCTTGCAGTAGTCGGCGAATCCCGAGAACGCGAGATTGAAATAGTTGACCGCCGCGACCTGGCGGTTGGGGTCGCAGAAGCGCTTGATCGTGTAGACGAAGTCCTTCGCGACAATCGGGCGTTGCGTGGGACCCGCGAAGCGGATGCCGTCGCGCAGGTGGAACGTATAGGTCTTGCCGTCCGCGCTCACGTCCCACGACTTCGCGAGATCGGGCACGATCTTCGTGTCGTCCTTGAGTCCGGCGGGCGAGCCGGGATAGGTGACCAGCTGGCGCGTGACCGCCCGCAGGATCTCCCACGAATCGATGCTGTAACCGGTCTGCGGATCGAATGCGTCGATATCGGGCTGCAACGAGGCAATGCGCAGCGTGCCGCCACGCTGCGGCGCGTCGGCCGATGCGGCATGCGCGCCGCCCGCATTCACGCCAAGCGCGACGAGCGCCGCGAAACCCGCCGCCCGCTTCGCGCGTTCCAGAAATTTTGCCTTCATGGTCAATGCTTTGAGTTGAAAGAGGATGAGGAGCGGACAGCGCTAGAAACGCGTGCCGCTGAACGGCGCCGCATCGCACGCGAACAAGGCGTCGAGCCCGTCGAGCGCAGGCGCGTGGTGCACGTCGAGGCGTCCCGCGCGCGCCAGTTGCCACCAGCGCACGCCGCCGAGATAAACCGCCGAGAGCGCGTCAATGCCAAGCACGACATCCGGCGAACGGCTCGTCGCTTGCACACCGCGCTCCGAGAGATGAAAGCGCGCGCTGTTGCCCGCAATGAGCGGATCGGCGATCTCGATGACCGCCTCGCCGCCGTAGTGACCGTAGCGGCGCGCCGCAAGCGCCGCGCGCACGTCGAGAATGCGCAGCCACGTTTCATCGGCCACCGCGCTCACGCGCGCGTCGCGATAGTTGTCGAGCAGCCAGCCAAACGGCTCGTCGATCGCACAACTGGCGATCACGATGCGATGCGCGATATCGCGCGACAACAGATGGCCGAGCAGATCCGCCGAAGCGCCCGGTGTGCGCGCGACGAAATCGCTGACGACGATCGTTCGCTGCCGGTCGCTGAACCAGCCGTCGCTGGCCGCCGCGTGATAGCGCACATAGCCGTCCGGACCGTCGGGGCCTTCATGCGTCGCCAGGTAGTGCGGGGTGGGCGCACCGCGCTCGCGCAGCGCGACATTCGCCCACCAGTACGGCGGGCGGCTGATCGTGCCCGCGCGCAACGGCGGATGCCGTTCGTAGACGTGGCGCATCGTGTCCCATTCCTGCGCGGGGTCGATGAGCCGCACTGCTTCGGGGCGCCACTCGACGGCGAGGCGCGCATGCCGCGTGTCGATCTCGACCGTAGCCGTGGACGACGCCACCGCGTAACCGAAGCGGCCATAGAGCGTGGCAGACGACGCCCGCAATGTCGCCACCACGTCGCCAGCGGCGTGCGCGTCGCGCAACTGGCGTTCTAGCAACGCCGTGGCTACGCCCCGCCGCGTGCAACCGGGCGCGACCCCGACATGCGTCACCGCGGCATGCGCCACGCGCGCGCCGCCCGGCACCGTGAGCGTGCCCGAGTAAGACTCCGTCGTGCCGACCAGCGTGCCGCCGTCGAACGCGCCATAGCTGCGCCCCGGCTCGCTCATGCCGACCAGACGCACGGCGTCGTCTTCGGTGAGCGCAGGCAAGCCGATCATCGCGGAGCGAAACAATGTGAGCGCGGCCAGCAGATCGGCGGTGTCGCGCAGCACGCGAACTTCAATGCTCATTGCCCACCTGCCGCGTGTACGTCACGTTTGGCAAACGCACTGAGTCTCGTCGGTTCTTGCATGGCGCTTCGCAAATCATATTGACGCTGGATTGGAGATATCCGCTGCAATAACACGACCTGACATCATTCCTGCGGCGTGTTGATCGGCGGGTTTCAATCCTAGCATTCGACTTGCGGATTATTCTGCACTCCGATTATATGAATTGCTTCTGAATATTTTCGGCGCGCAATCATAAGCTATTCAACGGCGCTCGCCCCGCGTGCATCAGGCAATGGGAAAAAGCGCTCATATCGATTGCATGAATCAATGGTTGCCGGAAGCGTTTGGCGAATCTAGCCTTTTCGCTTCCCGGCACATCGCTGTGCTCATTTTCAGCGCCGCGCGTGCCTTCGACCCCTGATCGACTGATTCTCCCGATGTCCGACACCCCACCCGACTTGCCCGCCGATAAGCCGACCAATCCGCGCCGCCGCGCAGTGCTTGCCGCAGGCGCCGCCGTTGGCGTCGGCGCCGTCGCTTACGGCTTCTGGCGCACTTCGTCCTCAACCGGCCAGGCCGCCACGCAAGGCGCAGCGGGCGTGCAAGGTGCGCAAGGCGGCACGCTCGTGGTCGGCTCGTACCAGGAGCCCACGGTCTACGATCCCAACCATCAGTATTCGTGGGAGACGTACCGGATCGACCGGCATATCTACGAATCGCTGGTCGCCGAAGACCTGTCGAAGCCCGCCTCGGCCGGGCCGCCGCCGCTCATTCCGGCGCTCGCGCAAAGCTGGGAAGTCAGCGACGACGCGACGACGTTCACGTTTCATCTGCGCCCCGGCGTCAAGTTTCACGACGGCACCGATTTCGACGCGCACGCCGTGGAATTCAACGTGCGCCGTTTCAGCGACCCGGGCTTCGAGTTCTATGACGTAAAGGCGAACGCGTTCATGAAAGCGGTGTACGGCGACCTCAAGTCATTCGAGGTACTGAACGACCAGACGGTGCGCTACACGTTCAAGCATCCGTTTCGCGACTTCCTGCGCATGCTGCCGCAAGGCAACTACGTGTCCGGCATCTTCAGCCCGCAGGCGCTGAAACAGTACGGCCAGGACGGGCTCGCCGAACACGCGACGGGCACCGGACCGTTCCGTCTCGTGCAGCGCGTGCATGGCGAGAAAACCGAACTCGCGCGCAACGATCAGTACTGGGGCGGCCGCGCCCCGCTGGAGCGCATCGTGTTCAGACCGATCACCGACGACGCTACGCGGCTCGCCGCCTTGCAGGCGGGCGAGATCGACATTCTCACGCGCACCCCGCCCGATGCGGTCGACACACTGACCGGCGGCGGCTACGCGGTGCCCGAAAGCGCCCAGGCGGGGTTGCTGTATCTGGGGTGGAACTTCCGCAACCGTTTCGCGCAGCAGTTGCCCGTGCGTCAGGCGATCATCCAGGCGATCGACCGCGAAGGTCTCGCGAAGACGCTCTTCAAGGGTCACGCGCTCGCCGCATACAGCATTCTCAACCCTGGCAACGCGGCGTTCGACGCGAACCAGCGCGACTACGCTTACGACCCCGAAGCCGCGAGAAAGCGGCTCGCCGACGCGGGCTTCAAGGACGGCGATATCCGCTTCACCATCGCCACCGACGAGGCAAACCAGCCGAGCATCGAATGGATTCAGCGCGATCTCGCCAAGGTCGGCATTCACGTCGACATCCTCTCGCAGGAATGGCTCACGTACACGTCGAATCTGCCGAAGCTCGCGCCGGAAGTGGCGCTCACCAGCATGGAGTGGGGCTTCGTCACGCCGCTGTGGGCGCGCATCGTGTATCAGGGCTACGTCGTCACGCGCGGCGGCGGCGATCTGCTCGGGCCTGAACTGAAGGCGGCGATCGACACCGCCTCGCACGAAGTGGATGAAGCGAAGGCGATTACCGCATGGAAGCACGCCAACGGGCTGCTCCAGCAGCAGGCGGCAACGGTGCCGCTCGTGTCCTTCACGCGCTACTTCGCCGTCAGCCCGAAGGTGAAGGGCTTCAACGTGCCCGCGCAGAACTGGTACGACCTCGCGCGCGTCTCGCTCTCGACATGATCCGCACGATCCTCCTGCGCCTGCTGACGGCCGTTCCGCTCTTTCTCGCGATCTCCGTGCTCGTGTTCGTCTCGGCGCATCTCGCGCCGGGCGACCCCATCTCGAACGCACTCGCGGGCCAGGTGCCGCAGGCGTCAATCGACGCGCTTCGCCATGCCTACGGCCTCGATCGCCCGCTTCCCCAGCAGTATGTCGTGTGGCTGGGCCATTTCCTCTCGGGGCAATGGGGCGCTTCGATCATCTACAAGGTGCCCGTTGCCAGCCTGCTTGCACCGGCGTTCGGCAACACGCTGCTGCTCACGGCCGCCGCCGTCGTGCTGTGCGTGGTGTTCGGCGTGGCGATCGGCGTGTTCGCGGGGCTCAGGCGCGGCACCCGTGCCGACGCCATATCGATGTTCGTGATCCAGCTCGGCCACAACGTGCCGATCTTCTGGCTCGGCCTCGCGCTGGTGTGGCTCTTTTCGCTCAAGCTGCACTGGCTGCCTTCCTCGGGCATCGCCGACTTGCGCGGCGACGGTGGCGCGCTCGACACGCTGCGCCACCTGCTGTTGCCCGCGTTCTGCGCGGCGGTCATCTCGATGCTGATACTCGCGCGCCTGGTGCGCGCGAGCGTGATCGAGATCGAGCGCGCCGACTACGTGCGCACGTTCCGCTCGCTGGGCTTTGCTCGCGGCACGCTGCTGCGCCGCCACGTGGGCCGCAATCTGCTCGCGCCGGTCGTCAACATGACGGGGCTGCAAATCGGCTATCTGCTCTCGGGCGTGATTCTCGTCGAGAACGTGTTCGCGTGGCCCGGTCTCGGCTCGCAGCTCTACGTGGCCGCGGCGGGACGCGACTATCCGCTCGAACAGGCGGGCGTCATGCTTGTTGCCGCGTGTTTTGTCGTGGCCAACCTCGTCACCGACATCACGCTCGACCTGCTGAATCCGCGCCTGCGAGCCTGAGGCCCGGCGCGACGCCATATCAAGGAATCTCCATGCCGCAAGCCGATCTCTCCGCCGCGCCGATCGACGACGCGTACGGCGCCTCCCCACACGATGCGAGCGATGCGCAAGATGCGCACTGGCAGCCGCCACGCTGGCGCGACGCGCTCGCGCGGCTCGCCGCCAACCGGCTGGCCGTGGCGGGCGTCGTCATCATCGCGCTCGCGGTGTTCGTCTCGCTGGCCGCGCCCTGGCTCGCGCCGTACGACCCGAACCATGCCGAACCGGCCGCGCGCCTCGCAGGCGTCGGCACGCCCGGCCACTGGCTCGGCCTCGACGCACAGGGGCGCGACATGACGAGCCGCCTGCTATGGGGCGGGCGCACGTCACTCGCCATCGTGGTCGTTTCGGTGCTCGGCGCCTGCGTGGCGAGCCTCGCGCTCGGACTCTACGCGGGCTACTCGCGGGGTCTCGCCGCCATCGCCGTGATGCGCGCAACCGACCTTTTGTTCGCATTCCCGATGATCCTGCTCGCCATCAATCTCGCCACGGCGTTCGGCGCGGGTCCGTTCACGGCGGGCGTGACCGTGTTGTTCAGCGCCCTGCCCTATCTCACCCGCGTCGTGTACGCGAACGTGCGGGCCGAGCGCGAGCGCGAGTATGTCGAAGCGGCGCGCGCACTGGGCGCGTCGACGTTCGACATCGTCGCGCGCGAAATCCTGCCGAACGTGCTCACGCCGCTCGTCGTGTACGGCACGACGCTGTGCGGCGGGATGATCGTGTTTCTCGCGGGGCTCAGCTATCTCGGCCTCGGCGTGCAGCCGCCCATGCCCGACTGGGGCCGCATGGTGAGCGAAGGCGCGAAGGTGATGCTCACGGGCGGCGCGCACGTCGCCACGCTGCCCGCCCTCGCGATCGTCGCCGTCTCGGTGGCGTTCAACTGGCTCGGCGACGGCCTGCGCGACGCACTCGATCCGCAAGGCTGACACGCCACCTCCTCTTCGCTCATCATGCCCCTGCTCGATATCGAACAACTCGAAGTGGATTTCGTCGGCCCGCGCGGCGCCGAACCGGCCGTGCGCGGCGTGACGCTTTCGCTCGAAGCGGGCGAGATCGTCGCGCTCGTCGGCGAGTCCGGTTCCGGCAAAAGCGTGACGGCCGCCGCGATCAACGGCCTGCTGCCGCGCGGCGTCACGCGCGTGCGCGGCAGCATCGCTTTCGACGGCCGGCCGCTCGTCGGCATCGGCGAAGCGCAACTCGAACGCTTGCGCGGCACGGGTGTCGCCACGATCTTCCAGAACCCGCTGAGCGCGCTCGATCCGACCATGCGCATCGGCGACCAACTCGCCGTGACGGCGCGGCTGCGCCGCCCGCTCACGCGTGCGCAGGCGCTTGCGCGCGCAACCAAGGCGCTCGCGGAGGTCGGCATCGACGATCCGGCGCGCACGCTGCGCGCGTGGCCGCACCAGTTGAGCGGCGGCATGCGCCAGCGCGTGATGATCGCGCTCGCCACGCTCAATCACCCGCGCCTGCTGATCGCCGACGAGCCGACCACGGCGCTCGACGCCGTCCTGCAAAAGGACATCCTGCGCCTGCTCAAGCGCCTGAATCAGGAGCACGGCGTGGCGATCCTGATCATCACGCACGACTTCGGCGTGGTCGCGGAGCTAAGCCAGCGCGTGGCCGTGATGCGCGCGGGCCGGATCGTCGAACAGGGGCGCACCGCGGACGTGCTCGCGGCCCCGAAGCACGCGTACACGCGCAGCCTGATCGACGCCGTGCCGGAAATCGGCTTGCGTGCGCTCGACCCGTCGCCTTCGCGGCGGCTCGGCGCTGCCGGTGCGGGCGGCCAGAAGCGCAGCGCTGCCGGGACGAACACGAGCGCGCCCGCGAACGCCGCCCCCGTGCTGCTCGAAGCGCGCCGCGTGCGCCGCACGTTCGTCACCGCGAGATCGTGGCTGCCTTCGCGCGCGCGGCGCTTCGATGCCGTGGTCGACGCCCGCCTGGAGGTGCGGCGCGGCGAGATCTTCGGGCTGATCGGGGCGTCCGGTTCGGGCAAATCGACGCTCGCGCGCGTCGTTGCGCACCTGATTCCCGCGAGCGAAGGCACGGTGCGCTTCGACGGTGCGGACCTCGCCAAGCTCGACGGCAGCGCGCTCAAGGCATTTCGCCGACGCTTCCAGTTCGTGTTCCAGGACAGCGCCTCGTCGCTCAATCCGCGCCGCACGCTGCTCGAACAACTCGCCGATCCCGCCTTGCGCCTCGGCGTCGCGCGCGACCGCGAGCACGCGCGCGAGCTGGCGCAGGAAGCGCTCGAACGCGTGGGCCTCGAAGCGCGGCATCTGAACCGCTATCCGCATGCCTTCTCGGGCGGCCAGCGGCAGCGCATCGGCATTGCGCGCGCGCTGGTCGTCAAGCCGGAATTCATCGTGCTCGACGAGCCGACGTCCGCGCTCGACGTCTCCATCCAGGCGCAGATCCTGAACCTGCTGCTGGCGTTGCGCGAATCGCTCGGCCTCACTTATCTCTTCATCGGGCACAGCCTGCCCGTGATCGAATTCCTGTGCGACCGCGTGGCCGTGATGGAGCGCGGACGCATTATCGAAACACTCGACGCCGCCAATCTGCGCGCCAACGCGCGGCACCCCTCGACGCTGCGCCTGCTCGACGCGGTGCTGCCCGTGCGCGTGGCCGCACCGGCGTCGCGCGCCCTGCTTACGGAACTGTCTTCATGAGCCGCCAACGTCTGATCTTCAACGCCTTCACCCACGTCACGCCCAATCATCATAGTCACGGCTACTGGCGGCATCCGCAAGGGCGTGGCCAACTGGAATACAAGCGCTTGCAGCCGTGGATCGAACTCGCGAAGACCGTGGAGCGCGGCCGCTTCGATACGGTGTTTCTGGCCGATGTGGTGGGCGTGTACGACCGCTTTCGCGGCAACGGCGACACATCCATTCGCACTGCGATGCAATTTCCGAGCCTCGACCCGGCGAGTCTCGTTTCGGCGCTCGCGGCGGCCACCGAGCACGTTGGCTTCGCGGTGACGAGTTCGGTGATCCAGGATCATCCGTTCGACTTCGCGCGCCGCATGTCCACACTGGATCATCTTTCCGACGGGCGCATTGCCTGGAATATCGTCACCTCGTACCTCGACAACGCCGCGCGTAATTTCGGCCAGGACAAGCTCGAAGAGCACGACGAGCGCTATCGCTGGGCCGAAGAGTACGTCGAGGTCGTCTACAAGCTGTGGGAGGCAAGCTGGGAGGACGACGCGCTCGTCGCCGACTTCGAAAGCGGCGTATTCGCCGAGCCGTCGAAGGTGCGCAAGATCCTGCATCGCGGCGCGCGCTACAGCGTGGAGGGCCCGCATCTGGCCGAGCCCTCGCCGCAACGCACGCCGCTGCTGTTCCAGGCGGGCGGCTCGGAAGCGGGCCGCGCGTTCGCGGCGCGCCATGCGGAAGCGACTTTCATCGCGGCGCGCACACCCGAGAGCGCCGCGAAGCATGTGGCCGACCTGCGCTCGCGCGCCCGCGCGTTCGGCCGCGCCGGGGACGAACTGAAGATCATCGTGTCGCTCGCGCCCGTGATCGGCGCGACGGAACAGGAGGCGCACGCGCGCCGCCGCGAGTTGAAGGAATGGCTGAGCCTCGAAGCGCTCCAGGCGTTCTATAGCGGCAGCCTGGGCGTCGATCTGTCCGACATCGATCCGAACCGGCCGCTTTCCGAACTGCTGCTGACCAACCATGTGCGCGGCAACGTGCGCGCTTTCATCGAGGCCGCGCCGGACCGCACGGTCACGTTCGGCGACCTGCTGAAGGAGACGGTGTCGGGGCGCTTCGCGGGCACGCCCGAACAGATTGCCGACGAAGTGCAGCGCTACGCTGACGCGGGCGTGGACGGCTTCAACGTGGTGCCGGTCACGACGCTGGGCTGGTGGACCGAGTTCGTCGATCACGTGGTGCCGGTGCTGCAAAAGCGCGGCCTGATGCAAACGGAGTACGCTCCGGGCACGCTGCGCGAAAAGATTCACGGACGCGGCCCGAACCTGCCCGATCACCATCCGGCGCGCGCCCTGCGCGACGCCGTGCGGCGCGGCGTGGCGCAGCCGGTTCATTGAGCGCGCGCGAGCCTTCGGCCGAAGCCGGATAAGCCGCTAACGCCCGAACAGCAAATACACCAGCGCGGCGCCGACGAATGCCACACCGGCGCCCTGCCACAGCGTGATCGACTCGCCCAGCACGAGAATGCCCGCAACCAGCCCGACAACCGGCACGCCAAGGCTGAATGGCGCGATGCGGTTGGCGGGGTGCCGCGCGAGCAGGCCGGTCCACAAGCCATAGGCCGCGAGCGTGGCGAGCCAGCCGAGATAGGCGGCGGCCACCCATCCCGCCACCGAAACGTGCGACCAGTCGCGCCACACCGCCGCGCCGTCGAAATACAGGCTCAGCGCGACGAAAGGCGCGATGGGCGCAAGGCTCGACCACACGACGAACTCGAACGGCGAATAGCCGGGAAAGCGCCGCTGCAACTGCCGCGCGAAAATATTGGCGACGGCCCACATCGCCGCCGCGCCCAGATTCAGCAACAGGCTTGCGAGCGTCAAGCCGGAGCCTGCTCCCGTGGCGCTCACGTTCATCGCAAAGCAGCCGAGCCCCATGGCCGCCAGCACGAGCGCGACCTTGGCCGGACGGCTCAGCTTTTCGTGGAGAAACGCGCCCGCCAGCAGCGCGGTGAAGAACACCTGCGTTTGTTGCAGCACCGAAGCGAGCGCCGAGGTCATGCCCAGGCGCAGCGCCAGAAATAGCAGGCCGAACTGGCCCACGCCCTGCACCAGACCATACGCCACGATCCAGCGCCACGGTACGGCCGGCTTCCTCACGAGCAGGATCATCGGCAAGGCGGCGAACACATAGCGCACCGCGCCTAACTGCATCGACGTGAAATCGCGCAGCGCGACTTTCATGGCGACGAAGTTGAATCCCCAGATCACCACGACCGCCGCCGCCGCCGCGAGGTCGCCCCGGCTCAACGTTGCGCGGTTCATGCGGCGGGCCGGTCCTTGCGAAACGCGTTCTTCACCAGAATCTTGCCGTCGCGAAACGTGAACACGTCCACCATGCGCGCCTCGACGCGCTTGCCGTCCGCGCGCGTGCCGTGGAACGTCGACTCGGTCACGCCGCGCGCGCCCGCCACGAAGTGATCCGCGTCGAGCCAGCGCGCGTCGGGAAACGTCTCCCAGGCAAGCTGGAAGCCCGCGCGCACCGCATCGCGCCCAATGAAACTGCGGCCCATGACGTCCGGTCCCGCCACCGCGTGAAACGCGCAGTCGTCGTGCATGAAACGCATCAACGCGTCGATATCGTGGCGATTCCAGGCGCCGGAAAAATCATTAAGGAATGCGATATTGATGGAATTCGATGACATGAGTCGGTACTCGTCAGAGGGTCAAACTGTCCGTTGCCGCCGTGGTGCCGGCGGCCCGGTTCGAAAACGCCCATCTTAAACAATGCCGGGCGCGGTCCGTGGTACCAGGCCTGTCCAGCGATGGAGCCAGCCCGCCCCGGCAAGCCCGCCGCGCCGCTGGCACCATCGCCTTATTTTGTTGGCACCATGAGCCTGCGGACTTTCGTTGCAAGATGGTTCCATCCCAATCGGCACCCAACGGAACCCGCTCATGAACCCCATGCAAACGCTTGCCGGACTTGCCGCGAGCGAGCCCCTTGCGCCCTACGATCCCACCTATGATCCGCTCGTCGCCGCGAACCCCGGCCACGGCGTGGACTACGCGCCGACTTACTGGGTGGCGAGCGCGGGCGCGCCCCCCGAGGACGACGGCCCGATCCGCGCCAGCGCCGACGTTGACGTCGTGGTGGTCGGCTCCGGCTTCACGGGCCTCGCCACGGCGCTCTTTCTCGCGCGCGAGCACGGCATACGCGCCACCGTGCTCGAAGCCAACCGCGTGGCCTGGGGCTGCACGAGCCGCAACGGCGGCCAGGGCCAAAACGCGAGCGGACGCCTCTACCGCTCGCAGTGGATCGAGCGCTGGGGCAAGCAAACGGCGCTGCGCCTCGACGCCGAGATCCGCGAGGGCTTCGAGACGTTCAAGAGCCTCGTGGCCGAAGTGCCCTGCGACCCGCAGCCCGGCGGCCATCTGTATATCGCGCACCGCGAGAAGAAGCTCGACTTCCTGCGCCACGAGGCGAAGGTCATGCGCGACGTGTTCGGCTACGACACACGCATGCTCAGCGCCGGGGACGTGCGCACCCACTACGTGAACGACGCCGAAAATTGCGGGGCGCTGCACGAGCCCGACGGCATCGGCGTGCATCCGCTCAAGCTGGCCTTCGGCTATATGCGCATGGCGCGTGCCCTGGGCGTCAAGATTCATCCCGCGAGCCCCGTGCTGGACGTCAAGGCGCGCGGCGGCGGCTATGACGTGCGCACGCCGGGCGGCGTGCTGCGCGCGCGCGCCGTGGCCTTCGCCACGGGCGGCTATACGAGCAACGGCCTGCACCGGCGGCTCGATTCGCGCATCATGCCGATCCTCTCGAACTCGCTCGTCACGCGCCCGCTCACCGAAAGCGAGCGGCGCGCGACCAACTTCCTCACGCACCAGGTCATCACGGACACGCGCACGCTGCGCTTCTATTACCGGCTGCTGCCCGACTATCGCCTGCAAATCGGCAGCCGCAGTTCGGTCACGGGCGCCGACGCCACGCGCCAGAAGCATTTCGACGTGCTCGTCAACGGCCTGCACCGCAAGTTTCCCGCGTTGCGCGACGTGAGCATCGATCATTCGTGGTGGGGATGGGTGGACGTGAGCCACGACATGATGCCCCGCATCGCCCAGCCCGAGCGCAATCACAACGTGTTCTACGCGCTCGGCTACGGCGGCAATGGCGTGTCGTTTTCGGCGCATGCCGGGCGGCGCATGGCGCAGCGCATCGCCGGCAAGCCCGCTGCGGCATTCGACTTGCCGATCTACGACTCGGGGCTCCAATACCCGAATATTTTCGGCAGCGTCCGCTCGCCCTTGTTCGCGCCGTTCCGGCGCATTGGCCAGCGTTTCCTTTATCGCTGGTATCACCTGAACGACGAAGTGCTCTAAGTGCAGGGGGCGGTGCGGGCGTACAAGCGGCGAAAACCATGCTGGTTAATTAGCGATCCGAATTGAAATGGCGGTGCTTCGTGGTGCATGTTCGACGCCCGCAGACAGTGCCCGCGCACCGGATTGAACACCGACGGCCGAGCGAGATTTGTTGAGCCCGCAACGGAAGTCGCCAGCCAGGCCCGGCGAGCGCCCCGCCGGCGCGCTGGCCCTGGAGATAACCGCTGCTGGCTCCATCGACAGGTCTGAAACCTGCATTTTTTTCGCCGCTACGCCTTCCCTTACTATTCGAACAAAGGACGTCATCAGTGAGCACACAGTCTTACCTATATAAAACGGCGCTGGCCGTCGCGGCGGGGATCGTCTTCCAGACAGCGCAGACGGCATACGCAGCCGATCCGGCCAACGCGTCCGACACCCGCGCGCCCGCTGCGGCGAGCCTCGCCCAGTCGGCGTTTCCCGCGAACGGCGCGGGGACGTCTTCGATGGCGACCGCGCCTTCGTTGACGCCCGCCGCCGCGGCAAGCGCCGCGCCGCCGCCCTGCGTGGGCTACAGCCAGTACACCACGCGCATCGAAGTGGCCACGGTGCCGCTTCCGGTGTGCCTGCGCGTCGCGCCCGAGCTTGGCGGCGTGCGCGGCGCGATGGCCGAGCATGGCTTCGGCTTCGGCCTCGTCTCCATGCTGGGCTACGCCTATGACCTGAACGGCAATAACGCGCCCAAACAGGCCTATAACGGCCAGGACCCCACGTACAACCAGACGACCAACGTCTACCTGACCTACGACCTTTCGCGCATCGGCTTCAGCCAGAATGCGCAGTTCACGCTCTCGGGGTCGTGGGCCACCTCGACTTACCGGTCCGCGAATCCGCACGTGGCGACGATGACGATCTTCGGCATCGACCAGCCGCTGTTCGACCGGCGCATCGAGCTGATCTACGGCTTCATTCCCGGCATTCGCCTCTTCTATGGCATGACGCTCGGCGGCAACGCCTCGACTTCCGCGCTCGGGCCGCAGAGCGTGGTGCCGTTCCAGGCGGGCATGTCCGCCTCGGAACCCACGCCGACGTTCAACGTGATCATGCGCAGCCCCTCGCTGCGCTTCTACGACAGTTTCGCCGTCACGCGCAGCATGAGCCCCGAGGGCATCCTCAAGGACATCGACTACAACCCCTCGGGCTTCCGACTCTCGGTGCCCGGCGCACGCGCGCTCTTCATCAATGAGCTCGGCTACAAGCGCGCCGCCTCGCCCACCGAAAGCTCGATGTGGCTGCGCCTTGGCACGCTCTACAACACGAGCAGCTATACGCGCTTCAATTCGGCCACGCCGTCGAGCAACAATTACGAGTTCTACGTGGCCGGCACCTGGCAGCTCACGCGGCCCTGGCACGACGCGCGCGGGCTTTATGTCGATTCCAAGTTCGACTGGTCGCCCGCCGACCGCAACGCGCTCAACCGCGCCGTGCAGGTTTCGGCGTTCTATATCGGCCCGTTCGCGAGCCGCCCGTTCGACATGCTCGCCGTGGGCATCACAAAGAGCCTGTACAGCGGCGTGCTGCGCGACGTCTACGCGTCGTATCACGCCGATCCGGCCGCCTACACGATGGCTTATACGGCTTCGTACGCGGCGCGCGTGATTCGCGGCGCGTACCTCATCAGCAGCCTCACCTATACGAAGAACCCCGTGTTCGCGCCGCATCATCCCGATGCGCTGCTGCTCCAGGAAACACTCACCTTCACATTCTGAACGCACCGGCCGCGCTTCGATGCAAGCGCGGCCGGCCCCTCACCGCTATCGTTTGACTATCGCCATGTCCGCTACCCCATCCCTCGCTCCGGCCGCTTCGCTCACGCAAGCCGACTATCTTTCGCTCGACGCCACCGCCATGGCCGCCGCCGTGCGCGGCGGCGAACTCGCGCCCGCCGACCTGCTGGGCGCCGCCATCGCGCGCTGCAACGCCGTCGATCCGTTCGTGCAGGCCGTCAATCTGCGGCACGACGCATTCGCCCTGCAAAGCCTCGCGCAGGCGCGAGACGCCGCGCCCGCGGGCGCATTGTCAGGCCCGTTCGCGGGCGTGCCCATGCTGCTCAAGGACCTCAACACCGCGCTTGCGGGCACCGTCACCACGAACGGCTGCCGCTTCTTCGCGGGCAGCGATCCCGCCTCGTACACGAGCACGCTCGCACAACGCTATCTCGACGCGGGCATGCTGATCTTCGGCAAGACGACCACGCCCGAGTTCGGCCTCGCCACCACCACCGAATCGGCGCTGTGGGGCGCCACGCGCAACCCGTGGAACCTCGCGCGCAGCGCGGGCGGCTCGTCGGGCGGCGCGGCCGCCGCCGTCGCGACGGGCATCGTGCCGGCCGCGCACGCGACGGACGGCGGCGGCTCGATCCGCATTCCCGCCGCGTGGTGCGGCGTGTTCGGCCTCAAGCCCACGCGTTATCGCACACCGCAAGGACCGGCCGCCTTCGAAGGCTGGTTCGGCGCGAGTTGCGCTCACGTCGTCTCGCGCAGCGTGCGCGACTCGGCGGGGCTGCTCGACGCGAGCCACGGTCACGAGCACGGCAGTCCCTACTGGCTGCCCGCCCCGCCGACACCCTACGCGCAATGCTGCGAACGCGACCCGCAGCCGCTGCGCATCGGCCTCGTCACGGCCTCGCTCACGGGTGTGCCGCTCGACGCCGAAATCCAGCGCGTGCTCGACGAAACCGCACGCCGCCTCGAATCGCTCGGCCATGCGATCGAGCCCGTCACGCTGCCCGTGGATGCGCAACACCTCTTCACCGCGCACGGCACGGCAAGCGGCGCCGCGCTCGTCACCGCCCTGCGCGAGCGCGAGACCGCACTGGGCCGCGAAGCCACCGAGGCGGACCTGGAGGCGATCACGCTGCACATCTACGCGCGCAACCGGCTCGCCACATCGGAAGCGCTCTTTCGCGCGCGCCGCGCGTTCGAGCAGATCTCACTCGCCATGGAAACGCTGATGCAGCGCTACGACGTGCTGCTCTCGCCGGTCACGGCAGGACAGACCCCGCACATCGGCGAACTCGTGCTGAGCCAGCCGTTCGAGTCGTACGCCGCGAAGATGATGAACAGCGCAGCGTTCACCGTGGTGGCCAACGTGAGCGGTCAGCCCTCCATGTCGGTGCCGAGCGGCTTCGCCGCCGATGGCATGCCCGTCGGCATGATGTTCACGGCGGGGCTGTGCCGCGAGGACCTGCTGTTCTCGCTCGCGGGCCAGCTCGAACGCGCGTGGCCGTGGGCGCTGCCCACGCTCGACTTCGCCACCGCCGGCCGCGCCTGAGGCGCGCCCTCCCTGGAGACACGATGCAATGAAACAGGAACCCACCGGCGCGCGGCGGCACTACACGCTGCTGCTGCTCTTCGCCATCGCCACCGTCAACATGATCGACCGCCAGGTGATGGGCGTCGTCATCGAGCCGATCAAGCGCGAATTCGCCGTATCGGATTCGGCCATGGGTCTGCTCACGGGCCTCGCCTTCGCCGCCGTGTACTGCTGCTGCGCCATTCCCATCGCGCGCCATGCCGACCGCGCCAATCGCCGTAACGTCGTCGCGCTCAGTTGCGCGGCATGGAGCTGCATGACCCTCGTCTGCGGCACGGTCACGGGCTACTGGCAACTGGCGTTCGCGCGCATGGGCGTGGCGGTTGGCGAGTCGGGCAGCAATGCGCCTTCCATGTCGCTGCTCGCCGATCTCTACCCGCCACAGCGCCGCGCGCGGGCGATCAGCGTGCTGATGCTTTCGGCGCCCGCGGGCGCGCTGATCGGCATGACCGTGGGCGCGTGGCTCACCTGGTATCACGGCTGGCGCGCGGCCTTCTTCTGGCTCGGCCTGCCGGGGCTCGCGGTCGCGCTGCTGCTGCGGCTCACCGTTGCCGAGCCCGCGCGCACGCACGACGCCGCGCAGCAGAACACGCACACGCAGCCGAACACGCTCGCGCCCGCATCCACGCGAGCCGTGCTGCGCGACGCGCTGGCCTGCCGCCCGTTCGCGATGATCGTCGCGGCGGGCGCGCTGCTCGCCTTCTCCGGCTACGCGTTCGGCACCTGGAGCACGGCGTATCTCGTGCGCGCGCACGGCATGAACATCAAGGAGGCGGGCACGCTGATGGGCATCGCGGCGGGGCCCGGCGCCGTGATCGGCTCGCTGTCGAGCGGCTGGCTCGCCGACCGCCTCACGCACCGCGACGCACGCTGGCAAATCGGCGTGCCGGTGCTCGGCGCGCTGCTGACCTTTCCGTTCGCCGTGGCGTTCACGTTGACGCCCGCGCATCTCGCGCTGCCTGTGGGCCACATGAGCGTTCCGCTCGTCGGCCTCTTCATTCTGGGCATGTCCGTGTTCGGCATGTGGTGGATGGCGCCGACCTACGCCGCCGTCACGCAGCTCTTTCCCGCCGACCGGCGCGCGACCATCGTCTCGATGTATAACTTCGGCATCCTTGCGATCGGCGCGGGACTCGGCCCCATCGTCACGGGCGCGATCAACGACACGCTTTCGAAAGCGCTCGGTCACGACACGCTCGGCTGGGCGCTCGCGATCGTCTCGGCGGCCAACGTGCTCGCGGCGTTGCTGCTCGCAAGCGCGGCCGGCGCGTTTGCCCGCGCGATCGCGGCGCAGCCGCACGCCGCGCCGCACGGCGTGAAACCGCGCGCCGCCGCTACCTCGCGCGCGTAGCGCGGCCCGGCCGCCTGCGCAGCGCGTTGACGTGGCGCGCGAACTCCTCGACGCCGGGCACGATGCGCTCGGCGTCGATCACCGAAAAGCCCAGGCGCACGCACGGCGGGTGCGAAGGCTCGTGAAAGAACGGCTCGCCGGGGTCGAACAGCAGGCCGTTCGCGCTGCACGCCCCGAACAGCGCGCGCTGATCGATCTGGCCCGGCAGCGTCACCCATAGCGACGCGCCGCCTTGCGGCTCGCCAAACGTCAGGTCGGGCAGCGTCTCGCGCAGCGCATGGGTGAGGAGTCCGGCGCGTTGCCGCAACGATTCGCGCGTGTTGTGCAGCAGCCGGTCGTAGTGGCCGTGGCGAATGAACAGCGCGGCGGTGCGTTCGTTGTTGCCGGGCACCTGGCGGATCATGAGCCGCCGCAACTCGCGCAGGCGCTCGATCACCACGGCCGGCGCCACGATGAAGCCCACGCGCAAGCCCGGCGAAAGCAGCTTCGAGAGACTGCTCAGATAGATCACGCGGTCGCACTTGTCGATCGCCTTCAATGCGGGCAGCGGCTGGCCGACGTATTGCGTTTCCGGGTCGTAGTCGTCCTCGATGATCAGCTGGTCGTACCGCGACGCATGGTCGAGCAGTTCGAGCCGCCGCTGCGTGCTCATGGTGACGCCGGTGGGGCATTGATGGCTCGGCGTGCAATAGACGAACTGGCAAGCACCAAGCGTTGGCGTCATGCTCAAGCCCTCTTCGTCGACGGGCAGCGCCACGATGCGCGCGCCGTCGTGCGAGAAGATGTTGCGCGCGTCCATGTAGCCAGGGTCCTCCACGCCCACCATGCGCCCCGGCGTGCAGAGCAGCTTCGACAGCATGTAGAGGCCGTGCTGCGTGCCCATCGTCAGCATGACTTCTTCGGGTCTCGCCGAAATGCCCCGGCGCGGCAACACGGTGCGGATGAGCTGATCGATCAGCATGCCCGAGCCGCCGTCCACGTCATCCTGGCCCCAGTTACGCACCGCGCCCACTTCGAGCGCGAGGCGATTGCATTCGCGCCAGTCGGAAAGCGGAAAGAGCTTCGGATCGAACTGGCCGTACACGAATGCGTAGCGGTACTTTTGCCAGCCGCTCGGCCGGTCGAGCCAGCGAAACGTCCCCGCCTGCCTGAAATGGCGCTCCCACGCGGGCAGGCGCGAGACGGGTTCGGCGGCCAGCGGCGCAACGCCGGTGCGCTTGATCGTGGCGCGCACGAAATGCCCTTCGCGCGTGCGCGATTCGAGGTGGCCTTCGGCAACGAGCCGCTCGTACACGAGCAAGACCGTGTTACGCGAGATGTCGAGAATGCGCGCGAGATCGCGGCTGGAGGGCAGGCGCAGGCCGTCGGGCAGACGGCCGTCGAGTATCGCGTTGGCGAGTGAGGAGCGAAGCTGGATCTGTAACGCCGTGCCGGGACTTCTGTCGAGTTTCAGCAGTTGCCGCCACATCAGTTCCGTCTCTTCCACGTCGTGCCCCGTGTTCGTCAATCGTCAGGCACGCATCGCTGCGATTCGCGCGCCGTGCCGCCATTGTGGGACATTGGCGGCCGGCGCGCGAGACGACAATAATCCGTGGCGAGTTCGGAGCGAATCCGGCTTTCAGGCGGCGAAGCGGCGCTCCGTGCCGGGATTCGGCTTGTTTTTCTCGATCACGGCGGGGGCCGTTTCTTTCATGGCGAGCGCGCACCAGGTCGAAACCACGCCGAGCGCCGAGAACATCAGCGCGGGCCCGATCCAGCCGAACGCGCCGTACATTCCCGTCGCGACGATCGGCAGCAGTCCCGCGATCACCGAAGCGCCGTTGTAGCCCAGCGATATGCCCGACGAGCGCACGTTGGCCGGAAACTGCTCGGAGAACCAGCTCGCCTCGACCGCGAAAATCGGATCGTGGCTAAAGAGCAGCGACAGCGCCACCGCCACGATCACCATGATGACCGCGCCCGTGTTGATGAGCATGAACATCGGCACGCCGAACGCGATGGTGAAGATCGCGCCGAACATGAACACCGGACGGCGGCCGATCCTGTCGCTGAGCGCGCCGTAGAACAGATGGCTGCCGAGGCCGATGGCGGAGCCGATGAGCGTGCCCCACAGAATGTGCCGCGTGGTCGAGACATGCGCGAGCGCCACATACGAGAGCATGAAGCTCGTCGTGATGTAATAGCCGCCCGTTTCCGCCATGCGCAGGCCGACGATCTTCAGGATGCTGCGCCAGTCGCTCTTGATGACTTCGAGCGCGGGCTGCTTCACCACCTTGTTCTCGGCCTTGATCGCTTCGAATTCCGGCGATTCCGATACGTTCATCCGGATGAAGATGCCGATCGCGACCATCACGAAAGACAGCAGGAAGGGCGCGCGCCAGATCCAGTCGCCTTCGAACAGTGCGCCCGAGAGCAGGAACGCGCCGTTGGCGAGCAGCAGGCCGAGCGGAATGCCGAGTTGCGGGACCGCGCCGAAGAAGCCGCGCCGCTTTTCAGGCGCGTGCTCGCACGCCATGAGCACCGCGCCGCCCCATTCCGCGCCGAAGCCGACGCCCTGCACCATGCGCAGGAGGATCAGCAGGATCGGGGCGAGCACGCCCGCCTGCTCATAGGTCGGCAATGCGCCGATCAGCACGGTCGCGCCGCCCATGCCGACGAGCGACCAGAACAGCACCGCCTTGCGGCCGAGGCTGTCGCCGTAGTGGCCCGCCAGATAGCCGCCGAGCGGGCGCATCAGGAAGCCGATGGCGAGCGTGGCGAACGAAGCCAGAATGCCGATGATCGGTTCGGTGGCGTGAAAGAAGATCTTGCCGAACCACGCCGCGGCGGCGGTGCCATAGATAAAGAAGTCGTAGCTCTCGACTGCGGAGCCGATCATCGACGCAACGGCCACCTTGACCGCGCGCCCTTCGTTGTTGGTGCTCATCGTGAGTTGTCTCCACTGCTGGTGCCCGGCCGCCTGTGGTGCAGGCGGCCGGATCGTGTCGCGCTTTCGTCGAGCGTCTTACACGACCTGAATAGTCTCTACCGCTGCGGTGTATCAGCGCCAGGTTTCGATCACGCGGCTGTCGTCGCGCAGGCCTAGGCCCGCTTGCGCCGCCTCGTGATAGCGTGCGTTCGCGACGGACAGCAGCGGCACCTCGGCGCCGCACGCTTGCGCGGCCGCGGCGACCAGGTCGCTGTCCTTCACGAAGATGTTGATCGAACTCGTGACGGTCACGTCGGTGCCTTGCAGCATGCGCGGACCGCGGTCCGAGAGCATCCACGATCCGGCCGCGCCCTTTTCGACCAGTTCGAGCACGGCCGCCGGATCGAGGCCGAGCGAGCGCGCCAGATTGAGCGCTTCGGCCGCCGCCACGATATGCACCGAGCACAGATGCTGATTGACGACCTTGATGGCCTGGCCGTCGCCGAGCCTCGGGCCGGTCACGCGCACGCTGCCCATCGCGTCGAGCACCGCGCGCACCGAATCGATATCGCCTTGCGCGCCCGATGCGAAGATCACGAGCTGGCCCGTTTTGGCGCGCGCCGTGCCGCCGGTCACGGGCGCATCGACCACGCGCGCGCCGGCGGCCGCGAGGCGCTCGCCTTGCTCGCGCACGGCGTCGGGGCCGACCGTGGACATGATGACCCACGTCTGGCCGTGAAGCTGCGTGCCGACGCTGTCGACCAGCCCGGCAAGCTGCTGCGGCGTCGCGACCATGGCCACGACCACGTCGGGCGCAGGCGCGGCCGCGAAGCTGTCCACGGCGGCGAGGCCGTTTTCCTGCGCGAGTTCGCGCGCATGGCTCGACAGATCGACGCCCGTCACGCTGTGGCCCGCGCCCTTGACCTGCAAAGCCATCGGCAAACCGATGGCGCCAATACCGATGAATGTCACGTTCATTTTCGCTGCGTCTCCTGGGTCACTTGAGCCACGTCTTGATGTTGTCGACGATCGACGCCGTCGAGATGCCATAGCGGTCATGGAGCGTGGGCAGCGCGCCCGCGTCGAGGAACCGGTCGGGCAGCGCGATCTGCCGGAACTCGGGCATCACGCGATGGCGCACCAGCGCGCTCGTCACGGCGTCGCCCAGGCCCCCGATCACGCTATGGTTTTCCGCGACGATCACGAGGCGGCCGGGCTTGCGGCATTGCTCGATGATCGTGGCCTCGTCGAGCGGCTTGATGGTCGGCACGTGCAGCACGCCCACGCTCGCGGAACCGTCGTCCAGCACCTGCGCGGCTTCGAGCGCGCGCATCGTCAGGATTCCGGACGAAATGATCAGCACGTCGGTGCCGTCGCGCAGCATCTTCGCCTTGCCGAGTTCGAACCGGTAATCGTAGTCCTCCAGCACCACGGGCACCTTGCCGCGCAGCAGCCGCATGTAAACCGGGCCCTCGTGCGCGGCGATCGCGGCCACCGCCTGTTCGGTGTCCAGCGCGTCGCACGGATCGATCACGGTCATGCCGGGAATGGCGCGCATCAGCGCGACGTCTTCGGTCGCCTGGTGGCTCGGGCCATAGCCCGTCGTGAGACCCGGCAGCGCGGCGCAGATCTTCACGTTGAGATTTTCCTCGGCGATGATCTGATGGATGAAATCATACGCGCGGCGCGTGGCGAACACGGCATAGGTCGTCGCGAACGCAATGAAGCCTTCCTTCGCCATGCCGCCCGCCGCGCCCATCAACAACTGTTCGGCCATGCCCATCTGGAAGAAGCGCTCGGGGAACGCCTGGCCGAAGATATGCAGGTCCGTGTACTTCGACAGATCGGCCGTCAAGCCGACGATGTTCGGCCGCTTTTCGGCCTCGGCCACGAGCGCGTGGCCGAACGGCGCGGGGCGCGTCTGCTGGCCTTCCGAGGCGATCGACGCAATCATGGCGGAGGTCGTCAGGCGCGGCTTCTTTTCGATGACGGCGCTCATGCCGCGTCTCCTTGCCGGGCTTGCCGGGCTTGCTGGTGATGCTCGTCGAGCACGGCGATGGCTTGCTGCCACTCCTGCGCGTCGACCCGAATGAAGTGATTTTTCTCGCGCGTTTCGAGGAACGGCACGCCCTTGCCCATCAGCGTGTCGAGCAGAATCACGCGCGGTTTCGCTTCCTTGAGCACGCGGGCGCGGTCGAAGGCTTGCACGAGCGCGGGCAGATCGTTGCCGTTCACGCGCTCCACATGCCAGCCGAACGACGCGAACTTGTCCGCGAGCGGCTCGAAGCCGAGCACGTCGTGCGAGGGGCCGTCCGCCTGCTGGCGATTGATGTCGACGAGCGCGATCAGATTGTCCAGGCCGTGGTGCGCGGCGGAGAGCGCGGCTTCCCACGTGGCGCCTTCGTCGAGCTCGCCATCGGACATCGAGTTGTAGACGAACGCCGGATTGCCCTTCAAACGCAGGCCGAGCGCCATGCCGACCGCGATCGTCAGGCCCTGGCCGAGCGAGCCGCCCGAGATTTCCATGCCGGGCGTATAGGTCGCCATGCCCGACATCGGCAGACGGCTGTCGTCGGAGCCGTAGGTTTCCAGTTCCGCTTCCGCAATGACGCCCGCTTCGATCAGCGCGGCGTACAGCGCGATGGCGTAGTGACCGTGCGAGAGCAGGAAGCGGTCGCGCCCTTCCCATTCGGGATCTTCGGGGCGCAGGTTCATCGCGTGGCACCAGGTGACGGCGAGCGCGTCGGCGAGTCCGAGCGCCTGGCCGATGTAGCCCTGGCCTTGCACTTCGCCCATGCGCAGCGCGAAGCGGCGGATGCGATACGCGTGATCGGCGATTTTCGAAAGTGGCACCGATGTCGAGCCGCTTTGCGGCACGGCCTCCGTAATCATTGTCATGGCATTTCCAGCGGAAGACGGGAGAAAAGTCCCCGATAACCGTCGATTGCCGCAGTTGTCTCCTGTTCAGCAATCGGACCGGTGTGGGCACGAGGTGACCCCAATGTATCGGTCTCCAGGGCGCCTGACAAAAGAAAAGATTACACTAGCTCGTGAATGCCATTCACGAATCCCCCCCTCATGGACATCTTTCGCAAGATCCCGCTGGCGTATATCCGCGTCTTCGAAGCGGCCGGTCGGACCCTTTCCTTCGCCGACGCCGCGCGCGACCTGAATCTGTCTCCGAGCGCCGTGAGCCATTCGGTGCGCAAGCTGGAGGAGCAACTCGGCCAACGGCTGTTCCAGCGCAGCACGCGGGAGGTGCGCCTCACGCGCGAGGGCGCGATGCTCATGGAGCACATTCAGCGCGGGATGGACGAGATCCAGCGCGGCTTCGCGCTGCTCGCGGGCAACGAGCGCACGCCGCTGCGGCTGCACACCGCGCCGAGCTTTGCGACGCAATGGCTGCTGCCGCGCCTGGCGGGGTTCGTGAGGGATCATCCGGATATCGACCTGCGTTTTTCCGCGAGCACGGAATACGCACGTTTCGACGATGACTTCGACCTGGATATCGTCTACGGCGAGCCGAAGCCTTCGCCGCACGAGAAAATTCCGCTCGCGCTGGAGGGCCTGGCGCCGCTGTGCAACCCGGCGCTCGCGGAGCGTATCCGCAAGCCCGAGGATCTGTATCACCTGCCGCTGATCCAGTGCGAGGTGCAGATGTACCAGTGGAAAGGCTGGTTCGAAACCAACCAGCTTCCCCCGCCGACGCACTATGGCCTGCGCTTCGACCGCAGCTCAATGGCGATTGCCGCCGCCGTGGACGGCCTTGGGGTCGTACTCGAATCGACGCTGCTTTCGGAGCGCGAACTGCAACGCGGCGAACTGGTGCGCCCGCTCGCCGGTACGACGCGCGAGGTGGAATACGTGGGGCACTATCTCGTGCACCCGCGCAGGCAGCACCGCCACGAGGCCTTCGAGACCTTCAAGGCGTGGCTCCTGAAAGCGCTGGGTATCGGCGAGGACGCCTCTGTGCCATCTTGAGGCGTGTTGCTCACCCGGGCAGATCGCCCACGTCAATATCGAGGAGCGCCATGCTCACCGACTTGCCGTGCGCGTCGAGCGCGAGCGAGCGCGTGACGCCGCCCCCCAGCGCGTTGGCGAGCACGAAATTGAACGCGCCCAGAAGCGGCAGTTCGTAGCGCGCGACGTCCCCTTTGACCACGTCGGCGAGATGCGCCTTGACGCGCTCCGGCGTCAGGACGTGGCGCAAATGCGCGTAGTGTTTCGGGTCGTAGCAGATCACCGAGATATTCAGCGTATTGCCTTTGTCGCCGGTGCGGCCGTGGGCCAGTTCACGCAGTTTCATCGCTTGCCTCGACACATTGAAAGACCGGATTCACCTGGTCGCGCGGCAGCAGCACGGACTGCACGGCGAGCACTTCGCGAGTCGTTTTGGTAACGCCCCCGCCGCCCGCGGGTCCGTTGGTGTAGAGCGTTTCGACCTCGTTGCCGATGCGCGCCGCCTGCGTGGCATCGGCCGTGCGCCCCACCACGCGAACGCGCACTTCGTACGGCGCATCGCGATTCGCGGCGAGCGCGTCGCCGTAAAGCGCATTCACGCCGATCAGGTCGAAGCGCAGTTCGCTCGTATCCACGCCCGTGAGCGCCAGCCGCTCCCGCACGATGTCGAGCGCGAGGCGCGCGCGAGCGAGCGCGCCCGGTCCGCCATAGGAAATCTGTCCTTCGCCGATGTAGCCGTCGACATACGCGACCGACACCTTCAGCGTTGGCGTGCGGGCGCGGCCGCGTCCGCCCGTCACGCGCACGCGGTCTTGCGCTTCCTGCTCCACGCGCACGCCGGTAAAGTCCGCGACGACATCGGGCTGGAAGTAGCGCTGCGGGTCGTGAATCTCGTAGAGCAACTGCTCCTTGCACGTCGCCTCGGTCACGCAGCCGCCCGCGTGCGCCACTTTGGTCACGACGAGGCTGCCGTCGGCGCTCACTTCGCCGATGGGAAAGCCCAGGCGCGCGAGATCGGGCACATCCTTGTAGCCGGGGTCGGCGAAATAGCCGCCCGTGACCTGACCCGCGCATTCGAGCAGATGTCCGACCACGGTCGCCTGCCCGAGCGTGTTCCAGTCGTCCATGCGCCAGCCGAATTCGTGGATGAGCGGCGCGGCGAACAACGACGGGTCCGCCACGCGGCCGGTCAGCACGATATCCGCGCCCGCCGCAAGCGCCTCGACAATGGGCGTCGCGCCGAGATACGCATTGGCCGAGACGATGCGCGCCGCGTACTCGCTCACATCGTCGCCGGATTCTTCGAAGCGCAGCGGGGATTGCATCAGGACGTCGAGCACATCGTCGCCCGTGACGGCGGCGATCTTCAGGCCGTGCAGGCCTAGCTCCCGCGCGATCTGCGCGGTCTTGATCGCCGCCGCGCGCGGATTGGCCGCGCCCATGTTCGAAATGATCCGCACGCGCTTGCGGGCGGCGACCGGCAGCACCGCGCGCATGCGCGCTTCGAGCAACGGGTCATAGCCGAGTTCGGGATGGTGGCGGCGCGTTTGCTGGGCGATCGCAATGGTGCGTTCTGCCAGGCATTCGAATACCAGGTAGTCCAGCGCGCCGTGCTCCGCGAGTTCGACGGCGGGCTCGATGCGGTCGCCCGAGTAGCCCGCGCCCGCGCCGATGCGCACGCGCCTTGATGATTCGGTCCGGTTCATGACGTCAACAACTCCTCTTTACAGCGGAAACACGCCCAGCACGACGCACGCGATCGTCATGACGATCGAGGCGCCCAACAGCAGCGGAAACGTAAACTTCTGATGATCCGCGAGATCGATTCCGCACAGGCCGACGACAAGAAAGGTCGCGGGCGTGAGCGGGCTCACGGGAAAGCCGGTGGTCATCTGGCCGAGCAGCGCGGCCTGGCCGATGTGCACCGCCGGCACGCCGAGCTGCGACGCCACTTCGGCAATCACAGGCAGCACGCCGAAATAAAACGAATCGGGGTCGAAAAGCATCGAGAGCGGCATGGACAGCATGCCGAGCACGACGGGAATGTGCCCCGCGAACGCGGGCGGCACGAAGCCAACCGCCGCCTGCGCCATCGCCTTGAGCATGCCGCTGCCCTGCATGATGCCGGTGAACACGCCCGCTGCGAGCAGGATACCGGCCATCATCAGCGCGGCGCGCGCATGCGCGTCCACGCGCTTGCGCTGCATGTCCACGTTCGGGTAATTCACCATCAGCGCGATGCACAGGCCCACCATGAACATGATCGCGGGCGGAATCTTCTCGCCCATGGCGACCATGGTGCCGAGCACGACGATCGTCAGCACGATATTGAACCAGAAGTGCTTCGGGCGGCGCAGCGCCTGTTCCTCGGGCGTCAACTCGCGCCTGGGCAGCGGGACGGCGCCGCTCGCCGACGAATAGCCGAGGCGCTTTTCCTCGCGCCGACCGAGCCACCAGGCCATGCCGAACACGAACACGAGGCCGACGATCTGCACCGGAATCAGCGGATTGAACAGCGCCGAAATCGGCAGATGCAGCGACGCCGACGCGCGGATCATCGGCCCCGTCCACGGCAGGAAGTTGATGCCGGCCGCCATCGAAACGGCCGCGGCCAGCACGCGCTTGTCCATGTTCAGGCGCTCGTAGAGCGGCAGCATGGCGGGAATCGTGACGAGAAAGCACACGGCGCCCGAGCCGTCGAGGTGAATGAGCAGCGCGAGCAGCGTCGTGCCCATGACGATGCGCGTGGGTTTGGTGCCAACTGTGCGCAGGATGCGATCGATGATCGGATCGAGCGTGCCCGCGTCCGTGATCGTGCCGAAATACAGGATCGCAAATACGAACATGCCGACGACGGGCGCGAGACTCTTCAATCCGTCGATGACGAACTTGCTCGTTTGCAGCCCGAAGCCGCCGATCAGCGACGCGACGATCGGCACGATGATGAGCGCGACGAGCGGCGACATGCGCTTCGAAAGAATCGCGGCCAGCAGCACCCCGATCGTCACGAGCCCCAGCAAAGCCAGCATGGTGTGTCTCCAGTCTTGTCTTTTAGTGCCGATCAGCGTAAGTTCGGCGCTGCAATAACACAATTGAAATGATTTGATTGCAGCTATCACTCTTTGTTATGGATCTCAATCTTCGCGATATTCGGGCTTTCGTGACCGTGGCGCAGGCGGGCAATTTCACGCGCGCGGCGGCGCGGCTGCATGTGTCGCAACCCGCGCTCACGGTGCAGATTCGCCGCCTGGAGGAAACGATCGGGGCGCGCCTGTTCGATCGCAACAGCCGCAGCGTGGCGCTCACGCAAACGGGCCGCGAATTGCTGCCTATCCTCACGCGCTCGCTAAGCGATATGGAGCAGGCCCTGCGCGACGCGCGCGCACTCGGCGACGGTTCGAGCGGCACGGTGCGCCTCGCGTGCCTGCCGACCTTCGCGGCCAGCGCGCTGCCCGAACTCATTCAGGCGTTTCGCAAGCGCGTGCCGCAGGCGCGGTTTCAGGTGCGCGACGTCGTTGCGAGCGCCGTCAACGCGCTCGTGCGCAATGAGGAAGTGGATATCGGCCTGACGGGCGGCCATAGCGTCGATGCGACGCTCGACGTCCTGCAAACGGGCGAGGACCGGCTCGTGATCGTGTGCCCGAAAACGCACCCGCTTGCCCGCAAGCGCACCGTGACGGTCGACGACTTCGCCGCGATGCCGCTCGTGCTGACCGCGCCGGGCACCAGCGTGCGCGCGGTCGTGGACGCCGCGTTGTCGAACGCGCGCTGCACGCCCGATATCGCGTGCGAGCCGATGTACATGATGACGGCGGTGGCGATGGTGCGCGGCGGCCTGGGGATCTCGGTGCTGCCCGAATCCGCGCGCGAAGTGCATGCCGAGCGCGGGCTCGTCACGCGGGCGATCGACGATCCGGCGTTCGTGCGCCCGATCGCGCTCGTGAAGAAGCGCGGCCGGACGCTGCCACGCGTGACCGAGGACTTTGTCGGTGCGATCGATCTGGGCGGCAAGACGGCGGCGTGAGTTGGCGATGCCGCTCGCCGCGCCGCCGCTCGCCCTTCGTTGCTAACATGGCGGGCGTATGACTGGCAGCGCAACCTGATACCGGAACCCCATCATGTCCTACATTCTCTATTACAGCCCCGGTGCGGCAAGCATGGCGGTGCACTGGATGCTCCTGGAACTGGGAGTACCCTTCGAAACGCGGCTCGTCGACATCGACGCAGGCGCACAGCACGCTCCCGAATACTTGCGCCTGAATCCCACCGGTCGCGTGCCGACACTCGTGATCGACGGCACGCCGCGCGGCGAATCGACGGCATTGCTGATGCTGCTTGCCGAACGGCATCCCGAGTCCGGGCTTGCCCCGCTGCCAAATGCCACTGAACGCCCGGAGTGGTTCGAGACCATGATCTATCTGGCCAACGCGCTGTTGCCGGCCATGCGGAGCTGGTTCTACGCCGCGACCGACGGTGAACCGGCAGACGCTACGGCAATCAAGGAGTTTGCGCGCCGGCAGATCGAAGCGTCGATGGAGCGCCTGGACAAGACACTTGGCGACGGACGTCCGTATCTGGTCGGCGATCGCCTGAGCACCGCCGACTTCCTCGCCCTCATGCTCATGCGCTGGACCCGCAATATGCCGCGCCCCGCTACGTCGTGGCCGAATCTTGCGCGCTATGTGGAGCGGCTGCGCGCCACGCCGTCATTCCTGGAACTCAACAAGCGCGAAGGATTGACGGAGTGGCAGAACGCGAGCCCTTGAGCGTCACGTGAACCTCGATCGAGACCGGCGAGCCGTTGCGGGTTCGGCACGGCTTCCGGTCTCCCGCAACGAGGCGCCGCTCAGATCAACGTAGGCGCTTTGCGATGATGTGTCGCCTGTTCGTACGCGTACGCGAACCCGATCAACGCGGCCTCATCCCACTGCCGTCCCACGAAAATGACACCGAACGGCGAGCCCGACGCATAGTATCCCGCCGGCACCGTGACACCGGGCAGGCCCGCGATATTGATCTCGCCCACCGTGGTTTCCTGGATCGTCTCCTTGCCGTGCAGCGCCGGCAGCTCGCAGCGCATCTGCGGAAACACCAGCGCGTCGAGTGCGTATTCCGTCATGACGGCGTCGAAAATGCGCAGATATTTCGCCTTGAGTTCGATGAATTCCGAAATGTCGGGCGGCATCGAGGGATTGGCCAGCGCAGCCGCGAACTGTGGCAGGCTGTGCATGAAGCTCAGCACGCCATTCGGCCCGAAGGCATCCTGCGATTCCGTCGCCTTCGCAAAGTCGGCGAATGTCTTGAGCGCCGCGTTCGGACCCAGACGGCGTAAATACTGCTCGACATCGTAGGGAATCGACTCCAGCCCCCGCGCATCGAAATTCGCGAGCGGCGCGGTCGGCTCGCGCAGGTCCGCGAAGCCCGAGCCCGCGAACGGATCGTCTACGAGAATCGCGCCCGCTTCCAGCAATTCCCGCTGCACGCGCGCGTAGAGTTGCGACGCCTCCTCCGAAAGCGGCTGCGTGCGCCACCCCGGGCCATACAGGCCGATCCGCATGCCCTTCAGGGCATCGCCGCGCAGATTCGCCGCGTAGCCCCCCTGCGGCGTCTTGCCGACGCCCGCGAGCGTCTTGGGGTCCTCCGGCGAATACCCGGCGAGCACATCGAGACACAGCGCCGCGTCGCGCACGTTGCGCGCGATGGGGCCCACCACGTCGCGATTGCCCGACAAGGGCACGACGCCCGCGTTCGGCACGAGCCCGATGGTCGGCTTGATGCCGACGAGATCCTGCGCCGACGCCGGGTTCTGGATCGAGCCGCCGGTTTCTTCCGCGAGTCCGAGCACCGCCATCGCCGCGGCGACGGCCGATGCCGTTCCCGCGCTGCTGCCGCCCGGCACGCGGTCGGGCATCGTCACGTTGAGCGTCGGCCCCGCCCAGCTATCGTTCGCGTGCGAGCCGGTGTGGCTGAGCACGGGCACATTGGTCTTGCCGAGCATCACCGCGCCCGCCGCGCGCATTCGCGCGACGACGGGCGAATCGGTTGCGGGCATCAGATCGACGCCGCCCGTCTTGCTGTAGAGCAGCGACCAGCCCGCCGTGGTCGGAAAGCCCACCATGTCCATCGGGTCCTTGATCACGACGGGCACGCCCGCCAACGGCCCGAGCACTTCGCCGGCCGCGCGGCGGCGGTCGATCTCGCGCGCGTCGTCGAGCGCGGCGTGGTTGAGGAACACCAGCGCGTTATACGATTCGTTGTACGACGCAATTCTGTCGAAGCACGCGGCGGCCAGCGACTCCGCCGTGAAGCGCCCTTGCGCGAAGCCTTCCTGCACGCTCGCGATGGTCAGATTGTCCAGATCGAAATCCATTTGCTGCGTCACTGCCTGCGGTTCACTCATGTCGAAACTCTCCCACGTGTACGGGTACGGTCGATCCAGCGGCGTTGCACGTCAGGCCTGCATCAGCGCCGCACCTTCAGCGCGAACAACCCTTGCGGACGGAAATACAGCGCCACGATCACCAGCAAAAGAATGCTCGCCTTCGCCATCGAACCGCTGAGCAGCAGTTCGAACATCGACTGAAGCTGGCCGATCGCAAACGCGGAAAGAAAGGTGCCGAGCAAACTTTCGATGCCGCCGAACACCACGACGATGAAGGTATCGACGATGTATTGCTGGCCCGTCACCGGCCCCGTCGACGCCAGCATCGTCAATGCGCTGCCCGCGATGCCCGCCAGTCCGCATCCCACGGCGAACGTGACGGCGTCGACACGCTCGGTGTCGATGCCCGCCGCGCCCGCCATCGCGCGGTTCTGCATGACCGAGCGGATACGCAGGCCCCAGCGGCTGCGAAACAGGAACAGATAAACGGCGAGCGCCACGACCAGCGTGAGAAACAGAATGAAGATGCGGCTGAGCGGCAAGGCGATATTGGGCGTGACGTTCCAGGCGCCGCGCAGCCAGGACACTGTGGGCACGCTCACGTCGATCGGCCCGAAAACCTGCCGGTACACCTGCTGAAGCACGAGCGACAGGCCCCATGTGGCGAGCATCGTATCGAGCGGCCGGTGATAGAGCCGGCGGATCAGCACGCGTTCGAGCACGAAACCCACGGCCGCCGTCACCACGAAGGCCACCAGAATGCCGACGAGCAAATACGCGCCCATCAGCGAAGGAAACAGCTTCTGAAACACGAGCGACGTCAGATACGTCATATACGCGCCCAGCGCCATCAACTCGCCGTGCGCCATGTTGATCACGCCCATCAGGCCGAACACGATAGCCAGCCCGACTGCCATCAACGCCAGCACGGTAAAGAGCGACAGGCCGTTGAATACCTGTACGAGGAACACATCGAGAGACATGATCGCGACCTTGTTGAATGTTGTCGCGGGTGCAGCGTGCACGCGGCCCCCGCCTTGCAGCGAGTCTCGCGTGCTTAGCCGAGCTTCGGGAACGGATTCGGCTCGACCAGCGGCGATTCGTAGACGATGTCCACCTGCCCGTCCGGCCGGAACGCGCCGATACGCGAGTGCTTCCACAAGTGGTGATTGCTCACGTGGAAATGCACGTCGCCTTCAGGCGCGCCCCACGCGAGCCCCGACGACGCCGCAACCACCTTCGGCACGTCCGTGCTCTGCGCTTTCTCCACGCCTAGCTTCCACAGATACACCGCCGTATAAGCCGCTTCGAGCGTGTCGCCGAGCACGCGGTCCTGTCCGTATTTCGCCTTGAACGCCTTGACGAACTTGTCGTTCTGCGGGTTCTTCACACTCTGGAAATAGCCCATGCACGAATACACGCCGACCAGATTGTCCTTGCCGATACCGATCGCCTCTTCCTCGGTCACGGCCAGCGCCATGATCGGCTGATTCTTGCCGGTAATGCCGAGCGAGTTCAACTGCTTGTAGAAGGCGACGTTCGAGCCGCCGACGATGGTCGACAGGATGACATCGGGCTTGGCCGCCTTGATCTTGTTGATGACCGATGAGAATTCCGTTGCGCCGAGCGGGAAATAATCTTCACCGAGCACGGTGCCGCCCGCCTTCGCAATCGCGGCCTTGGCGATACGGTTCGTGGTGCGCGGCCAGATATAGTCGGAGCCGATCAGATAGAACTTCTTGCCTTTGTTCTTCGCGAGCCAGTTGACCGCGGGAATGGTTTGCTGTGTCGCTTCCTGTCCGGTGTACATGATGTTCTTCGACATCTCCAGACCTTCGTAGTACGTCGGATAGTAAAGCAGTCCGTTATAACGCTCGAACACGGGCAGCACTGCCTTGCGCGACGCCGACGTATAGCAGCCGAATACCGCCGCGACCTTGTCGCTTTCCACGAGCTTTTGCGCCTTTTCGGCGAACGTCGGCCAGTCGCTTGCGCCGTCTTCGACGATCGGCGTGATCTGGCGGCCCATAATGCCGCCCGACGCGTTGATTTCTTCGATCGCCAGTTTCTCCGCGTCCACGACATGTGCTTCCGCAATCGCCAGCGTGCCCGTGAGCGAATGCAGAATGCCAACCTTGATGGGTTCCGCGGCCTGCGCCGAATTCGAGCCCAGCAACATCGAACCCGGCAGCGCGGTGGCGGCTGTTGCGGCAACTGCCTGTTTCAGAAAGTCGCGACGAGAATTCTTCATGGTGGCTTTATCTATAAAGTTTTTGGACAAAAAAAAGCCCGCAGCCAAGCAAGGCTTGACTGGCGGGCTTTTTGGCCTTTCGCCGTATATGACACCTTTGTCAGACGCGGCGGAATTCACTATGATCGTCGTGCAGGACTGGCGCACTGCTGCTGATCACGAACGAGAACGAGCAAGGTCCATGCCATACGGTGCGGCTGTCGGCCCCGACACTTCCGGCATCGCCTTATATGTTGAGTCAACGTCGATGCAACCGGCTTTCGAAGCCTCGCCCGCTGCGTTGCGCGCATTCGATCGACACGCCAACTTGCAGCAGACATGCACGCTGGCTGTGCGACATGCGCGTGGCATGCACAAGTCTGGTGGATGGCGCTTCGAAGAACGCATCGGCGTAACAGGGAAATCAATATGGCTTCAGCGAAGCATGAACCCGTGAAAATCGGTGTGTTGTATTCGACGAGCGGCGTGACCGGCCTCATCGAATCGTCGCAGCAAAGCGCCACGCTTTTTGCCGCGGATGAAATCAACCGGGCAGGCGGCGTGAACGGCCGCGAGATTCAACTGTATGTGCGCGACCCCGGTTCTGTTGCGGCCAACTATGCGGCAATGGCGGAAGAACTCATTGTCGAGCAGGGCGTGCGTTTAATCGTCGGCTGCTATATGTCGAGCGGGCGCAAGCTGGTGATTCCGGTGGTCGAGCGTCACAACGCGCTGCTTTTCTATCCCACGCTTTACGAAGGCTTCGAGTACAGCCGCAACGTGTTTTGCACGGGCACGCTGCCGAATCAGACCTGCGTGCCGCTCGCCGATTACATGCTCGAAAATTTCGGCTCACGCGTATTCATGATCGGCTCGGATTATATTTATCCGTACGAGACCAACCGCATCATGAAGGATTTCGTGTTCGAGCGCGGCGGCGAAACGGTCGAGGAAACCTACGTCCCGCTCGATGCGCCCGAGGAGCACTATCGCGCGATTGCCGCGCGCATTGCCGCGCTCGCGCCCGACTTCGTGTTTTCGACGGTGGTGGGCGTGGGTGTCGAGCGCCTGTATCGCAGCTTCGCGCGCAGCGGCCTCGACCCCAGCCGCACGCCGATTGCCAGCGTCACCACCTCGGAAGCCGAGATTGCGGCCATGGGCGCGCACCTCGGCGAAGGGCATTTTGCTTCGGCTTCCTATTTCCAGTCGATCGACTCACCCGCCAATCGCGCGTGCATCGCCAACTACGCACGCTTCATGGGCGGCGACGTCGTCACGAACATGTGCTGGGAAGCCGCGTATTTCCAGATGCATGTGCTGGCCAATGCGATGCGCAAGACGAATAGCGACAATCCCGTCGCCCTGCTGCGCGCGATCCCCGGCATGGAATACGACGCGCCGCAGGGCCGCGTGCGCATCGACGACGAGAATCACCACACGTGGTTGCACACGCGCATCGGGCGTACCGATCGCACGGGCCAGTTCGATATCGTGAGCGCGTCGCCGGAACGCGTGCGCGCCGATCCTTTCGTGATTGCCCACACGCCGGCGGACGGCGCGAGCACCGGCCCCGGCTACGGAATCGCCGCCGGGGGCTGGTCATGACGCGCAAGCCGCCGACACCCGAATCGCTTCAGGCGATCCGGTCGCTGCGCATTGCCGTGCTGCATCCGGACGACCAGGACCGCGAGGAACTGCTCGGGCATTTGAAGCGGATCGGCTGCAAGGTTCGGGTCTGCTGGCCCGAACTCGACGCCGCGCTCGACGAAACCGATCTGGTCGTCATGGCCGTCACACCGCAGACGATGGCGACGCATCACGCGTGGCTCGACGACGCGAACGCGCCGCCCATCGTTCCCGTCATCACTTACGAGAACCCGGTGGTGATCGAAGCCGTCATGCAGTTGAACGCGTTCGGTTTCATACCGTCGCCCGTTCGTTCTTCCGGCGTGCTGACCGCCATTGCGTTGACCATGGCGCAGCACAAGAAGCGCAAGTCGTTGCAGTCGTTCATTCAGCGCGCCGAAGACAAGGCCTCGCGTCAGCGCACCATTGAACTGGCGAAGTCGATCATCATGAAGACGCGCCAGTTGTCCGACGACGAGGCCTATCGCGTGCTCTGCTCGCGCGCGCGCGACGACCAGGCGCTGATCGAAACCGTGGCGAGCGAAGTGGTCAGAGTGGGCGCGTTGCGACATTGAGCGCCCACAGGCTGTGCGCCGCGCACCGTCGATGCGCGAACGGGCACACGGCCAGTGCGCGCTTCTTTCTTTTTCGAGCGTCACATAACGTTGTCCAGTTGTCCGAATTACCTGCAAACGCAGTCCACACAAGCCGTCGCCACTCGAATCGCATTCACAGGCACGCTTGTTGCATTTAAACCGTCGCTTCAGTCATTTTCGCGTTCCGCCTGAACGGCTCGCCTGCGTCAGGCGCGCAACCGAAACCGATTCGATAGCGGCGAGCGACAAAGACGTTGCTCGCCGCCCAAGGCCAAAAAGCCCGACATGCCAGCACACGCTGGGATGCCGGGCTTTTTTTTCGACTGTAGCGCGAGCACATTGTCCAACTCGTGATGAGGTTCTTTTCATGATTCCGATCCCCAAAAAAGGTACGCCCGAGCGCGAACGGCTGATCGCGCTGCACAAGGAATGTACTGACTCGATGCATGGTGTCGCGGGCTTTTCCGTCCTCAAGTGCGAAACGCCCGGCGACACGACCGTGGTAACGGGCGGCACGCACGAACACCACGATCTGCGCCGCGTGCTGCTGCGCATGCGCGGCGCTTCGCCCAAAGGCAAGCTCGTCGTGATCTGCACGAAGGTCGATGAAACGTGGCGCATCGGCCGCCTCTCGGGCATTCGCGGCGTGCCGCCCGTGTTCGCCACCGACGACGTTTACACCAGCGAACAGGATATCCAGCACGCCATTTTCCTGATGCGTCTGGACGAAATGTCGGAGACCGACGGCATGCCCGAGCATTACACCGAAGGCTACAAGCGCCGCGACGACAACTGGCCCGTCACCTGAACCACGCGAGGCCTTCCCTTCCTTCGTGCGCCGCCTGGCGCATGCAATCCCGACGACCGCCGCGTCACTGCGCGGCTTGATGGCAGGAGCAACTCCCCATGTGTGCAATGCGACTCACCGGGTACGCGGACCGATTCAGCGTTCATCCCGGCGAAACGATCCGGTTCTACGTCAACTGTGACGGCCCTTCGCAGTATCACGCGTCGATCGTGCAGATGATCAACGGCGACACCAACCCGCGCGGCCCCGGCTTTATCGAAAAGCCCGTCGAAGCCGATTGCGAAGCGACCTACGACGGCCGCGCGCAAGCCGTCTACGGCGGCTCGTACGGCTATGTCGACGACGCCCCGCAATTGCGCGTGCAAAGCTTCACGCTCCAATGCTGGATCTGGCCGACCACGCCGCGCACCGACGCACGCTACTGGAAGCACGGCGAACAGGGGCTCGTCACCAAATGGTCCGCAGGCAAGGGTTATGGCCTGTTCATCAACGCCGACGGCTGCGCGGAACTGCGCATCAACGACCGAACGTTCACCACGGGCGTGCGCCTGCGCGATCACGCCTGGCACTTTCTCGCGGCGACCTACGACGCGAAAACGGGCGCCGTCACGCTGTATCACGAACCGCAGATCGTCTATGCGCTCGACCCCGCGATCGCCCCCGTGGAGGCGCAATACGCGGGCCCCGTCGAGCACGACGACGCGCCGCTCGTGATCGCGGGCTACGTCAAGGGACTGGAGCCCGGCCCGCTCGGCCGATCGTCGCTGCCGCAAGGCGTGCTGATCGGCGGTCACTACAACGGCAAGATCGACAGCCCGCGCCTGTGCAATCGCGCGCTCTCGCGCTTCGAGATCGAAACGATGAAGGCCGGCGTGCAGCCCGGTTTGAGCGAGCGCCGCCATTCGGGACCGACCGGGCCGCTATCCGAATGCATCGTGGCCGCGTGGGACTTCTCGGACGGCATCGACACGATCGTATGCCGCGACCACGGCCCTTACAAATTCGACGCGAAGCTCGTGAATTGCCCCACTCGCGCGATGACGGGCTTCAACTGGGCGGGCCGCAATTTCGACTGGAAGCACGCGCAAGGCGAATATGGCGCGATCCACTTTCACGACGACGATCTCGACAATGCGCGTTGGGACGTGAGCTTCGAATGGACCGTGCCGGACGATATCAAGAGCCGCTTCTATGCGGCCAAGCTCACGACCGCCGAAGGCGACGAGGACTATATCCCCTTCTGGATCGTGCCGAAACTCGACGCGAAGAAGTCGAAGATCGCGGTCATGGTGCCGACCATCAGCTACATGGCCTATGCGAACGAACACGTCGCGTGCAACGCGGGCGGCGCGGAACTGTTCGTCTACCGTGTGCCCATCATGCAGCAGCAGAACATGTTTCTCGCGGAGCATCGCGAATACGCCGGCTCGATCTACGACACGCACACGGACGGCAGCGGCATCTGCCTGTCGTCGCGGCTGCGCCCCATTCTCAGCATCCGGCCCAAATACGATCACTTCCTCGCGCAGGCGCCGTGGCAATATCCCGCCGACCTGCATCTGATCTGCTGGCTCGAAACGCTCGGCTACGAGTACGACGTGTTCACCGACGAGGACCTCACCTACGACGGCCTCGCGCGGCTCGAAGACTACAACGTGATCATCACGGGCTCGCACCCCGAGCACAATTCCGGTGCGCAGCTCGACGCGCTGCACGACTACACGCAGCGCGGCGGACGCATCATGTATATGGGCGCGGACGGCTGGTACTGGGTCCATTCGTATCATCCCGCGTATGACGACGTGGGCCGTGGCGTCATCACGGAAATGCGCCGCTGCGAATCGGGCATTCGCACGTGGCGCGCCGATCCCGGCGAGTACTATCACCAGGGAACGGGCGAACTGGGTGGCATGTGGCGCTTTCGCGGGCGCTATCTGCATTCGGTGGCGGGCACGGGCATGTCGTCGGAAGGCTTTGATATTTCCACCTACTTCTCGCGCACACCGGAAAGTCTCGACGAGCGCGTCGCGTGGGCGTTCGAAGGCATCGACTACGACGAGAAGCTCGGCAACTTCGGGCTCGTGGGCGGCGGCGCGGCGGGCCTCGAACTCGATATCGTCGACACCATGCTGGGTTCGCCGCCGCATATCCTGACCGTGGCGACCTCGGCGGGACGGCACACGGAAGCGTATCTGCTCGTGATGGAGGATTTCGGCTTCAACCAGCAAGGGCTTGACGGCACGGTACACCCGCGCGTGCGCGCCGACATCACGTTCCACGAAACGCCGAACGGCGGTGGATGTTTCGCGTTCAGCTCGATCGCCTATTGCGGTTCGCTGCCGTGGAATGACTGCGACAACAACATCTCGCGCCTCACGAAGAACGTGCTCGACCGCTTCGCCGCGGACGGCCCGCTGCCCGCCGCGCCTTCCAGCGCGCACAAGCATCGCGGGCGCGCGGATTACGAGTCGCCGTCCGTCGTCACGACCGCCTGACGCAAGGGAGCCCACGCGATGAATGCCATCGTCGAAAGTCCCCTCACGCACGGCGCGAGCGCGTCCGTACTCGGAGCCGACGCCTACCGCACGCTCGCCTTCGCCAAAACGGAAGACGACGTGCTGTGGACGCGCGAGTGGATCTGCATCGGCGTGATCGACGATCTTCGTCGCGAGGGCGACCTGTTGCCGTTCACAGCGGGCGATCATGCGGTGCATGTGCAGCGGATGCCGGGCGGGCGCCTGGCCGGCCGTTTCAATCTGGCGCAGCACGGCGGCTGCCGGGTCGTGCCGCTGCAATGCAGGCAAGGCGCGAAGACGTCGTGCTCGTTTACGTCGTGCGGCTACAGCCGCGACAGTGCACCGCTGGAGGCGACGGAAACGGGCGCGCCTTCCGAGGGCATGTACCAGTATCTCGGGCTGCGGCCCGAGCGACTGCTCGGCGTGCGCGTGGCGCGCGACGGTCCGCTGATCTTCGTCCATCTCGATCCGGCCGCCAACGCGTTCGCGCCGTCGCTCGCGGACCCGCCGCCAGGCATACGGCGCGAGCATGCCTGGCTCGAACTCGACGTGAACTGGAAGCATGCGGGACAGCGTATTGCAGCCGGCGTTCAGCGAGGCGAGGCGAACGACGTGCAAGCCGTGTTCGAAAGCCGCGATCGCATAGGACACGCTGGACACGCGGACGAGACGCTGACCGTTACGTGGCGTTATCCGAACCTGCTCGACTTACGCACCAGCACAAGCCGTTGCTTCGTGGTGCTGCAACCCACCGCGCTGCAAAGCGTGCTGTGCCGCATCAGCACGTACGGCGCGCATTCGCTCGCGCACTGGCAAGACCTGCTGCAACGGCGCGCGGCGATTGCCGATGCAGATGCCAACATGCATTCCGATGCCGTTCAATGGTTCGAAACCGCGCTTGCGGCGCGCATCGCGCACTTCGCGCCGCAAGCGGCTTCGTCATCCTACTCACAGAGACTATGAACAACGAACTCGATCAAGCCGTGGACTGCTATTCGAAAGGCCAGTTCGAGGCCGCGTTTGCAGCCTTTTCCGTGCTCGCCGAGGCAGGCGACGCCAACGCGCAGGCCTGGCTCGCCGCCCTCCATGCAAACGGCGAAGGCACCCAGGCCGATGCCTCACGCGCGCTCGAATGGTACGAAAAGGCCGCCCAGCAAGGCCACGCACTCGCGCAAGCGAATCTCGGCGCAATGCTCATCTCGTCGCCCGGCGTCGCGCACGACGAGGCGCGAGGCGTGCTCTGGATTCAGCGCGCGGCGGAAAACGGCGATCCCTTTGCGCAGGCCAATCTCGCGAATCTCCATGCGAAAGGCCGCGGCGTGGCGCAGGACGACGCGGCCGCCGCGCGCTGGCTGCGGCGTGCGGCGGAACAGGGACACTACCCCTCACAAGCGCGGCTTGGCTTCTGCTACGCGAGCGCGCGCGGCGTGGAGCGCGACCGCGTGCAGGCGTTCGTGTGGCTTTCGCTTGCGGCCCAGCATGGCGTCGGTAATGCGCTGAACGCGCTGGAAAACGTGCTCGGCGACATGTCCGCCGAAGAAAAGCGCGCGGGGGCGAGTCTGTTCGATCAATGGCGCTCGCGCGCGACGCCCGCAGCGGCCTGAGCGGGCGCGCAATTCCATCGCAAGAGAGAACGTCATGAACTACAGCGTGCAACAGATCAAGTTCGAATGCTTCAGCTATATCAAGGAGTTCGGCGCGCGCATGGAAGAGTGGGTGATCGGCGTGACGAGCGACCCCGAGCGCGCCCTCTTCAACGCCTGCGCAATCGACCGGCGCGACGACATCTGGATGTGGAAGCCCGCTCAGTCCGCCGCCGCCGCCGCAACCGTGGTCGATTTCATGACGTCGCGCTATCGCCTCACGCGCGCGCCCTTGCCTGCGGGCGACGGGCCGGCGCGCTTCGTGATCCTCTATCGCACGCGCGCTAGCTCGTGAAGGCAAGCACGCGGCGCAGTGCGTCGGCCGCGCCGTCTTCGCCGCCGACCACGGCGGCGCGCGTGCGGCCGAACATCTCCGCCGCCACGCCAGTCGACGCCGGATCGAGCGACAGGCACACACAATCGATGCGCTGCGCCGCGAGTTCACGCAACGCGCAACGCATGTCTTCGCGCAAATAGCGAGGATCGAAGCTGTCGACGTCGAACGGCTCGCCGTCCGACACGACGATGACGCTGGCGCGCATGTCGTCGTGCATTTCGGGCGTGAGTTGCGTCGCGAGATGGCGTAGCGCGGCGCCGAAACGCGTCGACAAGCCCGGTTGCGCGGCGCGCAGCGCGGCTTCGGTCGATTCGCTCCAGGGTTCGTCGAAGGGCTTGAAGACGTGAAAGCGCACGCGCTGCCGGCCATCGGAGTGAAAACCGTACATGGCGAAAGGCCAGGCGTCGGCACCCAGTGCGCGGCCGAGCACGCGACCCAGGGCGAGTGCGCCATTCATCGTTCCGCTGAACCCTGAGGATGCCGAAAGATCCAGCAGCACCGCAACCGGATGCGGTCGCGCCCGCCAGTTCGCCACGAAAAATGGCTTCAGATCCGGTTGCAAACCGCGCCGCGCTTCGACGCGCGCGGCAATGCACGCGTCGAGGTCAATGGCGTCGCCTTCATGGGCGCGTGTTGTCCCGGCACGCATGCGTCGGCGCGCGGCGCGCAACGATCCCCGCATCCGTTGCTCCTGCAATGCGCTCGCGTGCGACGCGGCGAACGTGGCGTGGGCCGCCGCCGCGCGCAAGGTTTCGACGCGGCACCAGTCGTTGCGGTAGCGGCGTATCAGGTAGTCCCATTCGCGATACCGGGCGACCGAAACCGCTACCGCGCCCGCTTGCGTCGGCTCCGGTTCGTCCTCGCGCATTTCGCCGCCGCCGGACGGAACGGCGTTCGTCGCCACGCTGCGTGCGTCGTTCGCATCGGCAGGCGCAGGCGCGACGGGCTGCGGCTCGGCCACCCACAGGAATACGTTGTCGTCGCGATACGCCGCTTCCTGCACGTAGGTCTTCGCATTGAACTGCACGCGCATCTGCCCGAGGTCGTTGCCAAGCAGATTGCCGATGTGCCGGGAGATCGACGCATCCGCGCCGCTCGTCCTCGCAAACGCCTCCTCGAAAAGGCGTCGCCCTTTGCCGACCCATCCATCACTATCGCTGTACTCAGGGTCGAACAGCGCCCGCGCGAGGCGGGCGATGAGCGCGCTCGCGGTGCGCGCGCTGTCCGGGCCTGTCGTGTGATACGGCCGCCACCAGCGGCGCAAGCCGGGAAAGCGCCGCATCGCGAGACGTTCCACGCGTGCGTCCTCGATCGTGCCAGCCAGCGCGATCTGCAACGGCGTGAGCTTGCCGCGCTCGAACGGCTGCGTGGACCATGTCAGATGCGCGGCCGCGTGCGCCGCGCAGGCAAGATAAAAGCGCGAAGCATCGCCGGACGATTCGACGCGCGCGGCCTCGGGAAGCAGCAGCGCACCTTCCGTCACGGCCGTGCGCGCGTTAGACCACGCATCGTCGTCCGGCACCGCGAGCGGCAACAGCTTCGGGCTCACTTGCCATCCGGCTTCCAGATACAGCGCGAGCGCTCGCGCGGCGGCGTCGAAGGTTCGCGCGGCCGTCATCTCAGGCGAACAGGCTGTCGACCACGGCGCTCAGCGCGGCGCACAGGTCCGCGTCGTCCGAGAGCGGCTGGATCACCGCGACACGGCATGCGGTGCGCGCATCCATGCCGCCCGCGATCAGCGTCGCCGCGTAGATCAGCAGGCGCGTCGATGCGCCCTCCTGCAACGCGGCCGCCGCGCGCGTGCGCGTGCGTGCGCCGAGTTCGACCAGTTGCCGCGCGAGCGCCGCGTCGGCGCCCGATTCGTGCGCGACGATCTGCGCTTCCGCCTGCGCATCGGGCCAGCCCATGTCGAGCGCGACGAAGCGCTGTCGCGTCGAGGTTTTCAGATCCTTCGACCGGTGTTGATAATGCGGATTGAACGACATCACGAGCAGGAAATCCGGGTGCGCGGCAATCACTTCGTTATGCTTGTCAATCGGCAGGAAGCGGCGTGCATCCGTCAACGGATGGATCGCGACGGTCGTATCGTTGCGCGCCTCGACCACTTCGTCGAGGTAACAGATCGCGCCGTGCCGCACCGCCATCGTGAGCGGGCCGTCCTGCCAGTAGGTGCCGTTGCCGTCGAGCAGATAGCGGCCGATCAGGTCGCCCGCCGTCATGTCCTCATGACAGGCGATCGTCACGAGCGGACGCCCGAGCGTCCATGCCATGTGTTCGACGAGGCGCGTCTTGCCGCAGCCCGTCGGCCCCTTCAGCAGGATCGGCAGGCGCGCCGCGCAGGCCGCCGCGAAACAGTCGGCCTCGTCGCCCGACGGGCGGTACCAGGGCGCCTGGGCGAGACGCCAGGCGTCGATCGGCAAAGCGTGGTCGGTGGCGTGTGGCCTCGTCATGCGCGTTCCTTGTCGCGGGCGATGTTGGGAATGGGCGCATTTCCCGCGCCTTGTGTCGACGTTAGCGCTTCCATCATGCGTTCGCGAACAGCCTCCACTGCCTGCTGCATCGCGGCGCGCATCGTCTGGCCATCCACGGCGAGCAAACGCATGAACGCGCCGCAGCCGTTCGGCAATAGACTCGCGCCCGCATAGCACGTGTGACGCGCAAGCGTTTCGAGCGCATGCAACGCGGCTGTGGCTTCGTGCGCGTCGAGCGTGAGCACCATGAGTCCGCCATGCACCGCGAACGGCGCACGCACGCCGCCCAGCGGGCGCAAGACCGCGCCGGAAGGCCGCGAGGCCGACCCGGCAAGCCGAAAGGCGTCGCGCGCGAGCAGCCGCCCCGCTGCGCTGCGCACGTCGATCGACGCTTCGAGCACGCCGAAGGGTTGCGCGCCGCCCGAAGGATCGTGGCTCATGTAGCTGTCCATCAACAGCATGCGCGCGCCCGGATGCAACACGGCGTCGATGTGACTCACGAGGCGGGCACCAGGAAAGAGAATCGAGGGCTGCGGCAGCCATTCGATCTGCGCGCCGGGCATCGCCTCCAGGCGCACGCGCGAGCGCGCCATGCCGTGCGTCATCGAATGCACGATGGTCGCCGCCGCCGTTTCCACGCGCGCCTGCGCGCCCTGCGTCGCGACGACATGCTGCGCCACGTCCTCGCCCTCGAACAGGCCGCCCGAGGTCGATTGCACGATCACGCGTCCGCCCGACGCCGCGTCGAGCATGCGCCCGACGTGAAACGGATAGCCGGCCCGCTGGCGCGACAGATACACCGCGCCGGAGGGCCCGCGCGTGAAGCACAGATCGAGTTGCGGCTCGTTCACGCCGGATTGCGGTGGCTGCGGCATGGCGTCAATGCGCATCGAACAGCACGTCCGCCATGATCGCGTCCACGACGGCATCCACGCCGTCACCCGTCGCGCAGTTCGTCAACGCAACGGCGCGCCCGTTGCGCACCTCATGCGCCTCGCGCACCATCCGGTCCAGATCCACGCCCACATGGGGCGCGAGATCGAACTTGTTGATCACCAGCAGATCGCACGACAGCACGCCGAGCCCGCGCTTGCGCGGGATATCGTCGCCCGCGGCGACGTCGATCACGAAAATCCAGTAATCGACCAGATCGAGCGAAAACGACGACGCGAGATTGTCGCCGCCCGATTCGATCAGCACCAGTTGCAGGCCGTCGATCTGCGCGTCGAGTTCGTCGGCGGCCTGAAGGTTCAACGTCGGGTCTTCGCGGATCGCCGTATGCGGGCAGGCACCCGTTTCGACGGCCAGCACGCGCGCCGGATCGATCAGACCGCTGCGCCGCACGCGTTCGGCGTCCTCGCGCGTCACGAGGTCGTTGGTGATGACGGCGAGCTCGATCCCGCGTGCGGCGAAGCGCGGAATCAACCGTTCGAGCAGGCGCGTCTTGCCCGAGCCGACCGGGCCGCCTATGCCGACGCGCGCGGCGCGAGGCAACGTCGCGAGCGGCGCTGCGGAAAAATCGGGAAACATCGTGAGAGCGTGCATGGCGAATCTCTTCCGTTCAATTCAATGGTTATCGGACGATGGGCGACTCGATCAGCGCATCATGTAGCGCCGCGACAGCGGCACCTCGCGCGCCGGGTCGCAACGCAGCACCTGGCCGTCGATAAAGACTTCGAATGTCTGCGGATTCACGGTGATGTTCGGACACGCGTCGTTGTGCAGCATGTCGCGCTTGCTCAGGTTGCGCGTGCCGCGCGCGCCGACCAGTTGCCGCGCGAGCCCGAGCCGCCGCGCCGCGTCCGCTTCTATCGCAAGCTGGTTCACGAAGTTCACCGAAAGCGCCGCAGGCGCGCGCCCGAAGGCGCCCCATTGCGGACGCATCGCGATCGGCTCGCAGGTCATCAGCGACGCGGCGGAGTCGCCCATCGCGCCCCACGCGATAAACCCGCCCTTGATGACCACTTCCGGCTTGATGCCGAAAAACGCCGGCCGCCACAGCACGATATCGGCGAGCTTGCCGTCTTCGAGCGAGCCGATCGTGTCGGCAATGCCGAACGTGCGCGCCGCGTTGATCGTGTACTTCGCGATGTAGCGCTTGATGCGCTCGTTGTCGCCGAGCGTCGTGCGTTCAGTGTCGAGCCGTCCGCGCTGGTCCTTCATCTTCGAGGCAAGCTGCCACGTTCGGCAGATCACTTCGTTGATGCGCCCCATGCCCTGGCTATCGGAGCCGAGCATCGAGATCGCGCCCAGGTCGTGCAGGATGTCTTCCGCCGAGATGGTCTGCGCACGCACGCGCGACTCCGCGAACGCGACGTCTTCGGGCACGGCGGGATTCAGGTGATGGCACACCATGATCATGTCGAGATGCTCGTCGAACGTATTCACGGTGTACGGATTGGTCGGGTTGGTCGACGAGGGCAGACAGTTCAGCCGCCCCGCGACCGCGATGATGTCGGGTGCGTGGCCGCCGCCCGCGCCTTCCGTGTGATACATGTGGATCGTGCGGTCCTTCATCGCCGCGACGGTGTCTTCGAGAAAGCCCGATTCGTTGAGCGTGTCGGTATGGAGTTGCACCTGGAAGTCGTATTGATCGGCCACGCTCAGGCACGTATCGATCACAGCGGGCATCGCGCCCCAGTCCTCGTGGATCTTCAAGCCGAGACAGCCGCCACGCAACTGGTCGATCAACGAGCCGGGCTTGCTCGAATTGCCGCGGCCGAGAAAGCCGAAGTTCAGCGGCCAGTGTTCCGATGCCTGCATCATGCGGCCCACGTTCCACGAGCCCCCGCAATCGATGCCGACGGTGATCGGCCCGAGCGACCCGCCAATGAGCGTCGTGAGGCCCGAGGCGAGCGCGTGCTCGCATAGCTGCGCCGAATCGAAATGCACATGCACGTCGATCCCGCCCGGCGTCGCGATCAGCCCTTCCGCGTCCCTGACCGTGGTGGAGACGCCGCACACGAGCTTCGGGTGCACGCCGTCCATGACCTGCGGATTGCCCGCCTTGCCGATGGCGACGATGCGCCCGTCCTTGATGCCGATGTCGCCCTTCACGACACCGAGCACGGGGTCGATCACCGTGGCGTTGCACAGCAGCATGTCGGGCGCGCCGTCTGCGCTGTCGTGGCCGGCCTTCAGGCCCATGCCGTCGCGCAACGTCTTGCCGCCGCCGTGCAGGCATTCTTCGCCGGGCACCGCGTAGTCGTGCTCGATCTGCGCGAATAGCGACGTGTCGCCCAGCCGGATCGCGTCGCCCGTGGTCGGGCCGAACATCTCGGCGTAGGCCTTGCGTGTCATCGTGACCATTCAGGCTCCCTGAAAACCGTGTGCGGCGGCGCGGGCGAGCGCGGCTTCGCGCCGTCCCGGCTCGTCGAGCGCGCCGTCCGTCAAACCGTTTAGCCCGTAAATCTCGCGGGTGCCCGCGATCGCCACGAGCGTCACCTCCTTGCTGTCGCCCGGCTCGAACCGCACGGCCGTGCCGGCCGGAATGTCGAGGCGCATGCCCCACGCCGCCGCGCGATCGAAGCGCAGCGCGCGGTTCACTTCGAAGAAGTGAAAATGGCTGCCGATCTGGATCGGCCGGTCGCCCGTGTTCATCGCGCTCAGCACGACCTTCGCGCGGCCCGCGTTCAGTTCGATATCGCCTTGCGCGGCGACCAGTTCGCCGGGCACCACCGCGTCGACGGGACGCGGCGCGACGCCGGGCCGGATCGGCTGATGCACGGTCACGAGCTTGGTGCCGTCGGGGAACGAGCCTTCCACCTGAAGCACCGGCAGCAGTTCGGCCACGCCCGGCAGCACGTCGTCCTCGGTGAGCAGCGTCGAGCCCCACGCGATCAGGTCCGCGACGCTGCGACCTTCGCGCGCGCCTTCGAGAATGTCGTCGGCGATGATCGCGACGGCTTCGGGATGATTCAGTTTGAGCCCCTTGTTGCGGTGACGCCGCGCGAGTTCAGCGGCGGTGTAGAGCGTCAGGCGCTCGTATTCGGTCGGTGTCAGAAGCATTCGCGCATCCGTATGGGTCCGTATGGGTCCGTTGGGGTCAGTTGGCGAAGAGCCGCGCGTCGTGACGTTGCCAGCGCATCGTGGCAATGTCGGCGGCGAAGGTGTTGGACCACAGTGCGTCGAGCGATGGCGCGGGGGCGTCGAGCACGGCGGCCAGTTGCGGGCGCAGGCCGCTCAGCACGCGCTGCGCGTCGAGGTGCCCGACGATGCCAAGCCGCACCGCCGAACTCACCGCGCCCGTGCAGGCCGTGTGCGCCGAGATCGCGCGCGCGTGATCCTCGCCGATGCCAAGCACGCGCCAGATCGCGCCCTGCACGGCGGGCAAATGCCCCGGCGTGCGGCCTTCGCCTATCGCCGCGCGAATCTGCGCGGCGAGCGGCAAGCCGAGCCGCGCATGCACGTCGGCGAGCGTGCGGCCCAGGCGCCGCGCGCCCTCGCGCATCGGCGCGGCGAGCGTCACGGCTTCCGCCGTCGCGTCGACCTCGCACCACGCATCGAACGATTCCGCACGCCACGCCGCGCACACGATGCCCTGATCGAGCGACGCCCAGCGCTCCAGCGCCTGCGCCTCGACGAACACGGCAAGCGAGTCCGCGTCCTTCACGTAGCCGGCATGTTGCAGCGCTTCGAGGCCCCAGGAAAACGCCATCGAACCGCCCGGAAAGAAACTGTCCGCCTGTTGCAGGCCGGCGAGCCATCCCATCGCGTCAGCCATGAACGTGGTCGTGGTCGTGTGCGTGATGGTGGTCGTGAGCGTGAGGGGCAAGAGGCGCGTGATGTCCGTGGTTCGCTTCCGGCGCTTCGACCTCGCGGATACGGCCCGACTCAAGCAACGGGGCGAGCCGCGCGCGATAGTCCTCGACGCGGCCTTTGACGGCGATGGCGAGCACCGCGCCGTCGAAGCGCACGGCCCAATGCATGTTGCCCGCGAAATAGCCGAGTTCGAGCGCCGCCGCCGCATCGCGCGCCGTCATGCACAGCCATGGCGTGCGCGCCGTGCGCACGACCAGTGCCGCGTCGCCGTCGAGGTGCAGCACGGCGCCGTCGAAAAGCTGCGCCTGCCGGTCCAGCGCGATCCCGCACTCAATGCCCGCGTCGCTGCTCGCGCGCAGCCGGCGGCGGCGGATGTCGTCGCCGCTCAGCGTGAGCGTGTCGACCTTGCCGCGATGTTCGAGCGCATGCAGCCGCTCGGCGATGCGCGGCTCCGATGCGCTACCGATGATCGACGTGTAAGTGATCATCGGCGCTCACCGGTGGGCGAGATCGGCGGGATTCGGAATGCCGGGAATCGGGCATTCCTCCGTGCCGGGCGTGCTTCGCGTGAGCGCCTCGACCATCTTGCGCGTGCCTTCGGGGTCCGTGACCCACTTCGAGTAGAACTCGAACGGACATTCGGCAACGCCGTTCGCGTCTTCGCGCGAGTTGATCTTGCCCGTGTAGCCGCGATGCAGCAGCTTGTACAGATGGTTTTCCGACTGCATGTTCTTGCGCGCGTCGCGAATCAGGCTCTTGGAGAGCGCCGCATACTGGATGCCCATTTCCTCGGTGCCGCATTCGCCGAGCGTGCGGCCGTCGAAGCCGACCAGCGCCGAGTGGCCGAAATACGAGTAGACGCCGTCGAAACCCGCGGCGTTCGCGACCGCGACATAGACGTTGTTGACCCACGCCATCGACTTGGCCATGGTGATCTGCTGCTCTTTCGCGGGGTACATGTAGCCCTGGCAGCGCACGATCAGCTCCGCGCCCTTCATCGCACAATCGCGCCAGATTTCCGGGTAGTTGCCGTCGTCGCAGATGATGAGGCTCACCTTCAACCCCTTCGGCCCTTCCGAGACATACGTGCAGTTGCCCGGATACCAGCCTTCGATCGGTACCCACGGCATGATCTTGCGGTACTTCTGCACGATCTCGCCCTTGTCGTTCATCAGGATCAGCGTGTTGTACGGCGCCTTCTGCGGATGCTCCTCGTGCCGCTCGCCCGTGAGCGAAAACACGCCCCAGACTTTCGCGCTGCGGCAAGCCTCGGCGAAAATTTCGGTTTCCTCACCAGGGATCGCGCTGGCCGTGTCGTACATCTCCTGCTGGTCGTACATGATGCCGTGCGTGCTGTACTCCGGAAACACGACGAGATCGAGACCCGGCAAGCCCGTTTTCATGCCCTTGACCATCTCGCCGATGTTGCGCGCGTTCGCGAGCACTTCGGCGCGCGTATGCAAACGCGGCATCTTGTAGTTCACGACGGCAACGCCGACCGTGTCGAGACTGCTCGAAATGTCACCATGCTGCATGCTTGACTCCTGGATGGACTGGAGGACTTGTTGCCCTGTGCGCCGGCGGCGCTGCAACCGCTTCAAACGGCTTCAGATTGTCAGGTAACGGGTAATGCGGTCCGCGTCGACGTTCGCGCGCGTGTCGCTATGCACGAAGCGGCCTTTTTCGATGATGAGAAAACGGTCGGCGATGTCGAGCGTGAACGAGAGCACCTGCTCGGACACGATCAGCGCGAAATCCCGCTCTTTCTTCAGGCGATTGAGCGCGCGTGCGATGTCCTTGATGATCGACGGCTGGATGCCTTCCGTCGGTTCGTCGAGAATCAGCACCTTCGGCTCCGACACGAGCGCACGCGCGATAGCCAGTTGCTGCTGCTGCCCGCCCGAGAGGTTGCCGCCGCGCCGCGCGCGCATGTCGTAAAGCACGGGAAAGGCGTCGTAGATGTACTCGGGAATCTCCGCGCGCTTGAACCGGTCCATGCCCGAGAGAATGTTTTCCTCGACGCTCAGGTACGGAAAAATCATGCGCCCTTGCGGCACGAAGCCGAAGCCCGCGGCCACGCGCTCGTAGCTCTTCGCCTTCGCGAGTTCGCGCCCGTTGAGCTCGATCTTGCCGCTGCGGGTAGCGATCATGCCGATCAGCGACTTGAGCAGCGTGGTCTTGCCCATGCCGTTGCGGCCCATCACCGCGACCGTTTCGCCGGGCGACAGGTCGAAGCTCAGATCGTGCAGCACATGGCTTTCGCCGTAAAAGACATTCAGGTTGTCGATCTTCAGCATCGTCAATGTCCCAGGTACACTTCGATCACGCGCGGGTCGTTCTGGACCACGTCCATTTTTCCTTCGGCCAGCGTCTTGCCCTGATGCAGCACCGTCACCTTGTGCGCAACGGACTTCACGAACTCCATGTCGTGCTCGATCACGACGACCGAGCGCCCTTGCGCGATCGTCTTCAACAATTCGCCCGTCAGTTCGCGCTCGCGTGCGCTCATACCCGCCACCGGCTCGTCGAGCAACAGCAGTTCAGGGTCTTGCATGAGCAGCATGCCGATTTCGAGCCATTGCTTCTGGCCGTGCGAGAGCAACGCGGCCTTGCGATCGAGCTGGTCGCTCAGGAAAATCATCTGCGCGACGCGGTCGATTTCGTCGATCACCGCCTGACTGCGGTGGAAGAACAGGCTGCCGATCACGTCGCGCTTGCGCGGATAGGAAATTTCCAGATTCTCCGAAACCGTAAGATCTTCGTACACCATAGGATTCTGGAATTTGCGTCCCACGCCCGCCCGCGTGATTTGATATTCGAGCATCTTCTCCAGGTACATGCCCTTGAATTCGATGGTGCCCGAGGTCGGCTTGGTCTTGCCGCAAATCATGTCGAGCAGCGTCGTCTTGCCCGCTCCGTTGGGGCCGATCACGACGTGCAACTGGTTTTCCTCGACATAGAAGTTGAGGTCGTCCACGGCCTTGAAGCCGTCGAACGATACGGTGAGGCCCTCGACGGCCAGGATCATCGACGTCATTGCGTGGCCTCCTGCGCGCCGGGCGCACCGTTGCGACGCGCGGGCCGCTGCTCGCGCAGCCAGTCGACCACCCCGGCAAGCCCCTTGGGCAGCAGCATGGGCACGAAGATAAAGAGCGCGCCGATGAAATACACCCAGAAACCGACGAAGTTCTCGGACAGATAGCTCTTCGCCGCGCCGATGATGACCGTGCCGTACACCGCGCCGACCAGCGAAAGACGCCCGCCCACCGCGGCATAGATCACCATTTCGATCGAGGGCACGATGCCGCACACCGAAGGCGATGCGAAACCCACTTGCAGCGTGAACATCGCGCCGCCGATCGCCGAATACATGGCGGCCACCGCGAAGATGAAGCCCTTGAACAGCGCCGGGTCGTAGCCCGAGAAGCGGATGCGGTCTTCGCGGTCGCGAATCGCGATCAGCACCTTGCCGAGACGGCTTTTCAGAATGAAGCGGCCGGCCAGCACCGCGCACAGCAGGAGCACAACCGTCACGTAGTACATCACGAGTGTCGCCGTGTTGCTCTGCACGCTGTAGCCCATGAACGTCGGCAGATTGGTGATGCCGTTCACGCCGCCCGTATAGCCTTGCTGGCCGATGATCACGATGGACATGATCGAGGCGAGCGCCAGCGTCACGATCGAGAAATACACGCCGCCCACGCGCTTGCGAAAGTTCGCGTAGCCCAGCACGAAGGCGACCAGGGCGGGCAACACGATGATCATCGGCAGCGTGAACCAGGCGTGTTCGAACGGCACCCACCACCACGGCAGCTTGTCGATGCTGTTCCACGTCATGAAGTCCGGCACCGTGGCGCCCCCGCCGAATACGGCCGCCGCGGGGTCGTTCGCGCTTGCCTCCAGCTTCATGTACATCGCCATCATGTAGCTGCCGAGGCCGAAGAAAATGCCTTGTCCGAGGCTCAAAATACCGCCGTAGCCCCATGTCAGCACGAGACCGACCGCGCAGAACGCGAAGCTCAGATACTTCGCGAACAGGCCGAGCCGGAAAGCGCCCGTCAAGGCGGGCACGGCGATCAGCAGCAGCAGCGCGAGAATCAAGACCGAATGACGCTCGACCAGCAAGCCAATACGGGCGCCCGGCGCGGTCGGAACCGGCGCATTGCCGGCCTCACCGGACGCGGAAGAAAGAGGAAGGTTTTTCATGTCGCCGCGATGCCTCGTTGCAAAGAGTCCATATCGATTCCTTCGGATCAGATGAATCAACGTCGTGCGACGCCCGTGCCCCGCATGTCTGTGGGTGCCTGCCTGAGCGCGGGCGAAAAAAAAGCCCGAAGCCAGAGCGAGTCTGGCTGTCGGGCTTGTGTGGCCTGTGTCGCCCACGACGCCTTTGTCGTGTACGACGGAATGCAACTGCAAGTGCGAGGCTGCGTAGCCTCACATCTCACATGAGTAACGGGTTAGACGCAAAAGCTGTGCCAATTGGCTGAACGCCATACCGCATGGGTTTGCGTGGTCAATCACGCCGTCAATCAAATCCCGCGCTCCCCATCATGGCGATACGAAGCACACTTATCGTGCACGGTGCATCCTTTGCGAACAGCACGGGCCACCGCTTCCCATCAGAAGTTCAACGCTTCGTGCGCCTTGATGATCGTGTCCGATACGGCTTCGAGCGATTGCCGCTGACCCATCGCGCGCGTGCGCAACAGATCGTGCGCTTCGGGCTCGGTCAGATTGCGCGTTTCCATCAATATCGATTTCGCGCGCTGAATTTTGCGCTGATCCGCGAACTTCTCGGTCACGCGTTGCGCGTAGCGCTCCAGCGCGACGCGGCTCTTGTGCTGATGCAGCGATACCGCAATCGCCGTCAACACGCCCGACGACCGAACCGGCGACGGCACGGCACAGTACGCATTCAGCTTGATCACGATCTCGATGAAGATCGGGTTCTCGTAACTGACGACGGGTATCACGGGATGCGCGGCTGGCCCTTCGAGCCAGGGCAACGCTTTCGAAATCGTTTCGGGCCGGATTGCCATGAAGACGATGTCGGTGCCTTCGGGCAACGCATCGGGCGCGGGCCAGAAGCGGCATACGCGGCTGCCGATGCGCCGAAGCTGCGCCATCAACTCCTCGCCGTCCTGATCCAGCGGATGCACCACGACCGCTTTCAGCGAGCGTATATCACGGAGACCTTGAGACGTGTTTGGCGAAGGATGGCGCTTCATCGGTGCACCTCAGGACGAACTGCAAGTGGCGCAAAGCGCCGACAACCGGCCGCGGTTCGTTCGATGTGGCCTCGGCGGCATGCTTCAAACATGCTGCGAGGCTGCGCGACGCTTTCCGCTTCCGATTCGATGGCAGTACAAAACCGCGGAATTGCGCGAGATCGTTGTGAAATCGACCTCTCGGGCGCGGGCGAAGCGCCCCGTTCGATCAGCGCGTAGTATGCACAGGACGTAAATCGGACGCAACACTAATTCGGGGTATGGCGACGACTTGCGAAAGGCCCCGCGAACCGCTGTTTACGCTAATGATCTAGCATAAGCAATGTGATGATCGGTTCGTATGCCAACGCGAAGCGGCACGCAACGGCTAGCGCTTCGCGCGATCGATCCGCAACTGATACTGGAACGCATCGCCGCGATAGCTCAGCGCCTCGAAAAGCACCGGCGCACCGTCACGGTCGTACACGAGTCGCTCGATTCCGAGCAATGCACTGCCGGGTTCCACGCCTAACGCCGCTGCAACCGCTTCGCTGGCAGGCATCGAACGAATCGACAGATCGGCGTGACCGATTCGCACACCGCTGTCCTCGATCACATGAAAGATGTCGCGAGCGTCGAGATCCGCGGCGATCAACGTCTCGCCCACTTCGCGCGCGGCGTACGTCACTTCGAACGACACCGCTGCCCCGTCTAGCATGCGTACACGCTGGATTTCCGCCACCTGGGTTGCCTGGCCCAATTGAAGACGGCGCGTCAACTCGCTGTTGACGCACACGAACCGCGCGCTCTCGACCCGGTTCGACACGCGGTGTCCGAGCGGCGTCATGGCTTCCGAGAAGCTTTGCAGCGCACCGATATTCTGCGCCGCGCGCGACCTGCGCACGAAGGTGCCCTGCCCGTGGACCTTCTCGACCAGTCCTTCCTGGCGCAGTCGCTCCAACGCCTGGCGCACCGTGATGCGGCTGACGCCATACGCCTCGCACAGCGCATGCTCGGTTGGCAAACGCGCGCCGGGTGCATAGGTGCCGTCGAGAATCCGCGCATGCAAGGTCTCGCTAACGTGCTCATAAAGCGGGCCGGTCGATTTTCGGGTTCGTGTCATCAATAGGTAAGCAGGTGAAAGGGGCAATACAGGAATGCGTGTTCCATTGTGCCAAACATCCAAACCCGATGGCCAGATAAGCATGTCAGAAGTGATCGCTTGGGGGCCAAAAGAGGCAAATCTATACTCGCCTCATCGTCGCGTTGTTATAACAACGACGTCACCGTAACGCCGCATTCAAGCCGCTCGGGGAGCCGGAAAGTCATGTCTGCCATCGTGTTTCATCAGTCGCCCGCCGCCGCCCCGCCGCCGCCGTCCGCGCGCTATAGCCATGCGGTGGAAGCCAACGGATGGCTTTATGTGACCGGCCAGCTTCCCGTCGATCCCGACACGCCGGAAAAGCCCTTGCCAGAAAGCATCGAGGCCCAGGCGCAACTGTGCTTTCGCAACATCGTGCAGATCGTCGGGCACGCGGGTTTTACGCTGGCCGATACGGTCTTCGTGCGCATCTACCTGCGCGATTTCAACGGCGACTACACCGGGTTCAACCGCGTTTATGACGCCCACTTCGGCGACGCGGCGCGGCTGCCCGCGCGCACCACGATCGGCGTTGCACAACTGGGCCGCGACGCGCGTGTCGAGATCGATGTCGTGTTGTACTCCGCGCGCTGAGGGCTGCCCCGCGCTCAAACGGCCTTTGCCTATCCATCAGGAATTCATGCAATGAATACACGGCTTTTCGCTCGACTCGTCGCTCCGCTGTTTGCCACGGCGCTCATTGGCTTGTCGCCTGCGCACGCGGCCGACAAGACGGTCACCATCGGTTATCAGACCGACATCGAGCCATCCAAGATCGCGCAGGCCAGCGGACGCTACGAGAAGGACAGCGGCTACCAGATCAACTGGCGCAAATTCAACACGGGCGCCGACGTGATCGCCGCGATGGCTTCGGGCGACGTGCAGGTCGGCTTCACGGGCAGCAGTCCGCTGGCCGCCGGGGTCACGCGCGGCCTGCCGATCGAAACGTTCTTCGTCGCGGCGGAAATCGGCTCCGCCGAAGCCTTCGTCGTGCGCAACGGCAGCAACATCAATACGCCGCAGGACCTGATCGGCAAGAAGATCGCCGTGCCGTTCGTCTCGACCACCCACTACAGCCTGCTCGCCGCGCTGAAGCACTGGAATATTCCTGAGGATCGCGTAACGATCCTCAACCTCGCGCCGCCCGAGATCGCGGCCGCATGGCAGCGCGGCGACATCGACGGCGCGTATGTGTGGGAGCCCGCGCTCGGCAAGATCCAGAAGACCGGCAAGATCTTCACCACCTCGGCCGAGGTGCGCAAGTGGGGCGCGCCCACGTTCCTCGCGTGGGTCGCGCGCAAGGACTTCGCCCAGGCGCATCCCGACTTTCTGGTGAGCTTCGCCAGGGTGACGGGTCAGGTGAACGAGGACTACCGCAAGAACGGCGCGAACTGGACGGCGAATTCGCCGGAAGTGGCGGCGATCGCGCGCGTGAGCGGCTCGGACCCGGCCGACGTGCCGCCGCTGCTGCACGGTACAACGTATCCGCTGCTCGCGGAGCAACCCGGCAGCACGCTGCTCGGCGGCGGCACGGCAACCGCGCTCGCGGACACGTCGAAGTTCCTCAAGAGCCAGAAGCGCCTCGACACGCTGCTGCCCGACTATCGTCCGACCGTCACTGCCGCCTATGTGCAGCAGGCGATCAAACAGTAAGCACAGGCGAAAGACATAGCGATGATCCGCGTCGAATCCGTTTGCGTCGACTTTGAAGCCGGCCCGGCGCACCACACAGTGCTCTCGAATATCGATCTCGATCTGCGCGACGGCAGTTTCACGGTCGTGCTCGGTCCTTCGGGATGCGGCAAGACCACGCTGCTCAACGTGATCGCGGGGTTCATCGCGCCCACGGCGGGCAAGGTCACGCTGGATGGCGTCGCCATTACGGGACCGGGCGCGGATCGCGGCGTCGTCTCGCAGGACGACGCGTTGCTGCCCTGGCAGAACGTCGCCCAGAACATCGCATTCGGCTTGCAGCTTCGCGGCGTGCCGCGCGACGCGCAACGCGAGAAGGTCGACTCGCTGCTCGCGCTGACCGGTCTCGCCAGCTACGCGAATTACCCGCTGTGGAAGATCTCGGGCGGCATGCGCCAGCGCGTGAGCCTCGCGCGCTCGCTGGCCGTGGACCCGCGCTACCTGCTGCTCGACGAACCGCTCGGCGCACTCGATGCGTTCACGCGCCAGCGCATGCAGGAGTATCTGTTGCAGCTTTGGACGCGTTACGACAAGGGCATGCTGATGATCACGCACGACATCACAGAAGCGCTTTTCATGGCGACCGACCTGGTGCTGATGCGAGGCGGTCCGGGCCGCATCGAGTCGGTGTGCGCGCTCGATTTCGGGCAGCGTTTCGCGGCGGGGGAAAGCGCGCGGTCAATCCGTAACGATCCGGCGTTCGGGCGCCTGCGCGACGAACTCGAAACCGCGTTCTTCGCCGACGAGGGAGAAAAGATATGAATGCAGCGGATCATCCGGCGCGCGCGCCGTCCGCTTTGGCGCAGGCCGCGGCGCCCACCGGCGCGCACCGCGTGCCGCGAGCGCCGCGCGGCGCCTTCGCAGGATCGCGCCGCATCAGCGCGGCCACCGTGGTCGTGTTGATCGCGGCATGGGCGCTCGCCGCGCGCCTGCAACTCGTGAGCCCCGTGTTCCTGCCGTCGCCCGCGGCCGTCGCGCAGAAGTTCGTGACGGTGGCCACCGACGGCTCCAGCAACGCCACCCTGCTCCAGCACACGCTCGCGAGCCTGGATCGCATGCTCGCGGCGCTGTTGCTCGCGATCGTCACGGCGATCCCCGTGGGCATTCTCACGGGCATGAACCGCGTCGCGCAGGCGATCGTCGATCCGCTGATCGAGTTCTACCGGCCTATTCCGCCGCTGGCTTATCTGCCGCTCATCGTGATCTGGTGCGGCATCGGCGAGCCGTCGAAAGTGCTGCTCATCTGGCTCGCGATCTTCGCGCCGCTCACGATCGCAACGCAACAGGGCGTGCGCCGGGTGAAGCCCGGACGCATTCGCGGCGCCAGAGCCCTGGGCGCCACGCGCTGGCAGATCGTGCGCTACGTCGTGGTGCCTTCCGCCGCGCCGGACGTGCTCACGGGCATCCGCATCGGACTGGGCGTGGGCTGGTCGGTGCTCGTCGCGGCCGAACTCATTGCGGCCACGCGCGGACTCGGCTTCATGATCCAGTCCGCCGGACAATTTCTGGAGACCGACGTGGTCATCATGGGCATCATCGTGATCGCGCTGATCGCGGCCTCGATCGAATGGGGTCTGCGGCGCGTACAAAAGGCACTCGTGCCATGGGATGGACACGCATGAGCGCATCACACGATCCGGCGAACGACATCGCCTTGCGCGCCGACGTATTCATCGCGGGCGGCGGTCCGGCGGGCACGTGGGCCGCGTTGACGGCGGCACGCAGCGGCGCGACGGTCGTGCTCGCGGACAAGGGCTATTGCGGCACGTCGGGCGCCGCGGCCGCGTCGAACAACAACGTCTGGTACGTGCCGGACCCCGAGGACCATGCGCGCCATTTCGAGGAGCGCTATCGCAGCGGCGGCGCACTGAGCGAACTGTCGTGGACCTCGCGCGTGCTCGAAACCTCCGCGCGCCAGTTGCAGCGGCTCGAAACCCTCGGCTATCCCTTTGCGCGCAAGGACGACGGCACGCCCAACCGCGCCACGTTGCGCGGTCCCGACTACATGCGTTTCATGCGTCAGCAGATCAAACGCGCCGGCGTCACGATTCTGGACCACGCGCCGCTGCTCGGGCTCGTGCGCGACGAGCGCGAAGGCCGCGTGACGGGCGCGTTCGGCGTGCGTCGCGATGGGTCGCGCTGGCACGTGAGCGCGAACGCCTGCGTGATCGCAACCGGCGGCTGCGCGTTTCTGGGCGGCGCGCTCGGCACCAACGTCTGCACGGGCGACGGCCATCTTGCGGCGGCGGAAGCAGGCGCGCTCTTTTCGGGGATGGAATTCTCCAGCCAGTACGGGCTCACGGCGGCGTTCTCGTCGGTCACGAAGGGGCTGCCGTTCGTGTGGGCGAGTTATTCGACGCGCGACGGCAGGCCGGTTCATATCGACGAGGAAGACGCCTTTATTCCCGTGGCGAGAACGCTGGTCAACGAGCCCGTGTTCGCCGTGTTCGACCGCGCGACACCCGACATCGAACGCTGGCTGCGCTCGGGCCAGGCCAATGCCTTCCTGCCGTACGACCGGATGGGCATCGACCCGTTCCGCACGCGCTTTCCTGTCGGCCTGCGGCTCGAAGGCACGGTGCGCGGCACCGGCGGCATTCGTCTCGTCGATACCGATGGACGCACCGATGTGCCCGGCCTCTATGCGGCGGGCGATGCGGCATCGCGCGAAGCGATCGTCGGGGCGCGCACGGGCGGCGGCTCGCCGAACGGGGCGTGGGCCATTGCCACGGGAAGCTGGACGGGCGAGGCGGCCAGCCGCTTCGCGAAGACGCTTGGCGAAACCCGCGCTATCGACTTCGATGCTCACTATGCGCAACTCGCGACGAGCGATCCGCACGCCGCCGCCGAGACGCTCGAACGCGAGGTGCGCCCGATCGCCGTGCAGTTGTTTCGCAGCGAACGGCGGCTTGCCGCCGCGTTGCGCACCATCGACCATGCGCTCGTTGCGCGTCCCGACGTCGACACGTCGCTTGCCGCTCGCCGCAGCGCCCGCGCCTTGCTTTACGTGGCGAAGCTGTCGTACACGAGCGCGCTGGCGCGGCGCGAGACACGAGGCCTGCACCGGCGCGAGGACTTTCCGTTATGCAGCGACGACGCCCGCCGCCTGCTGATCGGCGGCGTGCAGGAACCTGCGGTGCGCTGGCGTGCCGTTGCCGAATCCGCCGCCAACTGACCGGACGACTGTTTTGATCGAACTCCTTAGTGAATCGCGCTGCACCGCCTGCGACCGCTGCGTGGATGTCTGCCCGACCAACGTCTTCGATGCGGTGAAGGGAGGCATTCCCGTCATCGCACGCCCCGACGCCTGCCAGACCTGCTTCATGTGCGAGCTGTATTGCCCGGCTGACGCGCTGTATGTGCACCCGTTCGCGGACGCGCACGTTGCCGTGGACGAAGCGCAACTCGTGCGAGGCGGGTCGCTCGGCGGCTACGGCCGTTCGCTCGGCTGGGTGCGGGCGCGCGCCGGCGGTACGGAACGCGATGAGACACATCGGTTGTTTGAGATTGGGGTGACTTGAGGCTTTGAGGCTCGTGCTCTCGGCGGCCAGCACGGCCGCCGAGAGCATCGACACTGCAATCGCAGCGATCCGCAAAGATGGGACGTATGACCCGCTGCAAAAGAAATACTTCGATTACGACATCGATAAGTGAGTGAGGTCGTCGCTCATCATTTAGCAAACCGAACGGATTCCGCCCGGCTTTGACGGGCGGGCCGTCGGCTGCCGAGGCGCTCGACCGTCTTTGTCTGAAAGACGGCTTGGAGCGCGACGTTCAATTCAAGGCGGTTCAAAACTCACGCACGGTTGCTCTCGAAGCGTGCGTCTGCCCCGCTCCTATCCGCGCTTGCGCAACGGCTCGAGCAGTTCCCTCAGCCCGTTATGATCCAGCTCGTGCATCAGCGCGAGCAGCCGGCCGATATCGCCCTGCGGAAAGCCTTCGCGGGCAAACCAGTTGAGGTAATGCCCTGGCAGGTCGGCAATGAGCCGGCCCTTGTATTTGCCGAAGGGCATGGCCAGGGTGACGAGGCGTTCAAGGTCTGGAAGTTGCATGTCGCATATTGTTGCACGGTTTCCCACACCGGAAAGCCCGGCACCCGCGCACGGGACGGCGCTCGCCGAGCATGCGAGCGTCCCGTTCACACGCCAACACAACGATTAGCGCATCGAAGCTCAACCAAACAGCTTGTTGGCGGTTTTCGCAATGAGTTCGCCCTGATGACGTGCGCCCTCCAGTTCGATGACGCTCGGCTGCCGCTGACCTTGCCCCCCGGCGATGGTCGTCGCGCCATAGGGCGCGCCGCCGACAATCTCGTCCAGCGTCATCTGCCCCTGGTGGCTATACGGCAGCCCGACGATCGTCATGCCGAAGTGCAGCAGGTTCGTGATGACCGAGAACAGTGTCATTTCCTGCCCGCCGTGCTGGGTGGCCGTCGAGGTGAAGGCGCCGCCAACCTTGCCGTTCAGCACGCCGCGCATCCACAGGCCGCCCGCCTGATCGAGAAACGCCGCCATCTGCGACGAGATACGGCCGAAACGGGTCGGTGTGCCAATCACGATCGCGTCGTAGTCGGCGAGATCATTGACGCTCGCAACCGGCGCCTTCTGGTCGAGCTTGAAGTGGCCGCCTTTGGCCACCTCCTCCGGCACCGTTTCCGGCACCCGCTTCACATCGACCGTGGCGCCGGTCAATCGCGCCCCTTCGGCCACGGCGTCCGCCAGCGCTTCGACGTGTCCGTACGTTGAGTAATACAGCACCAGGACTTTCGACATTTCCCTCTCCTTTTACACGCAGGCGGCGAGACCGCCGTTAAAAAGCCATGGACAACATAATGTAGTCAGGAAGGCGTGGAATCCAGCAACACATAGAGTGCCGCAATTTTTCCGTCCCGAACGATAATCATATCCACGCCCGTGTACTCGGGCGCCTCGCCGCGCGGTCCCGAGCCCCATGCCAGGCGGCCTGCGTTCTGGAGCGCCTGAGCCTTGCTGTGCGGCGTGTAGGCAAAATGCGGGTGCGTCGCGCGAAGCGCTCCAGCAAACTTGTCGAGCGCGTCGTGCCCGGTGTATTCGCCCGGAGGCACATGGAGCACACAGTCTTCGGTATAAAGCGCCTCGATGGCCGCGCGACGTCGCGCGGCGTCGCCCTCGCCAAAAACCTCCTGAAGATTGCGATACAGCAGGTCGTGAATCCGTTCGTCCATGACGGGCTCCCTTTGCGATGTGTTATCGCCTGACATTTATTTCCCAATCCTGATCAATCGATCGACTCCGGCAAGCCGAACCGGCACGCTCCCGGCCTGCGTCGCCTCAGCCCGCGCTCAACGCGGCCGCATGCGGGAGCGCGCGTTCGCGTCGCGCGTCCAGACTGAACGCACCCGCGCCGAAGTACGCGATCTGAAGCAGGCCGCCCGCCATCATCACGTTCTTCAGGAAGTGAATCATCTGGTTCTGGTCGGCGAAGTTGTGGTGAAAGGAGATCGCGGTCATCACCGAGAACACCGCCAGCGCCACCGCCACGAAGCGCGCACGATAGCCCGACATCAACAGCAGGCCGCCGCCCACCTCCACCAGCACCGCGACGACGTAGGCGAGCGACGGAACCGGCAGCCCGGCCGACGCGATATACCCGACGGTCGCGGCATGCGCGGCCAGTTTGCCCAGCCCGCTCATCAGGAACGGGGCGCCGATCAGGACACGCCCGAGCAAGGGCAGAAACTTGTAACGATCCATGAAATTCTCCAGAAATGAATACAACCCGGTGGTGGAAAATGAAAAGAGAAACGCTCAACCGGCGTCCACCATCACCAGTTCAGAATCTTCGATAGCGCTGATCTCAAGCGCGTGCGTGTTCGAGATCGCGACGCCGTCCAGCGCGTCCATGCGCTCGCCGTTCACCTCGATGCGTCCCGAGGCGACCACGAGATACGCGCGATGCGATATCGGCAACGCGTGGCGCAAGCGCTCGCCCGCCTCCAGCGTCGCGCCGAGCAAACGTGCGTCCGCCTGGATCGGCAGCGCGCCTGCGTCGCCGGGAAAACCGCTCGCGAGCACGACGAAGCGCCCGGAGCGGTCGTGCGCCGGAAACGGCTTCGTGTCCCATGCCGGTTTGCCCCCGGCTTCGCGCGGGCGCAGCCAGATCTGATAGACCTTGAGCGGCTCGTCGCCCTGGTTGACCTCCGCGTGGCGGATGCCCGTGCCCGCGCTCATGACCTGCACGTCGCCCGCGCGGATCGTGCCTTCGGAGCCGAGCGTGTCCCGATGACCGAGAACGCCCTGGCGCACGTAGGTGACGATTTCCATGTCGCGATGCCCGTGCATGGGAAAACCGCGGCCGACGGCGATTTCGTCGTCGTTCCAGACGATCAGCGGGCCGAGCGCGCGATGCGCGTCATTGCCCTGCGCGCTGACCGCGAAGTGATATTTCGCGCGCAGCCAGCCGTAGTCGGCTCCGTCCAGCGATGCCCAGCGCCGGTGTTCCAGCATGGCAACCTCCTCGTTCTTGCGCCCCGTATGAGGCTTGCGATGGAGAGATGCTATACACGCAATGATTCGACGCCAATCTTCAGACTGGCAAGCTATCATTGCCATCACAGCAACGATGACTTCCGGAGGCGACGTGCCGCCCAACCAGATCACCGACCTCAACGACCTGCGGCTATTCGCGCTGGTCGTCGAGCATGGCAGCTTCACGGCCGCCGCCCGCGGCCTGGGCGTACAGACGTCGAAGCTCAGCCGGCGCATCCGTGCGCTGGAGGAGGAACTGGGCATTCGCCTGCTCAATCGCACGAGCCGCAGCCTGTCGCTGACGGAAACCGGGCGGCAGTTCCATCAGCATTGCGTCGCGATGGTCGCCGAGTCGAAGGCCGCGAAGGACTTCGTCGACCAGACGCGCACGCAGCCTCAGGGCACCGTGCGCATCAGTTGCCCGGTGGCGTTGCTGGACTCCGGCATCGCCGCGATCCTGGCGCGCTATCTCGAAGACAATCCGCAGGTTCAGGTGCTGCTCGACGCGACGAACCGGCGTGTGGACGTGATCGAGGAAGGGCTGGACTTCGCCATCCGGGTCAGGCTGCCGCCGCTGGAGAACACGGACCTGGCGGTGCGGCAACTGGGCTTGTCGGTACGGATTCTGGTCGCGAGCCCCGAACTGGCCGCGCGCCATCCCGCGCCCGTGTCGATCGAATCGCTGAAAACCTGGCCGTCGCTCTCGATGGCGAGCGCAAGCGAAAAGTACATCTGGAACCTGGTGGACGCCGGGGGACAGGCAATTGCATGGACACACCGCCCGCGCCTCGCCACGGACGATCTGGCGACGCTGCGGCGCGCGGCGATAGGCGGTGTCGGCGTCGCGATGCTCCCGCGCGAGCAGGTGGCAGCCGATCTCCAGGCGGGCCGTCTGCTGCACCTGTTGCCCGATCTGTCGGCGGCACCGGGGCTCGTGCACGCGATCTTTCCCTCGCGCCGAGGCATGGTGCCCGCCGTTCGCCATTTGCTCGATACGCTGGTGTCGGCGTTTCCCGTGATCGCAGGCGAAACATGACGCAATGCGCTCCAGGTGACAACCGCACGCTGCGACAAAACGAACCGTTTGCGTCGATCCCGAGTCTTGCCTATAATTGAGCGCGTACTCACTCTATTTTGACTCGAATCAAGATGGCACGACCGCTCAGTCCGGAAAAGCGCAACGCCCTTTTGCTCTCGGCCACGCAGGCCGTTGCCGAACAGGGCGTGCTGGCCAGCACCGCGAGCATCGCCCGCGGAGCGGGAGTGGCGGAAGGAACGCTGTTCACCTACTTCGAGAACAAGGAAGCCCTTTTCCAGGACCTGTACCTGCACCTCAAGAACGATCTGGCCGAATACGTCATGCCCGGCTACCCTCATCAGGCGGGCTTCGAGCCGCGCATGGAGCATATCTTCCAGCGTTATGTGGGCTGGGGCGTGGCTAATGCGGCCGGCCGTCTTGCGGTTTCGAAGCTCTCCGCTTCCGGGGTGTTGCAGGACGGCACGCGCACGCGAGGCATGGAGCCGTTCCTGGCGGTGTCCCGGATGATGGAGGACGCGGTACATGGCGGCATTCTGGTCGACGCGCCGATCGCGTTTCTTTATGCCGTGATCGAACGCATCGCCGACACCACGATCGAGTACATCGAGAAGGAACCAGAAGGCGCCGAGCGTCATCGGCAACTGGGATTTCGGGCGGCCTGGCGAGCCATTACCCGCTAGGGCCGCCATGCCACGTCAACCAGGGCGTTTTTTTTGGTTTTTAATTGAGTGCGTACGCGCTCATTAAGTGAAAGGAGAAGTCGTCATGCGCAGTCAAAAATGGTTCATTACCGGAGCATCGGGTGGTCTCGGGCTGGCGCTCGCCGAGAAGGTGCTGGCCGAAGGACATCGCGTGGTGGCCGCCGTGCGGCGCGTCGCCGCCTTGCAGCCGCTCAAGGATGCGTGGCCCGACGCGCTCGAAGTCGAGTCGCTTGACGTGACCCGCCCCGAGCAGGTGCAGGCCGTCGCAGCACGTCATGCCGACGCGGACGTCGTCGTCAACAACGCGGGCGGCGCCGTCATTGGCGCGATGGAGGAAATGAGCGAGGCCGATATCGAGCAGCAGATCGCGCTCAATCTGCTCGCGCCCATCCACGTCACGCGGGCCTTCCTCGGCGCGATGCGCGCGCGCGGGCACGGCACGTTCATCCATGTCACGAGCGTCGGCGGGCGCGCCGCGTTCCCGAGCGGCTCGCTGTATCACGCGGCCAAATACGGCCTGGAAGGTTTTGCGGAGTCGGTGAGCCAGGAAGTGGCCGAATTCGGCATCAAAACCCTCATCGTCGAGCCGGGTTCCATCAAAACGGGCTTCGTGGCCAATATCCGCTGGACCGATGAGCTTGGCGCCTACAAGGACGGCGTCGTCGGCAAGCTGCGCCAGCAGATCAAGGAAGTCGGCGACGAATATGCATCGGGCGACCCCGTAAAAATGGCGGCTGCCATCTACACGATCAGCCAGTTGCCGGAGCCGCCGCTGCGCACCGTGCTCGGCGCGGACGCCTATGCCGTGCTGGAAGCCGCCTATACCCGCAGCCTCGCCGCGCTTCAGGCGCAAAAGGAACTCGCCGGCTCGGTGACGTTCGAGGGTAAGGCTGGATTCAATCCCCAATGACCGACGAAGGGTGAAACGATCATGTCAAAAGTCTGGTTGATCACCGGCGCGTCCCGAGGCCTCGGCCGCGCCATTCTCGAAGCCGCACTGCTCGATGGCGGCAAGGTCCTGGCCACCGCGCGCGACACGTCGAAGCTGGCCGGTTTGCAGACGAGTCACGGCGAGCGCCTCGCGACGTTCGAGCTGGACGTGACGCACGAAGAACAGGCGAAGCGCGCCGTGTCCGAAGCGGCGCGCCGCTTCGGACGTCTGGACGTGCTCGTCAACAACGCCGGTTACGGGCACATTCAGCCGTTCGAGTCCACGCCTTCCGGCGATTTCCGCGCGCAACTCGAAACCAATCTGTTCGGCGTGGTCGACCTCACGCGCGCGGCCATTCCCGTCATGCGCGCGCAGGGCGGCGGCCACGTCTTTCAGGTTTCGTCGATTGGCGGGCGCATCAGCAGCCCGGGGCTCGCCGCCTACCAGGCGGCGAAATGGGCCGTGGGCGGATTCAGCGACGTCGTGGGCAAGGAAGTCGCACCGTTCGGCATCCGCGTGTGCACGCTGGAACCGGGCGGCATGCGCACCGAATGGGGACGCGAGGCGCGCTCGACGCTACAAGACCTGCCTGAGGACTATCGGCCGTCGATGGCGCAATTCAAGGCGCTGGTAGAGGCGTATGTGGGCCATGAAGTGGGAGACCCCGAGCGCATCGCGAAGCTGATCGTCATGCTCGCGTCGCGGGAGACCGTGCCCGCGCGGTTGATGCTCGGCTCGGACGCCTGGCAGGTATTCGAAGCCGAGGAACTCGCGCGCCGCGAAAGCCAGCAAAAGTGGAAGGCCGTGACCCTGGCCACCGATTTCGGCGCGGCGGCGCCCGAATGGCCGTCGCAGTGACATTCTGCGCCGCGCCGACCGGCAGACACCGGCACGGTCTGCCGGTGTCTGCCGGTACCTCGCGCGTACCCGCACCCACCTCCCCCTGACACAGTCATCGCGACGGCCATAGGACCTACGTCCGATTGACTGGCGAATCACACGTGGCAACCTTCGACAAAGCTGTCTCCTGGTTCATGGAAAGCAATTGCGGAGGTCACCATGTCTTCACGGCGCAGGAAGTTCGCGCTCGCGGTCATCACCCTGGTTGTGACGGTTTCGGCGGGAACCTCCTGGTCAACCGAACAGGCCCAGCAACGCCGCGCCGGGCGCGACGTGCGCCAGGAAACGCGCCAGGGCTCGCGGCACACCAAGCAGGATTGCAGGGCCGCGAACCAGACAAGCAATTCGCAATGCCGCCAGGACAAGCGGCAAACCAAGCAGAACGGCCGCGAGGCGGCAAGGCAGATCAAGTATTGAGCGTTCGCACTCACGTGCGCCGGCGTGGCCCTGATCCAGCGACAGGGCGCACGCGACATGTAGCAGACCAACTGGGGAAGCCGATGCGAGCCTGCCGATATGTGGTCCTTGGCACTTTGCCCTTCATGATCGTAGCCTGCAATACGCCGCCGATCCCGCCGGGCAAGCCGGTCGACATACCGACGGCGCTGGAGCAGGTCCTCACGGGGCTGTGCACGTTCCGCAAAGAACAGGCCGGCAAGAAGAAGGATCTGGGCGTCGCCATCGAATCGGTCACCGTGGAGCTCGATCTGACTGTCGACGGCGCCAGGAATCCGCCTGTGGCCGTCGCGCCGGATATCCAGTTCATTCCCACGGTGAGCTATGGGCAGATCATCACGGCAAACCGGGGCAGCCGGCTGACGCTCACGCTGAAGAACACCGGCAGCGGCGCCCACGGCGGCTGCGACGTCACCGCGCAGGCCAAATAGACGCCACGTTCATACGAGAGCGCATAAAAAAAACAGACCGGGAGCCGTTGCCCCGCTCGTTGCCACATCCACTCCACCATGCGCTTGCACGCATCAGGGCCGCGAAGCCACAAGGAGCATCGCCGTGGTCGATCAACCCAAAAGGATGAACGTAGTACAACTGACGTTCATCGTCACCGTCAACATGATGGGCTCGGGGATCATCATGCTCCCCGCGAACATGGCGAAGGTCGGTGCGATTTCGTTGCTGTCGTGGGTCGTCACGGCGATCGGTTCGCTTGCCATCGCTTACGGCTTTGCCGAAGCCGGATTGCTCAACCAGCGGGCGGGCGGCATGGCCGCCTACGCGGAGGAAGCTTACGGCAAGGACGGCTACTTCCAGGTTTTCCTGCTCTACTTCCTCTCCATCGCCATTGCAAACGTGGCGGTCGCGAGTTCCGCACTCGGCTATCTTGCCGCCTTCTTCCCGGTGCTCACATCCACGCCGGTCGCAACCTGCATGGGCGTAATCGGCCTGCTGTGGCTCACGACCGTTGCGAATTTCGGCGGACCGAAGCTCACGGGCCGCATCGGCGCGGTAACGGTCTGGGGCGTGATCCTGCCCGTCGGCTTCATCTCGGTTGCCGGCTGGTTCTGGTTTCACAGCGAGACGTTCGCGGCCGCGTGGAATCCGAAGGGTCTGCGCCTGACGGAGGGCATGGGTTCGAGCATCGCGCTGACGCTCTGGGCGTTCCTCGGCATGGAGTCCGCCGTCCAGAATTCGTCGGCGGTCGAAAATCCGAAGCGTGATGTCCCGCTCGCGTGCATGTTCGGCACCCTCGGCGCAGCGATCATCTATATCCTTTCCACGGCCGTGATCCAGGGCATCGTGCCCAATGCCGATCTCGCCAGTTCGACCGGCCCGTTCGGCCTCGCCTTCGCGCATATGTTCAATCCCACGGTCGGCTCCATCGTCATGGCGCTGGCGGCCATGGCGTGCGTCGGCTCCCTGCTCGGCTGGCAGTTCACGCTCGCGCAGACCGCCAAGGACGCCGCGGACAGCCGCATGTTCCCCGCCGTGTTCGGCAAGGCGAACCGCTCGGGCGCGCCCATTGCGGGCATGATCGTCATGGCGATACTCCAGTCGCTGATGGCGCTCTCCACCATGTCGCCGAACCTGAGCGAACAGTTCGCGGCGCTCGTGAACCTGGCCGTCGTGACCAATGTGATTCCCTACATTATTTCGCTCTCGGCGCTCTTCGTGATGATGCGCAACGCGGGCACGCCCGCGGCGAAGTACCGGCTCAACGCGGCGGTGACGGTCGTGGCGCTCGCCTATTCCGTCTATGCGATCTACGCGTCGGGCAAGGACGCGGTGCTGGGCGCGATGCTGGTCATGGTGATCGGCTACGCGGTCTATGGCTTCGCGGCGACGCGCCACGACCCGGCGGCCTCTTCCGGGCGCGCGGCCACCGACTCCGCGGCCGCGGCGATGGTCATCGGCATGCTTGCGCCTGCGGCCCTGTTCCTGGCCCTGCTGCTGGCCTTCATGCCGACGCCGGTGCGCGCGCAGGAACCGGCGGGCGGCAGCGCGCTCGCGCGCATCAGGCAGTCGGGCAACCTCACGCTGGGCTACCTCGGCGACGCGCGCCCGTTCGCCTACAAGGACGACAGCGGGCAAGTCACGGGCTACACGGTGGCGCTGTGCCGCAAGATCGCTGACGAAATCGGCAACGTGCCGGGCCTCGCCGCGCTCAAGATCCAGTGGATTGCGCTTTCGCCTGGCGACGGCGTGCGCGTGCCGGAGGGGCGCCACATCGATCTGCTTTGCGGCGCGCCCGACACGCTCACGGGCAGGCAGACCCTGTCCTTCTCGATTCCCGTGTACCCGGGCGGCATCGGGGCGGTGCTGCGCACCGACGCGCCCGCCGGGCTGCGCGAGATTCTCTCGGGCGCGGGCCCCTCGCACCCGATCTGGCGCGCCGCGCCCGCTCAACTGCTGTCCAGGCAGACCGTTGCGGTTATCGCGGGCTCCCCGGCGCAGCGCTGGCTCGCGGCCAGGCTCAGCGACTTCTCGATTCCGGCGACGGTCGTTGCCGTCCCCACCGTGCAGGCCGGCGTGCAGAAAGTCATCGATCGCCAGGCGAATGTCTTCTTCGCCGATCGCGCCTTGCTGCTGGCCGTGACGCACGACAGTGCGGCGGCGAACGACCTGGTCGTCCTCGACCGGCGCTTCACGACGACCTCCGTCGCCATCGGCATGGCGCGCGGCGACGACGATCTGCGCCTGCTGGTGGACCGCACGCTGAGCCGTCTGTTCAGGTCTACTGAGTTCGACGGCCTCTACGGAAAATGGTTTGCGAAACTCGACACCGATACGCGCACGTTCTTCCAGTGGGCGGCGCTGCCCGAATAACCGGATCACAGGTTCAGGGGCTTGCGGATCGGCATGCGGCTGAACCGGTCGCCCTCAGGACCGTGCGCTCTTGAGTTCGCTGATACGCAGACGATAACTGCGCAGCAAACAAGGTTTATCGCTGCACACATTGCGTGAATTGCGAAGCCACGCGCGTTGATCCGCTCGCAACCGCGACTTGTTTGCCGATGCGCTCAGCTTCTGACGATATATTTCGGAAAGCTCACTATCGGCGCGAAGAAGCTCCGCATCCCCGCAAACAAGCTGCGCCTGGACCGACAGGAGCTTGCTGCAATCAAGACTATGCATCAGCGCGGTGCGGGTTTCCGGGCGCGCCGAGAGCCGACCGGGCTTGCAAAGCCCCTGAAGCGACTGGCAGGCGACATCGCGGCCGACCCACGCCATGTCCTGCGCGCCGTACTGCTTGACGAAGCGATTGATGCCCGCGTGGCTGACGCCCCTTTGCATGGCGTTTGCCGCGATGATCTCGTTGCAAAGCGAGTCCGCGGCGTAAGCGGAGCCTGCGCGTCGATAGCAACTGTGAAAGCCGAGCAGCCCGCTGCCAAGCACGCTTCGGCGCTCGCCCGAGGCGAACAGGATGGAGGCGCAGGCGGACGCGCATCGGGCGTCGTCGGGAACCAGCGTGTGCACGCGCACTTTGTCCATGGCATCGACGACCCGGAAAGCCGCCTCGACATTGCCGCCCGGACTGCTCAACACGAGGACGATCAACCCGTCGTCGTCACGATCGGCCTTTCCGGCAAGCGCCAGAAACTTATCCGCGTCGCCGTCCTCGATTCTCCCCTCCCCGATCACCATCTTCAGTTTGAGTTGCGGCTGGTAGTACAGACTGAAGTCCATCGCGCGCGCAAAACCGGGGAGCATGAGCACGGCGGCCCCCATCCAGAGAACGAGAAGCCGCCGCCATGCCGCGTCGCCCGCTTTTGGATGCCCCGCACAGCGCATGCGCGTCTCCCGAAGTTTGTTCACCTCGCCGGGCCTGGACCGTCCATCCAGCCTTCCCGCAATTGTCCGGCAAAGTGAACCGGCGCTTCAAGACGTTCGGGCAAGCTTGATGCGCAGTTGGCCGACGGACAGCCACAACGCGGAAATGAGAAAGTAGGCGGCGCCCACCGCTGCATAGCCGGCCACTCTGCCGATTGCGGCGGACAAGGGCACACCGCCCTGCACGATGAAAAACGCCCCCGCCAGCGCCGATTGCGCGCCGCTCAAGATCATCGCCCATTGCGCGCCGAAGCGCTTCCAGCGGCGCACGGCGGTGCCAAGCTGGAGCAGCCCGGAGAGTATGGCCCAAACGCCGAACACGCCCAGCACCCAGTGCGCGCCCAATTTCAACGCCGCGATCACGGCGATCATCGTCATGACGCTGATGCCGACGTTGAGCGCCTGTGTGCGATTGGTCGTCGCGCCGCCGCTACGCAGCATGTCGATGTAGTTGGCCAGCGCGTCCCACGCCGGATAGACGATCAGCAGTACGACGAGGCTGACCGGCGAATGCTGCGCCAGCGAGAAAGCGAGCGCGACCCAAACCGCGGAAAACGCGGCCCGGGAAAAATAGTAGCGTTTGAGCCAGCTTTCTTCCTGCGCGAGATCGGTATCTTCGTGACGATCAACCATGTCGACTCCTTAGCAATGAATGGCAACCGTTCGAGTTGCCAGGTTGGCGCGCGTCCGGGGAAACGGCTACCCCGATATGACGCATTGCTCTGGACGCAAGGATCGCACTCGCCGCGCCGCGGCGGCATCGGTCGAATGACCGACCCAGGCGGGGGCTTGCCCGAACGTTGCGCGGCCGGAAGACGATGTGACGTATAGTGGCCGAACGCTTGACGAGCGTTTTTCCTCCCACCTCGATGACCGACGACACAGCCGACGTTTCCCCGCTGCGCGTGTTCGATGCCGTGAAAGCCCTCGCCTTCATCGGCGATCTGAGCATGGGGCAGCCCACCGACCATTCGCCGCGCACCGCATGGCTCGCGGCGCGCCTCGCCCAGGCCGCCCGGCTCGACGCGCCCACGCTCGACGCCGTGCGGGAAACGGCGCTGCTGCGCTGGTCGGGATGCACGGCAAACGCGGCCGGCTTTGCCGATGTGTTCGGCGACGACATCCAGATTCGCGTCGCGATGCTCGAAGGCGGCTCGGATTGGGCCGCGCCGCTCCAGTCGCTGGGTGGCGCGGCCGCGGTGCTCTCGCCGCTCGCGCAGATTCACTGCGAAGTGGCGGGCGAGGTGGCGCGCATGCTGGGCCTGCCGCGCGCGACGGAAACGGTCTTGCGTCACATCTTCGAAACGTGGGACGGCGGCGGTCTGCCCGCGCACCTTGCGCGCGAAGCGGTGCCGGCGCCGGTGTTCGTCGTCGCGCTTGCCGGCGATCTGGAGATTTTCAGCCGCACGTATGGCGTCGAACAGGCCCTGGGCCTGCTCGCGCAACGGGCCGACGCGCGCTATCCCAGGCAACTCGTCGAGATCGCGGCGCGCCATGCGCTCCGCTGGCTTCAGGAACTCGAACATGCGTCGCCCACCGATCTCGACGCCGCGCTGACGACGCCGCACATGGAGCAGGCCACGTCGGCCGAGTTGATCGCGGACGTCATCGACCTCAAACTGCCCTGGATGACCGGCTTTTCGCGCGCGGTCGCGGCGACGGCGGCCCGCTGTTGCGAACGTCTCACGACGGACAAGGCGGCGCACGCGCGCGTCTATCGCGCCGGGTTGATTCACGGGATCGGGCGGGCGGCGGTGCCCAACGGCATCTGGAACCTCAACACGCGATTGCCCGAAAGCGCCTGGGAGAAGGTGCGGCTTGCGCCGTACTGGACCTCGCGCGCGGGCAAGCAGGCGGGCGCGCTCCATGATGCGGCCGAGCTTGCGTCGTATGCGTATGAACGGCTGGACGGCTCGGGCTATTTTCGTGGCGTAAGCGCAGCGGCGCTGACGCCGGAGGCGCGCGTGCTGGCCGCTTCCGTGGCATGGGTTGCGTTGCGCTCGGCGCGGCCGTGGCGCGCCGCGCTCGGCGCCGAAGCCGCGGCGCAAGCGCTGCGCGCCGAAGTTCAAGCCGGCCGCCTGTGCGGCGAAGCGGTCGACGCGCTGCTGGCCGAAGGCGCGCCCGCCGTCAAACGCCCGGTGAGCGCGGCGGAGCCGCGCGCGCGTCTGTCGGCGCGCGAGATCGACGTGTTGCGCGCCATCTCGCGTGGCGCGAGCAACAAGGAAGCCGCACGGGAATTAACGCTCAGTCCGAGCACGGTGCGCACGCACGTGGAGAGCGTGTTCCGCAAGCTCGAATGCTCCACGCGCGCGGCGGCGACGCTCAAGGCATCGGCAATGGGCCTGCTTTGATGACCGTGGCCTGTGTCCCCGCAGGTCGAATCAGGAACCCGTGACAGCCGGCGGCGGCGCCCGCAGCGCTTGCGTCATCAGGGCCAGCGCCGCCCGCTCGCCGTCCGGATCGGCCGGAATGCGTCCGTCGAGCGCGAGAGTCGCCAGTCCGTGAACCAGCCCCCAGCAGGCTAGCGCCCCGGCCTCGGCCTGATGCGGCGCGAGTTCCGCCACCCGCCGCACCATCAGCGCGTACGCGCCCTTGCAATCGTCGTGCGGCAGGTCGAGCCCCGCCCCGCCCGCGAACATCAGCCGGAACAGCGCGGGATGCGCGCGGGCGAAGCCCACATAGGCCAGCCCCTGCGCAGTGAGCGCTTCGCCAGGATCGGACGCTTCATTGGCGCGCGCCGCGCCCGCCTCCAGCATGGCAAAGCCCTTTAGCGCGACAGCGCCCATCAGCGCGGCCTTGTCCTCGAAATGCCGGTACGGCGCCATTGCCGACACCCCCGCCGCCCGCGCCACCGCACGCAGGCTCACATCGCTTTCCCCCGCTTCGAGCAAGGCCAGCGCGCAGTCGACCAGCCGGTCATGAAGGGACACTACGGATTCGCTCATCGTTGTTTACACCGTAATCATTCGAGACTATGCTTACAGCGTAAACAGCAAGGAGCCGCCATGCAAGCCTCTGTTTCCCGCAGGTCAGTCGACCTCAGCGCCTATCCGGATCTCGTGGTCGTCATTCTGGGGTTCCGGGTGCGCCGGCTGCGCGGCATCGCCGCCGTGCTCGGCATCGGCAAGGGGCTGCGGCAGATCGAGTCGAACCCGCCGCCCGGCTTGCTGTCGAGCGAGCAGTTCCTGTTTGCCCTCAACCATGTGGGCATTCGCCAGTATTGGCGCGATCTCCCGAGTCTGGAAGCGTTCACGCGCAGCGAACCCCACTCGCGCTGGTGGCGCGAATTCCTGCGCGACAGCGGCGGCGCGGGCTTCTGGCATGAAAGCTATAGCCGTCAGGGCATGGAAGCGGTCTATATCGACATGCCGGGCCCCGTGGGGTTCGACCGCTTCGCGCCGGAGCGGCGGCCGGTGGGCCCTTTCATGAGCGCGCGTCAGCGCATGGCGGCGGATTAGGCCGTTTGCCCCGGCGCTTTGCGTCAATGCGTGGCCGACGGCAGCTTGCCCACGTTGATCGTTCTCACCCGCCATTCTCCGCCGCCACACCGGAACTGCTGCATCCACTTTGGCTCGATGTCGCTCGCCTGCACCACAACGGCCGCAACGACGACGCGGCGCGCGTACGTGCCCAGACAGCGGACCACGATCGAGCGGGCGTCGCCCGCTTCATCCGCGCTTCGCAGGGCGGTGATCTCCACCCAGGGCTCGTCCTGCGGATTGCCGGCGTATGACTTCGGCGTGCCGTGCACGGTCAGATCGTCGAACCAGCGCACGGTCCACGTGTTGTCCGCGGCCTTTTTTTCGAGCTGCACGCCGCGCGACCACCACGATGCCTCGTTCGACGATGCGGCATCCGATGCAACGGCTTGCGCAGCGCGCGCGGAGCCGCCGACTAGCGCCGCCGCGAGCATGCAGACGGCAACAAACGAAATCTTCATCTTCTTCCTGATCATGTCCATCCACGGCCGCGCTTTCGGTCCGGTCAGCGAAGCCGTCACGCACGAAGCGATCGGATGCTGCGCCAGTTGTGAATCGCGCGAGGCAATCAACGCGACAGCGTTGGATTATGTGGGAACGAATCAGGAATTGCCGGCAAATTGCCAGGCGAACTGCGAGGCGAGCTTGCGAAGCAGCGCCGCGTGCAGTCGCCGGTGTTGAGCGTGGCTCGCCGCAAGCACGCACGACAGCCAGGCGATGATGGCCGTGAGGTGGCGCTCGTTCAGTTTGTCCGAACTTGCGCCCCAGACGATCATCATCGGTCACCCGGCTGCGCGCCATCAACGGCACACGGTCCGTGGCGCCGGACCATCGGTATTGCCGGCGAATTGACGGATTTCATCGGCCAGCCTGGGCGTTGGCGGGTCGTACGTGTAGCAGTAAGGCGGAGCCGGCACGTTTTCCGGCAAATAGCTTTGCAGAACAGGCTTGGCGTCGAGCAGATAAAGATTGTCTTTCACCGAAAGATACGCACGGTAGTCGCGCCCATCCGCGTAAAGCTGAGCGGTCCGCTCGAAGTTCTTCTGGTCGGATCCGCCGTTCGGCAATGCGGTTCGCGCAGGCGCGTCGGCAATGTTCTTGCAGTAATTGGCTTTCACGCCCTCCACCGTGGGGAAGAAGGTCGGCTCCACACAATCACGCTCCGACTTGTTGCTGAATATGTTTCCCTCGACCAGCGCACGCGCCTGAAGACTGAAACTCATCCCGTAAAAATCCCAGTTCTCAAGCAGGTTGTTGAAGAGATGAAACGTGCCGAACTGCGCCCGTGGATTGCGCTGCACGGTATTGAAAAAATAGCAGTGATGCACCGTCACGCGCGCCGACTTGTCGCGATCGTAATTTGCGAACAGGTCCTTCGAAGTGATGTTGTTCAGCAGCATCACCTTGTCGTCGTCGTGGAACTTGACCCACGACACCGTCACGTCCGTCGAGCCGTTCTTCACGTTGAGCAGGCGATCCGCGAAACGCGAAAGATCGAGGTGATCGATCCACACATTGCTCGAACGGTTGGCCACGTTGATCGCCTGCGAAAACGTCCGCAGCCGCCCGTCGATGCTCAGATGCGTGACAATCACGTTGTTGCTGCCGTAAATCCCCAGTCCATAGTCGAGCAACGTCACGCGATGCCCACGGCCATCGATCGTGACGTTGTCGGGCACACGCAGTTGCGAGAGCAACGTTATCGTCATGTCCGAGGAGAAGCGGATCCAGCGCGGCCCGCTCGCATGGGCGAGCGCCTCGCGCAGTGTCCCCGGCCCCGCGTCCGCCGACGACGTCACGCTCACCACCTCGCCACCCTCGCCGCCCGTTGCCGCGCGCCCGTAGCCCTCGCGCTGCGCGAGCAGGCCGGCGACGAACGGACACGCCGCGCTTGCGCGCTCGCACATTTCACCGGCGTGCGCGAACACGGGACGCGACACCGCAACCCCTGCGAGACACACAAGCAGCCAGAACCGCATGACATTACGTACGTTGATCGCCATGAACATCGCCTTTATATTGAGTCAAGCTACGCGGCGGCTAAGGACTTCGCCCGCTTGCGCGGCTTGTCGACGCTGGCACCGCGCCGCCTTGTGTCGTCAGCGGGCAACCGGAGCGAAGCGGGATATCGCTTGAATGTGCTATCGATTCACGCCAACGGCCGCTTCAGGCCTGAGCCGTCTCCCCCGCAACGAATGCGAGGTACCAGGGTAGCGCTTCAATCATGCCTTGGCGAAGATCGAAGAGTCCGGTGAAGCCCAGTTCCCGGTCCGCCTTCGTAACGTCGGCTTGCGAATGGCGCACGTCGCCTGCGCGAAAGGGCTGGTAGACCGGCTGCTTGCCATAGTGAATGCCGTGCGCGGCAAGCCCTTCCTGGATGATCGAGAACAGGTCATTGAGCGTGGTGCGCCCGCCCACCGCGACGTTGTAGACCTCGCTCGCCGCACGTTCGCCGACCAGCGCGGCACGCAGGTTCGCCTGCACGACGTTACCCACGTAGCAGAAGTCGCGGCTCGTCTCTCCGTCTCCGTTGATCTGCACGTCGTCGCCCGCCAGCATCGCCGCAATCCATTTGGGAATTACCGCGGCATAAGCGCCGTCCGGGTCTTGCCGTGGACCGAACGCGTTGAAGTAGCGCAGACCGATCGAATGAAAATCATAGGTGCGCGAATAAACGCTCGCGTAAAGCTCGTTCACGAGTTTCGTCACCGCATAGGGCGAGAGCGGATTGCCGATGCGCTCCTCGCGCTTCGGCAGATTCGGCTCGTCGCCATACGTTGAACTGGACGCCGCGTAGACGAAGCGGCGAACGCCCGCCACGCGCGCGGCGTCCAGCATCGTGAGAAAACCGGACACATTGACGTCATTGGTCGTTTTCGGATCTTTGACTGAGCGCGGCACCGAGCCCAGCGCCGCCTGGTGCAGCACGTAGTCCACGCCCTCGACCGCCTGCGCGCAGGCTCTCGCGTCGCGGATGTCGGCTTCGTGAAACACGAAGCGGCCCCAGGCTGTCTCGCCCACCCGCGCCCTCACTTCGTGAAGGTTGCGCCAGTGGCCGGTGGCGAAATTGTCGAGCCCGCGCACGTCCTGGCCGAGCAACAACAAGGTCTCGACCAGGTTCGAGCCGATAAAGCCCGCCGCCCCCGTAACCAGCCAGCCATAGCGGTTTTCCTTCAGCGTCGCTCGCAACCCGCTTTGCGCCTCATCCTGTAGCCACGACGGCAAGTCAACATGCGCTGCGGTTTCGTTTCGCTTCATTGTGTATCTCCACGTCCTGCGGGTTCTTCAGGTAATCAAATCGACGGTTGGCGAAGGACTGCCGGGTTCGTCGCGAGCACCGGCCGGCGTCTCGCCCGACCGCTCGGCCGTCACGACATGCCGCCACAAACCGCCGCTCAAGCGCAGGTCTTCGGGCCGCCCGGCCAGATGGGTTCGCAGGTGCGCGAGCCACGCGTGCTGCCATCGCACGATGTAGTCTTCGAGCGTTTCCCCCTCGTGCGGCTCAGGCAGACGCTCCAGCGTGTGCGTAATGCGGCCTTGTTCCCACCTGGGCGCATAGAAAATCGAAGGCAGGCCAAGCCGGAAGCACGCGCGCGCAGCAAAACTCGACCACGTGATCTCCTGGTTTTCGAACGGCACGCGAGCGGCGGCCGGATTAAGCGCGCCATCCACGGCAAGACATACCGCGTGCCCTTCCTGCAACGCCTTGAGGCTTGCTTTCACCACCTGGACCTCGGTCTGGTCTCCCGTCGAGATGAGAGAGCGAGCGTAGTGGCTGCGGCTGATCCCCGGCGTCGATGCAATCCAGCGCGACGGAATATCGAGCAGATCGAGCGCCATCAGCCCGCCATACATCGGCCCCACGTGCGCCGTGGCAACCACGAAGCCGCGCCCGCTTTCGCGCAGTGGCTCGAAGAACCGGTCGGCCTCATCGAGACTCGCAAGCAGATCCATGGCCTCTTCCGCGCGGTCTTCGCGACATTCGAGCCAGTCGAGCAGCAGATGATCGGCGAGATAACCCCATTGCGCCGCGCGCTCCCAATCCTCGCGCGCCATCGATGCCGCCGGCCCGGTCTCGCCGCGCAGCGACCACGCCCAGTCCAGCCGTGCTCGCGGCACCGTCACCGTGCCGGCCGCCGCGTCCACGCGCGCGAGCGCCTGCTCGAAGGTGGCGGGCAACCCGGCAGAACGGCGGCGGATGAACGCGTCGAACAGGCTTGCCGCTTCTTCCGTGCGCCCCGCCTGGGTCAGCGCGCCCGCCGCGGCGCGCTGCCAGCGCGCGTGCGCTTCGTTCGAGCGGGCCAGCTGAAGATATTGCCCGGCCGACTCCGCGTGCCGGCCCGAATGACGCAATGCGCGCGCATACATCGCACGCACGTGTTCGAGTTCCGGTGCAAGCGCGGCGCTCTTTTCCAGAAACGGCACGGCCTGGGCGAAGCGGCCGGCGCGCAGCAGCGTTTCGCCATAGAGCGAGTTGAGCCGCAAATCATCCGGCGACATCTGCACGCCCGCCGCGAGATGCTCGAGCGCCGCGACCAGACGATCGTCGTGTGTGCCGCGCGCGAGGTGCGCCTGCGCGAGTTGCGAGCGCAACGCGGCGCTATCGTGCCCGGCGCGCAACGCAAGGCGTCCGACCGAGATGGCAGCCGCCGCCCGGCCGTTGCTGCGCAGCGCCTGCATCGCAACGCTCGCCACACGGTGATTCGGCGCGTCTATCTTGGCGGCGATGCTCGCAGCGCGTGCGTGATCGCCGCCGCGCAGCAGCGCCGTCATCCAGATATGCGCCGCGCCGGGGATCACCATCGCAACGCCGAAGGATTCGCGCGCGAGTTGCGCCGCCGCATCCGTCTCGCCCGCCTGCGTGCGCAACTGAATGCGCGTAGCCAGGAGCGGGACGTCGCCGGGCGCGGTGCGCGCGGCTTCGTCAACCTGAGCGATCGCCTCGGGCCAGCGCTTCAGACGCGCGAGGACGCTCGCATAGCTGCGGCGGTCGTCGGCGCTTTCGGGATAGGTCCGCACCAGCCAGTCGAGCACGCGCGCCGCCTCGGCCAGCGCGCCGGACTTCACGAACGGCGCGACCAGGAGCCGGCGCAGATCGGCGCGCGCTCGCACGTCGCGAACGCGCTGCGCGTCGAGGCCATCGAGCGCGTCGATACCGGCCGCGAAGCCCTGCGTGCGAATCAGCGCAATCGCCTTCAAGACGTCCGCGCCGGCATCGAGTACACCACCGGCACGCTCGATCTCGTCAAGCTGCGCGAGGCCGCTCGCCCAGGCTTCGGCGCGGATTGCACGCTTCGCGGCATCGAGTGGCGAGAGGGAACGGGCGCCGGCGCCGCCGCGCTCGAGCGCCGGCTCAGCCATGACGGAACTCCCGGTACATCGCCTCGGCCATGCGCACGACGAATGCAAACACAAACCCCACCGCCAGTGCCTCGATCAACAGCAAGCCCGTATTCGGGCTCCCCGGCCGCGCTTGCGGCACCGGGCGCGCAATCACGCTGAGGTAGCGTTGCAGGCGCAGGGTGTCGGTGAACGCCTGTTGATAGTTTTGCCGCGCCGAAGCGAGATTCTGGTCCGCGAAGGTCTGCGCATTCAGCAACGCCTGATACGACTTCAGCCGGTTCGCCTCGGAATTTCCCTTGCCGCTCATGCGCGCACGCACGTCGTCGAGTTGCTTGCCCAGCGCGCTCACCTGCATCTGCGCCGGCAGCAGCATCGGGTGGTCGGGGTTGTCCAGCGCGCGAACCTTGTCCAGATTGATCTTCGCCGTGTTGAGCTCGGCCTCCAGTTGCGCGGAAAGATTGAGCAGCATGCTGGCTTCCGCCTCAGGGTCCATATTGCCGTTGCGCGCGCGCCAGCCGGCAAGCGCGCCGCGCGCGCCGATGGCTTCCTGCTCCGCTCGCGCGACGGCGTCCTTGCTGACCTTGAGCGTGTCGGCAATCCCTTTTTCGTCCATGTTGCTGACGAACTGCTGGGCGATGCCGATCAGTGCGTCGGAAATCGTCCGCGCGTCGGCCGGTGAGAACGCACTCACGCGCAGCACGTTGATCTGCTCGATCATGTTGTATGAAACATCGATCGCATCGAGATAGGCGCGATAAAGCTCGTCCTCGCCCGCCTGGGGCGACAGCCGGTTCAGCGGGTCCATGCCCGTATACGCGAGGTACTTGCGCAACCCGATCTTGCTGTCGAGCTGGTGCATGCAGTCGCGCGAGCGGATGAAGTCGGCGACTGCCCAGCCATCGACGAATCCCCCCACCGCGCCGCCATTGCCGCTCGACAGCAGGCTCACCGTAGCGCCCTGCGCGCTCGACTGAGCCGCGCTCGAGCGCACCGAGAAGCGCGCTTCGGCGCCATAGCGCGGCGCCGCGATGAGGAGTGCGTAAAGTGCCGCCAACACCACCGGCACGAACACCAGGCCGAGCGTGACGAGGCGCTGGCGGCGGCGGCGGCGCAATGCCTGCTCGCGCACCTTCGCGCGCTGCGCGATCGGCAGTTCATCGCTAGATACCAAACTGGTCTCCCGCGCCGACGTCGATGACAGCATCTTCGCCTGACTCGCTGCGAGATCTTCTGGGCGGGAACCGACCGATGCATTCTCCGAGGTCGTCGTCGATCCGAAGGCCGTATTGCTCATAGACCAAACCTTTGGTGCAGTAATCCATCATTTGCTGATGGCGATAAGTTGAAAGAAGCAACGTGCGTCCCACCAGCCGCTCTTCGAATAGCGCGAGCCACAGGCTCGTGAAGCGGCAATCCTCGAACGGAATCGCGCCTTCGACGACGTACACGTCGAAGTCCGGTGCGAGTGCGAGCGCAAAGGAGAATTCCTGGCGGACGTAGAGCGGCCAATGCTCCATGGGCCGCGACAGATACTCGGGGCTCGTCAGCAGATCCGACACGAGTTCGACGCACGGCGTGGACGCCATGCCGTAGAGCGCACAGACGAACTCGATCATGCGCAGCCCGGTCGCCTTGCCGCGCACGAAGCCCTGCCGCCCGAGCGGCCACGAAACGAGCCCCCGGTGCTCGACAAACCCTTCGCGCGGCGGCCGCAGTCCCGCGATGACGTCGACAATCGCCCGATGGAACTCGGGCCTGCGCGAGAGCAGCGCATAGCGCCCGCGCGGAATACACAGGCCGACGTCCCGCAGCAGCGGTTGCCGCGCACCGAAAATGCGCAACGTGTCCGTGACACCGTTCAGGGAGATCATGGCGCACTCACATCGGTTGTACGTTGGGTCGCGCGCGCCGTTCCATGGCCACGGCGAGCACGGCGAGGAAAACCAGCGCCGTGATGAAATACGTGAAGCTCGCGTCGTGCGACGAGTAAGTGTCGAAATACGACGACCTCAGCAACTGCAAGCCATGCGCGAACGGCGACCACAAAAAATACTTCCGGTACGGCTCCGGCAATTGCTCGGAGACAAAGAAGACCGACGAGAACAATTCCAGGCATCGTTCGATCACGGGCGCGAGGCGCAGAAAGAAGTGCCATCCAATGGCGATGCTGCCAAAGATCAACCCCATCGCGACGCCTGCGCCGCCCATCATCACGACATAGGCGATCGCCCCCGACCAGCGCACCGGCAGGGTAATGAGGCCGACGCTGTGGCCAACCGTGATCAGAATGGCGTACACGCCGAGATAGATCGCGATGAACAGGCAGCCCTGCACGAGCGCCACGGCAAGCGGCGTAACCGGCTCCAGATTGATGAGCCCGCGCGCCGAGACGTAGGCGGTGCTCGTGCGAAACACGATCTGCCGGAACATGATCCACGTCGTCGCGCCGAGCAATGAGAACGTGGGCACGTCCATGCCGAGCACGTAATGCGTACCCATCAGGAAGTAGAGCGACGAAATCAGGCTCAGCAACACGGCGGGGCCGACCACGGACCAAAGCAGCGCAATACGGCTCTCGTTCTGGAGAATGTGCAACTGGATCCGGAACAACGGCACGATGCTCGCGAGCCGCGACTGCAACGTGCCCGGCTGCGCGCCGTGCTGGCGCGCATGCATGCCGGCGAGCCGCGTGCGCAACAGCGCGACTTCGCGCGCTTCCTGCGGTTGCAGGGCGACTTCGAAGGCGACGTCGTCGCGCGAGGCGAGCCGCCGCGCGTCGCGCGCCTCTTGTTGCCTGCGCTGCTGCGCGCGGCGCTCGAGGCCGTCGGTCAGGCGCGCGTTGTCGGCGCCGAGCGTCGCGGGCGCGTAGCCTGCCGCCAGCACGTCCTCACCCGCCCGAATGTCGATCTCCAGCAAGCGTGCCACCATGCGCAACTGGCGTCGCCGAAAATCCGCGCGCTCGGGCGGCGCGCTTTCGTGCGTCAGCTCCGCCTCGAGTTCGCTTTCGAGCGCCTCATAGATGCGCCGACGCCCGGCCACGCTCTCGCGCGGCGCGCTCGCGAGCGCGTCGAGCACCGCCGTCAGCACGTCGCCGATGTCGTCCGAGGTCCGGCGCTCACGCGCGCCGTGCGCCCCCGCCGCCGCGTCCGCGACGGCGGCCGAAGCCACCTCCACGTTCGCAGCCTCGCCCCCGGTATGCCGCGACGCCCGACGCTCCCGCCAGTTTTTTATCCGATCCTGGTTGCTCATGTCCGGACTTCACTGCGACATGCTGGACACGGAGCGCGCGGTGCCAAGTGTCGCGCTGAAGGCGGAAAGCACCTTCTGGACCTGCGTGAACGGCGCATCGGAGATATAGATCGCATCGCCGTCGTGCACCGTGAACTTCCCGGCGAGCACCATTTGCTCGGGCTTCGTGAAATCGAACTGATAGACGACGGGCGGCGCATCGGGTACACCGGGTGCGCCCGGCGCGGCATCCGGCCGGATGCGCAGCAGAAATACCGCCTTCGGATTGGCAAGCGAATCGCTCAACCCGCGCGAGTCGCCCAGCGCGTCGAGCACCGTGTAATTGCGCTTGCTGAGCTTGACTCTCGATTGCGTGCCCGCGGCGCCGAGCACGGTCAGGTTCTCCACGACGTTGTGCACGACAACGGAATCGCCCGCGCGCAACGCAATATCCTGCGCGCTGTTGCCATAGATGTCGGACAGGCGCACAGACGCGCTTTCGCCATGCCGGCGCACCGTGACCGCGAGTTGCTCGGGGTTGGTCTGGTTCGGCGCCGCCTGGCTCAGAAGGCCGCTCAGGCGCTGCGTGCCGGGCCCGATCGGATACACGCCGGGCTTGGCGAGATCGCCCTCGATCGCCACGGTCTGCCCGCGACGGTCCGTGCGCCGCACGCTGACGTCAAGCCCGACCGTCACGCGACTCAAGCGCCGCTCGATCGCGTCGCGCAGCTCCGCCAGCGTCAAGCCTTGCGCGCGCACGCGGCCCACTTGCGGAACGTAGATCGTGCCTGCCTCGTCGATAACCGTCTCGCCCAGGTCCGTCATGCCGCCGGCAACGCCTGCGCTGTTGGCGAAAACGCCCACGCCGTCGTGCCCCCATAGCGCAATGTCCACACCGTCGCCGGGCGCCAGCTTTTCGGAGTCAAGCGGCTGCGCCTGGACGAAACCCGCCGGAAAGGTGGCGCCGCCCGCTGCGCGCGAAGCAAGCGCCAGCGCCGGCGTCACGCTCACCAGCTCGACGTCGTTGCGCTCGTGCGAGGCCTGCACCTCGCTCAGGAGCGGCCCGCTACGCGGAATCACGCACCCCTGCAACGCACCGCACAGGCAGAGGACCAGAGCCATGACCACACGATCAGGCATGCGAACGAGACCAGACGACATCAGCTCATCACCAGATTTTCGAGTTGTTCCACACGCGGCGTGCGTTGCGCGACGCGCTCGGGGCGGCGGCACAGGTTCATGAACGTTTCGAGCATGGCCTCGACCGAGAAGAGTTCGGTGGCCCGCCGCGTGGCGCGCTCCCTGACGGTGGCATCGGCCTGCGCGCTCAGCACGAGGTGCTCGATCCGCTCACAGGCATCGTTCAGGTTGGGGTGCTCCGCGCACGCGAGCAAATGCCCGGTCACACCGTCGATGAAGCACTCGCCCGCGCCGCCCGCCGGCGTCGAGACCGTGCATATACCGAGCAGTTGCGCTTCGATCAGCACGTTCGGCAAGCCTTCGTGGCGCGACAGCAGCACTTTGACGTCCATCTTCGAATACCAGAACCCCACGTGCGACGAGAGGCCCACGAGCAGCAGGCGCCCGGCAATGCCCAGCTCGGTCGCGAGTGCGAGGGCCTCGTCGCGAAAGCGACCGTCGCCCACGATCACAAAACGCGCCATAGGACGCCGCTTCAGGTAACGATGCGCGAGCTTGATCCATAGCAGCGGACGCTTGTCCGGCTCCAGCCGGAACACGCCGCCGATCGTTTCGGTCGCGTCCGCCGTGCGTTCGACGAACGCCGTCCACTTGCGCTCGTCCTCTTCCGAAGCGAGCGCGTTGATTTCCGATACGCCGTTGTAGAGAATGCGAAAGCGCTCGATCGGCACCCCGAGCCAGCGCGCGTACTCGCGCGCGCCGGTGATACTGTTGCTCACCAGTTCCACGCCGGGAATCTCGGCGATCGCGCGATAGAACGTTTCGTATTCCGGACGATTGCGCTCCTTCCGGATATTCGGCGGGAGCCCGCGAAACACCAGATGGATCGTCGGCACACCAGCCAGCAGCGCGGCCAGCGCACCAAAAAGGCAGGTTCCGTCTTGCCAGAGGCTCACGACGTCGAACGCCCGCTCGCGCAAATACGGCGCGAGGCGCGTGACGCCGTAATGAACCTGTGACGGCAGGTTATCCAGCATGCGCAGCAAGTCCGCGTCGGCAATGTCCTGGTGCGCCGCCGAAACCGCAGGCATCGCATTGATTTCGGAGACCTTGACGTTGGCGTCGCGCAACGTGTCGAGAAAAAAGTCGAGACGTTGCGGACGACCGACGCGCACAGGATCCGAGTGCTGCTTGACCAGCACTTCCACGGCCCCCACGTCGCGACCCGCCACATTCTCGGGAACTTGCGCCGCCGCATCGGCGAGACGCTGTAGCTGAACGGCAAGCAGCGTAAGCTGCCGTTCCGCCCCACCCGGCCCGAGGCTGCCCGTGATGAGCGCGATCGATGCGAGCCTGGCGCGCGGCGACGGCGGCACGACGCGTTGGCGAAAGCGCAGGATGGCCTGGCGCATGGCGACGATCTTGCTGTCCTGTCCGGACAGTTCGGCTGCGGATTCGAAACGGCGATAGAACGCGTAGTCGTCGATGATCTTCGCAACGAGCTGCTCCTCCTTGCTCGCGGGCGTGAGCTTATGCGCAACGGGCTCGATGACCTCAAGCGCGTCGGCGACCATACCCCGCCTGGCAAGGCGTTTCGCGAACGCCACGCGCAGATCGCGCCGGCCGTATTCTGTAATCGCGCGCCTGAAAAGCGCATCCGAGGCGTCGTGCGCCTTGATGTCGGCGAGGAACTCCGCGCGCGCCAGCACCTTGCGCGGGTCGTGCTGCTGGTCGGGAAAAAGGCGATCCGCAAGCGCCATGGCTTCGTCGACGCGCCGCTCCCTCAAAAGCCGCGTCGCGTAGTACCGCGCCACGAGCAGATCATCAGGACAATCGCGCAGCAGGTCCGCCCATTCCTCAAGCAGGCCCGTACTGAGTCCGGTCCGCTCGCGCAACTGAAGCAGCGAGATGCGCACCGTCCTGTCTGCCGGCGCTTGCGCAGCCAGTTGTTCCGCCTCGCCCACGTGCTTGCGCGCGTTCTGTAGGGACGTGCTGACGGCCAGCAGGCGTGCCATTTCCTCCTGCAATGCGGGCAAGTCCGCGGGCATCGCCGCCGTGGCTTCCGGCGCAGGCGAAGCCCCTGGCGTGATCGCCCTGGGTGTTGTGGCAGCGCGCGCGACCTCTGATGAATTTACTGCTTTAACCATTACCAAAACCCAGCCGTCATTTCCTGGAGATACTCAAACCGTGTTCGCATCGGTTCACCGCTGGCCGCAACGAGCGTCCAGCCATGCCGAATCGTCGGCAGCCAGCCTGTCACGCTACCTTCTTACGCCGTGCGCGATCGATGAATATCCGGCATTTCTGAATGTTTGCGTCGATCGACTCCGGCGAAGCGGAACAGGTGCGCAACGCCTGCCAGTACTTGAGCGCCTCGTCGAAACGGTGCGTGCGCATGGCGCCGGTCGCCGCCGCCTTCAAGCCGACCGGGTCTTCGGGCGAGAAACGCAGGATCGTCTCGCCCAGCAAGAGCCGGTCCGCGTCGTTTGCAGCGTCGAGCAACTTCACTTTCGCGTGCAGTCCCGCCAGCACGCGCTTTTTCTCATGTGACACTTCCTTGTCATCCGGGTCGATCCGATGAAGCCGTTCGAGGAGCGCCCAGGCCCGTTCATGGTCCCCTTCGCGGTGCACTTCGCGGGCGAGCCTGATGGCGCGGCTACGCAAGCCGAGGATCTGGCGCTTCGCCTCGATATGCGCGGCCGAATCGCCCGAACGCGAGTTCAGCACGCGCGCATAGGCGTCGATGGCCTCGCCGTAGTAGCCGCTGCGTACCGCCATGCGCGCGAGCTTGATCCATGTGGTTGCCGTGATGTCGTCGAGCGGCGACGCGTCACGCAGATACACCAGCGCGGTGCCGATGTCTTCGAGCGCTTCGGCCACGCGAATACGGAAGCTGGCCAGTTCGGGGAACGTCGTGAGCGTCTCGCTCGCGATTGCGAGCACACCGGCCGCACGCGCGTACTCGCGTGCAATGAGCGCGGCGCGCACGTCCTGACGCATGTGGCGCTCGAGTTGCCGCCTCGCGCGAATCAGGCCACTATCGTTTGCGTTGAGCTGCGCGCGCGCCTGAATCTTGTCCGCCGCTTCCAGCAGGTCGCCCGATGCGAGCGCCGCATTGCCCTCGTCGAGCCACGCCGCGCCCTGAGCGCCGATCCATTCGGCCGCCTCCGTGCCGTTGCTGCGCAGCAGTCCCTGGGCCACGGCGAACAACGCGGCGGGCGTTGCGAAGCCGCGCCCGGCCGTGCGTTGCGCGAGCGCGAGCCTCTCGGCCTCGCCCATGTCCACCGGCTCACGCGCGAGCTCGAGCAGCGCCGCGCGATCCGAAGCAGCCAGCGCCCGGTCCCACAACGCGACGAAGCTCGCCGCGTGTGCGGGCAGCGCCTCGCGAACTTCATGGGCCCACTGGACGGTGCCCTCCACGTCGCCGGCGCCTTCGAGCAGATGAATTACCGCCGTCGCGGCGCCCGAGGCGTCGGCCGCGTCGGTCGAGATGCGGAACAAGCGCTTCCAGGTGCCGAGCGCCGTTGTCATATCGCCGAGTTTGCCGGCGGACTCCGCGCAGATGCGCAGGATGGCCAGGCTTTCGTGCTCGTCCGCGATCAGCGCGGCGGCAAGCCGACCAGCCTGCTCGTAGCGCCCGGTTTCGAAATAGCACTGCGTGAGCAGCAGATTCGTCTTTTCGTCGAACTCCGGCTCGGCGCCGAACGACTCGAACTGCGCGAGCGCGCCCTCGAAGTCCCCCAGCTCGTACTGCACACGGCCGAGCAGCAGCCGATGTTGAGGTCCGCCTGCGCCACGGCGCAAGATGGCGTGCAGGCGTTGAGAGACTTCGAGCACACGTCCCGCGCTCCATGCCGCTTCGAGGCTTTCCGCCGTATCTTCATGCCGACGGGCATCGGTCTTCGGCTGTGCCTGAACGTCCGGGGCATCGACTCGCGGCACGACGTACTCCGTGTACCAGGCCTCGCAAAGCTGGTCGGAGAACAAGTCGGTATAGTGCGTCAGATCGAGGCCGCCGTTTTCCATCGCGTTGGCCTGGCCGAGCTTGCGCATGAGCGGCGTCGGGTCGTAGCACGCCACGTTCATGCGCCGGGCGATCGCACGCACCGTGTCGATCAACTCGCGGCGCTGCTCGATGGGCATGTTGTCGGGCGTATCGGCGTTCACGTGCGTGACGAACACCAGGCGGTCCTTGCCGACGATCGCAGCGATCTGCGCCATCTCGGCGGCAATCTCCGCGTCCTTGAGATCGCGCCGCTGAATGCGCGCAAGCAGATCGCGGTCCGCGGGCGAGAGGCGCTGAAACGCGAAGTCCTGTTCGAGCCACGCCCTGCGCTCCGCCATGCGTTTCGGCGTGGCCATCGACCAGAAACGGCGTGAGCGTTTCTTGTCCGCGAAGAAGTCGCCGAAATGACGCGCCATGTAGTTCATCTGGATCGGGTGATCGTCGACGCTCAGAAGCTTGCGCGAAGCAATCTCAACCAGATAAAGATCGGCGCCGGGCCAAGCCTTCTTTTCGAAGCTTCTGGCCGCGCCGGGACGGAATGTCAACGTACGTACGTCGGCGGGAATCTCTCGCGTGCCGAACATGAACTGCAATTGCTGAAGCGCCTCGGCGCTCGTGTGGACGAACCCGTAGTTGCGGGCCAGCACCGGGCGGATGGGGTAACGTCCGGCGCCGCGACGCAACGGCGTGTGGATACGGCAGGTCCCGACAGGCGCAATGGTAAAGACAGTCATGATGGTCGTCCGGATAACGTCTGCACTCCCGCTTAGAGCGCCCAGTAGGTGATGTTGTTTTGGGTAATCCGTGCGGCGTCGAGCGACGACTTCAAATCGCATACGATCCCGTCGTCGGCGATCATGTCGGGCAGATCGCGTTCGATTGTCTCCACGATCTCGCGGTGCGGAACGGCAAACACCAGCACGTCCAGCGCGTTGAGTTCTTCGCGGCTCGCGAGATTGATGCCGTATTCTTCGTGCACCTGTTGGGCGTCGGCCATGGGGTCGTAGACGATCGGCGACATGCCATAGCGCTTGAGCGCTTCGTAGAGATCGACCACTTTCGAGTTGCGGATGTCGGGCACGTTCTCCTTGAACGTGATGCCGAGAATGCCGACGCGCGTTGTCGCCTTAAGGCGGTGGCGACTCGCGATCACCTGCACGAGACGGCTCGCGACGTAGTCGGCCATGCCGTCGTTGATGCGCCGGCCCGCCAGGATCACTTCGGGGTGGTAGCCGAGTTCCTGCGCTTTCGAGGTCAGGTAGTAAGGGTCGACGCCGATGCAGTGACCGCCGACGAGACCCGGCGTGAAACGCAGGAAGTTCCACTTCGTGCCCGCCGCCTCCAGGACTTCGGACGAGCGGATGCCGACCAGATCGCAGATCTTTGAAACTTCGTTCATCAGCGCGATGTTGATGTCGCGCTGCGTGTTCTCGATGACCTTGGCAGCCTCGGCCACCTTGATCGACGATGCGCGAAACACGCCCGGCTCGATGATCTTTGCATAGACCGCGGCAATGGCATCGAGCGCTTCGTCGTCCTGGCCCGAAACGATCTTGACGATCTTTTCGAGCGGATGGTCGCGATCGCCCGGATTGATCCGCTCGGGACTATAGCCCAGCTTGAAGTCGATGCCGCAGCGCAGGCCCGAACTTTTTTCCAGCGCCGGACCGCAAATTTCCTCGGTCGCGCCCGGATGGACCGTGGACTCGAACACCACGATGCTGCCCGGCTTCAAGATCGGCCCGATCAGCAGGCAAGCGCTTTGCAGCAGCGAAAAGTCCGGACTGCATTTCTCGTCAACCGGTGTGGGCACCGCGACAACGAAGAAGTTCGCGCCTTCCAGGTCCTCGATCTTGTCCGTGCAACGCAGGGTAGAGTCGCGCAGCACATGCGGCTCAATCTCGCCGGTCCAGTCCTGGCCGCTGCGCAAGCTCTCCACCCGGCGAGAATCGACGTCGAATCCGGTCACGTCAAAGTGGCGCGCAAGCGCAACTGCCACAGGCAGACCGACATAGCCCAGGCCACACACTGCAATCTTCGTTGTCACACAATTTCCTTAATAAAGCGTCGGGTGTCACCGGCGCGCGAATCCACGCGCGAACGCTGCGACTCAGACAACCGAGTCCGACGACGGGCCATCAGGGCCATACCTGGACGCTGTCAATTCCAGATAAATGTAAATCTCCGGTTTTGTTACTGAATATTTATATTCTCCAATTCTGGAAATAATTTGCCAGTGGAGCGAAGGCGCTTACCACTCGCCATGCAAGACGATGAGCCTGTTCACCCGCCACGATTGGCATGCTCTGCGACATCCAGAGCGGCGACGCACCGCAATCGCGCACACATTACGGGACCGCGTGGACGTCAAAGACAGAGCCATCGATTCTGCTCGTCGGAACCGGTTTTCCCCTGGCACCACATAGGGATAAATCACACTTCGTTTTGCGCTTCCTCGCTACGCGCTGCACCTGGCGAAGTCAATGGTGGCGATTGCACACCTTGTCCGACAGAGAAAGCATCTCATCATCGCGAAATTCGCACGGCAGGGTTTAACAAGTTTTAACAAAAATAGAGTTAATTCGGATTCTGCGTCGGAAGTTAACTGTGAATTATGGTGATATGAATGCGCCTTTTTGTCGCTTTATCTTGTTTCGGGCATTGCGGTTGATTGAGGCTCGATGACCTCGCGTGGAGGAATCTTTGTTTCTACAGACACCACGGCCAGAGTCTGCAATGCAGCAGGACCCATCGTTCCGAATCGAACCAGCGTGTCATGTCAGTGCGTGCCTGCATCCCGTTTCACACCACGGCCGTATTGACACAGCGCGTGACGCAACGGTTTTAGCTGGATTTCGAACTGCGCAGTGGCATGCGTCGTGAAGCGCGTGAAAAACATCGATGGTGTGTGCGCCGCAACCCCCGATTGCAGCCATGCTCGCACGTGCGCTTGCAATCCACACTGGGAAGGTTCCAACTTCAGCAGCTACGGGGCAAGGCGCAGCGCGGCTTTCCAATCCCGTTCCTCGCGGCTACTCGATACGTCACATCGCGATCAATTGCCTGGCAGCACGATGTTTTTCTTCGCGACGTAGCAGTGCTCGCAATACAAAGGTTTGCTTACCTTTTCCGTGTGATCCCACCGCGCTATTGCCACGTTTCTCGCCACATGGCGCTACTGCCCGCAGCACGGGCGCATGTCAGGGATATTACCAAGTATTCGTAAAGTGACTACCGTGCGACTCTATACCGCAGTGCCATTCCCTATGGAGCCCGGCATGCAATCTGAAACGCTCAAAAAAGCAAAAGCCGCCACTTTTCTGAACCGGTCGGCGCTGTGTCTGCTGATGTTTCCAGTTGCCTGTCTCATATGGGCGCTCAACGCGTACCCCCCACAGGACGCATGCTGGCTTTGCTTCTCGCTGGCAATCTACACCTGGCCATTCGCCGGGGTTCTCTTCGTGATCTCAGCGGGATTCCATGCCGGTTCCCGCGGCCGTCGGCTCAAGAAAGACATCGGTTTTCAGGAAGCGCACGGGCACTAACCCGCGTGGTTTCCTGCCGGGGTAGTCATCCCCGGCCGCTCGAATAAAAGCCTCCTGGAAACAGGAGGCTTTCGAAGCGATGCGAGCGTGTTGCCGTTATCCGTCAAGCGGATCATGATGCATGGCCCGCTGACGCGCTACGCGAGATCGTTCAGGATCAGGCCGACCGTCACCATGATGGCGTATGGTTCTGCGCGTCTTCAATAGCGTGATCGACAATCCAAATTGCCAAGGATTGCTAACATCATTAGCAAGCAAAGCTAATTGATAACAGCATATCCGCGGACAGTCATGAACTGCGATCCGGCATCATCGCATCTCGCGGGCGGGAACACGTTCCAGTAACCGTCGTCGTGTCGAAAAAAGAACAGCGCGTGAAATCCCGTCGCCTGACGCGTTTCCACGCACACGTAGCGCGCCCCGCCCGAGCGCGTGTGCCTGAATGCGGTCACATGGACCGGCGTGGTGGGCGCCAGCCATTTCTCGACCTGGTAGCGCAGCGACTGCGTCTTTGTGTTTCTCATCGACTCCTCCCGGAGATCGGTTACTTTTGCAGCCCTCTTTGCCGGATCACGGCGAAAGGGCCCCGCACAAACCGGGGACGCTTGATGCATGGCGCAATCGCTGCCGCATTGCATCAAGCGTTTGAGAAAGCACTTTAACTATAGCGATAAAAGCCGCACGTCACGTCGATTTCAACACGATAGCAACAGCACGGAAAGATTCCTCAAGGGCACCTTCGGCGACGTCGGGCGATGTCGACTGGTGCACCGCACCAGGCACATCCCGTGCACGAGGCATGCGCGTTTCGTCGTAGCATCAGCGAAGCACGTAACGGGGCGCAGCCGTGACCATCCACAAGCTGAGGATTCGCACACTCGCGTTCTGCGTGACGCTCGCGATATTCGGCAGCGGCACGGCATGGGCAGACCCGGTCAAGGTCATGATTTCGGGCTGGTTTGCGCCCGCGTATCGTGAGTTGGGCCCGCAATATCAGGACGCGAGCGGCGATACGCTGGTCACGGTCTGGGGGCCTGCCGTGGGTACGGCCCTGAATGCCATCCCCGTGCGGCTTGCACGCGGCGAGTGGGCCGACGTGCTGATCGTGGCGAGCGATGCGCTCGACGACTCGAGCAACGCCGGGAGCATCGTGCCGGGCAGCAAGGTGGATTTCGCGCGTTCGCCCATCGGCGTCGCGGTTCGCGAGGGCGCGCCGAAACCGGATATCAGTTCAGTCGATGGATTGCGCCGCGCGCTGCTTGCAGCGAAATCGATCGTCTATCCGGACAACGCGATCGGCGTCTACGTAGCCGGTGAGTTGTTTTCGCGTCTTGGCATTGACGGGCGAGTCAAAAGCAAGAGCCGCATGGTGCCGTCCGGAAGAGTCGCCACGCTCGTCGCGAGCGGTGACGCGGAACTCGGATTGCAACAGGTCGTGGAACTGTTGCCGGTCAAGGGAGTGGCGGTGGCCGGCAGCTTGCCCGCCGAGGTGCAGCGGTACACGGTGTTCTCAGGGGCCATTGTCACCACGGCAAGGAACCCCGCGGGAGCCGAAGCACTGATCCGCTTTCTGTCGTCGCCCGACGCGGCGCCCGCGATTGCGAGAAGCGGGCTCGAACCGATCACGGCTGCACCTGCGAACTAAGCGAAACGGCAACGCCTGGTGGCCGCAAGATGCGATGATGCACGCGCTATCGCACCGGAAATCGAACGGTGGAATCACGCAGCCGGATTTAAACAGCACTCCTACGCTTTCGAGAGCGTCAGATAGTGTAGATGGCATGCCCGCGGGACGCAGAGGTCTACTTCCTGCGCCGCTGGCTCATCAGCTTCACGATATCGTTCGTCGGTCCGGTGGTGAGGAGGCGCGCAATGTCGTCCAGATGAACCCAGCGGCACCGGACGATTTCATTACTCGGGCGCGCTTTGGCGCGATTGGAGATTTCGCAGGAAAACACGTGATGGTGCTTCTGCTTGCCACGGAAGTCGAAGAGATGCTTGGCCGCCTTGCCGGCGAGTTGAGTCTCTTCCTTGAGTTCTCGAAGCGCGGCGTCCGTGCGATGCTCACCCCGCTTGAGAATCCCGCCCGGCAAAGCCCACTTGGCTTGACTACGTGCGACAAGGAGGATTCGCTTACCTCTGCGACAGATCACGGTGGCGCGTTTCTTCAAGCCGGACTCCCACTGATGCCCCAGATAGTTTCGAGGCACGCTCGACGCCGCAGCGTATCGGGCGGTGCTAGACGTTGCCCAGTATCCTAATACAGAAAATGAAAAGCCGGAAATATTCTGAAGCGATAGCGACTTACGCGCGATACCTTAAGGTGTTTCATCAAAGCGTCACAATGACGGTGCACGAAATTAGCTGTGGTATGGTCTGGGCAAAGCACATTTCTTGTCCGACTCGAGGCTGCAATGGATATGGATGGTGACTGGCTGTTGCCCCGGCCAAACACTCTCTTCAAAGTCAACCACCGGCCAGCCGGTTCATCACTATCGCAGTCGAGCTCTATCGCCAGCACCTTCTCGTCACTCGCCACACCGGTCGTGGCCGAGGCCGTGCAACGAGCGAGAGCGCTATCCACCACGAGCGACGTTGAGGGCTTTCATCAGCTTCGCGTCGCTTTCAGAAAGCTTAGGGCTTTGTACTGGGCGTACTCCCCCTACCTCGGGGAAGAAGCGACCGCGCACGCCACCGAAGAATTCAAGCGTCTCGCGGCGGTGGCAGGCGGCACGCGTGACTGGGACATTGCAGGCGCGCTCCTGAGCGCCGCCCAGGCGTCCGGCGCATCGGTCGAACCGCTCGTGGCCGCGGCGCGCGAGAAGCGCGCACAGGCGGTGGCGCATAGCCAGACGATGATCCAGGGCGACGCCGTCGAAGCGTTCCTGAACGACGCCCTGCTACACGCACAAACCGCGCTGCAATCGCGTTGCAATGATCTGCCGATTCGGGCGTTCGCGAGAAAGCGCGTGCGTCTCGCGCAGCGCGCGCTGCAAAAGCGGAGCCGGCGCGCGGCACGCGGCGAGGCCACGCACGAGGAAGATCTTCACGATGTTAGAAAGGCGGGCAAAAAGCTGCGCTATCTGCTCGAATTTTTTCAGCCCGTTATCAAAGGCGGGCATGGCCGCACCATCAAGACGTTGACGGCCGTGCAGAACAAGCTGGGGCAGTTCAACGACATTGCCGCAAGCGAAACGTTGATTCGCAGCGCGTCGTTCAGCGAGGTGCCGCCCGAGGTCGTGCAGCAATCGCTGCAATGGCTGGAGGAACAGAAGTGCCGGCGCATGCGCGCGGCCTCACGGCGGGTGCGGGCGATGTCCTGATGCGTCCCGAGCCGGGCTCGGGACGCAGGCATCGGCGTTGCCGCCGGCGAGCGCGTTTGCCTCCGCGTTTTCCCTAGCGCGCCTGAGCGCGCAGCGCCCTGGCGGCGGCAACCATGTTGGTCAGCGCGGGAATCACCTCGGCCCATTGACGCGTCTTCAGGCCGCAGTCGGGGTTGACCCACAGGCGCTCCGCCGGAATCCGCCCGGCAGCCTTCTGCATCAACTGCACGATGTGCGCTTCGGTCGGGATGTTCGGCGAGTGAATGTCGTACACGCCCGGCCCGATTTCGTTCGGATACTTGAAGTCGTCGAACGCATCGAGCAGTTCCATGTCCGAGCGCGACGTTTCAATCGTGATCACGTCGGCGTCCATATCGGCGATCGACGCGATGATGTCGTTGAACTCCGAATAGCACATATGCGTGTGGATCTGCGTCTCGTCTTCCACGCCGTTCGCGGTGATGCGGAACGATTCCACGGCCCAGCGCAAATACTCGCCCCACTGCGCGCGGCGCAGCGGCAGGCCTTCGCGCAACGCGGCCTCGTCGATCTGGATCACGCGCACACCGGCCTTCTCCAGGTCGAGCACTTCCTCGCGAATCGCGAGCGCGAGCTGGTAGCACGAGACCGAACGCGGCTGGTCGTCGCGCACGAAGGACCAGTTGAGGATCGTCACCGGGCCCGTGAGCATGCCCTTCATGGGCTTGTTCGTGAGCGACTGCGCGTAGGTGATCCACTCCACCGTCATGGCCTCCGGGCGGCTGATGTCGCCGAACAGGATAGGCGGCTTCACGCAGCGCGAGCCATACGACTGCACCCAGCCGAACTGGCTGAACGCGTAGCCGTCGAGTTGCTCGCCGAAGTATTCGACCATGTCGTTGCGCTCGGCTTCGCCGTGCACGAGCACGTCGAGGCCCAGTTGTTCCTGCTCGCGCACGCTGCGCTCGATCTCGGCACGCATCGCGGCCTGGTAGCCCGCGTTGTCGAGCGCACCGCTCCTGAACTGGCTGCGCGCCTGGCGGATCTCCGCCGTTTGCGGGAATGAGCCGATCGTCGTGGTCGGGTACGCGGGCAGCTTCAGGCGCGCGGCCTGCTTCGCGGCGCGCTCGGGGTAGGCGTGCTGTCGATTGCCGAGCTTCGCATCGATGCGCGCGAGCGCGGCCTTCACCGCCGGGTTGTTCACGCGCGGCGACTGGCGGCGCGCTTGAACGGCGGCCGCGTTCGCCGCGAGTTCGGCGGCAACCTTGTCGCGGCCTTCGTTGATCGCGGTGGCGAGCACCTTCACTTCGTCGAGCTTTTGCAGCGCGAAAGCGAGCCACGAGCGGATTTCCGCGTCGAGCTTCTCTTCGCTCGCGAGATCGACCGGCACGTGCAGCAGCGAGCACGACGGCGCGATCCACAGACGCTCGCCCAGTTGCTGCGCGAGCGGTTCGAGCCATTCGAGCGTGGCGCTCAGGTCCGTCTTCCAGATGTTGCGGCCGTTGATCGCGCCAACCGAAAGCACGCTCTGCGCGGGCAGCTTTTGCGCGGCCAGCGCGACTTCGGCGCGGGCGTTGATCGCGTCGATATGCAGGCCGTCGACGGGCAACGCGCACGCGAGGTCGAGGTTCTCCTGAAGCTGGCCGAAGTAGGTGGCGAGCAGCAACTTGACGCTGCGCTGCTCGAAGCCTTCGTACGCCGTGGCAAACGCCGCGCGCCATGCCGGATCGAGTTCGGTCACGAGAATCGGCTCGTCGATCTGCACCCACTCCACGTCCATGACCCGGAAGTAATCGAGCAGCGCGCGATACACGGGCATGATTCGCGGCAGCAGCGCGAGCTTGTCCGAATCGTCCTTGGCCTTGCCGAGCCACAGGTACGTGAGCGGCCCGATGATCACAGGCTTCGCCTTCACGCCCAGTTCGCGCGCTTCGCGCAGTTGCTCGGAAAGGCGCGAAGTGTCGAGATTGAACTGCGTGCCGGCCGTGAACTCGGGGACGATGTAGTGATAGTTCGTGTCGAACCACTTCGTCATTTCGCCGGCCGCCACGCCGCCGCAGCACGCGGCGTGATCTTCGGCGCCCGCCGCCGAGCGGCCGCGCGCCACGCGGAAGTAGTTGTCGAGCTTGTCGCCGTGAAAGTCCTGCACGCGCTCGGGCAGATTGCCGAGCGTGAAGCTCATGTCGAGCACCTGGTCGTAGAACGCGAAGTCGCCCGCGGGCACGAGGTCGAGGCCCTTCTGGTTCTCCCAGTGGCGCGCGCGCAGTTGCACGCCGAGCGCCTTCAGTTCGTCGCGCGAGGACTCGCCCTTCCAGTAACGTTCGAGGCCGAATTTGAGTTCGCGTTTCGCGCCGATGCGCGGAAAGCCGAGATTGTGCGTGGTGACCATATGCGCTGCCATCCGATAGAAAAGTGCTGAAAACGATCCAGAGTGGCAGCGATCATAAGGCTATCGTCCGATGAAGAAAAATGGCATTATTTCATCCATCCATTAGATTCTTTCATCTGTCGCCCAATTGGCGCGCGGTGGTTCCGGGGTTGTCCTTTTCCATGCTCGAACGCGTTCATCTCGTCATCGTCCGCGAAGTGGCCCGCCAGGGCTCGCTGACCGCCGCGGCCGCCTCTCTCTTTCTCACGCAATCCGCGCTGAGCCATACGGTCAAGAAGATCGAGCAGCAGTTGGGCACGCCGATCTGGGACCGCGAGGGGCGCAGCCTGCGCCTCACGCAGGCGGGCCAGTATCTGCTTTCGCTCGCGGAAAGACTGCTGCCGCAGTTCGAGCTGGCCGAGGAGCGCATGAAGCAGTACGCCGCCGGCGAGCGCGGCACGCTGCGCATCGGCATGGAGTGTCACCCGTGCTACCAGTGGCTGCTCAAGGTGGTGTCGCCTTATCTCGCGCGCTGGCCCGATGTCGATGTGGACGTGAAGCAGCGCTTTCAATTCGGCGGCATCGGCGCGCTGTTCGGCTACGACATCGACGTGCTCGTCACGCCCGACCCGCTCAACCGGCCCGGCCTGCGCTTCGAGCCCGTGTTCGACTACGAGCAGGTGCTCGTGGTGGCCGAAGGCCATCGGCTTGCGAATGTGAACTACGTGAAGCCGGAACAGCTCGTCGACGAAACGCTCATCACGTACCCGGTGGAAACGGACCGGCTCGATATCTACAACCAGTTCCTGCGGCCCGCGAACATCACGCCGCGCCGTCACAAGACGATCGAAACGACCGACATCATGTTGCAGATGGTCGCGAGCCGTCGCGGCGTGGCGGCGTTGCCGCGCTGGCTTGCGGAGGAATACGCGGAGCGCATGCCGATCGTGAGCCTGAAGCTCGGCAAGCAAGGCATTGCTAAGCAGATCTTTCTGGGCACGCGCGAAGGCGACGCCGTGGTCGATTATCTGAATTCATTCGTTGAGTTCGCACGCGACTCCGCCTGGCAAGCGCCGCGCGTACGAAGCTGATGCGCGACGGACGCAACGACGGCCCGCAACGCTCGCATGCCTCCACGATCCCAGGGACGACCGCAACGCTGACTGCCCGTAGAATGTCGCGATCCCGGTGAAACTCGGTGCGCCCCATGCTCGGCACAAAAATATTCCGCCTCTTCGTCAGCTCCACGTTCAGCGACTTTCAGTTCGAGCGCGCCGTGCTTCAGAATGCGGTCTTTCCGCGCGTGCGGCGCTATTGCGAGCGCCACGGCGCAACGTTTCAACCTATCGATTTACGCTGGGGCATTGGCGACGAACAGGCGCGCGACCGGCAGACCATGCAGATTTGTCTCGCCGAAATCGAGCGCAGCCGCTTGCTGTCGCCACGCCCGAATTTCCTCGCCCTGCTCGGCGACCGCTACGGCTGGCGACCACTGCCCGACAGCCTGCCCCTCGCGGTGTACGAAGCGATCACGTCGACGCTCGACGCACCGGCGCGCGCCGATCTTGCGCTCGCCTATTTGCGCGACGATAACGCCGTGCCCGCGCGCTACATGCTCAAGGCGACCGACGCGCTGGCCGCATGCGCCGGCGGCGACGCGCAGGCCGCCGCGCTGGAGCGACGCCTCGCACAACACTTTCGCCTCGCGGCCCGGCATTGCGACACGCCGGTGCGCCTGAAGCTCGAAGGCGGCGCGACGCACCAGGAAATCGTCGAAGGCGTGTTCGCGCATCCCGACGCGAGCAATCACGTCATCGGCTGGTTTCGCGAACTCGACGGACTGCCCGCGCGCATCGATCCGGCGCAGCCGCCCGCCACGCTTTTCGCCGATTACCTGGAAGACGGCGCGCTCGACCGCGCCACGCACGACGAACTCGTCGCGCTCAAGGCGCAGGTGCGCGAGTGTGTGGACCCGGTGCTCGTGAGCGGGCGCTCGCTTTCCCTGGATACGCTCGCCCAGGAGAGCCCGCAACGCGCGGCCTATCTCCACGCATTCGCACGGCACGTGCTCACGCGCCTGCTACGGCTGATTCGCGCGGAAATGCGCGCGCTCGAACAAAGAAGCGCGCTCGATGTCGAGAACGCCGCCCATGCGCACTTTGCGGCCGAACGCGCGCGCGACCTGACCGGTCGCGACGCCGTGCTCGGACAGATCGCGCGGTATCTCGCGCCGTCCAAACGCAAGCGCCTCCCGCTCGTGCTGACCGGCGCGGGCGGCGCGGGCAAGTCGAGCGTGCTGGCCGCGGCGTGCGCCAACCCGCCTGCGGGCAGTGTTGCTGTAGCGCGATTCGTCGGCACGACGGCCGCCAGCAGCGCGCTCGCCTCGATGATCGCCGATCTCTGCGCGCAACTGGATCATCGGTTCGGCGGACCGCCGCCGGAAATGGAGGCGAGCGTCGCGCAGTCGCCGAAAGCCGCCCTTGCCGCGCGGCTCGAACGCGCGAGCGCGCAGCGGCCCATCGTGCTGATCGTCGACGCGCTCGACCAGTTTCCCGCCAGCGACCGCGCATGGATGCTGCTGTGGCTGCCGTCCAATCTGCCGCGCCACGTGCGCGTGCTGCTCTCGTGCCGCGACACGCTCACCGTGCCCGATCGCGCGGACTCGCTGCCGCTCGCGCCGCTTGCGCACACCGACGCCGACCGTCTGCTCACGCGCTGGCTGGCAAGCCGCGCACGCACGCTCACGCCCTTGCAGCGCGCTACCGTGCTCGACGGCTTCGCGGCGTGCCCGCTGCCGCTCTGGCTCAAGCTCGCATTCGAGCGCGCGGCCGGCTGGCACGCCGCCGCCACGCCCGCGCCGTTGCCGCCAACACTGGAAGCGATGATCGGCGCGACGTTTGACGCGTTGAGCGCGCGTCATCCACGCGCGTTGCTCGAACATGCGCTCGGCTATCTGGCCACGAGCCGCCACGGGCTAAGCGAAGCCGAACTTGCCCGGCTGCTTGCCGCGACGCCCGAGGTGGTCGAGGAATTCCGCGCGGGCAGCTACTACGCATGGGACGTGGAGGCGAACGGCCTGCCGCCCGTCATTGGGTCGCGTTTGCGGCTCGATCTCGCACCTTGGCTGACCGAGAAGCGTGTCGACGGCAGCCTGCTGTGCACGTATTTTCACCGCGAATTCGCGAGCGCGGCGCTCGCGCGCGTGGGCGACGCACGGCGCAACGCGTGCCGCCACCGCATCGCCGCGCTGTTCGCCGCGCCGCAGGGCGAAGCGCTACTGCAAGCCGCGCTCAACGACGAACCGCGCGCACTGCGCCGCTTCACCGAACAGGTCTGGCAACTCAACGCCGCGGGCGACCCCGAGGCGGCCGCCGCCACGCTCACGGACCTGACCTATCTGCTGGCCGCATGCGCCGCGCGGCGCTTGCCCGATCTCCTCGACAGTTTCGCGGCGGCCCGTGCGGCGCTCACGAACGTTCCCGCCTCGTTGAGCGCGTGGCATGCGTTCTTGCGCTCGAACGCGGCGTTGCTCGAACACGCGCGCGACGATTGGCCGGCGCACCGCATCTTGCTCCAGCTCGCCGCGGAAGAGGCCGTGGACAGCGTGCCGGGCATGGCCGCCGATCGCTGGCTGGCCTCGGGCGCGTGCGACTGGCGCTGGTTCCGCCTGCGCGAGCGCGCCGCACACGCCTCAGCGCCCGCCGTGCGCGCGCGCTTTTCCTCCACCGAGCCTTATGCGAACTTCCGCAGCTTCGAGTACCTGCGCGTGCTGGAAGGCGGCCGGCTCGCCACGCTCGGCAACGCGCCAGACGCCGATAAGGATACCGAAAGATTCGAAGGACGCCGCGGCTTGTACGACACCTTCGTGCGCATCTGGGACTTCGAAAGCGGCCTCGTCGAACTCGAACTGCACGGGCATCGTAACAGCGTGACCGACTTTGTCGAACTGCCCGGCGCTCGCATCGCCAGCACCTCGCTCGACGGGACACTGCGCATCTGGTCGCTTGACGACGGCGCCTGCACGGGCGTGTTCGACGCGGGCGGCGCGCCGTTGCAGGGCATGGTCCGCTGCGGCGCCGACTACCTTGCGATCACCTATGGCGAGTGTGTCGAGTCGCGTCGCATCGCGGACTTCCAGCACCACGCGCGGCTGGATCACGGCGGCGACTACGCCGATCTGGAAGCGTTCGACGCGCAACGCGTGATCGTGCGCGCCAGGCGCGAAGAGGATGTCGTGGAGCGCTGGCTCTGGAACGTCGAAACTGCCGACACGCTGCGCCTGCTCGACGGCGGCGACCTGATCGTTGCGAGCGCAACCGGTTCTGCCACATCGCCGCGCGTGCTGAGCTGGAGCAGTGCCGACGCAGAGGGCCCCGCGCGCATCGCGTGGAACGGCGAGTCGCAGGAACTCGCGCCGCTCGTGGCGCAAGCTACCGGCGACGCCTCCGGGCCGTCCGGCGCGCCGGTCGCCGTGCGAAGCGCGACCTCGCTCGGCGACGGCAGCGCGGCGCTCTGGCTGGAGGACGGCCGCATCGTCGTGCTCGACGGGCCCGGCCGCCCCGCGCTCGCCGTGCTCGATCCGCGCCGCACGACAACGGTGAGCGCCGACGAAGGCCAATACTTTTTCCAGGGCGTGCTGCGCCTGCCCAACGGCGAACTCTGCGACTGGCACAGCGACGACGAGCACCACGCCCTGCGCCGCTGGTCGGCGGGCGGCGTGTTGCTAGCCGACTGGCCCGGCGACGGCAAGATCACCGGCATGTCGCTGTGCCGCGACGGCATGCTCCTTCAACGTTTCTGGCGCGACCGCAGGCTCGACGCCGACCGGAGCCTCGAACGCCGCGACCCGATCAACGGCCGCGTCGTGGCGCGCATGACAGGGCACGCCCATTTCATCGACGATGCGATCGACCTGCCCGACGGCACGATCGTCTCGTGGGCGCTCGACGAAGGCGTGGTGCGCACGTGGGAACCCCACACGGGCAAGCCGCGCGCCGTGTTCGACGGCCGCACATGGGTCGACGCGGTTCGCCCGCTCGACGACGGCACCGTGCTGGTCGCGATCTGGTCGACGCTCGTGCGCTTCGACTGCGCGTATGTCGCGCCGCCTCCGCGTATTTGCGGCGGCCTTCAGGTGGGCGACGCGCACGCGCTCACCTGGGAGGACGATCAGGACGCTGTGCTGTGGCGCTGCGCCGACCGCGAACCGCTCATGCGCGTGCCTAACTCAGGCAACCTTGCCGAGGCACGACTGCTCACACCGGACCACCTGTTGCTCTGGGACGACAGCGACATCTGCTGGTCGTTCTGGAAACGGCGTGGCGAAGGACTCGACGCGGACGGCATAGCCACGCTGGCCTTCCCGCAAGACCACGATGTGCGCAACCAGACCCACGTCACGCTGCACGACGACGTCGCGGTGTGCCTGTACGAAGACACAAATGCCGAATGCCTGCATGCGCTCGCCTATCGCCTGGACGACGGCGCGTGTGTCGGACATCGCATGTTGTCGCTGACCGGCGACGACCACGCCAAAGGCTTCGCGATCGGCGCGAATGCGATCGTGCTGGTGCACCAGGGCAGCGCGTCGCTCGTGCGACTCGACCGGGAAGACCCGCCGCAGATCCTCTGCGCTGGCGAAGAAAAGGTCTTCGACGTGAAGTTGCTCGAAGGCCGCCGGTTCGCCACGATCGGTAAGGAGGCGGTCCACATCTGGGCGGAAAACGCCGAGCGCCTGCACACACTGACGATCGAAGGCGGCAAGATTCGCGAGGCGGTCGTGGCGCGCGGGAGTTTGATGATCGCGTCCGCATCCCGTTACGCGCTTTACAACGCGGCTTCCTTTGAGCGGCTTGTGGAGGGCGTGCCTGCGCGCGGGTTTGCGCTCACGCGCATCAGCGCCGGAACCGAGCGGCGGTTTTTCGCTGAAATGCGGCGCGGCGACGAGCAGCACGTGGACGTGATCGATCGCGCCGCCGGGCGGAAAACGAGGCTCAGCGGCCTGCCTGCGATCGATCGCAATGCGCGCCCGCCAGTGGATCTGGACACCGAAGGCGCGACGGCATGCCCCACCGCACCACCGCGCCCCGCTTTCGCCGTATTCGGCGCGACACGCTGGTGCGTGTTCGATGAAACGGGCGGCCCGATCCGTACGCTTGACGACCAGGTATGGGAGGACACGCGTTTCGCCGTGACCGCCGACGCGCACACGATCGTCGAGATACGCAGGGACCGCATCGCCATCCACGACCTGCTCGATCCATCGAGCCAGCCGCGCGTGTACCGCGACAGCACTCCGCTCGCCTGCATGACCACGGGGCAGCCCAGCGTCACCGTGAGCGATAGCGTCTTTCGGTTAAACGGCGATCCGGATGATCCGGATCGCCGCGCGAGCGCGTGCTGGACGATCCACGAACAAGGCGCGATCACCGGCCTGAGCGATCTCGTGGACGGCAGCCTGCTCGTGAAAGGCTGCAATGGCATCGCGCGGCACCAGCACGGCGCCTATTGGCTCGACGAATGGATTGGCGGGCGCCACGTGCGCGATGCAACACTCAATGCGCCCGACACGATGCAAACGCAGCCCCAGGATGCGTTGAGCGCAGAAACGCAGTAAGCGCGCGAGCGCTCACACGGCCGCTTTCACGACTCGGGGCTGAAACGCGGCATTGCGCGGCACGTCGCCCGCAGCCTCGTTGCGCGCGGCGCTCGTGGACAGATAACGCAAACAGCACACGCGCAAGAACGACGCGAAATTCAACGGCTCCTCGCCGCGCAGCGCAAGCAGTTCGTCGTAGAGCTTCACGGCGAACTGGGTCGTGGTCATGTTCTCGCGGTTGGCGATTTCCTGGAGCACGTCCCAGAAGAGATTTTCGAGCCTCACCGTGGTCACGACGCCATGAATGCGCAGCGCGCGCGTGCGCGATTCATACAGGATCGGATCGGCGTTGACATAAACATTGCACATGCGGTCAACCTCATTGAAGTGTGGCTGCGTCGCGGCGCCTCTGGCGCGCCGCGACGCGCGGCCACTAGATTTCGCGCCGGTTCATCTGCCCGGCGATATAGTCGGCCTGGCGGATTGCGAGCGTCACGATGGTCAGCGTGGGATTCTCGCCCGCGCCGGTGGTGAACTGACTGCCATCCGAAATGAACAGGTTCGCCATATCGTGCGCCTGGCCGAACTTGTTGCACACGCCATCCTGCGCGCGAGCGCTCATGCGCGCCGTGCCGAGATTATGCGTTGACGGGTAAGGCGGCACGCGATACACGGTCTTCGCACCCGCCGCGTCGTACACGGCCGCGCCCTGCTTGAAGCCGTGCTCGCGCATGGCCTGATCGTTGGGATGGTCGTCGAAATGGACGTTGGCGACCGGCAGGCCGTACTGATCCTTCACGCCGTGATTGAGCGTAACACGATTGCTCGCACGCGGCATGTCCTCGCCAACGATCCACATGCCCGCCGTGTACGGATACGCATCCATCGCGCGCGTGAAATCCGCGCCCCATGCACCGGGATTCAGAAACGCGGCATAGAACGGCAGGCCCAGCGAGATCGTCTCCATGTGATAGCCGCCCGCGAAACCGCGCTTCGGGTCGAAGCGCGCCTCGTCCTCGATGATGCCGGCCATCGTCGTGCCCTTGTACATCTCGACCTTGTCCTCGAACACGGCATACACGGAGCCCGTGGTGTGGCGCATGTAGTTGCGCCCCACCTGGTCAGACGAATTGGCAAGGCCGTTCGGATAGCGGCTCGACGCCGAGGCGAGCAGCAGGCGCGGCGTTTCGATCGAATTGCCCGCCACCGCCACCACGCGCGCCCTCTGGCGTTGCAGCTTGCCCTTGTCGTCGTAATAGAGCACGGCGTTCACCTTGCCGTGCGCGTCGTGCTCGATGCGCGCGACATGCGAACGCGGGCGCAATTCCATATGCCCCGTTGCCAGCGCCTTCGGTATCTCGGTGTAGAGCGTGGACCACTTGGCGCCGAAGCGGCAGCCCTGAAAACAGAAACCGCGTTGGTAACAGTGGCTGCGATCGTCGCGATTCACGCTGTTGATCGCCATGTGCCCCGTATTGCACTCGCGATAGCCCACTTTGGTTGCGCCCGCAAACATCACCTTGAAGTTGTTGTTGCCGGGCAGGCCGGGCCACCCGTTCGTGCGCGTCACGCCCATCTTTTTCTCGGCGCGGTCGTAGTACGGATCGAGATCCTCGCGCGTGACGGGCCAGTCGAGCAGCGTCGCGCCGTCGATCGCGCCGTAGGTCGTGCGCGCCTTGAATTCGTGCGGCTGAATGCGCAGGCTCGCGCCCGCCCAGTGCGTGGTCGTGCCGCCCACCGTCTTGCAGATCCACGCGGGCAGATTGGGGAAATCCTTCGCGACGCGCCAGGTGCCCGAGGTCGTGCGCGTGTCGAGCCAGGAAAGCAGTTTGAACGCGTCCCACTCTTCCGTTTTGAAATCGGCCTGGGTGTTGTGTCCGCCCGCTTCGAGCACGACCACGTCGATGCCCTTTTGCGCGAGTTCGTTCGCGAGCGTGCCGCCGCCCGCACCCGAGCCGATGATGACGACGACATGGCTGTCGTCGAGCGAAAAACGCTTGCTGCCTTGCGTGCTGCCTTGAGTCGTTGCCATGTTGGGTCTCCCGAAGTCACGCCGCTGGAACAGGGCCGCTGTCCTGTGCGGGCGGGTCAGGCAGCCACGCGAGATTGTTGAAGCCCTTGAAGAGATAGCCGCCGTCGCCCTCGCTCGCGCCATAGCCGAAGTGCTGGTACGCGAGCGTGCTGCTGTAGAGCGACACCACGGCCGTGCTGCGCACGGTCTCGAAGAACGGCGTGCCCGCGATGGCGGCGACGTCGCGCGCCTGCGCGTCGCCCGACTGCTTCGTCCAGTCGCCGCCGGGGGCCGCCTTGTCGAGCGCCTGCACGCCATCGGCGAGTTGCTTGCGCACGGCCGCGCTGCCCTGCGCCTTGGCGTCGAGATCCTTCACCGCGAGCGCGTACACGGCGTCGTCGAGCGTCTTGTGCGGGAACAGTTGCTTTGTCATCGCGAGCAGTACGGCGCCCTGATGCGTGTCGAGATGCTGGAGTTCGAGCGCCCACACGCGGCTGGGGGCGAACACCGCGAGCGAGGAAGATACCGCGAGCGTGCCGATCAGAATACCCGTGCCCTTGAGCCATTCGCGGCGCGTGAGCGCGATGCGCGCACGCGTGCGGCCCGCCGCCCGCTCATCGAGAGCAATGCCTATGGTCTTGCCTGTCATCGTCGTCTCCTTCCATGTTGGCGCGCGGACTGTTGGCGTCCTTACGCGCGGGCAGGTGCCGGGCTAGCGATAGTGCCCGTGCTTTTCCAGCACCTCGATCTTGTAGCCGTCGGGGTCTTCGATAAAGAAGTAGCGTGCGAGCAACTCGCCCGCGTCGTTCCTGAACTCGCGCAAATCTTTCGGCGCGACGCCAAGGCCGGCGTCGAGACCGAGCAGGCGCTCGCGCTCGGCGCGCGCATCGTCGACCACCACCGCGACGTGGCCATAGCCGTCGCCATGCGTGTACGGCGTCTCGCGGCCCTTGTTCCAGGTGAGTTCGATTTCGGCGTCGGCTTCGGCGTTGCGCAGATACACGAGCGAGAAGTCGTCGAAATCGAGGCGATGGCTCGGCGTCATGCCGAGCACCGCGTCATAGAAGGCAAGCGAGCGTTCGAGATCGCGCACACGGATCATGGTGTGAATGAGCTTGGCCACGTCGTGCTCCTTCAATGCGTGATGCGCGTGCCGAGCAGCGCGAGGAACTGCGCGAGCCAGTTTGCGTGCGAGGTCCATGCGGGCGCGGTGACGAAGTTCGCGTCGGTAATCGCGTCGGGCCAGTCGAGCGCGGCGTACTGCGCGCCCGCGAGCTTCACTTCCGGCGCGCAGGCCGGGTACGCGGCGATGCGCCGGCCTTCGATCACGCCCGCCGCCGCCAGCAGTTGCGCGCCGTGGCACACGGCGGCGATCGGCTTCTTCGCTTCGGCGAAATGGCGCACCCACTCGATCACCGTGTCGTTCAGACGCAGATATTCGGGCGCGCGGCCGCCGGGCACGAGCAGCGCGTCGTAGTCGGCGGGATTCGTCGAGGCGAAGTCGGCGTTCAGAGTGAAGTTGTGGCCGCGCTTTTCGGTGTAGGTCTGATCGCCTTCGAAGTCGTGGATCGCGGTACGGATGGCGTCGCCCGCGCGCTTGTCGGGCGCGACGACGTGCACCGTATGGCCAACGGCCGCAAGCGCCTGGAACGGCACCATCAGTTCGTAATCTTCAACGAAGTCGCCGGCGATGATGAGAATGCGCTTGGACATGTTTCGTTTCCTCTCGGTTTGCGTGATGGAATGGGGGCGAGACGCTCGCGCAGGCAAGCCGCAATGCGCCGCACGGAGCGCGCGCGGGGACGGGTCGAGATCGGCATGGGCCGCTCTTGCGGGGACATTGTGGGGGTCGCCGTTGCCCGGCCGCGATGGCGGCCGTTGGGAAGCAATGTAGCGACTGAAGCGCCCGAGCAGGTAATACCTGGCTAAATGCGAGCCAGGGATTTCACCGAGCCGATGCGTGCGTGCGTGCGTGCGTGCGTGCGTGCGTGCGGGCGTGCGGGCGTGCGGGCGTTGATTGCGTTTGTGGAGAGCGGCGCAGGCGCTATTTGAAACGCACGCGCTCCGCGTACCCGCGATGGAGCAACGGCGCGTACTCGTGCAACTCCTGCGGCGCGACGTCGAAGGCCCGGCGGAAGGCGCGCGTAAAGCTGGACGCATCATTGAAACCCAGCCCCGCGGCAATGTCGCGGATCGCCACATGAGGAAAGCGCACCAGTTCATCAGCCGCCATTCGCAGCCTGCGGTTGCGGATATAAGCGGCCAGGCCGCCTTCATGCTCGAATAGGCGGTACATGCTGGCGCGAGAGAGATGCAGTGACGCCAGCACGCTATCGGGCGACAGGCCCGGATCATGCAGATTGGCCTCGACGTATCGCCGGACCTGCCCGTATGCCGCCGCGCGCACCGCGGCGCGCGCGTTACCGGCAAGACCAGCTTGACGGCTGAAAGCCGCCAGGACCAGTTCGACCGCCGTCAAGAAGGACGCGTGCGCTTGCGCCTGGCTCAATCCAACGATGCTTAGCCTGAGCGCCACCACTTGCTCGATCAGAAGACGCGTCAGCGGCGTGTTGGCGTGAACCCAGCGACCATGCAGCGAGGCCGCATCGGGAATCGATCTTTCCACCAGGGCGCGGGGCACGAACAGGAGCAATATCCGGCCGGGGAAACTCCGGATCGTGCACGGCTGGTCCATGTCCAGCGCGAGAATGGACGGCGTGTGCGGCGTGGGGAACGACTGAGCCGCTTGCGAGCGCGATTTTGCGTCCAGGAACTGCCCCGGCTGTCCTTCCAGAAACACGCTGAACGTGATGTCGCGAATGCTCTCTGTCGACACCCGGCCCAACGATCGCACCGCCACGTTCGGTCCGGTGCGAAAGTCGAAGAGGCTCATGTCGTCGATCGTGTAACGCGACAGCGATGCGTCGAACGTGTCTTCAGGCTGCTTCGACGCAGGCCGTATGTCGTAGACGGGACTCATCCGCTCCTGCCAGGCCAGAAAGCTTCGGCGCGCGTCTCCTTGAACGCTGAAACTGCTGTGGACGATGCCGGCCGCGAGCGTGGGTGGTTCCGGCGGCAGCAACAGGCGACCGGGCGGGGTCGCGACGACGTCGTACGTGTGGGGTGAATCGTCGTTCAATACCGTGCTCATTGCTGATTGATATTCAGTCTTGGTTATGTGCTGCGGCACGGGTAGCCACGGCAACTTTCCATTGCCGGTGAACGTTGCGCGCCGCCTGACCTGCGCTTCTCCTGCGCTTGACCGCTTAACGCGGCGCGTCGCGTTCTTCGTGCACGAGTTCCGGCCGCCACGCAGCCACGACCGCTTCGAACTGCGCGCCATAGCCCAGCGCATCGGGGTAGCGCTTCACGCGCGACGCAAGACGAAACACCGTGATCACGTCATCCACAATGTCGTCGTCAAGACTCCACGCCGTCGTCAGATCGTAGCGGCCGCAGGCCGCCGGGTTCCACCAGGCAAGCAGGAAGTCGGCCACGCGCAGGGCCTGGCCCGTATTGCCCCGCGCGATGTCCAGCAGGCGTTGCAGTGCCTGCTTCTCGGTATCCAGCACCACTTCGGGACGCATGGCTCCCCCGTAGGCGATCGGTGCGACAGTGCGAACAGCCTGCCGGCGGTTGTTGTTGGACCGGTGCGCGCAACCGTCACGCGCTGCCCTGGTTGAATGTCCATGTACTTTTGCCGCCGCGTGCGGCGTGACGCGAACGCTTGACGCGATACATCTCCTGGTCCGCCTGATCGAGCGCCTGCTGGATCGTGGCGAAGCGCACCGCCACGCAGCCGGCCGTCGCCCCCGCGTAATGCAGACGAACGTTCGGCAAAATGTAGTCGCCCGTGGTCACGGCCGTTATGCTCCCGGCGATGACTTCCGCCAGGCTCGCAGCCTCATCGTAGTCGGCGGACGCAGCCGCAACGAACGCGAACTCGTCGCCGCCAATGCGCGCGAGAAGCCCCTTGCCCGAGGTCGCCGTCAACAGCCGTTCGGCGCACGTTTGCAGAAACTGGTCGCCGACCGCATGACCCCGTCGATCGTTCAGTTCCTTGAAGCCGTCCAGATCGATCATGCAAACCGCAACATAGGCGCCGTCCGATGCGGCGCTTGCCATCAGGCGACCGAGTTCCTCATGCAGCGCGCGCCGGTTCGGCAGGCCCGTCATTTCGTCGATGAGCGCGCGGCGTGCGAGATGCTCGTTGGCAAGCGTGAGTTGCTCGATGAGCCGCTCGCGCTCGATATGCTCCGAAATCAGCTTGGCGAACACGTTCAGCGCACCGCGCGCACGCGAACTGATTTCCAGGCTCTCCCGGCTGATACCGCATAGCGTGCCGATCACCGCTCCGCTTTCCGCACACACCGGCGCGCTCGCATACGTGCAGATCTCGAGGTCGGAGGCCGCGCGCGAATCGCCCCAGATTTCGCGCACATTGCTCACGACGCGCCGCCCGCTTTCCAGGCTGCGCTGGCACAAGGTGTCAAACCACTGGACCTGCAAGCCCTCCGTGATCTGCGCGTTGCCTTCGTTGCGCGAATAAAGGACGGTCTGCACCTCGCGGCCGAAATCCACCGAAGTCAGGTATGTCGACTCGAGTCCGGTCAATATCCCAAGCATCTCGAGCAGCGGCCGCACGAGACCTTCAAGATTATTCGCCGACACAACCTTTTGCGAAAGCCGTTCAAGTAGCTCATCCATACTGGTGATTCACCGTAAAGCAATTGAAACCGCGTTTTAGTTAAACAGCCATTCAATGTCGATCGACGAATCATTCAATCTTCGGAAAGCGGATAAAACGGGGGCGCATGAGTCTCGCGCAACAGCGTCACCCTGCTCTGCGGTACGGCCGGCAACGCCTTGGTACAAGACCCGCAAGCCTGGTTGACGTGCGCTTTAGCGTAGCAGGTTTTGACGATTTCATGCCGTTTTATCCTTCTTCGCTTCGGCCGGTTTTCAGCAAAACGGCGTTCCCGGCGAGAAAAAATTGAGTCGATTAATCGACAGAACCTAATATGCAACAGGAATTGTTTTTATTCAATCGTGGACCACCCGCAAAAGAGCGGGCTTTACACGAGCGTCGAGGCTTGCGTCGCATGCGCGCGCACGAAGCGCTATGCTGTCGGCCCCGGATCAGAAACAGCATGGAGAACGCAAGGCATGAACGAAACGGTAACAGTGGCGGGCGTGGTCGGCACAGGGTTGATGGGCGTCGGCATCGCTACACAGTGTGCGCTGCACGGCCTGCGCACGATCGTGCATGACGTCGATCCCGCGCGGCTCGCAAGCGTGGCGGCAAAAGCCGAAGCCGTGCTCGACGAGCTGATCGATGCGGGCCGCATCGACGCGGCTGCTCGCGCGGCGGCGCTCGCGCGTATCGAAACGAGCGCGTCGCTCGACACGATGGCCGACGCCCAGTTCGTTTTCGAGGCCGTGCCCGAAGTGCTCGATCTCAAGCACCGGCTCTATGCGCAGCTCGGCGCGGTGCTCGCCCCCGATGCGATTCTCGCAAGCAACACGAGCGGCTTCGAGCCCGACCTGCTCGCGCAGCCGCTGGCCGCGCCCGAGCGTTTCGTGATCGCGCACTTCTGGAATCCGCCCCACATGATCCCGCTCGTCGAAGTCGTGCCGGGAAGCGCCACCACGCCCGCGGTGACCGCACGGGCGGAAGCGCTCATGCGCGCGATCGGCATGGAGCCCGTTGTGCTCGCCAAGGCGATTCCGGGCTTCGTCGGCAACCGCTTGCAGTTCGCGGTGCTGCGCGAGGCGCTCAACATCGTGCGCTCGGGCGCGGCGAGCCCCGAGGTGGTCGATCGCGTGATGAAGGCGTCGCTTGGCCGCCGCTGGGGCATCGTCGGCCCGTTCGAGAGCGCGGACATGGGCGGCCTCGACACCTTCGTCGACATCTCCTCGCACCTCATGCCCGAACTCGCGAAGGACGAAGACGTGATCGATTTGTTGCGCGCGCAAGTCAGTGCGGGCCGCGTGGGCGTGCGCAGCGGCGCGGGCTTCTACGACTGGGACGAAGCGCATTTCGCGCGCGTGAAGGCCGCGCGGCGCAAGCTCATTGCAGGCGGTTGATGGCGCGAAGGCGCGCCATCAAACCTCGATACCCAGCGCAACGATGCGACGGTATAGCGTCGCGCGCGCCATGCCGATCTGTGCGGCGGCTTTCGTCACGTGACCGCCCGCCGCGCGCAGCGCGTCGGTGAGAAAGCGCCGTTCGAACGCCTGCATCGCCTCGTCATATTGCGGTGCATCGGCTTGATCCGGCGGCGCGGCAAGCGGTGTGGCGAGCGGCGCGTGAGGCGTCTGCTGTCCGGCGCGAGAGTCGAGCGGGTTGCGCTCATCGCGATCGTCGCGCCCGTCACCGATGAAGCGCGCGAGCGAACGCGCGTCGATCCGCTCGTTCTCCGATAGCAGCACGGCACGCTCCAGCGTGTTGCGCAGCTCGCGCACGTTGCCGGGCCAATGGTACGCGCACAGCACCGCGAGCGCGTCGCGGTCGAGTTCGAGATGCACGGCCCCGCTTTCCACCGATAGCTTGTCGAGAATCGCATAGGCCATCGCTTCGATGTCGGCGAGGCGATCGCGCAGCGGCGGCACGCGGATCGTGAGCACGTTGATGCGATAGTAGAGGTCCGCGCGAAAGCGGCCCTGCGCGACCAGCGCGGGCAGATCCGCCGACGTCGCGGCAATGATGCGCGCGTCGGTGCGCACGATACGATTCGACCCGAGCGGCTCGAATTCCTGTTCCTGCAACACCCGCAGCAATTTGCCCTGAAGCGCGAGCGGCATGTCGCCAATCTCGTCGAGAAAAAGCGTGCCGCCCTGGGCCAGCTCGAACTTGCCGATGCGCCCCTTGCGCTCCGCGCCCGTGTACGCGCCGGCTTCGGCGCCGAAGAACTCCAGCTCCAGCAGCGTGTCGGGAATCGCCGCCACGTTCACCGTGACGAGCGGGCCGTCCGCGCGACCGGACGCGCCGTGTATGGCGTGCGCGAGCAGCTCCTTGCCCGTGCCCGTTTCGCCAAGCAGGAGCACCGGCGACGCGAGACGCGCGGCGCGGCGCGCCTGGCGCTTGACTTCGAGGCTCACGGCGCTGGTGCCGATCAGGCTGGAAAAGCTGTACTTCGCGCGCCGCACCTGCGCGAGCGACTGGCGCGTGCTGATGAGTTCGGCCCGCAGCCGCGCGTACTGGCTAAAGAGCGGCGACAGTCCCTTGAGCTCGTTGAACAGCACGAAGCCGACCGCGCCGATCGTTTCGCCGGTGTCGTCCTTGATCGGCAGGCGCGTGACGACGATCGGATCGCGATCGGTTTCGAGAATGTCGAGCAGGATGGGTTCGCCGCCCTTCACCACGTCGCGCATCATGCTGTTTGGAATAACGCTTTCGCAGTCGAGGCCGATCACCGCCGCCGGGTCGTCAAACCCGAAGCGCGCCGCGTAGTGCTTGTTGATCCAGACCACGCGCGCGTTGCGATCGACGATCACGGTGCCTTCGCTGAAGTTTTCCAGCGACTGAAAGAGCGACTGCATCGCCAGTTTGCGCACGTGGTCGTAGTCGGCCAGCAGCGCGGTCGTTTCCATTTCCATTCGATGTCTTTTGGCAGTTCGCGGCCTGTTCCGGCCCGTGGATTCTCGTTTTCGGGACAGATTATCTCAGAAATGAGAATGCGCCGCATGCCTGATATTCAAGGCCATTTCACATGCGCCTGACGTCGGCGGCGTGCGCACGCACCCAGGCCGTCCCGGATTTGAGACACCTTGCCCGCGCAACCATCCGGCGCATGCCACCCGCCCTGCCGCAAGCTTCGCCGCGCCGCCTCCCGCAAGGCTTGCCGCGCATTGGCACATATCGTGCTCTATAGCGCGGTCGCGCCGTCTTCGAAGCGCGGAACAAGCAAACGTGCCTGCACACGAATAAACCAACTGGAGACAAGATGTCCTTTGTGATTGTGATCGCCGCTTTGGCGTTCCTGATGCTCGTGGCCTACCGTGGCTACAGCGTCATCCTCTTCGCGCCCATCGCCGCACTGGGCGCCGTCCTGCTGATCGATCCCGCCGCCGTCGCGCCCGTGTTCTCCGGCATCTTCATGGAGAAGATGGTGGGCTTCGTGAAGCTCTACTTCCCCGTGTTCCTGCTCGGCGCCGTATTCGGTAAGGTCATCGAACTATCGGGCTTCTCCGAGGCGATCGTGGCCGCGGCAATCCGCTATATCGGCCGCTCGCGCGCCAACGCCGTGATCGTCGCGGTGTGCGCGCTGCTCACGTATGGCGGCGTGTCGCTGTTCGTCGTGGTGTTCGCGGTCTATCCGTTCGCGGCCGAACTCTATCGCCAGAGCAACATTCCCAAGCGCCTGATGCCTGGCGCGATCGCGCTCGGCGCCTTCACGTTCACGATGGATTCGTTGCCCGGCACGCCGCAGATCCAGAACATCATCCCCACCACGTTCTTCAAGACGACCGCGTGGGCCGCGCCCTGGCTCGGCGTGATCGGCTCGGTCTTCATCATCGTGGTCGGGCTCACCTACCTCGAATGGCGCCGCCGCAGCGCGATGGCCAAGGGTGAAGGCTATGGCACGTCGCTCGAGAACGAGCCGGAGCGCGTGGAAACGGGCAACCTTCCGCACCCGCTGCTCGCCATCGCACCGCTCGTGCTCGTTGGCGTCGCCAACTTCCTGCTGACCAAGTGGATTCCGCAGTGGTACGGCGAGAGCTTCACCGTCGCGCCCGATGTGCTGCCCGGCATTCATGCGCCCGTGACCGTGCCGGTCAAGAGCGTCGTGGCCATCTGGGCCGTGCAGGGCGCGCTGCTGCTCGGCATTCTGCTCGTCATCGTCACGGCGTTCGGCCGCGTGAAGGAACGCTTCGCGACCGGCACGAAAACGGCGGTGGGCGGCGCGCTGCTCGCCACGCTCAACACGGCGTCGGAGTATGGCTTCGGCGGCGTGATCTCGGCGCTGCCCGGCTTCCTCGTGATCGGCAACGCGCTCAAGGCGATTCCCAATCCGCTCGTGAACGCCGCCGTTTCGGTGAGCGCGCTCGCGGGCATCACGGGCTCGGCATCGGGTGGCATGAGCATCGCGCTCGCGGCCATGTCGGACACCTTCATCAAGACCGCGCAGGCCATGCACATTCCGATGGAAGTGCTCCACCGCGTCGTGGCCATGGCCAGCGGCGGCATGGACACGCTGCCGCACAACGGCGCGGTCATCACGCTGCTCGCGGTCACGGGCCTCACGCACCGGGAGTCGTATCGCGACATCTTCGCGGTGACCATCATCAAGACGCTTGCCGTCTTCTTCGTCATCGCCGTGTTCTATCTCACCGGTATCGTCTGACCGGCACTCACACGAGGCTCACTCATGCAACTCCTCAACACGCCTGCCCTCGCCGGAAAAACAGCCGTCGTCACCGGATCGACGAGCGGCATCGGACTCGGCATCGCAACGGCGCTCGCCCGGGCGGGCGCCAATATCGTGCTCAACGGCTTCGGCGACCCGGCGGCCGCACTCGCCCAGATCGAAGCGACCGGCGTGCGCGCCGTGCATCACAACGCGGACATGAGCCGCCCCGCCGAGATCGAAGCGCTCGTGGCCTTCGCGGCGAGCACGTTCGGCGGCCTCGACATCCTCGTCAACAATGCGGGCATTCAGTACGTCGAAACGATTGAGAATTTCCCGATCGAACGCTGGGATCAGATCATCGCGATCAATCTGAGCGCGACGTTTCACGCCACACGCGCGGCGCTGCCCATCATGCGCGCGGCGGGCTGGGGACGCGTGATCAATATCGCCTCGGTGCACGGGCTCGTCGGCTCGGTCGGCAAGTCGGCATATGTCGCGGCCAAGCACGGCGTGATCGGGCTCACCAAGGTGGCCGCGCTGGAGACGGCGCGCAGCGGCGTCACCGTCAATGCGATCTGTCCGGGCTGGGTGCTCACGCCGCTCGTGCAGAAGCAGATCGACGATCTCGCCCATCGCGAATCGATCTCCGTCGAGGACGCCACGCTGAAACTGCTCGGCGAAAAGCAGCCGTCGGCGCGCTTTGCGAGCGTCGAGCAGATTGGCGGCGTCGCCGCGTTTCTGTGCTCCGAGGCGGCCGCCGAAATGCGCGGCGCGGAGCTCAAGGTGGACGGCGGCTGGCTCGCGCAGTAACCGTCTGCCGTTGTACGTGGAGGGAGATGCGTCCCTCCACGCGCTCGCGGCGGCGACCTTCAAGCCACCGAAGGCCGCCCCGCCCCTTGCCCGATGACTTCGACAATTTGCCCTTCGCTCACGCGTATCACGCGATCGGCGGCGTCGAAGAAGCGGTCGTCGTGCGACACGGCGATCACCGTTTTGCCGAGGCGCTTGAGCTCCGGCAGGAACTCACGGTAGAACACGCCGCGAAACGTCGGATCCTGATCGGCCGCCCATTCGTCGAGCATGATGACCGGCCGCGCTTCCAGCATCGCCTGGACGAGCGCGAGCCGCTTGCGCTGGCCCGTGGATAGATCCGTGGTCGTGAACGCACCGTTTTCCACGCTGACCTTGTGCGCGATTTCAAGGCGCTCGATCATCGCCTGCGCCCGTGCGATCATTGCGGGATCGCTCGCCACGAAATCGTCGAACAGGAAGTAGTCGGCGAACACGACGGAAAAAAGCTGTCGAAAGCTGTCCACGTCATGGTGGCTCACGGGCGCGCCGTCGAGCAGCAGCGCCCCTTCCTGCGGCGCATAGAGTCCGAGCAGCAGCTTCACGAGCGTGGTCTTGCCGCTGCCGTTCTCGCCCACGATGAACACGATCTCGCCTCGCCTCACCTCCATGTCGACGGGCCCAAGCGTAAAGCCGCGCGCGCCGCCTGGCGCGGGAAACGCATACGACGCGCGTTGCAGGGCGATGCGCTCGAAGGCAGGGGCATGCGCGTGCTCGCCGCCCTGCGCAATCAGCAGGTCGGGCTCGCAGTGAGCGAAGCCCGCCGAGAGTTCGGCAATGCGCCGAAACGCAACCTGCGCCTGGCCGAACGCCGGCAGCGCGCCCGACAACTGCTGGATCGGCCCCATCACATAGAGCAGCACGATCACAAAGCCGCTCACCACGGCTGGCTCGACGCCAAGCCGTGGCTGTAGCGCGACGATTGCGCCGATCACCACGAAGAAGAGCAGCATCGAGGCGCTGTCCTGTAGCCAGTAAAGCGTCATCGCGCGAGTCTTCAGCAGTGCGATGAGATCGACCGCGCCACCCAGTTGCTCCCGGTACACGCGCAGGCGGCGCGCGCGATTCATGCGCAGTTCCTTCGCGCCCTCGGTAATCGAGCGATACTGCTTTTGCAGTTCGTCCTGCGACTCGCGCACGCGGCTGTAGTAGTCGTCCCAGCGGCGTCGCGACCAGCGCGCAAGCAGCAGGCCCGCCACGATCGCAACGGCCGCGAGCCCGAACAGCACGGGCGAAAGCACGAACAGATAGACGAGGCAGCCGAGCGTGACGGCAAACGCGATGGCGTACGTCGAAAAATTGTAGGTAAAGGCGCTGACCGAGTCGATGTCGCTGTTGAGCGTGGCGAGCAGCCGGTGCACGCGATGATGCTCGATCGCGGCGAGCGGCGCACAGACGATGCGCGCCGCAATGTCCTTGCGCAGCGCCGCGATCACCTTCTGGCCCACTGCGCTGTTGCCAACGCCCGCAATCAGGTTGCCGCCCACCGTGAGCGCGCACAGCGCAGCGAACGCCCACGCTGTATGCGCGCTCACGCCGCCCGCTTCGTGAAGACCGTTGTTGACGGCAGCGAGCAGCCAGGCTGTGGAAAAGCCGCCAATGCAGCCCATCAGCGTTGCGAGCAGCGTGAGCGGCCAGAAGCGCCCGATCAGGCGCAGCGCTTCGCGCAGCACGTGCGTGGGAGGCGCTGTCTCCGTGCCGTCCTGTTTCGATTGATGCATCGAAATTTTTCCTTGTGGGGTCTTGTTATTTCAGTATGCCTAACAGGGTGTCGCCACGGCGTCGAACCTTATCGTGCGAGCGAAAGCATCAGGTACAAGCCACCCGCGATCATCGCAAGCAGGCCCGCCGGCATTTGCTGGGGAAACATCACGTTGCGGCTCAGCCAGTCCGAAAGCACCATCAGGAGCGCACCGAACAAGGCGGACGCGAGCAGTTCGGCCGCGGCGCGCTGCACGCCCATGCGCCGCACCACATGCGCGCCATCAAGCCGATGAACGACAGCGGCCCCACGATCATGGCCGCCGCCGCGCTCGACAATGCGGCGAGCAGCAGGATCAGGAAGCGCGCTCGACGCACCGGTACGCCGAGCGAAGTCGCGACCGGCGCACCCAGCGGAAAGATGTCGAGCCAGCGTGAGCACAGCAGCGCGAGCGCGAGCAGCACGACTGCGAGCACGAGCGCGGCCGAGGCGAGCGTGCCGTCGATGAGATAGGTCGAGCCCATCAGCAGGTTGCGCAACAAGGGGGCGTAGGGCCCGCTGCCCGCAATCACGAGACCGAACACGGCTTGCGAAAGCGCACCGACCGCGATGCCCGCGAGCAGAAGCTGTTCAGTGGCGAAGCCGCTGCGCCGCGCGAGCGCCAGCATGGCGAGCAGCGTGAGCAGCGCGCCCGCGCCGCACGCGGCGAACATGAGCGTGGCGCCGGGCGCGCGCACCGCGAGAAGCAATACGATCATCCCGAGCATGCCGCCGCCGCTGATGCCGAGCACCTCCGGGCTCGCCATCGGGTTGCCGCTCAGGCGTTGCAGGAGCGAGCCCGCGAGCGCGAGCAGCGCCCCCACCGCAAGCGCGCTCGCGATGCGCGGCACGCGCCAGTGCGCGAGGCGCGCCAGTTCGGCGGCGTCGGCCCAATGCCAGCCCGCCGCGCCACGACCGAAGCTCGCCGCGAGCGCCACAGCGACAACCAGCGCGCCGGCCGCACCGAGCAGCAGCGCGCGCGTCGAACCGGGCGTGCGCGCCGCGCGCGAAGGTGCGCTCTCGACGAGCGGCGGCGCCGCACGCGCCTTCAGGCGCGGCACGAGCCACAGCAACAGCGGGCCGCCGAACAGCGCCGTGGCCGCGCCGGTGGGCAGCAGTTCGCCCGCGAGTCCGCCCGCTTGCTGAATGGCCTGATCGGTGACCCACAGCAGCAAGGCGCCGATGACGGGCGCCCACGTGAGCTGGTCGCGCAGGCGGCGCGCGCCGCACGCCCGCGCAATGGCAGGCGCGGCAAGTCCGATGAAGCCGATCACGCCCACCGCCGCGACCACGAATGCCGTGAGCGCAACGGCGGCCGCCAGCGCGACAAAGCGCGTGCGCGTGAGCGAGAGGCCCAGGCCGCGCGCGCCCGCCTCGTCGAGGCCCACGAGCGTGAGCGGGCGCACGAGCGCGGCGCACAAGGCGGCGCATGCAGCCACGCGCGGCAGCAGCCATAGCGTGGTGTGCCAGTCCTGCTGGGCGAGCGCGCCGCCGCCCCAGATGAACATGGCCGTGAGCGAGCGCTCGTAGACGATGGAAAGCGCGAGGCTCACCGCACCGCAATAGAGATTGACGATCATGCCGCCGAGCACGAGCGTGACAGGAGCGAACGCACGCCGCCACGCAAGCGCGAAGACGAACAGCATGGCGAGCGCGCCGCCCGCGAGCGCAATACCTTCGCGCCAGGCGAGCATCCACGCGGGGGCCCAGAGCGCGGCGAGCAGCAACGCGAGATACGCGCCGGCGGACACCCCCACCGTCATGGGCTCCGCCAGTGGATTGCGCAGCACCTGCTGGAACACCACGCCCGCCAGCGCGAGCGCCGCGCCGCACAGCAGGGAGAGCGCGAGGCGCGGCAGCCAGCTATAGTGCACGACCATCTCGCGAATGTTGTCCGCGTCGGGCGAGAAGATCGCCTGTGTCCAGTCGGCGGGCGGCAGTTTCGCCGACAAGCCACGTAGCGTGAACCCGAGCGAAACAATCAGCAGTGCGATCAATGCAAACAAGGGTCTGCGTGTGCGCCAAACGCCGGGCGTGCGCGATATCGAAAGTTCATGCATGGCGCGGCTCCTCAGGCAACAGCGTCTCAAGCAACTGACGCGCAAAACGTGCGCCGCTGTAGAGCGCGCCACCTTGCGAGACCTTCGGCATGCCCGTCACGCGCGCCGCGCGCGCGAAAGGCAGGCTCTGCCACAGCACGCCATGCGCAAGCGTCGCGCGCGCGGCGTCGGGCAGCGGTTCGATGTAGACGAGCCGCGCATCGGGCACGCCGCCAAGACGCGTGAAATCGGTCACGGCATAGCCCCGCGCGTTGGTCTCGTGACGCCACGCGTTGCGCAGGCCCACGCGTGTCATCACATCGCCGAACAGGCTGTTCGGTCCATAGGCGAGCACATGACGGTCATCGACGAACTCAACCACGAATAGCGGCTGACGCGCCAGGTCCGCATGGCGCGCAAGACGCTCGCGCACCTCGGCAAGCGCCGCTTCGGCGCTCGCAATGGCCGCGTCGCCCTGGCGCTCCCGCCCGAGCCTGCGCGCAAGCCGCCGGGTCTCGTCGCCGATCTGCCGCCACGGCTCGACGCCCGGCGCCGAGAGCGCGAGCGTGAGCGTCGGCGCGATGCGTTCGAGCTGGCCGCGCATGGGAGCGTGCGCGGGCGTGATGAGGAAGAGATCGGGCCGCAACTGTTCGAGCAGCTCGAAATTCGGCTGATACAGCAAGCCAATGTCGATCACGCCTTCCGGCAAAGGTGGCGCAACGTTGGTGCGCCGATACCAGTCCGGCACCGAGGTCGCGAGCGGCGTCACGCCCAGCGTGAGCAGCATCTCGATGAGGCCGAAGTCCATCGCCACGATGCGCGTGGGCGGCGGCGCCACGCCCCGCGCAACGGCGTGCACGCCGAATCCACCCGCGAGCGCCGCGATCGTCAGCCCAAGCATCTGTCGCCGGTCCATGCGTGCCCCCTTCAACGCGGCGTGCAAACGGGCACGCCGCCGCGCGGGTTGACGAACGTGTCCATCGGCACGCCGTAGATCGACTTCAGCACGTCGGGCCGGCAGATTTCGGCGGGCGTGCCACGCACGAGCACGCGGCCACTGTAGAGCGCGATCAGTTCGTCGCAGAAGCGCGCGGCCATGTTGATGTCGTGGAGCACGACCACCACGCCCAGCCCGCGCGCTTGCGAAAGCCGCCGTACGAGGCCGAGCACTTCGAGCTGATGCGCCACGTCGAGCGCCGAGATCGGCTCGTCGAGCAGCAGGCAGTCGCTGTCCTGCGCCACCAGCATCGCGAGCCATGCGCGCTGACGCTCGCCGCCCGAAAGCTGATCGACGTGGCGGTGCGCGAAGCGCCGCACATCGGTGAGCGCCATGGCCTCCTCCACATGCTGCGCGTCGCTTGCGCTGAAGCGTCCGAGCGCGCCATGCCAGGGGTAGCGCCCGAGCGCGACGAGCTCGCCCACCGTCATGCCGTCCGCAGCCGGAGGATGTTGCGGCAGGTAGGCCACCTCGCGCGCGAACGCGCGCGCATCCCAAGCGTCGAGCGCGCGGCCCCGAAAACGCACGGCGCCGCGCGTGGCGGCCTGCTGGCGCGCGAGCACGCGCAGCAGCGTGGTCTTGCCCGAGCCGTTATGGCCGATCAGGCCGCATACGCGGCCGCGCGCGAGTTGCAGGCTCACATCGGCGAGCAAGGTGCGCTCGCCGGCCTCGACGAACAGGCCATCGATCGTATAGAGCGGTTCGTCCGCGCCTCGCGCGCACGCGGTGCGCGAGGTTTGCCTCGAAGGCATGAGGGGTGTTGCCAAATCCTGTTCTCCAGCAAGCACGGGGCGTGTCGCCACGCCCCGTGCAACGCACTGCGGTTGCACGGCGCTCAAGCGCCATGCACGATCGGCTTACCACTGATACCTGGCAGTCCCGAGTACACCGATGGTCGATCCGTAATAGCACGCGCCTCCGGAGCAATACGCCACGTACTTGCGGTTCGTGAGGTTCGTGCCGTTGAGCGAGAGCTTCCAGTTGCCGATGTCGTAATGCACGGCGGCGTCGAGCAGTACGACGCTACCCACGTCGAACGTATTCGCCGTATCCCCCGCCGACATGCCGATATAGCGCACGCCGCCGCCGAAGCCGAGTCCGCGCAGCGGGCCGCCGTGCAGCGTGTAGTCGGCCCACAGGGACGCCATGTTGCGCGGCGCGATGGTCGGGCGCTTGCCGAGCTGCGAAGGCGTGTTGCTCTGCGTGACGACCTGGTTCAGATACGTGTACGAACCGAGGATGGCGAGCTCGTTGGTGAGCTGCACGTGGCCTTCGAGCTCGATGCCGCGCGAGCGCACCTCGCCGGTCTGCACCGCGGAGCCCGGATGCAGCAGGTCGGGCGTCGTGACGTTCTGCTGCGTGAGGTTGTAGAACGACAGCGTGTAGAGCGCGTTGTAGCTCTTCGGCTGGTACTTGATACCCACCTCGTATTCCTCGCCCGTGGTCGGCACGAGCGCGTCGCCGGCGAAGTTCGTGCCGACCGTGGGCTGGAACGACTTCGCATAGCTGAAGTACGGCGCAATGCCCGTGTCGAACAGATAGGACACGCCGCCGCGCCACGTGAACGCGTGCGGCGTTTGATGCTGGAGCGTGCTGGTCGTGGCGGTCTGCGTCTGGATGTTGGTCGACGTCCAGTCGTTGCGCGCGCCGAGCGTGACGAGCCAGCGGCCATATTCGATCTGATCCTGCACGTAGACGCCCACCTGGTCGGTGGCCGTGTCCACGCGCTTGCTGGTCGTGGTGATGGCTTTGAGCGACGAGTAGTCGGGCACGAACGGATTGAGCGTGCCCACCGCGCCCGTACCCGAATTCACGCCGTTGAGCAGCCGCTGATAGTCCACGCCGAACAGCACCGTCTGCTTCACCGCGCCCGTCGAGAATTTCGCTTCGACCTGGTTGTCCATCGCGAACTGGCTCAGATGCTCGCGATCCAGGAACGCGTTCATGTTGAGCACCGAGGTCGAGCCACTCGCCCAGTTGCTGAAGAAGGTCTGGTGATAGTCGATATCGTCGTGCATGTAGCGCGCGTTCGAGCGGAACGTGAAGACGTTGTTGATCTTCTGCTCGAACTTGTACCCGACGGCATACTGCGTGCGGCGCAGGAAGTCGTCGTCAGGATTGCCGACATACGTGCCCGGCGAAATCTTGCCATTCGGGTTGTAGGTGGCCACCCCGCTCACCGGCAGCGAATCGAAGAGGCCGCCCGCGGGGTCGCGCTGGTATTGCGCGTAAAGCGTGAGCGAGGTGTCCTTCGTCGGCCGGATCGTCACGCTCGGGGCGATGGCGATGCGCTGGTCCTTCACGCCGTCCACCTGGCTGTCCGCATCGCGCGCGAGACCGGTCACGCGATAAAGCACCGTGCCCGCTTCGTCCACCTTGCCGCCCAGATCGAAGGCCGCCTCGTAGCGGTTGTGATTGCCGAACTGCAACATCAACTCGTGCACCGGCTCCTCGGTCGGCATCTTCGAGACCATGTTGACGATGCCCGCCGGGCTGCCCGCGCCGTACAGCACCGAAGCCGGGCCGCGCAGCACCTCGATGCGCTCGAGAAAGTACGGGTCGATGCGCGGGTTCGCGTAGTAGGCGCTCGGCTGGAGGATCAGCCCGTCGAGATATTCCGCATAGTCGAAGCCGCGCCCGCGCAGCTGGTCGAAGCGGAAATCGGTCGAGTCCTGCGAGTAGACGCCTGGCGTGTAGCGCAAAGCCTGATCGACGGTCGTGGCGCCCTGCTGGTCCATCTGCTCGCGTGTGACGACCGAGACCGACTGCGGCACACGCACGATGGGCGTATCCGTTTTCGTGGCGGTGATGCTGCGTTTCGCGACAATGCCGACCGTCGGGCCGGTGGGCGACTCGCGATTCGACGACACGGTCACGGCGGGCAGCGTGCCGCCCGTACCGGCGCCCGTTGTGACCGTGCCGCCGGTGGCGGGCTGCGCCGATTGGGCAGATTGCTGCGATTGAGCCGCGGTGCCATCCCCGCTAGCGGCCTGCTGGGCGTGCGCCATGCCTGAAAGCGCGAGCGGCATGCCAAGCATGGCCAGGCGCGCCGAAATCCCGCGGCGCCCCGCCCTTTTGTTCTTCTTGCGTCCCTTCATCGTCGATTTACCGATTGAATGTGAATGATAATGCGTCTTATTAATTTTGCAGATGACACGAATTCCCTGACAATGGAGGCTGTGGGATTCGGCAAATGCGCTGGCTTGAAGGGACTTGAACTTCTTGTTGGAAGACGGCCGGCGCCGCGCAAGGCGGAAGCAAGCCTGTCTGCTGCAAATGATACCTGGGACCCTGCCGCAGAGGTGGACAACCTTGGGCCGCACGAGGACAACAATCGTCCGGTTAGAACGAATTTAGGGAAATTTCACATCAAATGGACACCATGCCCGACACCGCCCTGCCCGCCGGAGTGCACGAGTCGCGCTCGCGGACGGGCGCCGCGCGGCGCGAACTGCCCAACGTGTTCGGCCAGTCGATCGAATACGAGTCGGGCGCCCGCGAGATCGCGCACACGCACCCGCGCGCGCAGCTCCTCTACGCGACGAGCGGTCTGATCCGCGTGCGCACGCCCGCAGCAAGCTGGGTGGTGGGCCCCAATCGCGCGCTACTGGTGCCGCCGCGCGTGGAGCACGAACTGGAGATGGTCGGCAAGGTCGCGTTTCGCACGCTCTATATCGAGCCGTGCCCTGCGCTGGGCGACGTGGAAGGACGGCTGCTGCCCGTGAGCGGCCTGCTGCGCGAAGCGATCTTGCAGATGGTGGTCGAGCCCGCGCGCCCCCGCGAGCCGGGGAGCCTGGCGGACTTGTTGTCGCAGCTCATCGCGCGGCTGCTCGAAAGCGCGCTGCAAATCAATGGCACGCCCACGTCCCTTCTGGAGGCGGCCCATGCCCTGGCCACGCCAACGGGCGCCCTCGCCGACACCGCCGCCGAGGCGGGCCGCCTGCCGATGCCGCAGCACCCGCGTTTGCGCAAGATCTGCCAGGTCCTGGTGGACCATCCCGCCAACGCCGACTCCCTGGAGCATTGGGGCGACCGGCTCGGCGCGAGCTCGCGCACGCTCGCCCGCCATTTCCAGCGCGAAACGGGCATGCCGTTCGCGAAGTGGCGCGAGCAGATGCGCGTGTCCGAGGCCATGTGCCAGCTTTCCACCGGCACGCCGATACCCGAGGTCGCCGCACGCCTGGGTTACGCCGACGCCAACACCTTCGCTGTGATGTTCAAGCGCGTGCTGAATGTCACGCCACTGAAGTACCAGGCGATGATGTGTCCGCCGCAAAGCGATGCCTGAACGGCAAAGTCAGGCTCGTGGCACATGCGCGGCTCCCCGTTGTCGAACCGTGGTTGTCGCCGAAAGGCGTTTGGAGGCTGCGGTACGGCTTGACAGTTAGTTGCGACATATTGGCCGATATGCCTCTATGAACTCCGAACGCCGACCAAGGCGATCGCCTATCTATTTCATACATTTTTCTTCGTAAATATAAACTTTTCCGAACCAACCTCGAATAAATCATGTGTCTACCGGTCCCGGATCGCATACACTGACGGCAAATCCAGCCTCGGATTCCCGTCTCTACGAACAATGGCCAGTAAAACGCTCCAGCGGCTCATGGAAACCGCCCTGCGCGGACAGCCGCTCGATCCTCAGATGCTCCGCGACTGCGGTGTCAGCGCCCAGCAGACCACCTATCTGGTGAACGCCGGCTGGCTTCAGCGCCTTTCGAAAGGGGCCTACCTGCTCGCGGGCGACACGCCTGCGCGCGACGGCGTACTCGCGTACCTCAGCCGGCATGTGACGGATCTGCATGTAGGCGGCAAGACCGCGCTCGACTGGCAGGGCGCGCGCCACGCTCCGAATATCCGTGAACGCGTCACACTTTGGGCCGGGCGGCCCTATGTCATGCCTGCGTGGGTCGGCGAGGCACTGTTCCACACGCTACAGACGACGCAATTGTTCGATGAAGACCTGCCCGATGGCTTCGCCATCTCACCGCTTCCCCATCTGGATCCGTCGATCCTTGTCTCCGAGCCCGAGCGGGCGCTGCTCGAACTCGCGAGCGATATCGGCAAACGGCACGCAAAAGGCCAGTCACTCGAAGAGGCGTTTCATATCGCGTCCTCGCTGAGCCATCTGCGGCCGAAGGTGCTCGACACCCTCCTTGCCCACTGTACGAGAGTGAAGGTCGTCAAACTCGTGCGGGACCTTGGCGACGCGAGCGGCTTTGCGTGGGGAAAAGACCTGCAACGCCACGTGGACAGGCTCGGTCCAGGAAAGCGCTGGACCAGCAGCCGCAAGGGCGCGCCTGCTTTGAACCTGAAGGCGTAAAGCGCACGGCTCCCATGTGCCGGGCCGTGAGCAGATGAGCGACCGCTCGCTGCCTCGCCCCGCAGGTTCGTATGGCCACCGTCCGTGCCTCGCCTCAGCGCTTTGTGCGCCCCGCTCTCTTGCGGGCCGCAACCGCCTTGGCCTTGCCCACATCGACCGGAACAAACGGCGCCTCGAAGTGCTTGACGAGAAAGTCGATGAACGCACGCGCGCGAGTGGATTCGTTGCGTTGTCCCGGATAGTAGACGAACAGATCCGCCGACGGCAGCGCGACGTCGGGCAGCACCAGCCTGAGCCTCCCGCTCTGGACGTACTTCGCGAGATCCCATTCCGAGCGGATCAGAATGCCGTGGCCGTCCAGCGCCCAGCGCAGCACGATATCGCCGTCATTGCTGGAGAGCGAGCCGTGCACCTTCAACGCCTCCAGACGATCGTCCTGCATGAATCTCCAAACGCCGAAGGCATCGTCGTTCTGCGTATGGATGATGCAGCGATGATTGACCAGATCCTCCATGCGCCGCGGAACGCCGTGCCGCTCCAGATACTTCGGCGACGCGCACAGAAACCGGCGATTGCTCATCAGGCGGCGAGCCCGCAACCGCTGGTCGGGCAACTCGCCAAACCGGATCGCCAGATCGAAAGCGCCTTCGACGAGATCGACAGGACGATCCGTGACCACGAACTGAATATCGACGTGCGGATAGCGTTTTGCGAATTCCGACACCAAAGGCGCAATCGTGGTGCGCCCGAATCCAAGCGTTGCATTGACGCGCAGGCGGCCGTGCGGATCGGCCGGCGTGCCCGCAATGGCGTCCTCCATCTCGCGCACCTGATCGAGAATCTGCGCGGCGTAGCGCGCGTAGGTCTCGCCCTCGGGGGTCAGGCTCACGCTGCGCGTCGTCCGGTTGACCAGCCGCGTACCGAATCTTTCTTCGAGAATGCCAAGCCGTTTGGTTGCCGCCGGAGGCGTGAGCCCTAGCGAACGCGCCGCGCCGGAAAGGCTTTTGAGCTTCGCCAGCTGGACGAAAAACTCGAAGTCGGTGGTGGAGTCAGTTCTCACTTTGGGTAAAAAATGAAATGAATTGAGGTGAAGTATAGGCGGGGCTTGCGCGGCTATGCTTGGGTCCCATTGCAGCGGCGCCGCATGCCGCCCAGAGATCCAGCCAACGTGTCAGACCAGGAGACACCTTCATGAAAATCGTCGAGATTCGCGAACACACCGTTCCGATCAGTTCCCCGATCCGCAACGCCTATATCGACTTCAGCAAGATGACGCTGAGCCTCGTCGCCGTGATCACCGACGTGATGCGCGACGGCAAGCCGGTCGTGGGCTACGGCTTCAATTCGAATGGCCGTTACGGTCAGGGCACGCTCATGCGCGAGCGTTTCATCCCGCGTATTCTCGAAGCCGATCCCGCCTCGCTCGTCAACGACGCCGGCGACAATCTCGACCCACACAAGATCTGGGCGACCATGTTCACCAACGAAAAACCGGGGGGCCACGGCGAGCGCTCGGTCGCCATCGGCACGATCGACATGGCGGTGTGGGACGCGGTGGCCAAGATCGAAGGCAAGCCGCTCTTCCAGTTGCTGGCCGAGCGCTACGGCCAGGGCCAGCCGAATCGCAGTATCTTCGTCTATGCGGCGGGCGGCTACTACTATCCGGGCCAGAATCACGACAAGCTCAAGGACGAGATGCGCAGCTACATCGACCGCGGCTACACGGTCGTGAAGAAGAAGATCGGCGGCGCGTCGCTCGACGAAGACCTGCGCCGCATCGACTCGATCCTGAGCGTGCTCGGCGACGGCCAGAAACTCGCTGTCGATGCGAACGGCCGCTTCGATCTCGACACCGCCATCCGGTACGCGAAAGCGCTCTCGCAATACGACCTGTTCTGGTACGAGGAAGCGGGCGACCCGCTCGACTACGAACTGCAAGCGACGCTGCGCAACTACTACGACAAGCCGATGGCGACCGGCGAGAACCTGTTCTCGATGCAGGACGCGCGCAACCTGATTCGCTATGGCGGCATGCGCGCCGACCGCGACTGGCTGCAATTCGACTGCGCGCTGAGCTACGGCCTCGTCGAGTATCTGCGCACGCTCGACATGCTGCATCAGCATGGTTGGTCGCCGAGCCGCTGCATTCCGCACGGCGGCCACCAGATGTCGCTGAACATCGCGGCCGGTCTCGGCCTTGGCGGCAACGAGTCCTATCCGGACCTGTTCCAGCCGTACGGCGGCTTTCCCGATGGCGTGAAGGTCGACAACGGCTACATCACCCTGCCGGAGCTGCCCGGCATCGGCTTCGAAGGCAAGGCCGACCTGTTTGCCGAAATGCGCAAGCTGTCGGCCTGATGTCAGCTTGAAGTTGGCCTGAACGCCGCCTTCATGCGCGCGAACCCGGTCTTGTGCCGCTGCCTGGCATGGATCGTCAGCAACACGCGCCGGAAGCCGCTAAAAGGGCCACACCATGACGCAAGGGGGCGGACGGCGCCGCAATCGCGCGGATCGCCCGCCCCTCGGGCCTGATCCGCCTCACGCTCGCCCGCCAACTCTTATATAAGACATAAGACATTTGACGCTACGGGGCGATTGCAATTAAAATCGCGTTCGAAGCCGTACCGGCACAGCATCGTAGTGCCCGAAAAGCCTTCCCCTGAAACGCAAAATCAGCAGGTCCCCCATGCTTGAAAACTTTCGTGCTCACGTAGCCGCACGCGCCGCGCTCGGCATCCCCCCCCTGCCTCTCACGGCTCAGCAAACCGCCGAGCTGGTGGAACTGCTGACGAATCCGCCCGCCGGCGAAGAGCAAACCCTGGTCGACCTGATCACCAACCGCGTGCCGGCAGGCGTTGACGAAGCCGCGCGCGTGAAGGCCGGCTTCCTCGCCGCGGTCGCCAAGGGCGAAACCGCCTGCGCGCTGATCTCGCGCCAGCGCGCGACCGAACTGCTCGGCACGATGCTGGGCGGCTACAACATCGCCCCGCTGATCGAGCTGCTGTCGGACGCCGAAGTCGGCACCGTGGCCGCCGACGCGCTGAAGAAGACGCTTCTGATGTTCGATCAGTTCCACGACGTCAAGGAACTGGCCGACAAGGGCAACGCCAACGCCAAGGCCGTGCTGCAAAGCTGGGCCGACGCCGAATGGTTCACGAGCCGTCCGGAAGTCCCGCAAAGCCTGACCATCACGGTCTTCAAGGTCACGGGCGAAACCAACACCGACGACCTCTCGCCGGCACCGGACGCGACCACCCGCCCGGACATCCCGCTGCACGCACTGGCGATGCTGAAGAACGCACGTCCTGGCATCACGCCGGAAGAAGACGGCAAGCGCGGCCCGGTCAAGTTCATCGAATCGCTCAAGGAAAAGGGCCACCTGGTCGCCTACGTGGGCGACGTGGTCGGCACGGGCTCCTCGCGTAAGTCGGCCACCAACTCGGTGCTGTGGTTCACGGGCGAAGACATCCCCTTCATCCCGAACAAGCGCTTTGGCGGCGTGTGCCTGGGCGGCAAGATCGCCCCGATCTTCTACAACACGATGGAAGACGCCGGCGCCCTGCCGATCGAACTCGACGTGTCGCAGATGGAAATGGGCGACGTGGTCGAACTGCGCCCGTACGAAGGCAAGGCGCTCAAGAACGGTGCCGTGATCGCCGAATTCCAGGTCAAGTCCGACGTGCTGTTCGACGAAGTGCGCGCCGGCGGCCGCATTCCGCTGATCATCGGCCGCGGCCTGACCACCAAGGCGCGTGAAGCGCTGGGTCTCGCCCCGTCGACGCTGTTCCGCCTGCCGCAACAGCCGGCCGACAGCGGCAAGGGTTTCTCGCTCGCGCAGAAGATGGTCGGCCGCGCCTGCGGTCTGCCGGAAGGCCAGGGCGTGCGCCCGGGCACGTACTGCGAACCGAAGATGACCTCGGTCGGCTCGCAAGACACGACCGGCCCGATGACCCGCGACGAACTGAAGGACCTGGCGTGCCTCGGCTTCTCGGCCGACCTCGTCATGCAGTCGTTCTGCCACACGGCCGCTTATCCGAAGCCCGTGGACGTCAAGACGCACCAGACGCTGCCGAACTTCATCAGCACGCGTGGCGGCATCGCCCTGCGTCCGGGTGACGGCGTGATCCACTCGTGGCTGAACCGCATGCTGCTGCCCGACACCGTCGGCACCGGCGGCGACTCGCACACGCGCTTCCCGATCGGCATCAGCTTCCCGGCAGGTTCGGGCCTGGTCGCCTTCGCGGCCGCCACCGGCACGATGCCGCTGGACATGCCGGAATCGGTGCTCGTGCGCTTCAAGGGCGAAATGCAGCCGGGCGTCACGCTGCGTGACCTCGTCAACGCCATTCCGCTGTGGGCCATCAAGGAAGGCACGCTGACGGTCGCCAAGCAAGGCAAGAAGAACATCTTCTCGGGCCGCATTCTCGAAATCGAAGGCCTGCCCGATCTGAAGGTCGAGCAAGCGTTCGAATTGTCGGATGCATCGGCCGAGCGTTCGGCTGCCGGTTGCACGGTGCACCTGAACAAGGAACCGATCATCGAGTACCTCAACAGCAACATCACGCTGCTGAAGTGGATGATCGCCCAGGGCTACCAGGACCCGCGCAGCCTCCAGCGCCGTATCAAGGCAATGGAAGCGTGGCTGGCCGATCCGCAACTGCTGCAACCGGATGCGGACGCCGAGTACGCGGCCGTCATCGAGATCGATCTGGCAGACGTGCATGAGCCGATCGTGGCCTGCCCGAACGACCCGGACGACGTGAAGACGCTGTCGGACGTGGCCGGTGCGAAGATCGACGAAGTGTTCATCGGCTCGTGCATGACCAACATCGGTCACTTCCGCGCCGCGTCGAAGCTGCTCGAAGGCAAGCGTGACATCCCCGTCAAGCTGTGGGTCGCGCCGCCGACCAAGATGGACCAGAAGCAACTGACCGAAGAAGGCCACTACGGCGTGTTCGGCACCGCGGGTGCGCGCACCGAAATGCCGGGCTGCTCGCTGTGCATGGGCAACCAGGCACAGGTGCGTGAAGGCGCAACGGTCATGTCGACCTCGACCCGTAACTTCCCGAACCGTCTGGGCAAGAACACGAACGTGTATCTCGGCTCGGCGGAACTGGCGGCGATCTGCTCGCGTCTGGGCCGCATCCCGACCAAGGAAGAGTACATGGCCGACATCGGCGTGATCAACGCCAACGGCGACAAGATCTACAAGTACATGAACTTCGACCAGATCGAAGACTTCAAGGAAGTCGCCGACACCGTAACGGTGTAAGCATGCTGTCGGGCTGCGACGCAATGGTTTCGTCGTAAGTTCTCGTTGCAGCGACACGCAAAGGCGCCGCGGGCATTCAGCCCGCGGCGCTTTTTTTGTGCGGCGCGCCGACCGCCGCGCTTAGGGCAGGCCGCCATTTCGCCGGTGTTGCAGCGGGTATAGACTTCCTTGCACGACGCGCAAAACTCGCTCGCACGCTACCGCGGCCACTAGTCGCTCGCCGCCAAAACACAGCCGTGCGCGACCAGGTGGCGTCTTGTGCAGCGCTTTCGGGCGATCATGTGGACCGCAGTGAACGAATGCTAACTATTTCGTTCGGAATGCGAATGATTTACAAGTGACGAGAAGACGGCGCTCTTCATCGTCCGAATGAAGTGCCAGTGGCTTGTTCCATCGGCACGGCGGTTGCGCACGTGTCGAAGCCATCGTTGTTTGTGGCTTGCCGAAACGCTGGCTGCGATACATGAACCTGTGCAAGGGGGGCCCTGCCATGTCATATCGCCACCAGACATCGCCCGCCCGGACGGGCGATGTCCTCGTTCTGGTCGGCGCGGCTTTCGCGGCGCCTGGCGCACGACGACTCGCCACGAGGTCCACCCCTTACTACGTCGTCGCGGGCATGCGCTCGCCCAAGCCTCTCCTCTACGGAGCGCCACACGCTCCAACCGGACCGCTCCCCACGCTCCACGCAAGCAGCGGGTCGCCAGTCGCTGCGGCCGAGTAACACCGCCCGAGGGCGAAAACGACCACGCCGCATAAAGACGCAACCGGCTCCCCTCAATTGAACCGCCGACCACACAAGCTGTTAAGACAACCAACCTATTCGAACGGAGACGCGGGACATGAACGCATTCGATACGGCCATTCAGGCCTGGCTCGTTCATATCGGCTCATCGTCCTTCGCGTTTACCCACGCGGTTCACGCGATCGCCGAGTTCTATTTCACCAAAGGCGTCGTGCCGCTCGCGATTCTCTGCGCCATCTGGTTCCATCCGGGCGACGCCCAGCGATCGCATCGCGAGATTGTCGTCGCGACGCTGTGCGGCGCGCTCTCGGCGTTCCTGCTCGGCCGCCTGTTCGCGCTGACATTGCCGTTCCGCCTTCGTCCGCTTTACGACCCTGCCGTGCATCTGTCGTTTCCGCTCGCCAGCGAAACCCCGGAAACCATGCGGCTGTGGAGTTCGTTCCCAAGCGACCATGCGGCGCTCTGGATGGCCGTGGCCGTCGGCATTTTCCTCGTCTGGCGATGGATCGGCGTGCTTGCGATCGCGCATTGCGTGCTGTTCGTGTGCCTGCCTCGCGTCTACCTGGGACTGCACTATCCGACCGATGTCATCGCGGGCGCGGCCATCGGCGCCTTTTGCGCATGGCTCTTCACGCGCGCGCCGATCCGCAGCCGCATCGCGCCGTTCTTTCTGCGTTTCATGGAACTTCGGCCGGCCGTGGGGTACATGCTCGCCTTCCTGTTCTTCTTCGAACTCGCGACCATGTTCGATGAGCCGCGCATCCTCGCGGTATTCGTCGTAAAGCAATTACATGGGGGCCTTCTCCACTGAGCCCAGGCAGGAATGCGGCGGCGCGCGAGTGAGGCGGATCCTTCTACGGGGTGAAAGGATACTTTCCTGAATACATGGTTAACCCCAGGCAATGAAACTCCTAGACTTTGTTCATCGGATGCGGCAACACAGCGCACCGAATACCAAAGCACAATGGAGGTTGTCATCATGAAGTCCCTGATTCAAGCGGTTGCCCTTGCTGTTGCCATCGTCGTTCCGGTTGCCTCGTTCGCCCAGTCGAATGCGCCGATCACCCGCGCGCAGGTGCGCGCCGAACTGGTACAGCTCGAAAAGGCCGGCTATAGCCCGTCGCGCGGCGAAGACCCGCACTACCCCGACGACCTGCTGGCTGCGGAAGCGAAGGTTGCCGCGCAAAACCGCGACGTTGGCGGTGTGGCGAACGGCTCAAGCGCCTCGGGCGCACCGGTTGTGCCGGTCGCCGCCCGCCCTGCCTTCGACGGCATGAAGCCCGTCTATTTCGGCCAGTAAGCCGCCGCATTTGCGAATATCCCCGGGGAGGCGCGGCAGTCCCACGTCTCCCGATAGAGTGACCTGAGCACTCCCGCAACGAAGCCCGCAGCGAACCGCTCTCCGCGCTGTTTTCGCGTCGTTCTGGCGTCGTTGCAGTACGAACACCTCCACCACGGGGGCCCCGTCCCCGCTGGTTTCACCCAGACCGCTCCGGTCTGGGTCTTTTTCGGATTCGCCGCTCCGCAAGTAATCGGGCTGTACCATTGCGGACATGTTCGACCAATACCTCCGCCTGTGGGACTTGATCCCGGACGGCTCGCCCATTCTGAGCGCGACCAGTCATCTGTTGCCGGTGAAGTATCAGGAGCGCGAAGCGATGCTGAAGGTGGCCGCCTGCGCCGAAGAGCGCCGAGGCAATGCGCTCATGGCATGGTGGAATGGCGACGGCGCGGCGTGCGTGTGGGCCCACGATGACGACGCTGTTCTGATCGAGCGCGCGCAACCGGCTTCGTCGCTTGCCGATGTGTCCCGTTCAGGACGCGACGACGACGCCATGCGCATTGCGTGCGCCGTGGTCAACAAGTTGCACGCGCACCGATCTCCGCAACGACCAGGCGTCGTGCCGTTGGCCGAATGGTTCGAGCCCTTGCGGTCCTTGTCAGCGCCTGCGGACCCTGTCCTCCGGCTTTGCGCCACGGTCGCGAACACCCTGTTGCGCGAGCCGCGCACCGATGAAGCCGTCCTGCACGGTGACATCCATCACGAGAACATTCTCTATTTCGGCGCGCGGGGATGGCTTGCCATCGATCCCAAAGGACTGCTTGGCGAACGGACATTCGACTACGCCAATCTGTTCTGCAATCCGGACGATCACATCGCCGTCGATCCGCTTCGCTTCGCCCGGCGAGCGGCGCTCGTGGCCGACTGCGCCGGGCTCGACCGGCGCAGGCTGCTGCAATGGATACTCGCCTGGTCGGGCCTTTCCGCCCTGTGGATGCGGGAGGACGGATTGCCCGCTCAAACCCGCTTGAGCGTCGCCGCACTCGCGGCGGGCGCACTCGGGCTTGCGGGCAAGCGCTGAAAGTCGATCACACGGCGGGACACATCGCCTCCAGCCGATTGACGGCGTCCGCGCGCCCAAGGTGTTCCAGATGCGCCTTCACCATCCCTTTCATGGCCATGCCGGCGCCCAACGCGTGCGGATACCAGGCGGCAAACGCATCGACGTAGCCCTGCGCGCGCGCCTCGTCGCCCAGATGGAACATGCAGACAGCCAGCAGGCCCGTGCCCACGATCTTCGGCACGTAATCGGTCTCGTCGATCGGCTCGGCCTCCAGGGCATATTCGAGCAACTCCACCGCGTCGCCAAACCGTTGCATCTCCACGAACGTGTGGCCGAGACACCGCGCGCACTGTGCCCGTGCATGTTCGAGCGCCGGCAGATCCCCGGCGTCCGTCATCAGCACGCTGCCGCCAATGGTGACCGCCTCGTCGTAACGTCCGAGCATGCGCAGCGCGTCAACAGCGTAAGGACCGACCGCGCAGCGCATTCTCGGGCCGCCGGGGTTCGGCATGCCATAAGAGAGCGACAGCGCGCGCATGGCCAGGGAGCGGGTCAATTCCGCGTCTTGCAGGTTCGCGACGATCGGAAGCACGCTCGATAGCATGGCAACCTGGAAATCGGGCGACTGAGTGGGCTCCATGGCCAGCACGGCGGCAACGCCTGCATTGATCGCGTGAGTCCACGGTTCGAGCGGCGCATGGCCGTCGATGATCATCGCGGCCAGCACCCCAAGCGTGCGCGGCGGCGTGCCGCTCGGCGCGGCCACCCATTTTCGCAAGCCCGGCTCGATATACGCGAGCACCTCGTCCCATCGATCCTGCAAGAACAACCCGTTGCCCACGAAGAATTCGAATGTCGCGGCATCGGCAGGCTCGACCTCGGCGAGCACGCGCCGCGCAAGCGCTTCGGTATCCTGAGGTTTTCCGAGTTCCGTGTAGGTGCGGCAGACGTATTCGAGGCAAGCCACGTTCTTCGCCGCAAGGGCTGCATCCGCCAGGGGAGTCAGCGAACCATTGCGGGCCAGGAGCTGGCGACAGCCCGCCATCAGTCGTCCGGTGCCGTACGCCATTAGCGCGACGGCGTTCTCAGGGATCGCCAGCGTCGCCTGCAACGCGGCCAGGTCGTCGGGGTTGTCGTCGTGGGCGCTCAGCCAGAGCAACTGGTCCATGCGCTCCAGCAAGCCGGTTACGTCATCGAGCCCGCGCCCCGCGCCCAGCCAGGCCGCGAAGCGGCGCCGTGCCGCCGCCTGAGCCGCGAGTGCGGGCGCGGCGTCCGTCTCGGCGCCGAAGCAGTAGCGCAGGAGGCTGTGGCGCAATGTCTTGTCGCGCAAGCGCGAAGCGCCCCCCACGTCGAGCAGCGCCGTTTCGGCGCGGCCCTGCCACGCCGTCCACTGGAGCGGGCTGAGCGCCGCGCCATGCTCCGAAACGAAGAAGTCATTCGGCACGCCGTGGTACGCCACCGCCAGCGCTTCGAGCGCGCTACGCCAGCGCGCGAGGCCCGGCGCGTCGGACGCCATGTCGCTCACCCAGCCCGCCAGCGAACGCTCGAAGGCGTCATCCAGCGTGCGCAGGTTCGCGTAAGCGTCGATGGCCGCGTCCAGCGTTTCGAACACGGCGCCGCGGCGCAGTTCGTCCATCAGCAGTTGCAGGAAATAAGGCGAGCCCGCCAGCGGCATCGCGACGACGCGCTCCAGCAACGCCGCATCGAGCGACTTGCGAAAGCGCGCCAGATAGTCACGCACGAAGCCCCGGCGCTCGTCCGGGTCGAGTTCGCGCAGCGCCGTCACCTGGAACATCGCGGGGGGCATGTCCAGATCCGCCTGGCTGGTCGTCAGGATGACCGCCACCTTCGGATTCCGGTTGGCGCCCAGCATCTCGATCAGGTCCTGCCAGTTATCGAGCAGCTCGATGTCGGTCACCGTCAGGATGACGGGCCGCTCGATCGCCGCGAGGGCCTGCACGAGCCCCACGCGCGCCGCGCCTTGCCACGGCTGTAGCAGGCCCTCCGAACTCATCATCGTGCGCAGGTAATCGAACGCGTCGTCGGCGTTGACGGCTACGCCGGTGCGGCAGTGCAAGGCGATTTCCAGGGCGGCCAGCCAGCGCACGCGAGCGGAGACCACGAGGCTGTCGGCCGCCGTCGCCTTGCCGCTGCCGGCGGGCCCCGTCACGATCACCCGGATGCAATCGGGGTTGTCGCGGTCCGCCCAGGCATCGACCGCCTGAAACACGGGAGCGTTGCGCTCGATGTAGAAGGTCTGCGCCCGGATCGCCTCCGTGAGCTTCTCGTTCACTTCCCAGCCACGCGGCATCGGCCCCTGGGTGAATCGCGCCACCGCCGAGAGTTGCCGCGCGAGGCGGACGATGGCCGCCGAAACGGCCCGCTCGATGTCGTCGCCCATTTCCACCACCGAGCGATAGCCGTCCATGCGCACGAGCCCGCGCTCGCGCAGCGCGTCCTTGAGCGCGTGCTGGCGCGCCGCGTGGGCTTCGTCGAACCAGGCGTCGTGCCCGGCGCTGCCCGCCACCGCGCTGGCGAGTTGCTTCGACAGCGCGGGCGAGCGCAGGTAGAAAAACGCGTGCGGCTGCATTTGCGGCGTGTCGAGCACGCCGTAGCGGATCTCCATCTCGGTCACGCTCAGGGCTTCGCTGCGCGCGCGCTGGCGAATCCCTTCGCTGGCGCCGCCGCCGGCGCGGCTGGCCATGGCGTTATCGAGCGCGGCGAGCGCCGCCGGCTCCGGCGTCCAGCCATAGCGTTCGCCCAGCAGGCCGATGAAAAACGGCGGGCACGCGCGGCAGCGGTCGATCTCGTCCAGGCAGATCGCCACCGTCTCGCCGCGCTCGACCTCTTCGAGCGACACGCCCCAACGCAAGTCGATTTCGCTGAGCACGATGCCATGCGACGACGCGAGGCGCTTGAGCCGCGGAAACACCACCTTTACCAGATAGCTGCGCTCGGCCTGCATGTCCTGAAACGTCGACGAGAGGAACACCCGGATCTCGCGCTGCTGCGTATAGGACGGAATGGCGAAGCGCGCCTCGTTCTCGGTGAAAGGCTCGCGCCGCCCATCCGGCTGCTGGAGCACCCACGTCGACTCGCCGTGGCGCTCGCGCAGCAGCATCAGCGCCGTGTGCTCGTCGCGATCGATCTCGATCGAATCGGGCGAGAGCCGCAGGTCGTCGTGATCGACCGGCGGCTCCGGTTCCGCCGTACTGAGTTGCCAAAGCTCCGGGGAATCTGCGCGCATCGCCTGTACTCCGTTCCAGTCGTTGTAAAAGAGGGGGAAAACCGTACGCCGCGTTCGTCAGCCGTGGATTGGCTGCGCCGGACGTTCGCGATGGATGTGGAACCACTCGGTGTAGTCGTCGATCATCAGGCGGCCCAGGTCGAACAGCAGCTTTTCGCGCTGTTTGACGGCGCGCGCGAGGCCGCGCGGGTCGGCCGCCGCGGCCTCCTTCGTCGCGCCCCAGTGGCATTGCGCCGACAGCAGCATGGCATTGGTCGCCTCGCCGCGGCGAATCTCGGCTTCGAGCCCGAAGCCCTCCGCGGCTTCGCCCGCCGAAAGGCTGATCACGAGCGACACCACCATGCCGACCACAAACCAGTGCCCCGCCGTCGGATGCTCGAACAACTGGACGATGGCCTCGGGCAAGAGGCCGCCGTGCAACGATTCCACCACCTGCACCACCGCGCGTGCGAGCAGGACGCCCAGGCACAGCAGGAAGGTCACGAGGCAAACGCGGGACCAGATGTGCAGCCTGCGCAGGGCAGCGCGGCGGCGCGTGAGCAAGGTGTTCTCGCCGTAGTGGAGCTGATGCTCGATCAGCGATTTGGCGATCGAATCCCACTCGGCCTGCGCACGCTGCGGCGCGTCGGCGTAGAGGCCGCGGGCGGGCGCAGCCGAAAAGCGGATCGCATGCAAGGCGGCGCGCACCCAGAACATCGCACTGCGCCGCGCGAGCGGAATGTGGTCGGCCACATAGGAGCGCATCGCGCCGCTCGCCTCCGAACCATAAGGCGCCGTGGCGGACCAGAAGAACTGGATGCGCAGGCCCTCTGCCAGCAAGCGGTAATCCTGGTGGCGGCCCTCGATGCGACGGGCGCGGTGAAGGATCAAACGCCCCAGCCCGAACAGCAGGATCGATGCGTACGCAATGAAAAAGAGCGAGCCCGGCAGCCGCTCGAGCGACTCGGGCAGCAGGCCATGCGGAAACGGCGACGTCTCGGCAAACTCGGAGGCGACCGCAAGCGAGAAGGCCGCCACAATGGCCAGCACGAAGAGCGAGAGCATGCGCGGCCATGCGCTCGCGAATCCGCCCGCGAGCGCCTTCACCTCGGTCAGCCGCAAGCGGCTCCATTCGCGTTGCCGTTCGCCCGAGAGCTGGTCGGCCGCCACGAAGGCGCGGTTCATCGCCGCGAGATCCGGGCGCGGCTCGGGCGTGACGCCGAGGCTGCCCAGCGCCTTGGCGCGCTCGCCGAGCGGTGAACCGTCCGGGACCGCGCCGCGCGCGCCATGTTCGGCCTCCGCCGCGCGCGCGTCGCGATTGAATTCTTCGATACTCGCCCACTGGCGCAGCACTTCCCGCGTGCGGAACAACGCAAGCGCGGGATCGTGTTTGGGCGCCTTCACCTCCCGCTCGCCATACAGCAGGCTCGCCGCCACGCGTGCGGGGCGCGCGCGCAAGCCGTCGATGGCGCGCGCGGCGTCGGCGCTCAAGCGCGGCAAGGGCAGATCGTCGGGCACGCGCACGATCGGCGCCGGTTCGGGCAGGCTGAATACCGAGACCTGGTTGCCGGCGTTCGGCGTATTGAGCGGCAGCGCACCCGCATGATCGTCGAGCGCCTTGCGTAACGTGCCGGGAGGCGCGGCGGCGCCCGTCGCCACGAACACCACGGCGCAACTGCGCAGCAGGTAGGTGGCGCTGGCGACGTCCGGCGCGATGTCTTCGTCGGGCGGCAGGCTCGCGCGCGGATCGACGCGCTCGCGCTCCACCAGCGTGCCCGCGGCATTGCGGGCGAGGACGTGCACGCAGTCCGTGCCGTTCGCGACGACGACGATCCAGTCCGTATGCGTGAAGGACGGTTCCAGTGCGCCGAGCAGGTCTTCCACGAATGAATTCGTCGCCTGCGCGGCGACGGCAACCCCGAATACTGCCGGAACATGCGCTTGCCGGTAGCTTGCTTGCATGGATAGTTGGTCAGGTTATTGTCGTTATGCGCCGCGCATTGTCGCGGCGCGCTTTAATCCGGATCCTGAATGCGCACGTATGTCTGCGCAAAAATATCGTTCGCCACAATGCCCCAGTCGCCGGGGCCGTATTCGAGCAGCCAGTCCCCGGGCTGCCCTTGCAAGGTGTCGCCGCTACTCGTCGCGACGCTGAACGCCTCGGGCATCTGGCGCGCCCGCACTTCGTTGGGCAAACGCGCATAGCGGCCCGACTGCCCCGCCTGCGTGGGCGGTACGGGCTCATAGGTCCGCTCGAAGCGTTGCCGCGCGACCGGCCAGCGCTCGCCTCGCACCCCCGTGAGCAGCGCGTCGCCGGCGCGATAGGAGACCGGGCCTTCGAGCGTCGTCAGCACGCCGTCATGAGCGGCGATCTCGACGTCGACGGGATCGCGCCGCTTCGCGTAGCGATCCATGTCGTGTGAAGCCGTCGCCATTCGCGCTCCCATGCGGAATCGAAAAGATAATCTTAGCGTGTTTCGATTGTGCGTCGTGTGACGGGTGGGATGGCGGGATTTGCCAATTCGCTGCCGTAGATGGTCATAGACGGCCAGCCTCTCGATAACAGCGGCACACGCTATCATTTCCGGGTCCGGCGAAGCCACCCTCTGCCTTCGCGCCATCCAGGCGCTTATCCACGACGGGCTTTACCCTTGCCAAGCGAGTCAGTCATGTACTACGTGATGGCCGTGCACATATTCACCGCGTTCTTGCTGGGTGCGGTAATCGGTTTCGAGCGTCAGTGGCGTCAACGTTTCACAGGTGTCGTGACGCATGCGCTGGTGGCAATCGGTGCCGCCACCTTCGCAGCGCTGCCGTTCCTGCTGGGTGCGCAGGAACATGTGGTGCGCATGGCTGCACAAGTCGTAACGGGGATAGGGTTTCTGGGTGCAGGCGTCATCATGCGTGATGGCGTGAGCATCCGGGGGCTCAGCACAGCCGCTACCGTCTGGTGCACAGGTGCGGTAGGCGTCATGGCGGGATGCGGGCTTCTGGGGGGCGCCGTGCTCTCTACGATGATGATCGTCTTCTGCAACTTGTCGCTGCCGTATCTGGCCCGATGGGTCTATCGGGTCGCGCCTGCGGAGACCGTCGTTCAGTGCCTCTTCGAGGTGGAGATCGTGGTCGACGGTCAGCAGGAAGCACTGGTTCGCTCCGCACTTCTGCTCAAGTTGAATGAGCAGGGCCTCGCGTTGCAAAGTCTCGAAAGTCACGGCCTCAAGGGCGGCGGAAAATCCGAAGTCAATGCTGTCGTGCTTGGCCTGGAGAGGCAGGCCGGTGCGCTGGAAACGCTGGTGGGCGAACTGGCCTTGGCGCCGTATGTCTCAGCCGTGCGCTGGAGTATTCAAGAATGAACGCATCACCATGAGCGGTCGGCTGATCCGTCCGACCTCGATGAGAGCGAGATGTGAAGCGCGGGTCAGCTACCCGTCAGCACGGCAACAGCGTAGACGCACGTGCGGTCACTTTCGTTTTTGAAGAGGCAATCAGTGGGCGGCCCGAGTTCGAGGCAATCGCCCTCACTCATGACGTGTCTTGCTTCTCCTTCGCTGAACACAAGTTCCCCTTCCAGCACCCAGATGAGTTGACGTAGAAAGGCATAGGCGGATGCCGGCATGGCAACGCTTTCGCGAGCAGGCAAGGTGATGTGTATCAGGTCGAGCGGGAGATCAGAGTTCGGCGAAACGTGCCGACGCACATAGCCTGTGTCGGGGTCGACCCAGAGAGGCTGGTCGGCTTTGCGCAAGAGTTTTCCCTTGCTGACCTCAGCGCGCGCGATCAACGTTGACATGCTCAAGCCGAACGCGCCAGACAATTTTCCGAGCAGGGTTGCTGTCGGGCTGCTGTCGCCCCGCTCGACCTTGAAGATCATCCCGCGTGACACCGAGGCTCGCTCAGCCAGTTCCGAAAGCGACCATCCACGGGCTTCCCGTTCAATCCGTATCCGCGCGCCAATGCGGCGATCAATCTCTTCTGTCATCGTTCATCATAATGGTTACTTGAATCGTCAGGACGGCCATGAAACCGGGTCAGTCGTCGTCATGGCCGTTTCGCTTTAGGTGGCTTTATTCAGGTAGCTCACAAATGTATCGGCCGAAATGACGGGCGCGAAGAAATTGTTGATTCGCTCCATCGCTGCGGGCTCCTGTTCCGGCTTCTGGCAACCACATGCGTCGCCAATGACGATAGGAAGATAGCCATTATCTCGCGCTATCCGTGTGTTCCCTTCTATGCACCAGTCGAGGTGGATTCCGGTGAGGACAATCACCTGAACCCGCTTCCGTGTCAGTTCAAGTGGCATGGCCGTGCCGATCCACGCCGACTGCAAGGCGCGTTCGTTGAATTCGTTATCGCCGGGACGCACCAGCGCACGCAGTTCACCTACGAGTTCGTTATCCCGGGCCTGCTGCTCCTTCGTCCAGTTAATGCCTTTCGTCCATGTTCCAAATTGCGCATGATCGAAGTCGTTCTGCGGATAGGATTGACGGAAAAGCTCGTAGCCGATCCAGTTAAAAGACACGAAATTCTTTTTCTTCCGGGCAGCCTGCACGACCTTGATGGTGGCTTCCAGACTGCCGCGTTGCCTGTGGCCCTCGCCGGATTGCAAGCCGCCCGGATCGTAGACGGACTTCGTCTGGCTAACGGAACAATAGGCAGCGGGACGGGACAGAATCTCAGCGAGATCGAGTTCCCTCCATTGCGGCGCCATCTCTGGAATGGCATGAATGCCGCCAATCGTCTTGCTGCTGGTGTCGGCTGCCCGTGCCGACGTTGCGCCGGACAGCGCCGCTGCACCGAGTGCCAGTCCTTGCAGGGTTTTACGTCGTGTCGCAAAGAAATCCGCCATCACAATCCTCTTGAAGTTTGAAATGTACGCCGGTGCAAATCGATGCACTGGCCATAGCTCAATCGCAAGAGGTGTGCCACTATAAGAATATCATGTATCAATATAGTGATACGACTGTCGTTCGCGGCATGCCAGTCCGGGCCTGATAGAAGAAGCGCATTACGCGCGTGGGCGTCGCATCGCCGGTCATCCACGTTTCCCATGCACCGTGGCTGCCGACCCGCGCACCAACGTGACGCGAAATCCCGTGCATTGAATGGAAAATCCAGCGCCACGGATATATCCACTGCGAGGAGCGGCTGGATGGGCTCAGTGAGGACAGTTCTCACGTGTGCTGCGCGGCTTGCACGGCTTCTGCAACAGCGCCACACACTCCTCTACACTGCATGACAGTTTCAACATGCCCCGATCTTCATGCTCAAGAACCTGTGGTATGTCGTAGCCGCGTCGGCCGATCTGCGCGACGCGCTGCTGCCCGTCACCGTACTCGGCCATCGCTTCGTGGCGTTGCGCGACAACGCGGGGCACGCCCGCCTGCTCTCCGACATCTGCGTGCACCGCGGCGCATCGCTGTCCGCGGGGCGGCGCGTGGACGGCACCGTGCAGTGCCCCTATCACGGCTGGCGCTATGGCGGCGACGGCGTCTGCGTGCACATTCCGGCGCAGCCGCAGGCGCGCATTCCGGCGCGCGCCCGCGTGGACGGCTATCCGGTAGTCGAACGACACGGGTGGGTCTGGGCGTTTCTCGGCGATCTACCCGAGGAGGCGCGCCCACCGCTGCCCGATTTGTCGTGGGCCGACGATCCCGGTGTGCGCGTGATATACGGGACGTTCGAGTGGGCGGCCAACTGGGAGCGCATCGTCGAGAACGGACTCGATTTCGCGCACGCGCCATTCGTGCACGGGACGTCGTTCGGCGCCCCGGATCGGCCCGACATCGATACGTTCGACGTCGAAGCGCAAGACGACTGGAGCGCGCAAGCGAAGCTCGTCATGCGGCGGCCCGTGCGCAAGGGCGTGTTCCGGCGCACGCCCAGCGGCGAACACGTCGATGTTGTCACGCGCACGGGTTTTCATCTGAGCGGCCCGTGCGCCACGCTGGAACTCACCCTCGGCAACGGCTGGCAAATTTTTATCGCGTCGGCGCATGTCCCGGTCGATGCGCTCCACACGCGCACCGTCTGGATGATGGGCCGCACCTTCCTGCGAAGCCCGCTGCTCGACGCGCGCTTTCGCCGGCGCAACCTGCGCATCTTCGCCGAAGACCACGCGGTGCTGCGCCGGATTCGCCCGGAATGCGTGCCACAAGGTTGGCATAACGAAGTATCGGTGAAATCGGACGCCTTGCAGATTGCGTTCCGCCAGCGTGTGCAGGCGCTGGAACAGCGCGGCTGGCTAGCCGCCCCGGCAAACCAGGCCGACGGCACGGGAGAAGCCCGGCGCAGCGTAAATGTAATCGCCTGCCCCGCGCGCCACGAAGTGAAAACCTGGGCGCTCGATGCGGCGCTCACCGCGCGAACAAACAGCCAGGACAAACCTTAGGGCCGCGAGCCCCGCCGATGGATCAAGCTCGGGTGAGTCATAGATGCGCGCGCAGGAAATCCACGACCTCGTGGTCCATCTGGCGATGAATCTCCACCCGATCGATCCCGGGCGCATCCTGGCAAATCAGCGCCGCACTGGCCGCGACCGACGGCGGACACGGATCGATGAAGACGAAGTGGTTGCCCGGCACGACATGCACCGCCGGTGGGCCAGGCAAATTCGCCGCAACGGCAAGCGCGTTTCTCGCGGCACCCAGGTAGCTGTCATCCTGCGGTCGATAGAGCATCGCCGGAACGTGCACAGCGGACAAGCCCGAGGCTCCGAACATCATGGCCAGCGGATCCATCAGCACCAGGGCCTTGACGCGGTGATCAACGGGCGGCTGCCAGGCAACGAGTTCAGCGGGCACGGCCGCGCTGCCTTGCGCGCCGTGTGGACCGCTGCCGGTTGCCGAAGACGGACACGATCCCGGATCGTCATGACTCGCGCAGTACGCACTCGCGCCCGCAAAGTCGGGTTTCGCGCCCGCCAGAATCAGCGCGGTGTAGCCACCGGCCGAGTACCCGATCAAGCCCATTCGCCCGGCGTCGACGCGCGCCGAAAACCGTGCATCGGCGAGAACAGCGTTGAGCGCGGCTTGCGCCTGTCGCGGACGATCAATCAGGATCTGGGCTTGAGACGCGGCCCGGGGATGCCCTGAGGCGTCCCCCACGTGCGTCGGCAAGACGACGATGAATCCGGCATGAGCGAGCGCCGTGGCCAATTCGCGGTGGCTGAGGGGGCCGCCGCCGCGTCCGTGTGAAATCAGCACAACGGGGAAGCGGTTGTCCGGTACCGGCAAAGCATCGCGCGTCGCCTCGATCGTAAACGGACCTGCTTGCCATGGAACCTCGCGCTCACGCGTGGGGTAAAAAACTACCGTTTCGAAAGGAGCCGCCCCATCCGGCACCGTGAGACGCATGACCCCTGCGTTAAAAGCGGCCGGTTCTGCCCGCGCGGAACAAGTCCATACGATTGCCAGTACAACGATCGCGATCCAACGCATGTCACGACTCCTGGGCAAGCAGTGTGAGACGCGAAGGATATCAGAACGCCTTGCACCTTCGATGACCAGGGCGCGTCGTCAACCGATCCGCTCAGTTGCCCCTGACGCGTTCCCAACCGTTTCGCACGGCGGCCTTGAAACGCTCCCACCGGCTTTCCGGGTAGCGCGACTCCCAGGTTTCGCGAACGCTCGACTCAGCCCTCGTCCAGTCCGACCCGCGATACCGCTCGTCCTGCCCGAGCGTGGCGCCGTGCGTGAAGGCCCGGCGATACTCGTCATAGGTCGCGCCCGTGTTGGCGTAGTGGGCCTCATAGTCCTTGCGCAATTGACTTTCGTAGGCGGCGTCCTTGGACGACAGCGTTTCCAGATTCGGGTCCCCCGCGTAGCCCGTTGCCGACGCAGGGTCAGCCTTTGCCGCACTCGCGTTGCCCGCGGCCGGGTGCGCTGCGCTCGACTTCAGATTTTCATTCTGGGAGGCTCGCGCGGCGCCGGCCTCAGGCGCCCCCGGCTCTCGCGACACAGGATGGCCCCATGGACTCGATCCGTGCCACTCCGTGCGCGTCGGTCCCTGCTGCATCTTGTCAACCGCTTTCGGGCCCTTCGGAGCCGCGGCTTTGCCGTGCAACCCGGCGTCAGCACCGGGAGACGCATCGCCGGTGGGCGCCATGGGCGCATTCGTTGCCGCGGGCGCGCTGCGAGGCATGGCGGTTTCGCGCGCCTCGTCGTGCGGTTGGGTCGACGACTCGTGTTGATGGGCACCGTCACGCGAAGTCGCGTCCTGCCGATGTAATTCCGGCGCAGGAGCTTTGGCGTCCACGGGTCGGTTGCGCCATTCGTCGGCGCGTTCCCCAATATCCGCGGCACCGGCCCGGCGCATCAGATCGAGCGTCATGTCGACCTGCGGCTCGGAAACATCAGCGCTGACAATCGTCCCGCCACGGCGGACGAACTGCCTGTAGTCGTCGACTTCCGGCGGATACTTTCCCGTCTTGAAGAGCCGGGCGAACAATTGCTCGAGCCGGTCGAACATCGCCTTGTGATGGCGCACCTCCCCGCTACCCGGCGCGTAGACACGTGGCCCCTTTTCGACCGGAGCATCGGCGCTCGTTGAATAGATCGCAATATCCGCTTGCGGTATGCCTGCGCCACCCAGTGCGAGTTTCGCCGAATACGCCTGCGCATAGCTGTCGAATACGCCTATCACTGTCTGCTTCATGCCAGCCTCCGTCGCCATTCAACGAGGCGCTCTCACCCCGTCCTGGCGAGGAGTGCATCGCGCGTGCCCGGACCGTCTTTTCCCTGTTGTGTTCGCTGCGGCGTCGCTCGAACTCTAGGTCGCGACAGCCACGTGTGTGCGAAAAGTTCGTGACGCAGGCATGTTCATGACGTGAAACTCCCAATCCTGCTCGCATGGCATGAGGATTGCAGAACGCTAACCAGAGTATGTATGCGCTTGCAGAGGGATGGTGACTGGACTGCACGGGAGACGTGCCTGTGCCTTTTTTCGCGCACGCGTCCGGGTGAGAGACTGCCGGTTGCTGGCCTCACGCCATCAGGAGATAGCACGCATCTGTGGTGGCGCGCCGGCTAACGCATCAATATTGCCCCTGTTACCGCGCCAATCCCTCAAATAATCAGGCTTCCTAACTATATGCCGAACAACGAACACCGATGCGTTTCACGTAGCCCGCGCGCATCGGTAGTTGACGCACCTCATTAGTGCGAGTACACTACGCGCCGCGGGGTGGAGCAGTCTGGCAGCTCGTCGGGCTCATAACCCGAAGGTCGTAGGTTCAAATCCTACCCCCGCAACCAAAGCAGCAAGGGCAGCAAGGCTTCTAGCCAGTTTGTGTATCCGTTTGAACTGCCCTGAATTCGCTGTTAGGGCAAACTGAGGGCAAGTCCTGCGGATTTTATGCAGATTTGCCGAAAAAACTAAACCCGCCCCGAGCGGGTTTTTTGTTGTCCGTTGATCCAGCGCCCCCCTGCGCCGAACCCTTCCCCTATCGCTTCCCCCCTTCGCCCGTGAGCGGCCCGATGCGGTGCTTTTCCTGCATCAAGCGGCGGCGGATGCGCGCGAGCGCTTTACGCGCGTCATCAATCGTCGCGCTCTTTTTGTCCAGATACCAAAGCTCCCCCGCCGTGAGTGCTTCGAGTTCGTAGAGCGCGTGCCGCCCGGTCTGCACTTCGAGCGCGAGGCGTCGCACGTCTTCGTTCGGGTGTGCCGTCCAGATTCGCCGTAGCTCGCGATAAGTCGGAGTCTCAAACGGCGGCAACGGTCGTTTCCTTCGTGCGCGTGAGCGCGTTGGCAATGATCGCGGCGCGCAGCTTGTCGTTAGGCCCGTGCCCCGCGAGTAGTGGCGCGACGTGTGCGAGCACGACGCGCATCGCTTCGGCCCATTCGGGATTGGGATAACTCCCCGCGCAGCACCGCGTACCGCATGCGCATTTAAGCGAGCGCGGCGCGTAGGCGATGACAAGCAGCGCACGCGGCGCGGGTGCAAGGCGATCGAACTGGCGACGGATGCGCGCGGCCTGTCCGGTCGCATCTGTGCCGGTGAGCGTTGAGGCTGACGGTACGCCCTGATGCAGCACGCCGAGCGAAGACATGCCGCCGCGCTCGACGGCGTGGCGTAGCGCGTCGCGCAGTGCGGCGGCGTAGCTCGAATAGAGGTCGCGCATGGTGAGCCTTTGCGGGGGGATTTGTGCCGCGCAGAAACGAAAAAGCCCGCATTGCGCGGGCTCTCAGATATTCGGGGCAAATTCAGACGATATGAATTAATCGGCATATTAGCCAGCATTTGGCGAATGTCAAACCTGAATGAGTCCGCACTGCGCAACAGATGTTAGTTCCCCCAATTCAGAAGCGTCTTATGTCTGCACTTAATCAAATGGCGTATCTCTGTCTGCTCCTGGCGAAAGTCTACCTGATCGCTGCCGGGCCGATGCTCCGTGATCGGATAAGCATCAGATCGTGAACGATGCATGCCACTCCCGGACGCAACTAGCTACACGAACAATCGATTCGAAAGGGAAAACGAATGGCAGAGTTTAATCCCTTGGGGCATACCGTCACGGGTCGCCAGGCGTACTACTTGGACGTGCCAGGAACTGAGGCCGCAGCAGCGCTCTCGGTCGTGTCGTTCACGGCCACCGAGAAGATGGGCGAACCCAACATCGTCCATATCGAACTGACCCACCCGGAGCAGCTATTGCGCGCCGACTTCCTGAGCCGTGACGCGGTGTTCAGCATCAAGGCCGACGACGGGACCGTAAGACGCTTTTCTGGCTTTATAGAGCGCTTCTCGAACGTTCAAACGACGAAGGATTTCACGAAGTACCAGATGGTGCTCAAGTCGCATTTCGGGCGACTCGAAGCCGTCATGAACACCGGCAACTACCAGCACCGGAGCACGCCGGACATTCTTGCAGCCATCCTGCGCCGTCACGGCCTGAGAGGCCATCAGTTCCGCTTCCGGCTGCGCCGCAAGTACCGCGAACACCTGTTCCGCATGCAGCACCGCATGACGGATATGGCCTATGCACAGATGCTGATGCAGAAGGCCGGCATCTACAGTTATATCGTGGAGACGGAGTACGGCGACCAGGTGGTTTTCGGCGATGACATCGACCATTACATTTACGACGAACCGCAACGCGTTGTGCCGTACCGTGAAGCGGCGGGACTCGAAGCGGGCGGCGTGGAAGCCGTCACGGCGATCAAGACGCATACCGTCACAGTGCCGCAATCATTCATGGTGGCCGAGTACAACCCGGACGCAGCGTGGGAACGTTATCGCGCCTCGGCGACCGTCGCGCCCGAGGACCCGACCACCTACGGCCAGCCGTATATCTACGGCACGAACCACCTCGACGCGGACGGGGCGCAGTGGGAAGCGCAACTCAGACACGAAGCGGCCATCGCCCGCCAGGTTGTGTACGAAGGCGCGGGCAACGTGCTTGCCTTGCAGTGCGCCACCGTACTCGAAACGGATATCGTGCTGCCCGATGCGCCCAAAGGCATGGTCATCATCGAGGCCACGCACAGCGGTGCGTGTGACGCGGCGTATTCAAATACGTTCCGGGCCATTCCTGCTGACCGCCGTTTCCGTCTGGAACTGAAGCCGGAAACCTGGGCAAAAATCGGCGGCACACTGAGCGCCCGGATTTGCAGCCCGGACAAGTACACCTATGCCTACCTGAATGCCTCCGGCTATTACGTTGTCCGCTTCGATGTGGACTTCGCAACATGGCCCAAAGGGGGCGAGAGCGTACCCCTGCGACTCGCCAAGCCCTTCGCGGGCAAGCTGCAAACGGGCTTCCACTTTGTTGCGCTGGACAACGATGAAGCGGTGATTTCTTTTCGAGATGGCGACCCTGATAAACCGGAAATTATTGCGTTTCATCATCATTCGCAGTCGCGCGACCTCATCACGAGTGACAGGCGCTGGCTCTCGCGCAACACGATCCGCACGCAGAAGAACAACAAGCTGCGCATGGAGGACTGGGCGGGCCAGGAGGGCGTCAAGCTCAACACGGAGCACTCGGGCAAGTCGCAATTAAACCTTGGCTACCTGGTTAACAACAAACTGGAATACCGGGGCGAAGGCTTCGAGCAGCGCACATCGGGTTACGGGGTCAATCGCGCGGGCAAGGGGCTGATGCTGACGGCTTACGACCGCCCTGGCGCGACCGGCAAGCAACTGGACATGCAGGAAACCATTGCGCAACTGGAAAGCGCGCTGGCGACCGCGAAAGCGCTTGCCGCGTCCGCCAGCAGCGCGAAGGCCGAACCCGCCGACACCGACGCGCAGCAGCAGATGAAGGACGATCTGGACGGCCTGAAGAAACCGGGGCTGCTGATGAGCACGCCCGCATCGGCGGCACTAGTCACAGGCCAGGGCATCCAGTTAGCGGCCCAGGACAACATCAACGCCGTGGCGGGCAAAAGCGCGGACTGGAGCGTGCTGAAACGCTTCACGGTTGCAGCGGGCGAGAAGATATCGCTGTTCGCACAGAAACTTGGCATCAAGATTTTCGCGTCCCAAGGTCCGGTCGAAGTCCAAGCCCAGGACGGCCCGATGTCATTCACGGCGGACAAGGACGTGAGCGCCGCGAGCGTCAACGGGAAGCTAAAGATTTCGGCGGCGAAGGAAATCATCTTGGAGTGCGGCGGCGCGTTCGTGTAGATCAAGGACGGCAGCATTACGCTCGGCGGCCCCGGCGACCTGTTCCTCAAGAACATCACTGTGCAAAAGCAGGGCAAGGCGTCAATGTATGGCGTCACGCCGTGGGAAATACTCCCGCAGCCGTCCATCTGTCTCGAATGCATGATCCATGCGGCCGAACAAGGCGCAATGTCGCTGGAGCGCTGATGATGTTTTCCCGGCGCGATACTCCGCGCCGCTCTTATTCCGTACACGAGGAGCGCTTGTGATACCCGGTTCAGTCAATGAACAACTCCGGCAATACCGGAAACGCCACTACGGCGGCCACGTCCTGGCGCTTGTAGACGGCATCCAGTATCAGCAGCACACCGGCCAGCAACTTACCCCCGAAGACGATATGACGGTCTCGCTGTTCGCGGGCACGAAAGACATTGCGCTTGCGCACGCGGGGCCGTGGCTGGTTGACCCGAACAAATCACGCGGGCATCTCGCGGACCTGGGCGAACTCGAACAGGCCCGCCCCGGCGTGATCTGGCTAATTACTTCGCATGGCATCGAGGCGCAAGCAGAAAAGTTGCGCCCGCACCTGAAGGTCAGTCTACCGGACGGGAGCTATGCACTGCTGCGCTTTTGGGACCCCAGGATTATTCACGCGCTGAACGACGCGTATCAGACCCCGGACGACCGCGAGCTTTTCAGGACCGCATTCGAATGGCAATACCTCTACGAAGGACAACGACGCCACGTCACCGACCATGAAACGTCTAACTGAACAGCAATGGGCCATCCTGAAGGCGTATGAAGATCGTAACTATGTGGCGGCCGTGCGCGAGGATATTGTGCGAGCCTATCCCTGGCTTGCCGATCAACGGAAATTGGGCGTCCGACTAAACGAGGCCTATGCGCGAACGAAAGAGCTTGGATTCACCCACGACGGACCGACCGTGGATTTCCTTTATCTGGAAGCCACCACTCCCGGCTTTTACCTGCTTCCGGCCATTGCAGCATGGCTGGACAAACCAGGCGTGCCAGGCGAACAGCGTTTCGAAATGCTGTTGCAGGTCACGCGCAAAAAGAAACAGGAACAAAAGGAGGTTCACTGATGGGTATTCCATTCCCCGGCACGCTTGCAAGCGCAGCCAACTCGCTTCTCCAGACCATGCCTGTACCGCTGCCTTCGCCGGTTCCCGGCCCTTCTGCGGGTCCGATGGGCGGCAGTGGCGCAGGCGGTGGATTAGACTCACTACCGCGTGACCGGAGCCGCGAGCGCGAACGGCCGTGCAAGTGCCCGCCCGAGAAGGGCGGCGAAAAGGTACAGCGGAACCACAACATGAACCCCGAACCGCGACGCTACCAAGCCCGCATTACCGGGTTTGAGTACGAGATAGTAACGGACGGAAAAGGCACGGAAACCGGCCAGGGTTGGAATATGGAGTGGGCTTGGCTTGGCACAGACTTTGATGGATTTCAGGCTTCCCAATGCCTCTTGCAGGAAGCCAAGGGAAACTACGATCAATTTATCGGTGCAAATGGGAAGCCGTTTGATTTCTTTAAGGGATTTACAAACATGGCCGAACAAATTAAGAAACAAGGAACAATCGTACGCAGCAATCCGCCCGCTAAATTGATGTGGTATTTTCAGATATCAAAAACGAGAGAATATATGTTGCCAACACTGCAAAGGTTTGGCGTTTCTTCCGTTCTTCAGCCGTGAGGAAATAATGAATCTGTCAGAGCAACATCGTGATCGCACCGATCTGCCTAATGCAGATTGGCAGTTTCACTTGAGCCGCCTGCGGCCAATCATAGATCTATTGGAAAATAAGGATCGGACGTTGGGCGAATGGTATCTACAGGGCGAGAGCGAACAGGAAGCACTTCAGTATCGAGCCTATGATGACAAAGATCCATCATCAGCCGCCGTAGATGCGCTATCAAAAGAGTATTCAAGAAAAAACAAAGATGATCCAAAATCAATTGGAATATGGAATGGATTTAAATCGGATCGAGTTGGAGCATCAATAACAGTGGAGGTCGATGGCGGAGAGGTTTTCCCAAAATCACTTGATATCTCTCTGAGCGAGGGAGGTGAAAATCGAGATTCCCGTCTTGGCGACTACAAATCAGTTGCAGATGTTATCGCTCAAGTTGTAGAGATTTATGGCTCGTTCTACATCACATTTGGTCCGTATTATTATTTCAAGGAAAAAGTGTTTGAAGATCGTCCCGGCGTTAGCTGGATGCTCTACCTGCCGCACGCTCTCTCAGCCGCCCAGTTGCCTGAGGCGCGCGCCCTGATTCCGCTAATGCGCGACGGCCAGCAGCAAGGCACGATCATTGTTAGCGTGACGGATGAAGTGTTCGACGTGAACAACCGGGCCCACGTCAAGGTCGCGAACGATATTGAAATCCGCCTTGCAGACCAGGACCTGTTGCCGCGCTTCGTTGACCTTTGATCGTTGGTTTCACTGACCGAGACACATGCCCCGCTTCGGCGGGGCTTTTCATTGAGAGAACATGAAACGAACTATCGCAACGTCTGCACTTTGCTTGCTGTAACGGTTTGCGCATCGGGAAAAACACGCTATTCGGGGCCATTCGACTATCACGATTTCAAGCCGTCCGCCGCTTACTTCCACGGCCGTAGCCCCGCAGAAGTTGCACACCTATGTCCTACAGCGGAACACGCGTCAACCGAAGACCTGGAGGAATGTGAACTCAGGGAATTCGAACGCGCGACGGCGACGTTGAAGCGGAAGATTACGGAGCTTACTGCGAAAATCAGAAAGAACGATGAAACTGATGCGAAGCCGGAAGATGAACCTGTAGCACTGCCGTCTTTCCTGGAAGCACAAGCCGCGTGGGTCCAGTACCGCGATAACTACTGCTATAGCGCGGCCTACTATATGGGCGAAGGGTCGGAAAAGTACATTCGATTTTTTATCTGCATGTCATCCATGACCAAGGCTCGCACAAAGGAGCTTGGACAGTTTTTCGATTGACGCGTGACCTACCCTCAAAGGGTCAACCGCGCCTGTTCCTGCGCCGTGTCGGCATGCTCGAATAGCGCACCCTGGCGGTGCGCATCGTTGATGCGGTCGCAAGCGCTTTCGAAATGCACGGGGTACAGTTCGATACCAACGACGCGCCTCCCGGTCTGCAAGCACGCTACGCCGGTAGAGCCCGAACCCATGAAGCAATCCAGCACGGCCCCACCAGGCGGCACGATCCGCAATAGCTCGCGCACTAACGCAAGCGGCTTTTGCGTGACGTGTACGCGCTCGCGCGGTGCGCTGCATTCGTAAAAGCCCGGTATCGTTGCGGCCATTGGATCGCCAGGCATCGCGCCCGCCGTGCCCCATATGACGTATTCGCATTGCGCGGTAAAACGTCCGAGTTGCGGGCGTGCATCGGGCTTGCACCACGGCACAACGCCGCGCCATACCCAGCCCCCGGCCTGCATGTAATCGATTGACGCGGACAGTTGCCGCCAGTCCGTAAAGAACATGCCCACGGCACCGGGTCTGCACGCACGCAGCGCTGCCGCCAACCATAGCGCGGCCCAATACGAGAAGCCGCGTTGATCGCGGTTATCGCCGCTAAAATCGGGTAGCTCTGCACTTGATGAGCCCGACCGGACGTATTTTTTCCGCGTGTCCTGTACGCGGTCTGAGCGAAACTGTCCGCCGCTGGAATACGGCGGATCGCACAAGAGCGCGTCAAGTCCCGCGAGTGCTGGCAGCACCACGAGCGCGTCCGCGTTGTAGAGCGTCGCGGGGCCGATGACAACGGGCGCGCTCACGTCTGCGATTCCTGCGCATGCTCGCGTAGTTGTCTTCGAGGTAGCGGCGCAGAGTCGGCACGCCGCGCACCGCCCTGGTTAGCTCAGTGCGCTTCGTAGATTGACCGGAAATTCATGGATGCGCTGCGCGCGACGGGCGAATACCAGGCGTTCCAGGATACGGAATTGCGCGGCTTTGGCATCAAGGTGACGCCCACGGGCGCGAAGTCGTACACGTACCGCTGGACGAAACCAGACGGCACCCAGGGCCGCCGCACGATCGGATATTACCCCGCCATGCAGCCGGGCGAAGCGCGCGACGCGGCCCGCCGCGAAAGCGAGATTATCGACCGCAAGGGCGATACCGGGTGATACCGGGTGACATTGAGAGAGACACAACAGAACCGGAAATGGCTTAAAATCAAACGATTTGGCACTGAGTGGGACTGGGTGGCACTGAAAATTCGCCCTCATAACCCGAAGGTCGCAGGTTCAAATCCTACCCCCGCAACCAACACCCAGTCAGGCTTCCTGCAAATCCTGCAAGAAGCCGTCGTGCCAAAGAACCCACCGTAGCGTGGGTTTTTTGTTGTCCAGCGAAATTCGATCCGGCACGCGTTGAAATCTGGAGGACCGTTCCATGAAGAAACAAGCACTCGCACAGTGGGCACTCGTAGCCGCTGCCATCGCCCTGTCTGGCGCAGTACACGCCGCCGACGTCAATGTCGGCATCAACGTGGGCGGCCCTGTCGTGGTCGCGCCGCCCCCTCCTGCCGCCATCGTCGTTACGCCGGGCTGGCATGGCGACCGCTACTGGGATGGCCACCGCTACTGGGAACGTGACGACTGGGAAAAGCACCATCATCACGGCAAGGGTTGGCATTGCCCGCCCGGCCACGCCAAGAAAGGCGAGTGCTGATCGCACCCGCGCCTCTGCGGCAGTCCGCGCACACGGCGCGCGACCTCTGAGAATCGAAACAAGTGTAATGATCTGTTAGCGGCAGGCGCATCGGCCCGTTTTGCCGCCGGAACCGCGCCTGCGCTTTGGTACGATCCCGCCTTTCGTCCATTGCGCCGCCACTGTGAACCACCCGTATGTGTCGCTATTTCGTGAACTCTGCGCACGCTGGGTGAACCGTGGGCGCTCGCTCGCCGCCTCCGCCGGCGCGCAGTCACGCCGCCTTGTCCGCGCGACGCTGCACGGCATGCGCCATCCGACGCGTCGCGGCATCCTTCTGGCGCTCGCCGCCTTGCCGTTGTTTGTGCTGGCCTACACGCTGGCGCTGGTGCCGTTCACGCCGCGCCTGGGTGACATCCGCAAGGCCCGCGTCGACCGTCCCGCGCTGATTCTTTCCTCCGATGGCAAGGTGCTCGCCGAGTTCAAGCCGGTCAATCGCGAGTGGGTCACGCTCGACCAGATTTCTCCGCATGTGGTGGACGCGCTGATTGCGACCGAGGATCACCGGTTCTACCAGCATCACGGCATTGACCTCCAGCGCGTTGCGGGGGCCGCGCTTCATACGTTCACGAGCAGTCGCCAGGGCGGCTCCACGATCACGCAGCAGCTCGCACGCAACCTGTATCCGGATGAAATCGGCCGCGCGCCCACGCTGACGCGCAAGCTCAAGGAAGCCATCACCGCCCTCAAGATCGAATCCGTGTACAGCAAGGACCAGATTCTGGAGACGTACCTGAACACGGTGCCCTTTCTGTACAACGCGTACGGCGTGGAGATGGCTGCCCGCACGTACTTTGGCAAGCCCGCCGCGAAGCTGAATGTCCTCGAGAGTGCAACGCTCGTGGGCATGCTGAAAGCGAACAGCGCTTATAACCCGGTGCTCAATCCGGATCGCGCGCTGGAGCGCCGCAACACGGTGCTCCAGCAAATGGTGAAGTTCGGCAAACTCCCGCCGGGTGCCTACGCGTGGCTCATGCGCCAGCCGCTCAACGTCAACTTTGAGCCCCAGGCCGAGGCCGTTGGCTCAGCTCCACACTTCTCGGCCCAGTTGCGCAGGTGGCTGACCGCGTGGGCGGATCGAAACGGCTACAACATCTATTCCGACGGGCTCGTTGTGCGCACCACCATCGACTCCCGGCTTCAGGCAATGGCGACGCAGGCGGTTGCGTGGCAGACCGGCCAGTTGCAGTCGATCGCCAACGGCGCGTGGAACACGCGCACGGGCTGCTGGCCGGGCAACGCGCTGTTCCAGTCGTTCATCAGGCAAACGGCGGAGTACCGGAGCGCACGGGATACCGGACTATCGGATCAGGCCACCATCAGGAAGCTGGCAATGGACGCGTCGTTTGTCGATGGCCTCTGCCACAGCAAGACGCAGATTCAGGCCGGATTCGTCGCCATGGATCCGCGCAACGGAGACATCAAGGCATGGGTCGGCAGCCCCGACTTTCACGACGAGCCGTTCGATCATGTTCAGCAAGCACGACGGCAACCGGGTTCCACGTTCAAGGCGTTCGTCTATGGCGCCGCCTTCGCGGATGGCGCGCAGCCGGGCGACACGATCGTCGATCGCAACGTCGCGATCCCGTTGAAGGGCAATGCGGTATGGAAGCCGACCGACGCGGAGCCGCCGACCGGCCGGCCGATGTCGCTGCGTGACGCCCTGGCTTTTTCACGTAACCGCGTCACTGCCCAGCTCATGCAACGCGAGGGGCCAGCGAAGGTCGCCGCACTCGCGCGTGCGATGGGTGTGCGCGAGAGCCCGCTCGACCCGGTGCCGTCGCTCGCGCTGGGCACGAGCCCGGTCACGCTCAGGGAGATGGTCTCGGCGTATTGCACGATCGCCGACCGCGGCGCCTATGTCGAGCCGCGCATGGTGACAAGCATCGAGGATCGCGACGGCAACGTGCTCGCCGATTTTCCCGCTGCACGACCGGAGCAGGCGCTGCCGGCCGGTGCGGCACTGAAGCTGGTCGACGCGATGCGCGATGTCGTCGACCGCGGCACGGGCAGCGACATCCGCACACGCTTCGGGATTCACGCCGACGTGGCCGGCAAGACGGGCACCACGCAGGACAGCACCGATAGCTGGTTCATCCTGATTCACCCCCAACTGGTTGCCGGTGCATGGGTGGGATTCGACGACGCGCGCGTGACGCTACGCAACGACTACTGGGGTGAAGGTGCGCACAGCGCCTTGCCGGTGGTCGGCGCCTTCTATGACATGGCGCTGCGTGCCCGGGTTATCGACGCACACGAGCAGTTGGCCCCAGGGAGGGTTACGCCGCGCGCACCTCGTGCGCACAAGCGCCACCATTTCCTCTTCTGGAACTTCTAGGGCGCTTGCGAGGCACCGGCTGGCAGACCCGTGATGACGGCGGCGTATGGCGTCATAGCCTGGTCTCCAGCGAAAGCGTGCTGCCTTCTAGCCACGCTTGAGCGGCACGCGACGCTTCGCTTTGCGAAGCGTCGTGACGTCTGCGGCTTCCAGCGCCGGTGTTTTCACTTCCCCCGAACGTAGCCGGGACAGCACTCGCTTCGCATTGGTCGTGCAGTCCATGTCCTCGGGTTTCGCCTCGATCTCCGCCATGAGCGCGACGAGATGCGCCTTGCTCTGCGCGAGTCGCGATTCCAGTGCCTCGATATCCTGCACCTTGCCGCGCAGCGTTTCGATCAACGAGCCGTGCTGCCATTGCGCCATGTCGGGCGGCAGCAACATGCGAATCTCGTCCAGACTGAAACCGGCCTGCTGGGCCGTCGCAATCAGATTGAGCACCAGCACGGCTTGAGGCGAATACGTCCGGTAGCCATTCGGCTCACGCTCGGGCTTGAGCAGACCGATATCTTCGTAGAAGCGAATGCGCGAAGCCGCAAGACCCGTGCGCTGCGCAAGCTCGCCAATTTTCATGTTTCCCATCCTCCCCGCCCAGGCCGCAACTGACCATCGACTTGACGGCTGCCCCACAGCAACTTCAACCGTGCTGACACATCATATCCGCTCGAAACGCAAACCCGCATGGCGAGTCAAACGCTCGATGAAGCGCTCGTCGAAAATCGTGGCCGGTGTCCAGAAGCCGCCGCCACGCCCGACCTTGACGCCGTCCTCGACGAGATCGTGAGCGAGGCTGATGGCAGCCTGCCCCAGCATCTTGCCGGTCGAGCCGTACCCAGGATCTCGATCCCCGGTCGCTTTCACGCGCACCACCTGGCCTTCATCGGTCCGGCCGAAAAACCGCAAATCGTAGCGCCCGGTCCGTTGAGCCTCCGGGCTTGGACCCTCACCCGGCTTGGGCAACAGGAAGCGTTGCATCACGTGGCGAACCGGGCCGATGACGATGCCCGCCATGAACGCCGCCAGCCCTGCCACGGTGGTCATTGCTCTCAGCCGCCCCTTCAAGCCCGGCCCTGTGAGGACGGCTTCGTCATAGGTGAACTGACTGCCATAGGCGTTGCCGCTGAGGGCATTGGAGCGGTGCACGACGCGCTCGTTGATCGCCGCCATCACGAAGGGGGCGATCCATGCGTCGAACGCGGCATCGAACTCCGCGCGCCTGACGACGTGCTGGCGCGCCGTGTAACCGTGAGCGTTGGGACAAAGCGCATAGGGATTGATCAGCGCCTGGCGCAACGACGGATCGGCAGCCGCCTCCTGGACCACGTTGATCAGGCTCGCCACCGTGCCGCCCGAGGCGCCTCCCTTGAGGGTCTTGACGCGCATCTTGACGTGCGTAGCCGGCGTACCGAATTGCCGCATCGCGTGTTGCTGAAGGAATCGCACGCCCATATCCGAGGGAACCGAGTCGAAGCCGCAGCAATGCACGATGCGCGCCCCTGTCCTCTGAGCCGTCGACTCGTACTGCTCAATCATCCTTTTGATCCACTGGGTTTCGCCAGTGAGGTCGCAGTAATCGGTGCCGCTCTCAACGCAAACCTTGATGAGCGGTTCGCCATAGAGCGCATAGGGGCCGACCGTGGACACGACCACACGGGTCTGCTCGCACAGCGCTCGCAACTGCATTTCGCTCGCCGCGTCCGCGACGATGACAGGCAAGGACTGCCACTCAGCGCCGAGCGAGCGCTTGACATCGTTGAGCTTCGCTTCCGATCGGCCCGCAATCGCCCAGCACAGGGTTTCCCCCTGCGCCGAAAAGTATTCGGCTAGGTAGCGCGTGAGGATCTGCCCCACAAAGCTGCTGGCGCCAAACACGACGATGTCATAGCGGAGCGTGCTCATGGATGTTTCCTCGCACGCGCTCTCTGGTGCAGTAGTGGAAGTCGGGCATCCACGTGGGACCGACTCGCGAAGCAACCCATTAGTTTGGAATCCTTTATAACAATCGATATTTCCCGCGCCGCTTCGCCCCAGGTTCGCTGACCTTTCTCGATGGCTCACCCGGCACGCGGCGTGTCAGCGAGCACTATAAGGTTAAACCCAACTTGAAGGTCAAGCATGAAGATCCGCCCGGAGACCGCTCAAGCCCGCAAGAGGCATTGACATTCAAGTTACCTTTAATCTTAGAGTCGAACCACGCTCAAACGAGGTGAATCCATGAACGTGTTCGACAAGCTAGCCTTACCCAACGGTTCGACCATCCGGAACCGCATCGCGAAAGCCGCCATGGAGGAAAACATGGCGAACGCCGATCACGCCCCGTCGGAGTCGCTGATGCGTCTGTATCAAGCGTGGGCGGAAGGCGGCGCCGGCCTGCTCATTACCGGCAACGTAATGGTCGACAGCCGCGCCATGACGGGCCCCGGCGGCGTGGTGCTCGAAAATGACAAGCACATCGAAGCATTCAGACGATGGGCGCAGATCGGTCGATCGAAAGGCGCGCAATTCTGGCTGCAAATCAATCATCCGGGCCGCCAGATGCGGGCCAATCTCGGGCAGCCGACATGGGCGCCTTCGGCGGTGCCGCTGGCACTGGGCAAGATGTCCAGGCACTTCAATACGCCCCACGCGATGACGCACGAGATGATCAATGCGGTAATCCAGCGCTTTACGCGCACTGCGCAACTGGGCGAACTGGCCGGCTTCACGGGCGTCGAGATCCACGCGGCTCATGGTTACCTGCTCAGCCAGTTTCTGTCGCCGCTCACCAATCAGAGAGCGGACCAATGGGGTGGGTCGCTCGAGAACCGGGCTCGCCTGTTGATGGAGATCGTCAAAGCCGTTCGTGCGGCCGTTTCTCCCCGGTTCGCCGTTTCCGTCAAGCTGAATTCCGCCGACTTCCAGCGCGGCGGCTTCAGTGCCGACGAGGCCCGCCAGGTCGTGAAGCAACTCAACGATCTGGCAGTCGATCTGGTCGAGCTATCGGGCGGAAGCTATGAAGCGCCGGCCATGCAAGGCGACGCGCGTGACGGCCGCACCCTCGCCCGCGAAGCCTATTTCGTGGAATTCGCGCGCGACATCCGGACGATCGCAACGATGCCCGTGATGGTCACCGGCGGCATCCGCCGCCGGACTGTCGCCGAACAGGTCATCACGAGCGGGGTGGATATGGTCGGGATCGGTACGGCGCTGGCTATCGAACCGGATCTGCCCCGTGAATGGCGGGCCGGCAAGGACAGCGCGCCGGCACTCGCGCCAATCACATGGAAGAACAAGCCGCTGGCGTCTCTGGCCAACATGGCCGCCGTCAAGTTTCAATTGCGCCGATTGAGCCTGGGAAAGCCGCCGCACCCGAACGTGTCGCCTTTGCGCGCGCTGATCCTGCAACAGCTGGCCGATGCAGCACGCAGCCGCGAATACCGGCGCTGGATAGCGCTGCGCTCGAAGCCCTAGTCTTCGCGGACATCCCGGCACGGACCTGCGAAATCGTACGCCCCAGGCGTCCAGACCCGTGCCCCATTCCTCGCCACGACATGCACCGTTCCGGCACGCGCCCGCCATTCCACCCCGCATGCAGGCGCTCGAAACTGGTGCATCGACGATAGTCTCATCGCCCGTCGGAAACTCGATACGCGGTCGTCGAGCCGCGCCTGACCGCCTTCCATACCGGTGTTCGCCACCTTCCCACCATCCTGGCATGACTCATGCTTAGGTTCTGAATATTGTTGAACAATCGATTATGAGTTGTTCTACAATCATTTCAGCCACCTTCACGCGGACGAGCGAGCACCCCATGAAAGCCCAACTTGATCTGAAGTCTGTCCTGTCCTGCCTGCCGCGCATTTCGAAGTGCGCCGCCGTGCTCGCGCTGTGCGGCACGGTTCACGCGTTCGCTGCGAGCGCGGTTCCGACCGTCGCGCCCGGCAAGCTGACGATCGGCGCGGATCTGACGTATCCGCCCTACGACTACACGCAGGGCGCCACGCCCGCCGGTTTCGATCCCGCGTTCATGGCGAAGCTCTCCGGGCACCTGAAGCTCCAGCCGGGCTTCGTCGATACGCGCTTCGCCAACCTGATCCTCGGCGTCAACGCGAACCGGTTCGACGTGATCGCCTCCGCGCTCTATGTGACGCCGGAACGCGCGAAGCAGATCGACTTCGTGCCCTACCTGAAGACCGGCGGCTCGCTGCTGGCCCTCAGTCACTCCGGTTTCGCACCGAAGAAGCCGGAAGACCTGTGCGGCAAGCGCGTGAGTTCGATCAAGGGTGCCTCGTGGATTCCGAAACTCAACGACGTGTCGAAGCAGGTCTGCGTGCCGGCCGGCCGCGGCGCGATCGACGTGCGCGAGTTCGAGACGTCGCCGGAAGCGGCCCAGGCCGTGCTGGCACACGCGGTCGACGCGCAGTTCGAAGACTCGGCCGTCGCGCAGATGACTGTCAACAAGCTCGACGGCCGTGTGGCGATCACCTCGACCGCCCAGCTCTATCCGGTCGTCATCGGGCTCGGCGTGAAGAAAGGCAATGACGCGCTGCTCGGCCAGTTGAAGACCGCGTTCGCGTCGATGAAGCAGGCGGGCGAATACCAGGCGCTCCTGAAGCAATACAACGTGGCCGAGCCGACCGACGACGACATCGCCCGTGCGCTCGGCACGGCATCGAACTAAAGGCAGGATCGCGTGCGGCATGCGGCCGGGCAGCCGCCCATGCCCTCGTGACTGCGCTTCGTGAGAGAACGCACATGGTATTCGACTGGCACTACACGGCTTCGTTATTGTTCGACACCGCCTTCTGGAAAGCAGCGTGGCTCGTGATCGAACTGAGCGCGGCAACCTGGATAATCGGCATCGTCGCGGGCTTCGCTCTCGCGCTCGGCAAGCAGTCCACGATCATGCCGCTGCGCGTGGCATGCAGCGCCTACATCTGGCTTTTTCGCAGCCTGCCGCTGCTGGTGCTGCTCATCTTCGTCTATAACCTGCCGCAGGTGCTGCCCTGGACGGGCGGCCTGCTGTCCGATCCGTTCTGGGCCGGTCTCCTTGCGCTCTCGATCAGCGAGGCCGCCTATATTGCGGAGATTCATCGCGGCGGCCTGCTGTCGCTACACAAGGGCCAGCTCGAAGCGGGCAAGGCGCTGGGGATCCGCTTCGTCGGGCTGCAACGGCTGATCGTGCTGCCGCAGGCGTTTCGTGTTGCGCTGCCGGCACTCATCAACGAGTACATCACGATCGTCAAGCTGACGTCGCTGGTATCGGTCATCTCGCTGGCCGAAATCCTGCTGGTCGGCGAGCGCCTGTACACGCAGAACTTCAAGGTGCTCGAGACGATGCTGGCCGTTTCGTTCTACTATGTGCTCATCGTCACCGTGTTCGGCCACGTGTTGAAAATGCTCGAAAAGCATCTGGACGTCACGCGCCGCACGCACGCTGCCGTCGCCGTCGCGCCTGCGGAAACACCGCGCACCGGCGCGGCCATGACGGGCGACGGCAAGGCGCGAGGCGGTAGCGCGACGCGTGCGCTGGAAGCCATCGGAATCCGCAAGCGCTATGGCGATCATGAAGTGCTCAAAGGAATCGATCTGACTGTGCGCGCGGGAGAGGTCGTGTCGATTATCGGCCCGTCAGGCTCGGGCAAGACTTCGCTTATCCGCACGCTGAATGGCCTCGAAACGCTCGACGACGGCGAAGTGCGCCTGCATGCCAAGGCCTTCCTGTGGCCGCCGCGCGCCAGGCATGGCAAGGTGCCGCATGCGCAGCACATGCGCGGGATTCTCGATATCGGCATGGTGTTTCAGAGCTTCAATCTGTTCCCGCATCAGACCGTGCTCCAGAATGTGACGCTCGCGCCGCGCTATCATGGGCGCCAAAACGGGGCGTCGCTCGACGAATCGGGCATGCGCTTGCTGGCCAAGGTGGGAATGGCGGCGCATGCGCACAAGTATCCGCATCAGTTGTCAGGCGGCCAGCAGCAGCGCGTGGCGATTGCGCGGGCGCTGGCGATGCAGCCTTCGATCGTCCTGTTCGACGAGCCGACCTCGGCGCTCGATCCGGAACTGGTCAGCGAAGTGCTCAAGGTCATTGAGGAACTGGCGCGCGAAGGCATGACCATGATTATCGTCACCCACGAAATCAATTTTGCGTTCCGCATTTCGGACCGCATCGTGTTCATGGAATCGGGCATGATCGTGAACGATGCACCACCGCACGAACTGGCCAGGCTCGACAAAGCTTCGCGAATCGGCGGCTTCCTCAAAGACGTTCACTTTGCATGACAAACCGTATGCCTACCTCTTACCCGGCCGCAACCGCACTGACTGACCAGGAGTCCGCGCAATCGGTCACGGACCGAATCCTGTCGACGATTCGCGACGAGATTATCGAAGGCAAATTGCCGCCGGGCACCGCGCTCGTCGAGAACGATCTCACGCAGGCGCACGACGTTTCGCGCAACACCCTGCGTGAAGCGTTGCGACTCTTGTGCCGTGAAGGGCTCGCGGTGCACTACCGGCATCGCGGCGTGATCGTGCGCACCTTGACGCGTCACGACGTGCGCGACATTTATCGCGTGCGCCGCACGCTCGAACTTCAGGCCCTGATGCGCGAGGCCCCGATCGAGGAAGAGGAAATCGCCGCGATGCGCGACGCGGTCGAGCGTGCGCAAGCGGCGGCGAACGAAGGCGACTGGCGCAGTGTCGGCACGTACAGCCTGCTGTTTCACCGCCGCATCGTGCAGTTGCTCGCCAGCCCGCTGTTCGACACGTTCTTCACGACGATCCTGGCGCAACTGCGTCTGGTGTTTGCCTCCGCCCCTGACGAGCGGCGCTTCCAGCGCCCCTGGATCGAAAAGGACGGGCAGATTCTGGAACTGATCGCGAGCGCTCGCGTGACCGAGGCCCGCGCCGCCCTCGCGGATTACCTGACGCAATCGGAGCACGCCCTGCTCGATTACCTTTGATTTGTTGCCGCGCTTTCGCGTTTCATTCATCGATATCTCATCCACACCGTTGCGCATTGAATGCGTAACGTTTAAACGGGCGAGCTAGCACAACCAAGCCAGCCTGTTCGCGTGTCCAATAAGGAGTCTTTATCATGTTGAACTACCCTGCCGCCTATCAATCCACGAAGGGTTCCGCGCTCGATCCCGACAAGGACTTCTACCGGCGCATCGCCTCGGAGCACGATACGCGCACGCTGGTCGAATCGATCGTGGTGCCGATCCGCTCGGGCCAGGCGTGGACCGTTCCGGCCGGACACGTGTTCCGCATCGTCACCATCGAAGGTCCGCAAGTGGCCGACCTGAACATGTGGAACCTGCACAACCCGCGCGAGCGCATGTGGGCCTCGCGCACGCGTCAATTGCAGCAGGCGCACGTGAGCACCTTCGATCGCCTGTGGTCGACGCTGCCGTTCCTGCGGCCGATGGTGACGATCACCGACGACAGTCTCGCCGACTACGGCGTCGACGAACATGGCGGCCGCGTTCACGATCTGCTCGGCACACGTTGCGACCCGTACGTGAACCGCATGCTGACTGGCGAAGATTTTCATTTCCACTGTCACTCGAACCTGACACGGGCCATCGCGCCGTATGGCTTGACCGAATACGATGTGCACGATGTGCTGAATGTGTTCCAGTGCACGGGGCTGAATCTCGAGGACAAGTATTTCATGAAGGCATGCCCCGCCAAGAAGGGCGATTACCTCGAATTCTTCGCGGAAATCGACCTGCTGTGCGCGCTGTCGACCTGCCCGGGCGGCGATCTGTCGTTGCCCATGTGGGGACCGGACGCGCGCGACCCGCTGGAAGTGTGCCGGCCGCTGGGCATCGAGATCTACCGGCTTGCGCCGCCGATGCTTGAAGGGTGGACGTCGCCTTCGGTTGCCGCGTACAAAGGCCAGCACGGTATGAGTCTGACGCAGCCGCAATGGAAGTGCGGGTGCTGAGCGCGAGTGAGTAGCGATGCCGCCGGCCGGGCGGTTAGCCTCGGCCGGTGGCGCTCTGACGAGTCTGGTGGAAATGCCGACACGTAGATTACAAACTGAAAATGCCGGGGGAACAGAATATTGGTGCAAAATACGGCATCGATAGCATTTCCCTACAGGTCCCCGCCGTATTCAAACGCCGACGCACGGGGCGAAGTAAGATGCTGCAAAACCGTCTCCACCACCGTTTGACAGCTTCGCCCTGGTCCAAGGTGATCCATGCTGAAACGACATCTCCCGGCTGTCGAAAGCCTTCGCTTTTCGTCGAGCGACCTCGCCGGAGGGGGCTCTGAAGGCGGCTTGCTCGAGAACGAACTGCCTCCTGCGCTTTTCTTCGAGGTATCGACACGGAGAATCGTCTCTTACGTTTTCGAAGCGGACCGCAGCGCGAACGCAGGACGGCGGAGACATAAAGGCGGCCTGGCCCCCCATCATCTAAAGCTCGCGAAAGCGATGCTCTCCGTGCGGGACCACGACAGCGTGACGCTGCTGGCGCTTAGCGCAGCCTGCGGGCTATCCACGGCGCACTTCGCCCGGGAATTCAAGAAGTCCACGAACTTCCCGCCACACCAGTGGGCCCTGCTGAACAAGGTCGCTCGGGCGAAGGACATGCTCCTGCGCACAACGCGCTCCATTCCCGAAATCGCTGACGAGTGTGGATTTGTCGATCACTCACATTTCGGACGTTGGTTCAAGCGCGCAACCGGACTCACGCCCAAGGCGTGGCAACGACTGCGTCGCAAGACGGATCCGCGTGGCGTCGCGATTATTCGAAGGCAGACGCAGAACAACGCCGGCGGCCAGCGTTGCGCGTAGGCGTTGCGTAAACCTCGGCGGCGACGCCGTCATCGCCTCAAACTTTTCAGGTGAAACGAAATGAAAGCCGGATCTCATGCGTGGGTGGACGTATGGCTGGACTTTATCTGCCCGTTTTCCTATGTCCAGTTACCCGTTTTTGACCAGTTGCGCGCGCAATATGGCGACGCGCTCAAGCTGCGCTGGCGAGCCTTCGAAATTTGCCCGGACCCGGCGCCGCCCATCGACATGGACGACGAAACCCTGATCGCGTTGTGCGTCGAGAAGGTCTTTCCCCTCGCACGCGAGCGTCAGGTCGAACTAAAACTCCCCAAGAGCAAGGTGCCGCGTACGCGCAAGGCGTTCATGACAGCTTTCGCGGCTCGCGACGCCGGTAAGTTCGAAGAATTGCAGCGCGCCATTTTTCGCGCCTTCTTTGTTGCCGGTGTCGACATCAGCGACACCTCCGCATTGCTCGATATCGCGTATTCCTGCGGACTCAATAAAGCAGATGTCGCGAACCTGCTGAGAAGCTCGACGCTCGAAAACGATATCGTGGCCGATATTCGTCTGGCCGAATCCATTGGGATCACCGGCGTGCCGTTCGCCCTCGTTTCCCGATCCGATGGCGATATCCGGGACTCGGCTTCGCCAACGGTCGGCATTCATGGAACCGCACCGCTACAGGATTTCAGGCAAGCCATTTCCCATCTCTTCCCGGAAGGCCTCCCACGCGCGGCAGCCGGGTGAGGTGCATGCAGTGATCATTGCGCGTCAGATGATCTCCGCCGTGCCCATCCGATGACCTCATTGATCTTGTCCCGGTCGAAGCTGAGGACGTTGCCTCCCGAGGCACTGAAGCGTCGCCAGCCTTGCTGCACGGGGTTCTGTCGACTGGTCACCAAAGGATGGTTACGCGGGTGGTAGCTGCGCCTGAACGCCGGCAGCGCATTTCTCGCAAACCGCAACAACATCGAAACGCAAAAGCGTGCACGCGCAATCGCAAACCACGGACGGTTACACCACCCTTCCGCCACCATCATGACGCGATACGCCACCACCGTTTCCCGCGCCAGGACGAACATCGCGACGACAATCATCCATTTTCGATAGAGTTCGTTGTCGCCGTAGAAGTGCTTGTACGTGTCGAACGCCACGCAGCCGTGCTCCACTTCTTCGACCTGATGCCAGATCCAGAACGCCGCGACTTCCGGATCCGCGCTTCCAAACCAGTCTTCGAACTCATCCAGCAGCAGAAGCCCGGCAAGAAACGTGAACGTCTCGTACCCTGCTGTAAATCCCAGCAGGCGACGATCGGAATCACACTGTGCGTGCCTTTCGAAGTAGCGCATTGCGCGCTCGTCGACACCGCTCAGCGCTGCGTAGCGCTGAAAGAGCGCCGCCGAGAACTGGGTGTAATTGTGTGCATGGTGTGCCTCCTGGCCGATGATGCCGCCCATATTCTTCCTGAGCCGCGCATCCTGCGTCGACGACCGCGCCTTGCGTAGCGCAAAGACCAGATAGCGCTCGAAATGCGGGACATGCACGCCAAGCGCGTTCAGGAACACCGCGCACTCGGGGCGGCGACGATTCCAGATGCAATCGTCTGAGGTTTTCAAAGCTAACCGGAAGTCCAATGGCCTGATCGTAATCCCATCCATGGGATGGTCCGTTGGAAGCACGGACTCGGTGGATTTCCGAAGGCTGGCCATGCATCCCTCCGTCACTTCAGCGTTGAAATCGTTCGCTCACGAACGCGATATGTCGGCGTGCCGCGCTGCGCAAATCAACGGGCCGATTTTGTAAATATTTCGAAAGCCACGAGATTCGCCAGCAGGGCGTCGCGCGAAACAATTCAGCATTCTCGTACCAATTTCAGCCCTGGAAGCCTTTTCATCATGACTTCCCGACGGCTACGATGCACGCACATCTCTGTTCTTGACAGTCGCGCCTCACCCGAACCAACCGGAAAGTTCGAGCCTTCAACAAATCGTGATGGAGTGGCGATATGCGTATTGACCGACTTCACGCTATGACCGTCTTCGTACGCGTGGTCGAAAGCGGCAGTTTCACTCGCGCGTCGGAATTGCTTGGATTGTCGCGCGCGTCCGTGACCATTGCCGTGCAGCAGCTCGAATCTTATCTGAAAGTCCGTCTACTGCAACGCACTACGCGCCAGCTCAAACTCACTCCGGACGGCGCCGCCTACTTCGAGCGCTGTGTTCGGATCCTCACGGACATCGACGAGGCAGAGGGCGGCTTCGACGCCAAGGCAACGCGCCCCCGTGGACGGCTTCGCGTCGACATGCCGACGGCGCTTGGCCGCGCGGTCGTGATGCCCCGCATCCACGAATTTTGTGCACAGTACCCGGATATCGACCTGGTTCTCGGCTTTGGCGACCGGCGCGTCGATCTGATTCAGGAAGGCATCGACTGCGTTATCCGCGTCGGCGAACTCGAGGATTCGACGCTCGTCGCCAGGAAAATCGGCATCTATCAGCAGATCACCGTCGCGAGTCCCCTGTATCTGCGCCGCCACGGCACGCCCGAGTCGATCGGCGATCTTGCCAGGCACCACGCCGCGAACTACTTCTCCCATTGCACGGGGCGCGTCTGCGGCCTGAATTTCGTCGTCGGTGAGCGCATTGAAGAGGTTTATATGACGAGCGATGTCGCCGTCAATGATGTCGACGCACACCTGCAAGGCGCGCTCGACGGTATGGGCATCATTCAGTCTGCTCGTTTCCTGACGTTGCCCTATTTGCAGAGCGGACGGTTGCGGGAAATCCTCCCCGATTTTCCGGCGCCGACCATGCCGATATCGATGGTCTACCCGACAAGCCGGCATCTGTCGCTGACCGTTCGTGTCTTCGTCGATTGGACCGCTGCGCTATTTCGGAGTCACGCACTCCTTGCCCCGGCGCCCGCTACGCGAGAGGAACCAGACGTGGCCGCAAGGGTGGCCGAAAGCGAAAGCGCACCGCAAGCCGATGTATCGGCCATGCGCAACGCGACGTCTAGATACGCGCCTGTACAGGACGCCAATGCGGCTATGGCGTCATTCTGTGCAAGCTGACGCAGTAGCACCGTCCATCAGCGACACGTTGCTGTCGTTCCTCGACGCGATTGTCCGGGTTTAGCAAAGGCACATTTGGATGACCCGGAATTCACCGCCGAATCTCGCCGCCCTACGCAGATTCACACATCCGAAAATCTCACTCGACCAGATCGCATTCGAAAGGGCATAACCCGCTATTGCAAGGAGCATCACATGCCAAACCCGGACTTCTCGGCGCGCGACAAGGTTGTCAAACATAACGTCTATGCGTCTGTGCGGCGGCGTGACGGGCTTCCGCACGATCTCTTCGCCCACTATTGGCGCGACGTGCACTCGACGCTATGCTCGCGCCTCCCTGGCCTCAACTTTTACGTCCAGCAGCATTTCGACCGCGACCACTTTGCGAACTTCTGGCCTGTCGCTGAAGGCGTCGGTCGCATTGATGCCCCCCTCGACGGCTCCGCCGAGTTGGGGTTTGCCAACCTCGAAGAACAGGCCATCTTCGCTGAAGCCGGGAAAATCCTCTACAGCGACGAGTCGAATTTCATCGGTGAAGCTGTCGCCTACAACCTGCCCAACGGCTCGCTCACCTTTGTCGACCGCGATGCAGACGCGCATCGAAACGGCCCGGACCCGTTCCACCGGATTCACGTGTACATGAGCAGAAAGCCGGATCAAGATTCGTCCGTGTGGTTGAAGGAAGCGTGCACGTCGCTGGCCACGCATGACAGCGTCGTGAGGTTGAAACTCCATCTTCCGGAGCCATACGACAACACGCATCCCGCGCCGCCGTCGCCGAACGTCGATCACATCGTTGGACCCGACCGCCTGAATCTGGCGATCGCGGAAATTGCGTTCACCAGCGTGCTCGCTGCGCGCACTCTGTTCTCCTCTCGCGCATTCAAAAGCGTACACAGTGAGCAAGCGCGCTACATCGAAGCCATCGGTGTCTATCGCGTCACGGGCTTCTACACGTTCGTTCGCGACGGACAACCTACCCTCGCCGGCGTGCGAGGGAGCCGGCCCGCCGAGCTGATTCAAACACTCGGCGCGGCCAATCAGGTCGCCGACGAGGTCGTCTCCTTGTTCGGCATTCTCCCGGCGGCGGGTAGCGCCGGTTTTTGACAACATTGCCGCTGCCACCGATGTTCGCCTGTTCGCTTACGGCAGCCTCCATCGCGACAACATTGACCAGCACGATAAATAACGTCGTGCTTCGGCACAAGCCGGTTGGCAACGGCAAAGAAGGGCAGCCGCACCGCGCCGCCCTTCTTTGCCGTTACTCATTCGCGTGTCAGGCTACCGCTTCGGACTCCGATTGATAGAACGGATAATCCGTGTAACCAATATGAGTGCCACCAAAGAACGTCGGACGGTCGTACGGGTTGAGCGCAAGATTGAGACGCAACCGTTCCGGAAGATCGGGATTCGCAATGAAATGGCGTCCGAATGCAACGAGGTTGGCGTCGCCCGCCTTCAAGATGGCTTCGGCCTTCTCACCGTCGAAACCGCCGGCGGCGATGATCGTGCCCGCGTAGTGCTGACGGATCAATTGTGAAGCAATCGGATTCGGGTTGGCGTTTTCGTCCTCGACGTTGCCGAGAATCCGCGGCTCGATGAGGTGCAGGTACGCGAGATCCAACTTCGCCAGTTCCTGCGCGACATAGGTAAACAAACCGACCGGGTCGCTATCGGACATATCTCCCCATGAGCCGCTCGGACCCAGGCGCACCGCGACCTTGTCGCTTCCCCACACGGAAATCACCGCCCGCGTGGCTTCCATCAACAGACGAGCACGGTTTTCAAACGAACCGCCGTAGATGTCCGCGCGCTTGTTGCTGCCGTCCTGCAAGAACTGGTCGAACAGATAACCGTTTGCGGCATGCAGTTCCACGCCGTCGAAACCCGCCGCAACGCCGCGCGCCGCCGCGCTGCGGAAACTTTCGACGATACCCGCAATTTCGTCGGTCTCCAGGGCGCGATTCGGCGTGTTCGGAACCCAGCCGGCGTCCGTGTACGCGACACCGCCGTGAGGCACTTCGGAAGGGCCAACGGGTCGACCGCCATCGGGTTGCAACTCCGAGTTCGATTGACGCCCGGCGTGGTAGAGCTGAAGAAAGATCTTCGCGCCTTTCGCGTGCACGACGTCAGTCACGAGTTTCCAGCCTGCGATCTGGCTATCGTCGTACAAACCCGGCGCGCCAAGATATCCGTTGCCGTTCGGCGCAGCAATGGTGGCCTCGCCAATCAGGAACGCGCCGGCCGACGCGCGCTGCGCGTAATACTCCGCCATGAGCGGGCCGGGAATCGCACCGTTTTCGGCGCGCATACGGGTCAACGGCGCCAGAACGACTCGGTGCGAGAACGTGTAAGGGCCGACTTTGACTTCAGAAAAGAGCTTGGACATGATTCACTCGAAGAAAAATTTGGAAAGCGCGTCGATCACTGGTTGTCCGACGTGACAGGGGCGAAGCCGCAGAATTCGCTAACTCCGCCGCGACATCGTTGGATCGTAGTGTATATGCACATATCGTCCGGTTTGTCCGCGTCGCTTCCAATACAGTTCTCACGTTTCGCCAACAATCCCGCAGTCGCGACACCGTTTCCCTGGCGGCTGCCCGCTGAACCGGCGACGTTCTTTGCAGCGTCCACTAGAGTTCACCGGTCAGGAACTGGGCACGGCCATTGCCGAAGCTCCAATCGGCGTCGCTGTTGATGATGAACGACACGACGACGTCCTCCGGACGAATCTCGCATGCCGCCTTCAGCTCGCTGCATACCGCCTCATAGAAAAGCCGCCTGGCGTCTTCTGAACGTGGACGGCTGACGACCGTGATTACCACCACGTTCTGGGACCGCACGATGCCGAGTCCGGTGTCCTCGACCACCATCCTGCCGATGTCGTGCTCGTGCACGATCTGATACCGGTCCCTCTCGGGAACGGCAAAGGCCTTCAGGACAGCGCGATGCGCCGCGTCCAGCATGTTCCGGATATAGGTCTCGGAATGTCCTTTGAGAATGTCGAAGCGAAGCAAGGGCATGAGTGTCTCCCGGTTAGCAAATGCACTCGCGTATTCCTCGGCCGCAAGCACGCGGCCCCACTCTACTGCTCGCTGAAATCTCGCGTCACACCCCGCGAATAAATAGAGTTTTCATCGCCGCTAAACAATGCGCCCGCGATGAGTCGTTACCCTCGTCGCATGCGCGAGGCACCGCCACCGCCGTCTGCCGCGTAACCCGCGCGGAAGCGGCCCGTCAAGCGTTGTTGACGTCATCCAGATGATCGGCGCCCTCTTGACTTCGAGAGACTCGCCCCTCACTTCCTCGGCAGTTGACCACGAAGCAACATACTCGGTAGTATGTTTTCGAGGTAATATCCATCCCGGGCACCGGGGATGCGCGATGCCGCGACGGTGCAACTTCGCAGGACCAGCCGCATTGGGAGATTCAGCATGAGCCATACCGGATCGAGAATTCTGGTCACGGGCGCGACGGGAAAAGTGGGGTCCGCGCTCGTCTCGCTTCTTCGCGACAACCCCGCTCACGACGTCGTGGCAGGGGTTCGCTCCCCCGAAAAAGCCGCCACGTTGGGCGTAACCACTGCCCATCTCGACTTCGACAAGGTCGAGACGCTGTTGCCTGCGATGGACGGCATCGACACCGTGTTCATGATGACGGGTTACACAGTCGATATGTTTCGTCAGAGCAAAGCGTTCGTGAACGCGGCAAAAGCGGCCGGTGTCAGGCACATCGTGCACCTGGGCGCTTGCGGCACGAACGACACCCAGGTCGCGCACTGGGGGTGGCAGCAATTTGTCGAGCGCTACATTGAGTGGGCGGGGTTTTCGTTCACCCATCTTCGCCCGGATATCTTTATGCAGAATCTCTTGGGCTATGGCGGCGCTCGCCCCGTCGACAAGGGTGTCGTTCGACACTATGTGGGTGGGGCGCGCATCAGCTGGGTCGATACCGACGACGTCGCGGCCGTCGCCGCTGCCTGTCTGACCGACACCCAAAAGCATTCAGGACAGATCTATCGGCTCGCATCCGATGTCAAGTCGTATTACGAGGTCGCGCGTGACATTGCGGACGCGATAGGCAAGCCGTTCGTTTATGAACCGCGCCCCGCCGCCGAATTCCTCGACAAGGCGCTCGCTGCCGGCGCCGACCATGCCTACATGCATTCCGCCTACGAGAACTATGCGCGCTACTCGGAAGGGTCGGAGCCGGAGGACGGTGCGCCGTTTGCCGTCATGGAATCCGTTCTTGGTCGGCCGGGCACGACATGGCCGATGTTCGCGCACAAGCACCGCGCCCGGTTCGATTACTGAAGCCACGCCGCCCGTTCAGGCTCGGCGCGGCTTTTCGCAACGGCGTGCTCGCCGTCTATGGATGTGTTCTCTCAATACGAGTCAAAGAGGTACGACAATGGAATTTGATTTTGACGCGCTGGACGGCAAGCAAAGGTACAAACTGCTTGGCTCGACGGTCACGCCGCGCCCCATCGCCTGGGTCTCGACGCTCGGTCCCAACGGCAAGCTGAATGCGGCGCCTTTCTCGTTCTTCAACGTGTTTGGCGAAGACCCGGCTGTCGTCGGCTTCTCGATTCAGCATCGATCGGAAGCCGACATGAAAGATACAGGATCGAATATCCGGCTTCACCGGGAATTCGTCGTCAACCTCGTCAGTGAAGATAACCTCGAAAAGATGAATATCTCCGCGATCGAGTTTCCGCCGCATTTCAGTGAGTTTTCCGAAGCGGAACTGACGCCCGCCCGGTCGACGAAAATCGAAACGCCCCGCATCGCTGAGAGTCATGTCGCGTTCGAGTGCCGCCTCACGCAGATCGTTCCTCTTGGCCCGCTGCGCTCGCTGGTACTGGGCGAGGTTGTCCATATGCACATCGACGACGATGCAGTGATCGACGCCGCAAAATGTTATATCGACACACGGAAACTAAGGTTGGTGGGCCGCATGGAAGCGAATTCGTATGTTCGCACTTCCGACATTCTTCAGTTGCCACGTATTCCCCTCGATGCCTGGAATCCGGTTCAATCCTGATGCCGGCATGTTCGCGGCGTACGTACCGCGCGATGGAAATCGTATTCGCTCTGAGCTTTCATTGTTAGCCAAACCTAACATGAGTTTTTTAACGCACAGGCTATATCGCAAAAGATCGCCTTCTTAAACTACGGTCTTAATGCAGTTTCGCATCGACTCGGCGAATATGCAGGGAGTCGCATGGTTCTCCCCGCACAACGGCTCAAGCGCTGTTCAAGAGACAGCCGACGTTCACCTTTAAAGCGCACTGGATGGCGCGAAGGCTGGCTTCATATGCAAACACTAAGGATAAACGGAATATCGAAGTCCGTTGATGTCCCCCCCGATATGCCGCTTCTCTGGGTACTACGAGACGTGCTCTCCATGACGGGTACCAAGTTCGGTTGCGGCATCGCGCAATGCGGCGCCTGCACGGTGCACCTGGACGGCGCGCCAATACGCTCTTGCCAGCTGCCGGTCGGCTCGGCCGCAGGCCATGCCATCACCACGATCGAAGGCATCGGCGACACGCCCGCCGGGAAAAAAATCCAGCAGGCGTGGCTCGAGAAAGAAGTGGTGCAATGCGGCTATTGTCAGTCGGGACAAGTCATGTCGGCGAGCGCACTGCTCGCAAACAATCCGTCGCCGACCGATGACGACATTCGTGCGGCGATGTCCGGGAATATCTGCCGGTGCGGCACCTACGTGCGCATCGAAGCTGCCATCAAGCACGCGGCAACCAAGGCGTGAGGGCAGGCGAGATGCGACATCACGAAAAGCGCGCGACTCTGACACCAATCGGCACCGCGCGTCGCCGCTTTATGCAACAAGCAGGTGCAATCGCCGGAGGCGGATTACTGCTCGGCTTCACTTTCGTGGCGCGCGGAGCGCAAACCGGCGCGCCCTTGGCGAGCGCAACGCCATTCGTTCCCAATGCATTCATCCGGATCGCCGCGGACGATACCGTAACGCTCATCATGCCGTCCGTCGAAATGGGACAAGGCGCTTATACATCGATGTCGATGCTGCTGGCTGAAGAACTCGACATTGACCTCTCACACGTGACGACGGAACATGCGCCGGCTGACCAGCGGCACTACGGGAACCCGATCTATATCGAGCAACTCACCGGCGGTTCCACGACGACGATGGGCTGGTTCATGCCCCTGCGCCAGGCAGGAGCAAGCGCGCGTTACATGCTCGTGGCCGCTGCCGCCCGCCGGTCGAATGTCGACCCCGCCGCGCTTCGCACGCACGACGGCATGGTCACGCACGACGCGACCGGGCGATCTGCAAGATACGGCACGCTTGTCGACGAGGCCGCTACCGTCAAGCCGCCGGCAGCGCCAACGCTGAAAGACGAGGCCAGCTTCCGCTATATCGGCAAACCCGTTCGACGCATCGATACGCCCGACAAGGTGAACGGCAAGACGGAATACGGTATCGACGTCATGCTGCCCGGCATGACATTCGCCACGCTGAAGAGCAGCCCGGTATTCGGCGGCAAGGTCGCCCACGTCAACGATAGCAAAGCGCTGAAGGTTCCAGGCGTGCGGCAGGTGGTCGTACTCGACGATCTGGTGGCAGTCGTAGGTGAGCACATGTGGGCCGCCAAACAGGGGTTGGAGGCGCTCACCATCCACTGGACCGACGGCCCCCACGCAAACCTCTCGCAAGACGATCTTTGGGCCGCCCTGGAGAGCGGTGCGAAAGCGCCAGGCGTTCCCGCAAAAAAGACGGGCGACGCCCTCGCCCATCTCAATGGCGACAGCGTGTACGAGGCCACGTACGAGTTGCCATTTCTCGCTCATGCCGCCATGGAGCCCATGAACTGCACCGTCGACGTGCGCGCCGACGCCTGCGATGTATGGGTCGGCACGCAGGCCATGGGCAAGGCTCGCGACGCAGCCGCGGCGGCCTCGGGGCTCAAGGCCGAACAGGTCACGATCCACAATCACATGATCGGTGGAGGATTCGGCCGGCGGCTGGAGATGGACGGCATCAGCAAAGCCGTACGCATCGGCAAGCACGTTAGCGGGCCCGTGAAAGTGGTCTACACACGCGAGGAGGACATCCAGCAGGAAAACTATCGCCCCATGTATCACATGCACGCGCGCGCGAAAGTGCAGAACGGTAAAATTCTCGCGTTGCACCACCGGATAACCGGCCCGGCGCTGCTCGCTCGATGGTTGCCCGAGTTTTTCATCAAGAACGTAGACCTGGATGCCGTGGAAGGCGCCGTGGACTTGCCGTACGGCGTGCCAAACCTGCTCGTCGAATACGTTCGTCAGGAAACGCCGATCCCCACGAGTTTCTGGCGCGGTGTAGGCCCTAACGCGAACGTGTTCGCAATCGAAAGCCTCGTCGACAAGATTGCGCACGCAACGAACACGGACCCGCTGGCGTTGCGCCGCCGGATGCTGCAAGACGACCCACGTGCCCTCGGGGTGATGGAGCTTGCCGCGCAAAAGGCAGGATGGACGCATCCGCTTCCTCCCGCTCCCGCGGGTGCGCGCGTGGGCCGCGGTATCGCCGTCCTGTCCGCTTTCGGCAGCTACCTCGCCTGTGTTGCCGAAGTCTCTGTCTCCGACGAAGGCAACGTGAGCGTGACCCGAACCGTAACGGCCACCGACGTGGGCCTCATCGTCAACCCCGACACACTGGAAGCACAGGTTCAGGGCGGCACGATCTTTGGCATTACGGCCGTTCTATATGGACAGGTCACCGTTGAGCAAGGCCGGGTACAGCAAAGCAATTTCCACGACTATCGCGTCCTCAGGCTGGACGAAGTGCCGAAAATCGAGACCTGGTTCATCCACAACAGGGAGAAGCCAGGCGGCATCGGCGAGCCGGGAACCGTGGTCGTGCAACCGGCAATCGTGAATGCCGTCTACGCCGCCACCGGCGTGCAACTCACGCGCATGCCCATCAACCCGAAGTTGCTGAAGAAGCGGGAGACAACATGACCGCGCGAACAGCACGCAACACGTTGATCGGCGTGGCAGCGCTCGTCGTCGTGGCCGGTCTTGGTGTGGCCGCTTGGGTGGGGTTGCAGCCCGGGCCCATGGAATTCACAAACGGCAAGCCGGTAAGCCTCGCCTCTTACCCTGGCCATACGCCAACGGGTGTACCCGCGGAGTTGGCAAACGCAGATCTCGTGACGCGCGGCCGATATCTCACTCGAACAGCGGATTGCGAAGCCTGCCATACCGCACAAGGCGGGAGACCTTTCGCGGGTGGACGCGCGTTTTCGCTGCCCTTCGGGACGCTGTATGCGCCCAATATCACACCCGACAAGGAAACCGGTATCGGCGAATGGACCGACGCGGATTTTCTTCGCGCGGTACATCGAGGCATCGCACGCGACGGTACGCGGCTATATCCGGCGTTCCCGTACGCCTCCTACACGATGCTGAGCGACTCCGACGTGCTGGCCATCAAGGCATATCTGTTTTCGTTGCCTCCTGTCCATCAGGATACCTTACCGAATACATTCGAGTTCCCGTATAACCAGCGCTGGCTCATGCTCTTCTGGGCAATGCTGTTCAACAGCAACGACCGCTTCAGACCGGTCGATAGCGAGTCGCCCGAATGGAATCGCGGCGCGTACCTCGTGGAAGCGCTCGCGCACTGCGGCGAATGCCACACGCCGCGGAACATGTTCCAGTCGCTCGACAATCGCCTGAAGTTCTCCGGCGGTGTGGTGCAAGGCTGGAACGCCTATAACATCACCTCGGACAAGGGCACGGGCGTCGGCAACTGGACGCCAGCCGAACTCGCAAGCTACCTCTCGTCAGGGCATGCAACGGGACGCGGTACCGCCGGTGGCCCGATGGCCGAGGCCGTCGAACTGAGTTTCCGGTACATGGTGCCTTCGGACATCGCGGCGATGGTCGTTTACCTGAAATCGATTCCCGCGGTAAAAAGCGAAAACATTCCCGACCGTCTGGCCGACGCCGCATCGCCCTTGCATTCGAACGGAGCGCCAGGCAATCCGCTCGGCAAGCGAATCTTCGAAGGCACCTGTGCAAGCTGCCACGCATGGACGGGCAAAGGCGCAATTCGAGCAGAAGCGCAATTGACGGGTTCACGCGCCGTCAACGACCCCAGCGCGATGAACGTAGCCCAGATGGTGCTCACGGGCTCAGGTCGCCGCCCCGATGACAAAGCCAGCATGCCGGCGTTCGGCGCCATTTTCACCGACGCGGAAGTCGCGGCCGTATCGAACTATGTGACGGCCCGCTTCGGGTCGGAGCCATCGCACATCGATGCCGCCGATGTAGCGCAACTGCGCCAGCAAAGTGGCGCAATGCTCGCTGCACGAGACCACTAACTCCCCTGCGAACGGACGGCGGCTAGCCGCCCATGTCCGCTCGTGCGTTCGTCACCTACCCTAAAGGCAATGCCATGGCATCTCTTTCAGTCACCGCTTCGGCCCCCACGATCAGGGTTGGAATGATAGGCGTGGGCAACTGGGCAAAGCACGGGCACCTTCGCGTGCTTGCGCTGTTGCCGCAGTATGTCGTCACCGCCGTGTACAGCCAGCGCCGGGAAGCGTCGGCGGATATTGCCCGCGAATACGGCGTGAAACACGTCATGCAAACCGTGGATGACCTCGTCAATCACCCCGAGGTCGACCTGGTCGTCGTTCTCACCACAGCCCCGCAGCACGCGGACGGCGTGCGCGCCGCCATTGCAGCAGGCAAGCACGTGTATTGCGAATGGCCTCTGACGCCCGATATCCATGCGTCGAAGGAACTGGTCGAACGCGCGCGTACGGCCAACGTGAGACATATCGTCGGGCTGCAACGCCGGCTGGCGCCTCACAATCGCTATGTCCGCGACCTCATCCGCGACGGCTTTATCGGCAAGCTGCGCTCGGTTCGGATGCATGTGAGCATGAACTACTTCCAGGCGCGGCGAAGCAATGCATTGCGCTGGACCGTGCCACCGGAAAACTTCTCCAGCGTGATTGCCATTTACGCCGGGCATTTTCTCGACATGCTCTTTGCCAGCACGGGCTGGCCCGACAACATAGTGGCCCTCCTCGTCAATCAGTTCAAGGAAGTGAGCATTGTCGAAACCGGCGAAATCATCCCGACCACGACGCCTGACCAGATGGTCCTGAGCGGCAGACTTGCGGATGGTGCCGTGCTGAGCGTCCATATCGAAGGCGGAAAGCGCAACGGCTCCGGCGTGCAAATCGATATCACGGGTACCGAAGGAGACTTGCGCATCACCAATCGCTCCGCATTCGGCAACATCGGCGACGACTATATCGTGGAAGGCGCTCACGGCGACAACGTGCCCTTGCAGAGGTTGCCCGTACCCGCTGCATACGACCGGTTGCCGGCGTCGGAACTCCCTTCCGCCGTTCTGGAGCTTGCCGAACTTTACGCGGCTTATGCAAACGACGTTCGTGACGGGACACGAACGGCGCCCGATTTTTCGGATGCGCTCCGGATGCATCGACTGATTGACGCCGCGGTGGCGTCGTCGGAAACCGGCACGCGAGTCGCGCTTGCCGCTTCAACGGATTGAGTGCTTGCGGGGGTGCAGCCTTTCTCCGCACCCGTTCGGACATTGGCAACGACGTCAGGACACGGCTAGTGCGCCCACCGCCTTCGCGCCTTCGATCGTGGCCAGTCGCGGAACGACGACACCGTTCTTCGCCGCCGTGACTTCGGCAAGAATGGAAATGGCGATCTCGGGCGGTGTCCGGCTTCCGATGTAGATTCCCACCGGCCCGTGCAGACGCGCAATGTCGCGCGTCGTCAAATCGAATTCCAGCAGCCGCTTGCGACGCGCCGCATTGTTTCTGCGCGAACCCAAAGCGCCCACGTAGAAGGCGTCCGTTCGCAACGCCTCCATCAGTGCGAGGTCGTCGAGCGTGGGATCGTGTGTCAAGGCAATCACCGCTGAGCGCCGGTCGAGCTGCATGTCGAGCACCGCGTCGTCCGGCATCGTGCGCACGATCCGGATTCCGGGAATGTCCCACGCGTCGGTGTATTCCGTTCGCGGGTCACATACCGTGACCTGGTAGTCCAGACCCGCGGCCATCGAACACAGGTACCGCGAGAGCTGGCCGCCGCCGATAACGAGCATCCGATAACGCGGACCGTGGATCGTGACCAGGCGATGCTCGTCGAAGGACAAGCCCGCCGTTCGCGCGGCATCGGCAAGCTGAACTTCGCCGCTATGCATATCAAGCGTGCGCGAGACCAGCTTGCCCTGGCTCACGGCTTCGTAAAGTGCTTCGAGCGCATGTGCGTCGACAAGCGGCTCCAGCACGAGTTGAATCGTCCCGCCGCAGGGCAAGCCGAATCGCCAGGCTTCTTCCGCCGTCACACCATATGTGCGCGTGCTGGGGCGCGGGTCGACGACGCCGTTTTCACGGACAGCGGCAATCAGGTCGTCCTCGATGCAGCCACCCGAAACGGAGCCAACCACTGCGCCATCGTCGCGAATCGCGAGCATCGCGCCTTCCGGACGCGGCGACGACCCCCACGTCCTCACCACCGTCACCAGAAGCACACGGTGGCCGGCACTCAACCAGCGTATTCCCGCACGCAGCACTTCCTGATCCAGGCTATCCATCGCGCCTCTCCTGGTTCGTGACAGGGCGCTCACCGCCCAGTCGCTTGCGAAAAAAAGACACGAGATCGACCAGCGTGGTTTCATGACTGACGATGTGCTGCCTGGAGGTTTCACGATACCGCGTCACTTCCGTAGGCACGCCTGCCAGAATCAAGGCACTGGCATAGCGCTCCGCCTCCTCGCGCAACTGATCTGCCTGAACGCTGCAAACCAGCGCGGGAGGCAACCCCCACAGGCGACGCGACTCGATCGGCGCCGCATAGGGATGCAAACGTTGCAGCGCCCCCGGGAGATAGTCGGCGTAACCGCGCGCGCAAGCACCGATGTCAAAGGCGGCGTCCAGACCGCTTTCGTTCGCGAGCCAGGTCATGCTTGGGTCCAGCAGCGGTGCAATCAGCGCCTGCGCGCCGATCTTGACCTCCGAGCGGTCGCGCGCGATGGCGGCAACGCAGGTAGCAAGGTTGCCTCCCGCGTCGTGCCCCGCGAGACCGACCCGCCGAGGGTCGGCCCGCTGCGCGCGAGCGTGTGCGATCGCCCAAAGCAACGCGCGGTAACCATCCTCGGTCGCGTGAGGAAACGGAAAACGCGGTGCGAGTGAATAGCCGACAGACAGAACCCATGCGGGCGTCGACCTCGCAATAAACGACGCCGCAACATCCCCATCGTCGAGCGTGCCCGATGTGAATGACCCGCCGTGAAAATACAGGATCACCGGGACCGCCGAGCGCTTCACGGCCGGACGATAACTCCTGAGCGTGATGGTTTGTGCATGTCCGCCGATCTGGACTTCCTCGATACAAAGCCCCGGCTCAGTTTGAATGAACATTGTCAATTGACGTCGTGAACGTCTTCCCGGCATTAGCAATCGCTCGATTCTGTGCCGAAATCCATTCCCGATAAATCCGCAACGTCGCTAAACAGAATTCAGAACCGATTGACAATGTTCACGACACGACGATCAGGATACTTAATCGATTGGTTGATCCGTTTCGTCCCGAAAGTTCATCGAGTCAGCCGGGGCCGGGTGTGCCGCCTGATGCCGCAGAAACCGTTCCCTGACGTCCTCATCCTTGAAGAGATCGCTCGCACCGAAGAGCTCCGCCACCCAGTCGACAAAAACACGCACCGTGGGCGACAAGTGTCTGTTGTGGGGATAAACCACGGATATCGGCATTGGCATGGGCTTCCACTGCTCCAGCACCTCCACGAGGGCACCGGACTGAAGATGCGGCAACGCCATGAATCTTGCGGCCTGGACGATGCCGACGCCTTCCAGCGCACCGGCGACGTAAGCTTCCGCGTCGTTGACGGAAATGCGCCCTTTCATGGGAACCGAAACCGCACTCCCGTCCACATCGAAAGTGAACTCCATCAAGCGCCCCGTTCTGGCCCAGAAGTAGTTGACCGAAGTGTGCTTCTGCAACGCTTCAATCGTTCTGGGCGTTCCGAAATGCTCGAGATATCGTGGGCTGGCGACGGTCACGGCCTGATACAAGCCAATCCGTCTTGCCACGAGCGTAGAGTCCTGCAATGCCCCGATGCGTATCACACAGTCCACGCCTTCCCGTATGAGGTCGACAGGCCGATCCGAAAAGCCGAGCATCAGTTCCACGTCCGGATACTTCTGGTGGAACGCCTGAACCCGGGGCATTAAAACCGTGCGGCCCAGCGCACCGGGCAAGTCGACCCGGATTTTCCCTCGTGGCGAAAGACCCCGGTTCTCCAGAGAACCCTCGATGTCGTCAATGTCTGCCAGGACTCGCACGCAGCGCTCATAGTAGGCTGCGCCGTCAGGCGTGACGTTCAGTTTGCGCGTCGTCCGCTGCAACAAGCGCACCTTCAGGTAGGTCTCGAGTTGCTGAATGGTGACGCTCACGGACGCGCGCGGCAAACCAAGCGAGTCGGCTGCGCGTGTGAAGCTGTTTGTCTCCACGACGCGCGTGAACACTTTCATGGCTTGCAGGCGGTCCATCTTCAACCTTTTCGGGCGACCCGGCACATGCGCCTACGCCGGGTCAACGTGAGTCATATGACGAAACCCGTACCCCTAGCGCGCGCCGTGGACGACATTGCCGAACAGATGCGAGTATCCGTGCGGCGGCGCGCGCCAGTATTGCGGCGCCGCGTTCACGACTCCGCCCAGTTCGGCTGCGGCGTGCCATGCCCATCGCGGGTCATACAGCATGCCTCGGGCAATGGCGACGAAATCCGCCTTCCCGCTCGCGATAATCTCCTCGGCCTGCGCCGGTTCGGTGATCAGACCCACCGCCATCGTCGTGGCGTCGGTTTCCGCCTTGATGCGTTGCGCAAAGGGCACCTGATAGCCGGGGCCGACCGTAATCTTCTGCAAGGGTGAAATACCGCCGGACGATGCGGTAATCCACGACACCCCTCTGGATTTGAGCGCTTTGGAAAGCTCGACCGACTGTTCGATGTCCCATCCACCCTCTACCCAATCCGTTGCCGAGATTTTTACGCCAACCGGTTTGTGCGCGGGAAAGACCTCCCGAACCGCGTCATACACTTCGAGCACATAGCGCAGGCGATTTTGCAGCGAGCCACCATAAGCATCCGTGCGCCGGTTTGAAACCGGCGACAGAAACTGGTGAAGCAAATAACCATGCGCGGCGTGCAGTTCCAGCGCATCGAAACCAAGGCGCGCCGCCCTTCTCGCCGTATCCACGAAGCGTTGCTTGATGCGGGCAAGGCCGTCGATGTCCAGCGCGACAGGCGCCGTCTCGCCTTCCTTTTGTGCAATGGCGGACGGACCATAGGTCGTCCATCCTCCGTCGCCGCTCTCAAGCAGCGCGCCGCCCTTCCACGGCACCGCGCTGGATGCTTTGCGTCCGGCGTGGGCGATCTGCATCGCGAGGACGATGTTCGAGTTCTCGCGGATCAGCGAAACAACCGGCCGCAGCGCCGCTTCCGTCTCGTCGTCCCAGAGACCGAGACAACCCGGCGTGATGCGTCCCGCGGGTTCAACGGCGGTTGCCTCGACGACGAGCATGCCCGCGCCGGACTGCGCCAGTCCGCCAAGGTGAGCGAGATGCCATGAGTTTGCGCGTCCGTCGTCCGCGCAATACTGGCACATGGGTGAAACGACGATCCGGTTCGGCAGCGCCACCGAGCTCAGCCGCGAAGGTGTGAAAAGCGCGCTCATAGTTAGCCTCAGTCATGTTTGAAACGCAGTTGATTTACCGAAAATGCCGTTTTCAGGGTATTCAACGCCAATTGCATTGGCGCGGATTCGCCAGAACGCCCTGTGTTGCCGGCTAGTCTACGGACGCCGCCCGCTACCGTTGTGCGAGGCGCCACTAATTCAGTTGTTAAAACTTCTCAACAATCGACCGGCTCCGCCAGGCAACCGCTTCAGATACCGGCCACGCCACGGCTGATGTCGCCGAACAACTGCTTCCGATAGCTCCGGCCGTCGACCTCGAGCGTGTAGCGGGCCGAGCCGACGTATCGCCGGGCGAGTTCTTCGCGATGCGCGCGCACCTCTGCCTCCATACGTTCCCGGCCGGGGAGTGCGGTATCGTCAGCCAGCACCGAGGCGAGCCATTTCGCCTGAACTTCGACGAGAGGAATCGTCGGGCCGACCGGCTGAATCAGCCCCAGCATGTAGAGGCCGGGACGCTGCGGAGAAAGCATGCGGCGATAGAGCGACGCCTCGCCGTCGCGCACGGAAAAGACTTCCGGGTCGAGAAACGGGAAGGTGGTCTTGTAGCCGGTCGCGTAGATGATGGCATCGATCGCTTCGCGGCTGCCGTCGTCGAACGATACGTAGCCGCCGTCGAGTTGCTTGACGTTCGGTTTGATGCCGATCCAGCCATGACCGCAATAGGAAATGAGCTCCTGGCTCAGCGTCGTATGTTCGCGCCAGATGGCATGACGCGGCCGCGGAATGCCAAAACGTTGCTGGTCACCTGTCACCATGTACGCGATGTGTTTGACGATGGAGCGGCTCCACGTCGTGGGCAGTTTCAAGCGTCGCGAGAAAAAAGCCAGCCAGCGGTCGATGGGCAATCCCATGATGTACTTCGGCATGACCCAGGCGCTGCGACGTGTGGAGAGGAAGGTCTTGTTCGCCCCTTTGCAAACATCCACCGCGATGTCCACTGCGGAGTTGCCAATCCCGACGATCAGCACGTTCTTTCCCTTGAAGCGTTCCGCGGTACGGTAGTGATGCGAGTGAATCGAGTCGCCATCGAATGAGCCGGGAAATTCCGCCGTGCGCGGGTCCCAGAGATGCCCGTTGGCGACGATGACTGCGCGGTAACGCCGGGTTTCTCCCGTGCTCAAACGCACAGTCCAGTTGGTGTCGTGATCAGGCGTGACGTCCTCGACCTTCGTGCCGAACGTGATGTGCGGGCGAACGCCGAAGCGCTCGGCGTATGCCTCGAGATAGTCGATGACTTCAAAATGGGAAAGGAAGTCGGGATAGTGGTCGGGAATGGGAAAATCGGAATAACCAAGATTGACGCGACTGGTATCGATATGCAGGCTCCGGTACGCCGACGACAATCCGTTGTCGTTTTCGTAACGCCACATACCGCCGATGTCCGAGCCAATTTCGAAACAGTCGAATTCGACGCCCTTTTCCTTGAGTGCCTTTGCGGCCGCTACGCCTGACGAGCCGGCCCCGATGATGCAGACCGGGAGTCTGACAACGTCTTTTTGTTGCGTTGATTTACCTGATTGTTTCATACGGATTCCTGAATGACTATGCGACTCTGCCACCTCGCGGGCGTCGGAGCCAGAACAATGGCGCTGTGTTGTGCTTCGCGGGCTGCGCCGGTCTAGCCGCTGTGATGCTCCGAGAGATAGTCGAAGACGATATCGTCGAAGGAACGGTCTCCAACAATGCCCAGGCGCGTCGCGGCATCCGAAACGAACGCTCTTGGCCAGCCGTCTACGATTGCCTGAATCCGGGCGTCGGGGGTGAAATGGACGGTTCCGGTCGCACGCGTTCCGCCGTGGCGGCGCGTTGCGGCAATCATCTGCTCGATGCTCACACTGAGCGACGGCAGATTCATTGCGCGCGACGGCGCGAGCCCGGCAGCCGGAACGTCATGGAGCTGGATTAGCGCTTTAGCCACCGCGGTCGCTGAAGCAACCGGTATCTGCGTTGTGGCCGCGAGCGGGCAAACCGCGTCTCGTCCGGCGAGCGGCTCGCGCACGATCGCAGCGATCCTGTCCGATACCGCCGGTGTATTCGCACCAGGACGAATGAGCACGATCGGCAGCCGAAGAATCCGGGCGTCGATCCGGCGCTTCCGTGACGCCTCCGCCAGCAACAGTTCAGCGACAGCCTTATGCGTACCGTAGGTCGTCTCCGGGGCGAAGCGTTCATGGTCCGTCACCGTCGCGGGCAACTCGCCGCCAAATACGGCAATGGAGCTGGCAAACACGAACCGGGTGGACGGCGACGCCCTGCCGATCCATCGCCGGATCGACTCCACATTGACGAGGTACGCGGCGGCGTCCCGCTCTTCCGAATCCAGCGTGAGCGCAGCGGCGAGATGGAAAATGGCATTGGCGCCCACCGATGCCACTTCGTCGACGAAACCGGCGTCGGCCAGGTCTCCCGCCAGATGGACAACCCTGACTCCGCCAGCCGCGCGCAATGGCGCCCTCTGCGGGAAATCGCAGTCTACGAGCACGATTTCATCGATCGCGCGATAGCCGCCCTGTCCGTCGGCAAGGCGGATACCATCCAGCAGTTTCGCAGTGAGCGACCGGCCGATAAACCCGGCCGCACCTGTAACCATGACGCGCATCGACCGCCTCCGTTGTGCTGTCTCGTGACCGCTTCCCTGGGATACTCGCTCCGCAGCGAAAAGCGACAGTTTCCATCTCCAACGGAAAACATACTACTGAGTAGGTTTTAGACGCGCAAGTCTTTCCCCTACTTCACGAATGGATTGCGCATTCGCAACCACGTCGGCGGCATGCCCCGATCAGCCAGAATGAAAGCGTGATGAACGAAAGAAGTCCGGCGATATTCGTCGCCGGACTTGTGATGAGGATTGGGAAGGGGCAATGCCCAAGGGCCGAAACGGCGTTCCGGTTGGGCGATCCAACGGTGGTGTGCGATTGACGGGAACCCCGCTGCCGCTCGCAACGCGGCTGCGGTTCGACCGCTTCGACGCGTGCGCGAATCGCGTCATGAATGACGCGGGCGTCGCGCCGCTAGCCTTTTTTCTTCGCGCCGCGAGCGGACGCCGATGCGGGCGCAGCGCCTGCATTGCCGCGTGCCCGCACACCGTCTACGAGCGTCTTGACCATCTGTTCAGCGAGATTTCGGCGCGCCTTCGGCCCCGTATCGCTTTGCGGGCGGTACCAGATGAGCGACCATTGAATGCCGCCCAGCAGTGTCTTGACGGCAATCGATAGGTCCACGTTGGCCAGCGTGCCGTCCTTGCGCGCGGCCGTTGCCGCCTTCTTGAACATCGCTTCAAACCGGTCGCGGCTGCCAATCAACTCGTCCAGGATTTCCCGTTGCGCCGGCGTGGTCGCGCCGAATCGATGCATCTGCACGCCCTGCGCGACGACACTTTCGAAGGTGTGATGCTCGAGGACGGCCATCGCATGAGCCTCCAGCATCGCCGCAAGCACCGTGATACCGTCGCCATCGATCTGACTGGCGGGTTCGACCGCCGAAAACAGCAGTTCCATCCCGGCACGGTGAACATCGAAGAAGAGTTCGATCTTCGAAGGATAGTGATGGTATATCCGCCCCTTCGTCGCGCCCAGGCGACGAGCCACGTCGTCAATGCTGGTCGCGTGGAAGCCCTGCTCCATGAAGCATTCCGCGGCCATATGCAAAATTTCCTGCTTGCTCGGAGTCATATCGTCCCGGTCTGGTGCTCGCACTTCGATGAAAATTCCCGACGCCACAAGCCTCGCAAGGCCCATTGTTCAGCTTTGGCGAATTATAGCGACATGAGCGTGAGGCCAACATACCTGGTATTTGCGCTCGGGCACAGTCGACATCGTACCGCTCCGCACGGCCGCGACGGTTACGAGCGGCCCACTGTTTGAGAACGTCAAATTAAGAATTCGCGGATTGCCGATTTATCGCTCCCCATCACCCGGTATACGATCAGCGTCACGGATGCCATATGCAGGCCATTTCGGCAACGCGGCCCGAGCGGCGTCACGCAGACCGGCCTAAGGACGGAGGAAAACAGTGAACACCATCCCCCCGGGGTTCAGTCAAACCGAGCCGACGCTCAACCGAGATGCCTGGATGGACACCATCACTGTGCTCGAAGCCCTAACCGCCCGAAACTGCAACCCGGACGTCGAACCGGTTCGCAGGGACACGGTCCCGCCCGCCTCGAAGCCTCGGCGCAAGGTGCCGGGCGACGATGTAACCGTGCGCCGGTTGTCTCATGCAGTCGTCACGGTTGTCGAGCGTGTCACCGACCGGTCCATCCTCTTGAACTGGTGCGATCCGACGTCATGCCATTACAGCGACCAGCTTTGGACCAAAAGGTCGGCACGGCGCTCCGGTCACTGTGCCCTCACTGGCGAGTCGATTGCGCGCGGGGATGCCGTATACGCGCCGTACACCCGTGTTTCCAACCCGCCGGCCAACGAGCAAGCCATGATTCTCGCCTCGTCGGTCAAGGACTGATCGTCGTCGCCCCAACCGCCGAGACACCCTGGCATTGAACGCGGGGTTTCAATATTTAGCTAAAGGATTTCCTGATCATGAGCGAACCACTCATTTCCGCATCCGCGTCTGGCACATTCAAGCTCGCCGGCGAAGTGGACATTACCCGGCTGGGCTACGGCGCGATGCGAATCACCGGACCCGGGATTTGGGGGCCGCCCGAAGATCCGGCGGAAGCGCTTCGCGTCCTGGAATCGCTCCCGGAATCTGGAATCGATTTCGTCGATACCGCCGACTCATACGGCCCGGAAGTCTCCGAACAGCTTATCCGCGAAGCGCTGCATCCGTACAAGCATGTTCTCGTCGCGACCAAAGCAGGGCTGCGTCGCCCCGGCCCCGACCAGTGGCAGCCGGACGGACGACCCGAATACCTGCGTGAGCGCGCGCTACGCAGCCTGAAGAATCTGGGCGTTGAACAGATTGGTCTCTGGCAGTTGCATCGAATCGACCCGGCTGTCCCCGCCGACGAGCAATTCGACGCGGTCAAAGCGCTGCAAAAGGAAGGCATTGTCCGCTTTGTCGGCCTGAGCGAAGTCACCGTCGAAGAGATCAAAGCCGCATCGAAGTATTTCACGGTGGCGACGGTTCAGAATCGCTATAACCTCCTCGATCGTCAAAGCGAATCCGTGCTCGAATACTGCGAAGCGAACAATATCGGATTCATCCCCTGGTACCCGTTGGCCGCTGGCAATATCGGCGCATCGTCTGACACCATAAGCGAAGTTGCCCGCGACCACGGTGCTTCGCCCATGCAAATCGCTATCGCATGGTTGCTCCACAAGAGCCCGGTGATACTCCCGATTCCGGGGACGTCCAAGCGGACGCATCTGCGGGCGAATGTCGCAGCCGCGGCTATCAAGCTTTCGGACGAAGAGATGAGCCGTCTGAACGCACTCGCGAGCTGAGTTCCCTGTCGCCAGGCCGCCTGCGCGCGCGCGGCGCTCACTCGCCCCCGGCCTCAGGAACAAAGAATGCGCCGCTGATTGAGGATTGAACAACCGGAGGGCACAATCATGTCCCATCGACTCAAAACAGGCGATCGCGTCACGTGGAACAGCCAGGAAGGCACGACGACAGGCACGGTCGTGCGCCGGATCATCAGGGACACGGAACTGGACGGTCAGACTGTCGCCGCGTCGAAGGACGACCCGTATTACGAGGTTGAAAGCGAGAAAAGCGGTCAGCACGAGGTGTATCGCGCGGACGGGCTGGAGAAGGTGCACAAGCACTGACCACAACCGGGCGCACGGCGCCCGCGGCTTTCGGTACAACACAGGCGACCGCCTCAGCAGTGCGGGGAAGGCGGGCCGCGAGCAGGCACGCCTTCGCGAGTCACGATTTCACGCCCCGCAGACCGAATGCCCCCGCCACGCACGCCAGCATCGCCAGACCGGCGATCAGAAACGTGTCGCTGTAGGCCATCAGGAGTGCTTCGCGAATCACCCGCTGATTGACGAGCGCAAGCGCGGTCTCGTACGTGCCGTCAAAGCGCCCGTGCGGCAGTCCCTCCGCGCGCGGCACGTGCAGTCGCGATATCACGCGCGCGAGCAGCACCATGCGCTCCTGAAACGCCTGCGCATAAGGCGTCACCGCCTCACCAATGCGCGCCATGTGCAGCTTCTGACGTTCGACCACGATCTGGCTCACGACCGCGATGCCGATCGCGCCGCCCACGTTGCGCACCATGTTGAAAACGCCGGACGCCGAGCCCAGCTGCGTCTTGTCGACACCGTTCACGGCCATCACCGACAGCGCGATGACCACGAACGACTGGCCCACGCCGCGCACGATCAGCGACGGCACAATGACGTTGCGCGCGGAATCGGCGTCGAGATGAATGTTCATCAGGCAGCCCGCCGCTACCAGCAGGAAGCCGAGCGCAATCACCATGCGCGGACTCATGCGGCGCATGAGCGGCGGCGTGAGAAACGACATGGCGAACTGAACGAGCCCATAGGGAATCATCACCATGCCGATGTCGCGCGCGCTGTATCCCTGCGCCTCGGCCAGGTAGTTGGGCACCAGAAAGACGACCCCGAACGCAACGGCGCCGAACAGGAACTGCATCAGGCTGGCAAGGCCGAAATTATACCCGGCAAGCAACCGCAGATTGATGAACGGCTGCGCGCGCCGCACCTCGATCACGACGAACGCCACCAGACCGACCGCCGCGATACACGAGAGCAGCACGATGCCGCCCGATGCGAACCAGTCCTTGCGCCCCCCCTCTTCGAGCACGATTTGCAGCGCACTCAGGCCCACGGCCATGGTCAGGATGCCTGACCAGTCGGCACTGCGCAGCCGGCCTGTATCGACGGCGACCGGCCGGATCGCCCACGCAATCGCGGCGATCAAGGCCAGCGCAGGGGGAATCTGTAGATAGAAAATCCAGCGCCACGAATACGTGTCGGTCAGCCAGCCGCCCAACGACGGGCCGGCCGCCTGCGCCACGTTATTGGCGACCGCAAAGAGCGCCATGCCAAGCGGGTGGCGCGACTTCGGAAGTTCGGTGGCGATAAGCTGGAACGACAGCGGGATGAGCACGCCGCCAAACGCGCCCTGTAACGTGCGCGCAGCGATCATCGTGCCGATCGTCGGCGCGAGCGAACACGCCAGCGAGAAGCCCAGAAACCCGGATGCGCCCACGAGCAACACGCGCCGCGCGGAAAACACCTGCACGAGCCAGCCAGTGAGCGGAATGACGACGATTTCGGCAACCAGATAGGCGGTGGTAATCCACGATCCCTCTTCGAAGCTCGCACCCAGCGAGCCCCGTATGTCGGGCAGCGACGCGTTGGTCACGTGAACGTTCATGCCCGCCATGAAACAGCCGAACACGCCGCCAAGCACGGCGACCCACGAGCGCAGCGAGACCGCTTCTTCGTGCGCTGTTTCGTTCGCTTCCTGAGCCCGGGGAGCGGCGGCGCTCATCGCTGCGCCCCCTTCGTATCGACCCGCGCGACGACCGACATGCCGGGCCGCAGCACGACATCGCGCGGCATGGCATCGAGCGCGATCTTCACCGGCACGCGCTGCACGATCTTCGTGAAGTTGCCGGTCGCATTGTCCGGCGGCAGCAGCGCGAATTCGGCGCCCGAGCCCGGCGCGATGCCGCTCACGCGGCCGTGCAAGGCGTGACCTGTAAAGGTGTCGACATCCAGTTCGACCGGCTCGCCTGCGCGCATCGCGGCAAGCTGCGTTTCCTTGAAGTTGGCCACCACATACACGGCGTGCATCGGCACCACGGCGAGCAGCGGTGTGCCCGCCTCCACATATTGCCCGGCACGTGCGCTGCGCTGGCCGACCATGCCGTCTTGCGTCGCGAGAATGCGCGTGTGCTCCAGGTCCAGTTGCGCAAGCGCCAGTTGTGCCTTCGCCGCTTCCAGGCGCGCGCGGGCGGCGGCGGTCGCCGCGTCGTTCTGCGCCAGGCGCTTGCGCAGCACCCCGCTCTGTTCGCGCTGGCTCTGCGCCGCCGCCACGGCGTGCGCGAGCGCCGCGCGAGCCTTCAGCGCATCGGCGCGCGCCGCTTCCCAATGCTGGCCGCTGGCCGCTTCGTCGGCAAGCAAGGCGCGATAGCGGGTCGCGTCGGCGTCCCGGCGGGCGGACTCGGCGCGCGCGGCATCCACGTCGGCTTGCGCCTGCGCGATCGCGCTGGACTGTTGCGCGAGTTGCGCGTCGAGCGTCTGCGCCGCGGCCGCGCTTTCCTGCAACGCCGCCTGCGCCTCCAGCAAGGCGGCCTGGGCGGCCTGCACTTTCGCGCGGTAATCACGGTCGTCCAGCGTGGCGAGCACGTCGCCGCGACGGACCGGCTGGTTGTCGTCGACCATGACGTTCGTCACGTAACCCGACACGCGAGGGCTGACCGTGACGACGTCGGCGCGCACGTAGGCGTCGTCAGTCGTTTCGATGAAACGCGCCACCCGCCACCAGTGCCAGCCCCAAACCGCAGCCACGAGGACCGCCAGCAACGTCCCCGCGACGATCCACGGACGCCGCGCGCGGCGCGCGGACGTGATGGTCTGAACTTCGGTATCAACAGTCGTACTCATGCACACAGTCTTCTTTTGAAATGGGTGATGTGAGTGGTGCGCTCAAGGCTGCCAGCCGCCACCGAGCGCCTTGAACACGGTGACCTGATCCAGCGCGACCTGCTGGGCCGACTGCGCGAGCGCGGCGTCGGCGGCGATCAGGCTGCGCTCCGCGTCGAGCACGCCGAGCGAATCGATCGCCCCGGCGCGGAACTCGCGCTCGGCGAGCGCGAAGGCGCGCGCGTGCCCGGCGCGCGCCGTCTCCAGTGCATCGTGCTCGCGCCACGCCGCGCCATAACGGACGAGCGCCTGCTCGGTCTCCTGCAAGGCGCGCAATATCTGCGCGTCGAATGCGGCGCGCGCCCCCGCGTCGTCGGCGCGCGCCGCGCCCAACTGCGCCCGGTTCACCGCGAGATTGGGAAAGTTCCAGCTGATGAGCGGCCCCACGCTCCACGCGAGCGCATACGGGTTGCCGAGCGAGGCCGGGTGGCCCGTGGTCGAGAGCCAGTTGACGGAGCCGCCCAGCGTGATCGACGGATACAGCGCGGCCTGCGCCACGCCCACGCGCGCGTGCGCCGCCGCGAGCCTGCGTTCGGCCTCGCGCAGATCGGGGCGTCTGCGCATCAGCGCCGCGCCATCGCCCACGGGAAAAGGCTGCGCGAGCGTGGGCGGTTGACGGCATGCCTGCGCCGCGGCCGGGACATCGGCGGGCGGGCGCCCCAGCAGCACCGCCAGCTCGTAGAGCGCCGCGCGGTGTTCGCCGTCGAGCGCGGGCAGGCTCGCGCGCGTGTCGTCAGCAAAGGCGCGCGCGCGGGCAAGCTCCATGGATGAAACCAGACCCAGCGCCTGCTGTCGCTGCGTGAGCGACGCAATGCGCTCGGCGATCGCCAGTGAGCGCTGCGCGACGTCGAGCCGCCCGGCGTACGCGCAGGCTCGCGCATACGCCGCCGCCGTTTCGGCGGCCACGCTCACGCGCAAGGCGTCCGACGCGGCTTGTTGCGCGTCGGCATCCGCGTGCGCGGCGTCCACGAGATGATGCACACGGCCCCAGAAGTCGATTTCCCACGACAGGGCGAAACCCGGCGCCCAGCCGAAGCGCGACGGCGCGCTGCCTGTGTCGCGCGCGGCGGCCACGATCTGGTCGTTCTCGTGCTGGCCGTAATCCACGCCGAATGAGGCCTGCGTTGACGGCAAGCGCGCGGCATCCGCCTGCGCCAGCATCGCACGGGCACGCGAGACGCGCGCCGCCGCGACGCCAAGGTCGCGGTTCTGCGCCAGCGCCTCGCGAATCAGTGCATCCAGCGCCGGGTCGTCATAGAGCTGCCACCAGTGATCCGGCGGCGCGGCAGACACCGCCTGCGGCACCGATACGGCCGCATCGAAAGGCGCACGCTCGGCGGCGCCGGCAACAGGCGCACGATACGGTTCAGTGACGGAGCAGGCGGCAAGCGTCGCGGCGAGCAGCACGCTGGATGCCGCCACCAGGCCTCGGGCATGAGCGGCAAAGCGGCGCGCCGGAATTCCCGGCGGTGAAAGAAAGGTTGGAGCGGCAGGCATCGGGAATCATGGAATGAATCGGTCATGCCATGGTATGTTGACGCTCCCTGTTCATCGCGCGCGAGATGCGCATTCATCGTCGAGAAATGGACACGTGAACGATTTTTTTCAGGTGCTGGACGCTTCCGACAAAGCGCAGCAAATCGGTGTGCTGGCCACCAACTCCGCCGCCGGCGATGAGTTCGCCTCGCACACCCACGCGCAGGCCCAGATGATCCTGTCCATCGACGGGGTCATGATCGTGCGCACCGACGACGGCAACTGGATCGTGCCGCCCGGCCGCGCCGTCTGGGTGCCCGCGGGCATCCGCCACGGCATCGAGATGGCCGGCGACGTGCGCATGCGCTCCCTCTTCGTCGCCCACGAAGTGCGCCCGAGCCTGCCGCGCGAGTGCCGTGTCATCGGCGTGAGCGGACTGTTGCGCGAACTCATCCTCGCGACGAGCGGCCTGCCCGCCGATTACGACCTGAGCCATCGCACGGGTCGCGTGCTTGCCTTGATACTCGACGAAATCGAAATCGCCCCGTCGCTCGACCTGCATGTGCCGATGCCGCGCCATCCCGCACTGGCAGTGTTGTGCGCCAACCTGATTCGCGAGCCGTCCGAGCCGGTCACGCTCGCCTCGTGGGCGAGCGCCGCGAACATGAACGCCCGCACGCTCGCGCGCATCTTCCGGCGCGAAACCGGCATGACGCCAGGCGCATGGTGGCGCCATACGCGCCTGCTGTTGAGCCTGCCGCGCCTCGCGGCAGGCGCATCGATTCTCGAACTCGCGCTGGAGCATGGGTACGACAGTCCGAGCGCGTTCGCCGCCATGTTTCGCAAGGTGCTGGGCGTGCCGCCCAGCGAGTATTTGCGGCAAAAATAGCGCGTGAGCGGAGTCGGGAAGCCGGAACCGTCGTCCATTGCGCGACGACGTCGCACCCGCTTCTTTCAGGTGAAGCGATGAGGGCGATATTCGCACCTCCGGCAATGTGCACGTCGTGTCAGGACGCGACGTGTTACGATTTCCCGCTCGTTGTTGTCGCGGTTCTCTCGCACAAACATGCGCAAACCAGCCAGTCGGCTTCTCTTGTTGACTCTCGCCATGCCGCTCCCGGCACTGGCGCTGGGCAACGATAATCCAGACTACGATCAATGCATCATGCATTCGTTGAGGGATAGTCAGAGCAGCTTCGCGGCTCGCGCAATTCGCACCTCGTGCGACGCGCTTTACAGAAACGGCGCAATGCTTTTGCCGCGCGAAAGAGCGTACCACCTGTGTGTCCTGCAAAATGTGCAGACCGTCAGAGACGCATTTGCCGTCAATGAAATACTGCATGCGTGTCGACGTCAAAATCAGATGTAGCGCGCCGTTGATGATTGCAGCCTTTACATTCGCGCGATATTACGCAGGCAACGCTTCCCATGGCACACCCACCTCCCGGCGCTTGACCGGCAAATCGATCAATGCGTGGCGAGAGGTCGCGCTCGCCTGGCGCCTGCCCGAACGCACCCGGTGCTTCGGCATGAAGTAACGGATCGCGCCGTTCATTTTCTTCAGCGTCGATATCAGGATTCATGCATGTCCCGCGCCGAACGTCTCCTTCAGCTTCTGCAAGTGCTACGTCGTTATCGACGTCCCGTGAGCGGCCAGGCCCTCGCAGACGAACTCGGCGTGAGCATCCGCACGCTATACCGGGACATCGCCAGCTTGCAGGCGCAAGGCGCCATGATCGAAGGGGAGCCAGGCATTGGCTACGTGATGAAACCGGGTTTCATGCTGCCACCCATCATGTTCGGCTCGGAGGAACTCGATGCCCTGGTGCTGGGCATGCGCTGGGTGGCCGATCGCGGCGACAAGACGCTATCCGCCGGTGCATTGAGCACACTGGCGAAGATAGCCGCCGTATTGCCCACCGAATTGCGGCGCGAACTGGAGGAATCGTCACTGCTCGTCGGCGCGCCGTTGGCAAGACCTACCCACACAATCTCGCCGGACCTTCTGCGAGCCGCGGTCCGCGCAGAGCGAAAGCTCGATATCACTTACGTGGACGGCGCGGGTGTTCACTCCCGGCGCGTCGTTTGGCCCTTTGCCCTGGTGTATTTCGACCAGGCGCGCGTGCTGATGTGCTGGTGCGAGCTTCGAGCCGATTTTCGCAATTTCCGTTCGGATCGGATCGTGAACGTCGAGCAGATGGACGCGCGTTACCCAAAGCGGCGTTCCACCCTGCTTCGTGAGTGGCGCAAGCTCAATCAGGTGGCCAGTCGCACCATACTGCCAGAATTTGACAGTATGGATCGTTAAACTGAAGCTCCTTTCATGACAAGGAGCTCAAAATGAAGTTCGCATCGGTTCGCGTTGTTACCCCGGATATCGAAAGGCTGGTCGAGTTTTATCAGCGGCTTTCCGGCATCGAGGCTGTGCGTCTGGCCTATGGATTCGCCGAAATGCGATTCGAGGGCCTGACGCTTGCGATCTCATCCGAGCACCTGATCCGGCTTTTCAATGTAGGCGCAGCCACCGCCGCGGCCAATCAATCGGCGATCCTGGAGTTCGAAGTGGACGACGTCGACGCGGTGTTCGAACGGATGAAGGCATCCGGAACAAACATCGTGATGCCGACGACGGTGATGCCTTGGGGCAATCGCTCGCTCCTGCTGCGCGACCCGGACGGGAACCTCGTGAACCTGTTTTCTCGACCTGGGCGTTGAGAAAAACCCGCCGTCACGGCAATGACGGTTTCGATCCGTTCGCCGGTGCCGTTAATGCCCCGCTTCGCGAATATGCAGCGCGTTGTTCAGCGAAACGACCCCAGCGACGGCGCTGGCCACATCGCCCGCGCGCTGGATCTGGGATTCATCGGGTACCGATCCAACAAGATCGACCTTCCCGTTCCTGGCCAGCACATTGACGTTGGACATCTGCAAACCCTTCGTGTGTACGAGAGCGTTTCGTACCGCCTTTTCCAGCTTGCGGTTTGCCTGATGTTGCGCTTTGCGTTGTGCCTTTGCGGAAGGTGTGGCCTGTGGTGCAGAGGCTACCGCCGGGTTCGTCGCCTCACCACTCTCTTGTGCATAGGCATGGCTTCCGGAAACCAGTAAAACTGCAATAGCGACAGTACCCAACAAGCTGTTCGATCTCATTTTCCCTCTTCCAAAATATCATCAAAGCGCAGCGACTGCCGGGTATCACGCGCTCAAGCTCGCGCGCCCGGACTCATTTGCCGACGGCTGGCGTATCGCACCGCGGCGGAAGCCATCATCTCCGGGTCAATTTTCTGGATCAACACCTCGTATTGGAAAGCACTTTTCCAGAATCACGAGGCTGGAGATCAGTCAGGGATCGCTCCACATCGCCGGAACGACAGGTGAAACGCGCGGCGCGTGAACCCCAAACTGACGTCGGCGAGCTATTTAAAAGCGATGCCGCAAGCCGGCATGCACGGCCACCTGGTTCACGCCGCTCGATTGTTGCGCCACCACGCCGTTGTAGATGTCCGCATGAGCGCCGCCCGCAGCGTGCTGAACGACCGTGTTCAATACGAGATCCGTTCGTTTGGATAACGCATAGCTCATCACAAGGTTGATCTGGTGATACTTCGGCTTTGCGTCGTCGTAGTGAACGCTGCCCGAGACGAAGTTGTAGCCACCGCCGACCAGTAAGGCGGGCGTGATGTTATACATCGACCACACCTCGTAGCTATCGAATATCACGGTGCTCGTCGTGCCGTTGGCTTCGGCGAAACGCGTATTCGTATAGTTCGCGCCGACGATCGCGCGGCCCATTCGATACGTCGTGCCCGCACCGATGACCTGTTCGCTCGCGGGTTGTCCCACATAGCCGAAGACGCCCACGTTGGTCGAACCGTTCTTGACGAAGTTGCCGTCCGGAAATTGCGTGCCTGGATTCCTGGCAAACAGATAGCCGGCTGCCACATACAGATTGCCCATCGCATAGCTCGCGCCGCCCGCGATGGTGCTGTTGCGGCCAAACTGTCCGGCGACGCCGCCGAACGCATACATGCCGCTCACCGTGAAGCCGCCCATCGTCGGGCTCACGTACTTGACCGAGTTATTGACGCGAAACGCGTCGTTGGTATTGTCGATATCGTTGGCATGCGCGAGGATGCCGCCCCAGGACTGAAGATTGAGCGTGGTGGGGCCGACATAATCGACGATGGAGTCGTACTGGCGTCCCATCGTCAGCTTGCCGGCCAGAGGATGCGAAAGGCCGACCCACGCCTGACGTCCGAATTCCAGGCCGCCCTGCCCGAGCTTGCCGTTATACGAATTGAAGCCGTTTTCAAGGATGAAAATCGCTTTCAGGCCGCCACCCAGTTCTTCCGATCCCTTCAGGCCCCAACGGCTGCCCAGATTCGTGCCGCTCGCGGCTTCCCAGAGCGACTTGCCGCCCGAATTGCTAACATAGGTGATGCCGTTATCGACGATGCCGTAGAGCGTGACCGAGCTTTGTGCGAATGCGGGTGAGGCGATGAGCCCTGCGAGTATATAAACGACGACCTTTTTCATGGCGAAGTATGGAGTTTCGATTTGAAGGATGAGCGAAGCCCGGCGGGCTCTATATAGAGTCTGCCTGGGCGTTCTTTTTAATATTTCGTATACCGAACTAAATAGAAAAAGCCACGAGCTAGCTCGTGCGAACGAGCTAGCCCGACTTACATGCCAGAGTCGAGCAACTTCATGAGTTTGCGCATGGCGGCGGGAATCGGCGCGATGATCGGCACGCTGAAGCGCGTGGCCAATCCGATGGCGGCCTGCCCCAACGGGCCGCCTCCGATCACAACGGCTTCGGCCCCGTCGAGATCGATGCACGCCTTGACCGCCTGCGCGAGCGATGCTTCGAGTTGCGCCGCATCGGCCGCCAGTGCCAGCGGATCCTCTCGGGTCAGGCGAATGCCGGTGTAACGTTCGCTGACGCCCAGATCGCTCACGCTCCGCGCGATCGGCACGACGAGCTCCGGCGTGACCGTGGCAATGCCGAAACGCCTGCCGCCATGTGCCGCTTCGAGAATCGAGGCTTCGCAGATGCCGACAACCGGCTTGTCGGTGAGTGCGCGTACCTTGTCGATTCCCGGATCGCCAAAGGCGCTGACCACCACGCCCGCGAATGCCCCGTCGCGGCGCTTGAGACTCGCCACCACTTCGTCACCCGCCTCACGCAGGCGCTGTGCATCGAGAATCATCGGCACGCCGCGTGCGGCGGTTTCGCCGATCACGCGGTAGCCTTGCGGTGCGCACGACTGGGCGATGGCCACCATCATGGCTGTCGTGTCGGTGGAGGTGTTGGGGTTCAGGAGCAGGATGTCGTGCATGATTTTTTATGTCTGAAGAGTTCAACCGTTCGCAGGCGCCGCGCCATTCGGCATGGCGGCCGGATCGGCGGCGTCGTCGAGCTTGCGGCCATAGGTTTCCGGGGCAAGCTGAATGCTGAAGGTGAAGATGGCGTACATCAGTGCGATGAGACCGAACACGCCACTCACACCGTGAAGATCGAACAAACGGCCCGTCACGAGCGGCATCAGTGCGCCGGCGGTGGTGCCGAGCGCGAGTATGAACGATGTGCCGAACGCGCGGACACGCGTCGGAAAAAGCTCCGGCGCATAGATCCAGATCGTCGTGTTGAGCAGCAGCACGAAGAACTGGAAGATGGCGCCGCAGGCGAGAATCATCAAGACATTGTGGGCGAGGAAGCCGAAGCCGAGTGCCGCGAGACAGGCCAGCACCGCGCCGATGGTGAGCACGCGCTTGCGCGGGAAGTGATAGCCGAGCAGCGATGCCGCCGTCGCGCCGCAAAGGCTGCCGCCCTGCATGATGAGCGTGAACACGAGACTCTTCGTGATGGTGTACCCCTGCGCGACGAGAATCGTGGGCATCAGCGTGAGCACCGAAATCTGCGCGCCATATGTCATCCAGATTGCAACGCCGACCGAGAGCGTGCGACGTGCGAGACGTCCGCGAAAGATCTCGAGTACGTTGACCTTGTCGCGGGCCGGCGCCTTCTCTATGTCCTCGGTGATATAACGCGTCACCGCAATGTGCTTGTCCGTCAGCTTGCCCGCGGCGAGCTTGCTGAGGACCACGTTCGTGTCGTGCGCGCGGCCCTTTGCCAGCAGAAAACGCGGCGTCTCCGGAATGATGTGCCGATACAATGCGCCCAGGATGGCAGGCACCACGAGGCAGGCGAACAGCCAGCGCCAGCCATCCGGACCGGGAAAGACGGCGAAGACCGCGAGGCCGAACGCGGGAGCAAGAAAGTTGCCGAGACCGCCCGCGCCGACATTCACGAGGCCGACCGCCGTGCCACGAAACTTCTGTGAGCAGAACTCGGCGAGCATGGTCACGGCGACGGCGACTTCCCCGCCCAGCCCGAAGCCGACAATCGCCCGGCCGGCGCACAGCACAAGGAAACTGGGCGCAAGCGCGCAAATGACGGCGCCGAGCGTGAACAGCAGCAGATCGGCGGTGAGCATCATGCGGCGGCCAAAGCGATCGGCGATGTAGCCCGATACCAGCCGGCCGATCGCCGCTGAGGCAAACGTCACCGTATTCAGCATGCCGATATCGGTCGCGCTCAGCCCCCAATGCTCGCGAAGCATGGGCGCGATTAATCCGATCGAGTTCTGTTCGAAGCTGTCGAACAGGCATCCGATCAGGATCAGAAAGATGATGGTCTTGTGTGCGGAGGTGACGCCTATGTCGTTGAGTGCGCGGTCGAGCTGCGTCGCGCTTGCGGAATCGGCAGCGCTTGTACTCGAAATTCCGGTCATGATCGCCTCTGTAGGGTTAGTGACGGGAGCACCCGTCGCTCCGTCTGTGAGGCGATCCTAAGATTTCATTTTTTAAAAAACAAGAAATTTAAATTTCATATCGCGCGCCGCGTAACCCCTTGTGCGTGCAACGTTTTGCCGTGCACCAACTCTGACGTCCACTCGATTCGAGCCGCACATTTACCGTGCGAAAACCACGATGAAAATTGCGTTTCTCACTAGTTCGAGGCGCAACCCTTGAGATCGCGCCTCATATCAGTGCAATCCAAAATTCTCAAAATAACAACAGGTGAAATCGAAATTTCATGCGGCTCAGGCGTCAAAGCTCGTCCATGTGATCGTGCGCCGACTCGATCGCGCTCAAACGCTTGCGACCGCGATCGCCTGCGTGCTCGAGCACTTTGGTCGCCAGCAAGCCGCACAGGCCGAGCACGGCCACGTGATTGTCGAGCGGACCGGGCGCGGCCGTATCGCAGTTGATCGACCATGTGACGCCTGCGTGCTCCGGTGCCAGTTGATCCGCGATGTACAGCGACTTCGCGTTGGCCGACGCGGCGTAGTCAAGAATGGCATCGGTCTGCGGCACGCGGCGCCGCAAGCCAAAAACGATCACGACGTCGCGAGCCTCGATGCTCGCGAGATGTTCGCCGATCGTCTCCCCCGGACCGGGCAACGCAATGACGCGCTCCACCACCTGGAGAATCTGCCAGCGAAAATAACTCGCGAAGGGCTGGCTGCTTCGAAAACCGAACACGAGCACCTGCCGGGCATCGACGATCGCCTTGGCGATCGCATCGATTTGCGCGTTGGAAAGCCGTCCGAACGTCCCCGTCAAATTCGCCGCACCTTGACTCGCATGCGCCTCAAGCGCGTTTTTGCTCGCTTTGGTCGTGGCGGCCGACAGGAGCAGCGCCGCGCCCTCCTGCTTTTCGTCGCGGACATGACGCCGGGCTTCTTCGTAGTTCGGATAGCCCAGGCGGCGTACGAAGCGACTGACGGTCGCCCTCGACACGCCCGCGAGATCGGCCAGCTCCGCGCCTGTGTAGCTGGCGAGATCGCCGGGGAAATCCAGAACGAATTCCGCGAGCCGGCGTTCGGTCGCAGGAAGGTCGTTCATCTGCGATCGGATCCGCCCGACGAAGGAGCGCGGGGTAGCTTGCATGGTCGTTAGGTTGATGGCGTCGCAGAGGGTGGGATGAGCCGGTTTGGCGGCATGAGGTGTTCGTGGGCGATTGCCTGACACGGACCCACGAACTCCGATGGATTATAGCTTTGCCGGAATGGGAGCCAAGGGAGCCAGGGAAGCCCGGGGAGCCAGGAAGCCGCCCCCACGCGCCGGACCATGGCAAACTCGGGGCAAATTCGGGGCGAAGCGACACCTCGTCGTAGCCGCCAAAGGCGCCCAGGTTCCCGGAGGCCGGCGACGGTGGGCAATCGGTTGTTCTGACGCACTCTTGAGGTATTCCCTGCGATGTCGACCACTCCCGATGCCGAATCCGTCGAAATACGCCTCGATCGAGTCGTACAACTGTTCGACAACCACGACCCCTACCCTTTCAGGGAAAGAGGCCTTGCCGGGGCGGCGGAGACCTATATCGTTGACAACGCCGAAAGCGTGTCCGTTCGACGCCCCCTTCGGATCGTTGTCCACCTGCCCGCGCAGGAGGCCGAATCGCAAGCCGCCGCCGTGCTCGGCGAAGCGATCGCCAACCATTTCCGGGAACGCTCCAACGCGGCGGAGCACGCCTTGCGCAAGCTCTTTCGCGATGGACGTCGCTCGCTCGCAATCGGCCTGACCGTGCTCGGCGTGTGTCTGCTCGGCGCCGCGTGGGTCGAAAATTTCCCCGGCTATCGGTTTCCGAAGCTCGTTGCCGAAGGGCTGATGATTTTCGGCTGGGTCGCCAACTGGCGGCCGATGGAAATCTTCCTCTACGAGTGGTGGCCTATCGTGCGGCAACGCAATATCTACCGGCGCCTTGCCGAAGCGCCCGTACTCGTGAAGTCGACTGGCTAAATATTTCGCAATACTGATTGATAGATCGGCAGGAACACGGCATCCTGCCGGACTTTTGGGGAACGGTTCCGCGCCGGTCAGGCGGCGTGGCGCCTCAGCGCGTTCGAGCACACCCGCCCCCGCAGCGCGAATCGCATCAATCGAACAGATCCGGCTCGACACGGGACACGCCGGAATCGGGGAGCGCACCGGCTCGCACCTGCTCCAGCAGATCCGGGGGCAGCCAGACCTCTTCCAGTTTGCCGATCCCCCCTTCGATCAACTGCTGCAAGAAGAACGACGGTTTGCGGCCGGTCGCTTCGGCCAGCAGCCGCAGCCTGCGTTCGATGCCCGGATCGATGCGCACTCCCACCACCTTCAATTTCTCTGCCTTCCTGGGTCTAGCCAACCTGCGCTCCATGATTTTCAATGAACACGCATTTTACGGGCAAATCCTTACTAGCCCAGTCTCGCCGTAGCACGGACATCTTGCTGCGATAACGCGCCGATTGTCCGTGCGCTATCGGGCCGGTTCGCCATCAGGCCCGCAAGCAACAGGAATTGTGCGCCTCGTTCAGCAGCGCCGCCGCCTGGAGCACGGCTTCGCGCAACGCGACGCCGTGCATTGCGGGGCGTTGGCGCATCACTCGTGGCGCGTCGCGCCTCTCACTTTCGCGACCTGGCTGGCGTCGACCGCTCCCGCGTGATTCGACCATCCACTGCGCACGAACGTCGCCAGCGCGGCCACGTCATCGTCGCTCAAACGGCTTGCGAAGCCCGGCATCGGCAGAACCGATGGCGCCTTCGCGGTCGACGGCGTTTGCGCGCCGTTGAGAATCACGCTGACGAGCCCGGCCGGGTCCGATGCGTTCACGACGGTCGCACCGTCGAGATGCGGGAACACGCGCGGCGCGCCCTTCCCGTTCACGAAGTGACACGCGCTGCAATTGTCGAGATACAGCCGCTCGCCGAGCGTGAGATTGCGCGCCGCCGTCAGCCTGGCCGCCGTCGTGCCCGCGTCGCCTGGCGCATGGCCCGGCGTCGCCGCGGCATCGCCGGCATGCGCGCCCGCCGGCGACAACGTCTTCAGATACGCGGCAATCGCGTTGAGATCGGCATCGTTCAAATGCGACGTGCTGTTATAGACGACCGACGTCATTTCGCCTGCAACCGCAGCCTTGCTGTTGCGGCCGGTTTGCAGGTAATCGACGATGTCCTGCTCGCTCCAGTGCGACATGCCGCGTAGCGCGGGCACGTTCCAGCCATTGAGCTTGCCGCCCGCCAGGAACAGCGCATGACTGCTGTCGAGCGCCTTCTCGTTCATCGCGAAGCCGCGCGGCGTGTGGCAACTGCCGCAATGGCCGAGACTTTCCACCAGGTAAGCGCCGCGGCGCACCTGCTCGCTCGCGCCGTCCGGGCCCTTGAACGGCTGGTCCGAGGTGAACGCCCAGTTCCACAGCGCCATGCCCCAACGCTGGTTGAACGGGAAGCTCAGGTCCGTCGCGGGCGCGGGATCGTCGCTCGGCGCGACGCCCTGCATGAAGTACGTGTAGAGCGCGTGGATATCGGCGTCCGAAATCTTCGCGTACGAGGGGTAAGGCATGGCCGGATACAGATGCGAGCCGTCGGCCCGGATACCCGTGCGCACGGCGGCGGCGAACTGCGGCTCCGTGTAGTTGCCAATGCCCCCGTGCTTACCCGGCGTGATATTGGTCGAGTAAATCGTGCCGATACCGCTCACGATCGGCAGTCCGCCCGTATACGGTTTGCGCCCCGCCGCGCTGTGACAGGCCATGCAGTCGCCCGCGCGCGCCAGATATTCGCCCTGCTTGATGAGCGCGGCCTGCGGGTTCAGCGCGGCGATTCCGGTCTGCGCCTGTGGGGCCGCGGCGGCCAGCGAAGCGCCGAGCGCCGCGGTCGTCATGAGCGCCGCGGACGTGAGAGTCTTGAGGAAATTCATGACGATCATGCCTGCACGAGAGGACCGGGGTTCTTGAGGTACTGTTCCTTGATCGCGCGAGCGGCGAACAGCGTGATCGCGCCAATGGTCGCGGTCGGATTGGCCTGGAAGTTCTGCGGAAACGCATTGCCGCCCGGCACGAACACGTTGTGCACGTCCCAGCTTTGCAGATAGCGGTTCAGCGCGCTCGTTTGCGGCGAATCGCCCATCACCGCGCCGCCGACGTTGTGCGTCGACACGTATTTGGTGATGTCCCAGTGCGAGTCCATCGCGAGGAAGCTTTCGCTGAAGCTGTCCGGATTCAGTTCCTTCGTGACATCGAGCACGATCTTGCGCAGATGCTGCTGAAGCTTCAGCTCGTTCTGCTTCCAGTCGAAGGTGATGCGCAATAGCGGCTGGCCCCACGGGTCCTTGTAAGTCGGATCGAGATCGACATAATGATCGCGATACGACATGCAGCTCGTCGTGATGCTGATCTTCATCGAGTGGCCGTACCAGTCCTGCATGCCCTCCTTCCACCCCCGGCCCCACGCGGGCGTGCCGTGCGGCAACGCGGTGCCGATCGGCGCGCCGGTCGACTGCGCGCTCTGGATCTTCGCGCCGCCGATGAAGCCGAGCGACGGGCCATCGTAGTTGCCCGGCGAGATGTCGTTGAACAACTGGCCGGTCGCGCCCGCCGTGGCGAACGGATTGAAGTGCTTGTCCTTGAAAAAGAGCGTCGCGCCGCCATTGCTCAGGAATGCGTAATTACGGCCCACGACGCCCTTGCCGCTCACCGGGTCATACGGCTTGCCGATGCCCGAGAGCAGCATCAGGCGCACGTTGACGAACTGGAAGCCCGCCAGCACGACGATCTTCGCGGGCTGGAACACTTCGTTGCCGTGCGCGTCGGCGTAGGTCACGCCTTTCGCGGTCTTGCCGTCGGCGTGCATGTCCACGCGCAGCACGTTCGCGTTCACGCGGTACGAGAAGTTCTCCATGCGCTTAAGCGCATCGAGCACGGCCGTCTGCGGTGAAGCCTTCGAGAAGTTCAGGCACGGATACTTGCTGCAATAGCCGCAGTAATTGCACGGCGCGATCTGGTTGCCGTACGGATTGGTCCACGCGCGCGAGACGTTCGCGGACGGATTCGGGAACGGGTGATAGCCGAGCTTGCGGGCCGCGTCGGCGAACATCGTATTGTTCAGCGTGTCTTCGAGCGGCGGCAGCGGAACGGGATTCGAGCGCGGGCCTTCGAACGGGTCTCCGCCCTCGACGATCTTGCCGCGCAGATTGCCGGTCTTGCCCGAGAGGCCGCAGACCTTGTCGAAAAAATCGTAGTACGGCTCGATCTCGTCCCACGTGAACGGGAAATCCTGCACCTGCATGCCCGCTTCGAGCTGGCCCGGCTTGTAGGCGCGATCGGCGTAGCTCTTGAGCTTGATGTCTGTCGGCGTCGGGCGCATCAGCACGCCGGTCCAGTGCAGGCCCGAACCGCCCACACCGGTGCCCGGCACGAAAGCGCCCCACTTGCGCGTGGGCAGCGCGGTGTCCTGCGCCGAATGGCGCACGGTGAGCGCGCCGTCGCGCGGCGTCACCATGATCTTGTTGCGCACGCCGTAGGCGTACTGGTCGGCCGGCTTCGGATACGCGAAGTCGGCATTGCTGCGGTCCTCGCCGCGTTCCAGCGCGTGCACCTTCAGGCCCGCCTGCGCCAGTTCGATGCTCATGAGCGAGCCGGCCCAGCCCAGTCCGACGACGACGACGTCGACTGCGTCATTGGTTATTTTTGCCACGGTTATCCTCGATGATTCTGACTACGCGTTGTTCTGCGTGAAAGGTCGGCGCTCAAGCGCGAAGACCGTTCAGGCTCACGGGCCCGAGCGGATATTTCACGTTGTGCTGCGAGACCCATTCGAGGAAGCTCGCCCGTGCTCCGGGAAATCCAATGGCAATCCAGGCCTTCATGCCTTTATTGCCGCCGTACATGGGATCGGAGAGATACCCGTTCTTTGAATCGGAGAGCAATTCGCCGAAGAACTGGCTCGCCTTGAGCGCGTTTTCGCCGCCCTCGGCAAAGGGGATGTCGTCGCCCTGGAGCGCTTTCAGCACGGCGTCCTGCGCGGCGGCGTCGAGTTCGCCGAAGCCCTTGCGATACTTCTGGCGGCAATATGCATTCGTCAACTGGATGCCGCGCCGATAAATCTGCTGCGGCGTATAGGGCAACTGATAGCCGAGTTCCTTGGGCGCCTGCGTATTGAACGGTCCTTGCAGATAAATCTCGTGGCCGAAATCGCCATGCATCTGCTGATCGATGAACACCGGCACGTTGGTTTCGAGCGCGCCGGGACCGCGCCCGTCGCCGGGAATCAGCCGGTCGCAGGCCGCGAGCATGAACGCCCATTCATCGGCGGAGAAGAATGCCGGGCGATACGTCTTCAGGTCCGGCGCGGCCATTTCGGCGGCTTCGGCGGCGCTCAGCGTGTTGACGAACACGCCCATGGTCGGGAGCGCCAGCACAGCCGAAAGGAGGAATCTACGTCTTGAAGTCGAAATGTCAGACAACATGGCACGGGTTGTTCAGCGATTGCGAGAGGTCGAAATAGGCCTGAACCGTTTGCCGACGCCCCAGAGCCGCTTCACAGCGGGGCGTCGGTCATCGTTTCAGTGTTTTGGATCGCGACCATACCACAAAGTTGTCGTACATCAATGACAAGTCGGCAATTCTCGCCCGGTTGCCCTTGTCAAGGCATCCGGGGTCTTGAATACACAAGCAGCGCGGCATTAACCGCAAACTTGATCGTCGTAATCCACCGCAAGTGACCATGCCGGGTCGTCGTGCGCTTGCCAGTACGCGTCGAATAACCCCCGCGTCACCGGCCCCGGCTGCCCGTCGCCAACCGGAGCGCCGTTCAACCGGGTCACCGGCATGACGCCGCCTGCCGTGGACGTGATGAAGATTTCGTCGGCGTCGCGCAACTGCTGCTCGGACATCCGAGCGGCACGGACGGCCATGTCACGCCGTGCGGCGAGATCGAATACGGTCTGGCGCGTAATCCCGTGCAGGACCCCCGCCTCGGGGGTAAAAAGCTGGCCGCCTTTAACCACGAAGACGTTGAACCCCGGGCCCTCGGCAATGGCGTCGTCGGTCGTCTTGATGACAACGGTCTCGGCCCCGGCGTCGTAGCCCTTGAGCAACGCCGTGACCAGATCGAGCCAGTGATAGTTCTTGATCTGCGGATCGACCGAGGCGGGCGGGATGCGCCGCACGTCGTCGATCACGTGCAGATGCATTCCTTCGCGAAGCTGCCTTTCGTTCGCCACCGAGCCATACGGCACGGCGAACGCGACGAACTGGTTGACCGCATCGCGCGGGTCGCGACTGAAGGTCGGCGACACGCCCCGCGTGCAAAGCATTTCGACGTAGGCGTTGCGCAGCCCCGAGCGTCGAACGCATTCGACGAGGATGTCGCGCAGCGCGTCGTCGGTGAGGTCGACGCGCAGCCGCAGTTTCTCGAGCGAACGACGGAATCGCGCGATATGACTGTCGAGCCGGAAAAAGCGGCCATTCCACACGTGCACGGTGTCATAGGTCACGTCCGAATGCAGCAGTCCCCAGTCGAGCACGGAGATGCGCGCTTCAGAGAGCGCGATGAACTGCCCGTTCATATAGGCCGCGCCGCGCGGATACGCGAGGCCGTCGAGACGGCCGATGTCCTGAACGCTCATGGCTGCCCCTCCGTCACCGCTTGCCCCGGATGAAAATCGACGGTCGCGATAAAGGCCGCGGGATCGGCGTCGAACGCCTGGCGGCTCACGATCGCGTTGACACCCGTCGCCCGGTCGAACGACAACACGCCATCGAGATGATCGATCTCGTGCTGGATCAGTTCGGCTTCCGCCTGCCCGAGTGTCTCGCGAACCTGACGCTCGCCGTCGAGCGTCGTGAAAGCAACCGAAACCGACACGTGACGCAGCACACGCACCAGCATATCGGGAAAGCACATGCAGTCGTCCCACACCGTCATGGTCTGCGCGCTGTGCCAGACGATCTCCGGGTTGATGATGACCGACGGCCAGCCCGGCAATGCCAGCGCGATCAGACGGCGGTTCACGCCGATCTGCGGCGCGGCGATGGCGCGGCCGAAGCCGTGTTCGGCGCGAAACGCGGCCAGTGCGTCAGTGAGGGCGCGTGCGTCGGCCACCACGCTGGCCGCGCTCTGATCGGCGAGCGGCGTGGAGCGCTCGCGCAACGACGGGGTGCCGACCGGCAGGATCGAGTTCATTGCGATACCTCGGTAAGTGCCTGTTTCTGGCCGCCCTTGAACGTCGAGATGGTGGCGGCGGGATGCAACAGATCGCCATGCTCGTCAAACTGCACGCGTCCGGTCACGCCGTCGAATGCGACCTTGTGCAGGCCCTCGACCACGCGCTCCGGCGCCGTCGACTGCTGATCGAGCATCGCATGATAGATCGCCTGCATTGCGTCGTACGCGTAGGGTGCGTAGAGCTGGACCGGTTCGCCGTAACGCGCCTGAAACTTCTTCTGGAACGCCGGGCCGCCCGGCATCTTCGCGAGACTGCGGCCGCCGTCCGCGCAGTACAGGTTGCCGTTCAGGGCATCGCCCGCAAGCCGTGTGATCTCCTGCGTGCACAGCCCGTCGCCGCCGAGCAGGGACACAGCGATTCCGTACTTGCGCATCTGCTTGAGCATCGGGCCGCCCTGCGTGTCCATTCCGCCATAGAAGATCGCGTCCGGGCTCCGGCCCTTGATCAACGTTAGCGCCGCGGCGAAGTCGAAGGCCTGATCGGTCGTGTACTCCCGCGCGACGACCTGCGCACCGTCCGCCCCGACATCGTGTGCGAATACGTCGGCAATGCCCTGCCCATACGCGGTGCGATCGTCCATCACCGCGATCCGGCCGGCGTGAAGCTTTTCGCTTGCGTAGCGGGCCACGGCCGCGCCGAGGAAATCGTCGTTCGCCAGCATGCGGAAGGTCGTGCGAAGCCCGAGATGCGTGAATTGCGGACTGGTTGCCGAGGGCGTCAGTTCGGCAATGCCCGCCTTCGCGTAGATTTGCGCGACGGCGATCGAGGTGCCGGAATTCTGATGCCCGATCACGGCGCTCACATGCTGATCGGCGAAGCGTTGCGCGACGGTGGTGGCGGTCTTCGGATCGGCCGCATCGTCTTGCGCGTCGAGCCGGAAGCTCACCGGCTGGCCGCCGATCGCGGGATGCGTCGCGTTGATCTCGTCGATCGCAAGCCGGATACCGCGTTCGCTGTCCTTGCCAAAGTGCGCCTGCGCGCCGGTAAGCGCACCGGCGTAGCCGATCACGACAACCGTGTCGGCGCAGGCGCGGGTGATCAGGCCGAAGTTGGCGGCGCACAGTATCGCTAGTGCGGCCAGTGCGAAAGGGGGTCTTTGCATGTCAGTTCCGGTAAGGTGGCGCCGCTGACCAGCGGCAGTGCAGCGTTGATGAATGGTCGATCGACGCTACAATTCTGGGCACTTACCGGGAAATCCAAAAAGCAAACGGGCCGCGTTTTTGTCGAATTATTTCGGAAGAGCGGCCTCTGGAGAAATCTGATGACACCGCCCGATTCCCAGCTCGATGCCTACGACCTGCGTATCCTGTCGCTGCTCCAGCATGACAACCAGATCAGCAACCAGGCGCTCGCCGCGGAGATCGGGCTCAGTCCGCCCGCCTGCATGCGCCGCGTGAAGCGGCTGCGCGAAGAAAAAATCATCGAGCGCGATATCGCGGTGATCAACCCGTCGAAGGTGGGGCTGCCGCTGATGATGATGGTGCCCGTGCAGGTCGAGCGCGAACGCGTCGACCTGCTCGATGAATTCAAGCGCTTCCTGACGGACCTGCCCGAGGTGATGCAATGCTATGTGGTGACGGGCCGCGCCGACTTCGTGCTGCTCGTGGCCATGCGCGACATCGACCACTACGACGAGTTCGCCACGCGTGTGTTCCGGCAGAACCAGAACATCCGGCACTTCGAGACGATGGTGGTGATGTCGCGCGTGAAGACAGGCATGAGCCTCGCGCTCGACGTGTAAAGCCGACGCACGGATGAAGGGCAACGCGCCCCCTCAGGCCATCGTCGCAATCGCTTCGAACAGCGCGAGATTCAGCAGTTTGACCGCGTCATGGGTGGGTTGAGGTTGCGACGAGAATTTGGCGATGACGGTCTCGCGCAGCGGATCGACATAGAGCCACTGGCCATGAATGCCGATCGCGAAGCACGCGCCGCTCCGATTGCCAACCTGATACCACTTGTTGCGGTACTTGCCGTTCGGCAGCCAGCCAGAGAAGTTGCCTTCGCGCCACGCCTGCGCGCTGCCGCCCGTGAGCGTATCGGTCATCCAGCTCTGCGGGATCAGCCGGCGTCCGTTGACGATGCCGCCCAGACGCACCAGTTCGCCGATCCTGGCCAGATCGCGCACGGTCATGCACAAGCCGCCGCCGGAGCGCGCCGTGCCGGCAATATCCACCGTGATGCAACCGTCGTGCCGTAGTCCTAACGGTTGCCACAGGCGCTCGGCCGCGAAGTCGGCATAGCGCTGGCCCGAGGCGCGCTCGATCACGAGGCCGAGCACGTCCGAGTTGGGCGAGCAGTAATGAAACGGGCCGCCGTGCTCGCCCGCGCCTTTGGGCAGCGCGGCCAGCAGATCGATCACCGTCTCCGGGGCTTCGCCTTCGCGGCGCGGGTCCAGCAGGCCGGCGCGCCGATAGCGTGCATAGAGACCATGTGGATCGAGATAATCCTCGTTGAACGCGAGACTGGTTCGCATATCCAGCACATGCCTCACGCGCGCATCGCCGAAGGCCGAACGAGCGAGCTCGGGCACGTACTGCGCCACGGGTGCTTCGGTGTCCAGAAGGCCGTCGCCGACCAGCATGCCCGCGAGAAGACCGGCGACTGATTTGCTGGCCGAGAACAGGATGTGGCGGGTTTGCAGCGTGAAGTGCGGTGCATGATAGTCGGCGACGAAGCGCCCCGCTCGCATCACGGCGATGGCATCGGTCGAGGTCTGCCGCAGGATCTGCCCGACCGTGCGATGTTCGCCATCGACCACGACCCGGTGCTCGGTCAGCGCGTCGGCACCGGCCAGCGGTTCTTCTACGAGCCCCTGCGTGGCGGCGATCCGCGCGGTCGGAATGATTTCGTGCACATGGCGAAAGGCCCAGACATTCCACGGCGCTTCGCGCCAGTTCTCATGCCGGACACTGTCGCGGCGAAAGCCGTAATCGTTTTCAAATCGTGACGGGTTCATCTTGACGGCGGACTCCAAGGGCACACAGCGCGAATTGCGCGGACATCAATGAACATGCTGAAGGAACTCGCAAAAGCGCTCTCCGGGCGGCGCGGACAGCATCTCGACGGGCTTGCCGTCGTGCACGACCCGGCCGGCTTCCATAAAGAGCAGGCGTGAACCCACGCGCTGCGCAAAGCCCATTTCGTGCGTCACCACGACCATCGTCATGCCCTCGCCGGCAAGCGTCTGCATGACCTTGAGAACCTCCTGGCGCAATTCGGGGTCGAGCGCCGAAGTCGGTTCGTCGAAGAGCATGAGCTTGGGCTGCACGGCGAGCGCACGCGCAATGGCCACACGTTGCTGCTGGCCGCCCGACAGTTGCGACGGATAGTGATTCATGCGCTCGGAAAGCCCAACCTTCTGCAAAAGCGCGCCGGCAATCTCGCGGGCTTCGGCTTTCGTTTGGCCGCGCGCGCGAATCGGTCCGAACATGACATTCTGTATCGCCGTCAAATTCGGAAACAGATTGAACTGCTGGAACACCATGCCGGCTTCCAGCCGGATTCGCCGGATGTCGCGGGCCGAGCCCAGTACGCTGATGTCGTCGACGCGCAGATCGCCGGAACTGATGGTTTCGAGCCCGTTGATGCAGCGCAGCAGCGTCGATTTGCCGGAGCCCGACGGGCCGACGATGACGGCGACCTCGCCACGTTCGATCGTGAGGTCGAGCGGATGCAAAACGACGTGCTCGCCGTAACGCTTCGAGACTTGCTGAAATTCGATCATGCTCATGGCAGACGCACCCTTCGTTCGAGCACGCGCAGGCCCAGCGCGAGCAGACTGATGACGAGCAGGTAGATGATCGCGACCGCCGTCCAGATTTCCACCGCCCTGAAATTTTCGGCCATGATTTCCTGACCTCTGCGAGTCAGCTCGCCCACACCGATCACAAGAAAGATCGAGGTGTCCTTGACCAGATTGACGAACTGGTTCCCCATCGCCGGCAGCGCGCGTCTGAACGCGATGGGGGCAATGACATGCGCCAGCGTGCTGTGAAACGGTAGCCCCATCGCCATGCCCGCCTCGCGCAGTCCACCCGGCACGCCGTCGAGCGCACCGCGGATAATCTCCGCGTTATAGGCGCCGGAATTGACGACCAACGTGATAATGGCGGCGCTGGTCGCGCTGATGCGTATGTCCATCATGATCGGCAGTGCGAAGTAGACGAACATCACCTGAACCACGATAGGCGTGCCGCGAATCAGGGCGACATACATCTGGGCCGGAAACGCCGCGGCCCGGCTGCCGTAGGTTAGCGTCACGCCCGCGATGACACCGAGCGCGACGCCGCCCGCCAGCCCGCTCAGCGCGATCAGCAGGGTCAGCCGAAGCCCTTGCAGCAGGTCCGGCAATGCAGCAATGAGCGCCGCCCAGTCGAAGCTCATGACGACGCCTCGCCGAACCACTTCCGGTTGAGTGCCGCGAGCCGGCCGTCCGCCCTCATGGCCGCGAGTTGCACGTTAGCCGCCGCGACGAGCGGACTGCCTTTCTGGAAACCCATGCCGACGTCGAGACCTTCCAGCGCGGGCAGGATCACCCTGACCTTGTTCTTCCCGGCGGTGTTCGCGTAATAGAGCAGTTGCGGCTTGTCGTAGACGACGACGTCCGTGCGGCCCGCTTCCAGCGCGAGCAGTGCGTTATTGATGCTGGGCAACTGCTCCAGCGTGGCGTCCTTGATGTGCTCCTTGATGTAGTTGACCGCAACCGTGCCCGTCTCGGTGCCGATGTGCTTGCCGGCAAGATCGGCCGGCGTGCGGATGCTGGTGTTGTCGATGCGGGTGACCGCGATCAGACCGCTTTTGTAGTACGGCGTGGAAAAGTCGATCACCTGCTGCCGCTCCGGCTTGATGAACAGCTGCGAGACGATCACGTCGAGATTGTGGGTCTGAAGCGCCGGAATCAGCGCGCCGAATTCCATCGGTTGCAAGCGCCACTTGCGATTCAATCCCTTCGCGACTTCGCTCCAGACCTCGACGTCGAAGCCGGAATACGTGTCGCCCTGTTTGAACGCGAACGGCGGCGCGCCCACGTTGGACCCGACCACCAGTTCGGCATCGGCCGCCCGCACGGAACGGGACAACACGATAGCGGGGCCGACGGCGAGGCCCAGTTGCAGCAATTGACGTCGATTCATGGTTTCCTCCACGTTGAGTGAATCGCGCCGGAAATGCCGCTTGCGGGGCCATCCGGCGTCTTGTTGTGGCACTGCGCTACGCGGCGCGCGGATCGGGCCCGCGCGTGAGTGAGGCGGTAAGCTCGATTTCGAGCAGGCCGCCGCCCGGCAGACCGGCGACGCCGACTGCCGACCGCGCATGCAGGCCTTGATCCCCGAAGATTTCGTGCAGCAGGAGCGACGCTTCATCCATCACCTGGCCGTGGTTCGCGAAGCCGGGCACGGCGTTGACGAAACCTCGCAGGAAGAGGATGCGTTCAACCGTCGTCGTGGCGGGCAGCGCGGCCGCGAGCACGCTCAACGCGCGCAGCACACAAGTGCGCGCCGCATGGCGGATAACGTCAGGGGGCGTCGCGTGATCGACAGGCCCGGCGATGACCTGTTCGCCGACGCGGCTGACCTGGCCGCTCACGTAAGCGATGTCGTGATGGATCACCACGCTCACGTAGGCGCCGCGCGGCGACGGCGGGGGCGGAAGCGTCATGCCGAGTTGCGCGAGCCGGTCTGCAATGCGAATCGTCATGACGAAGCTCCGATGCGCGTTTCAAAGCCAACCGGTCCGCCGAGCCAGCAACCGTCCACGCGGCCGGACTCGACACTGAATCGCACCGAGATTTGCGACGGGCGCTTCATCGCGCGTCCCTGCCGGACCGTGATGGTTCGCGTAGACGCTTCCACCATGCCATTGGCGAGCAGGCCGAAGGACAGCGCGGAGGCCGCGATGCCGGTCGCCGCATCTTCCGGATAGCCGGACGCGCGCGGGAACTGCCGGGCATCGAAGATCTGCCGGGCGGCATCGAAGGTCGCGTAGGGATAGAGACCGGTTGAGCCGATTCGCTCGCACAAGGCTTCGATTTTGTCGAAGCGCGGCTCAAGGGCGTCGAGAACGGCGGGACTGCTGAGCGGCACCAGCGTCTTGACCCGGCTGGTGCAGGCGTTCTGGATCGGCAAAGGCGCGAGTTGGGCGCGGCCGATGCCGAGCGCGTCGAGGATCTCGTCCTGGCTCAGTTGCGGCTGCGGAAGCGCTTCGACGCGGCCCACCGGTTGGGAAATCTCGACGGCCGCGCCCTGATTCGTGTGTCCGGTGATGCGGGCCGCGACCTGGCCGCTGCGCGTCTGAATGGTCAGCCGATCGCGGTGGAGCCGTCCGTTTTGATGGAGTAGCCAGACGGCGCCGACGGTGGCGTGGCCGCACATCGACATCTCGTGGTTCGGCACCCAGAAGCGGAATTCGTAGTCGCAGTGGGAGCCGGGCGCGGTGGGCAGCACGAAGCCGCTTTCGTGACCGTAGCGCTGCGCGACGGCCTGCATGTCCGCGTCAGACATACCGGCGGCATCGATTACGATGGGCGCCGGGTTGCCGCCGCCGGGACCGGCGGCAAACACGCTGACGAGTTCGACTTGATGGCGCAAAGACATGGCGGCGTGAACCCCGCTGACCGGGGGATGTGTTTCTGTCCGGTCAGATTACGGGGGACGGCGCCGCGGCGCGCGTCCGAACGGGCCCTACGTGTTGACCGAACGGGCCATCTTCGCGCGCAGACCGGAAGGCGACTGGCCGCCAACGCGCCGCATCGCGCGCGCGAGGGCCGCGCCGCTTTCGAAACCGACGCGGAACGCCACCTCGCCGATCGGCAGATCCGTTTCGGCAAGCAGGCGGCAGGCGTTGTCGTAACGCGCGCGCTGCTGGAACTCGCCGATCGAGAGTCCCGTGCGCTCGCGGAACAGACGCGTGATGTGACGCCGGGAAACGCCGAAACGCGCTTCCAGCAGATCCAGGGGAATCTCCTGGTCGGCGTGGTGGGCCACGAAGGCCTCGATGTCGGCCACCACCGCCATGCCGTGCTCGCGCGGCGAGGTCCCGAGCTCCGTCTTTCCGGCGATGACCTCGCCGATGCACTGCATCAACAGTGCCGACGACAATGCCTGGCGGGTTGCCGCGCTGCCGTAGGCACCCATGTCGCTGCGCTGCGAAAGCTCCTGTAGCGCGCGAATCGCGGCGGTTCTATGCACGAGGATCGGCGTGCGGGTGCGGCGGCGGAATTCGCTGAGCGAGCCGACGCCGGTATCGAGCTTGTGCAGCGCCTCGGCCGTGACATAAACCGCTACGTGCGAGTGCGTCGCGCATCCGGCGCGCGTCTGATGAGCCCGGTCTGAAGGGACCACGGCAAAGCGATCCTGCGAGAGCCAGGTGCCCGCGCGCCGGTCTTCGTGGCAAAGTTCGACGGTGCCGTGCCCAGGCAGGATGAACATCAGGCAGTCGTGCCAGTGCCATGGCATGGCGTAGGTGCCGCTGCCGGTGATCGTCGCATGGCCTTCGTCGGCAGCCACGAGCTGCGCCTTGTTGGCAGGCTGACAGAGTTGGGTGAACGTTCGCAGCATCGCGATACTCCATGCGATTCAGTAAAAAGTCATAGCGTGACCGGCTCGCGATTGAAGCGCCTTGCAGGGCGTGGAGTCGCGAGGGATCGGACAGGATAGCAGCACAAAATACCGTCCGGCGGGCAGTTCCGTGTTGCGATGGGAAGGGAGGCGGGTATTGCGCGCCGTGATGGGCTGGTGACCTTTGGCAATTGGTCTGGCCCCTGCCCTGACTTTGTAGCGACAGGTTCGCCCGGAGACCCGGCCTCGGAGCGGCGGGGTTTGAGCGGGGGCCGCGGGGCGGCTGCGGCCGACCGCGTAGCGGAACTTAACGAGGTGGGTGATTTTCCTCGGCGGGGCTCGGTCACCGATTACCGGTCGACCCTCATCCTCCGCGCGGAAAGATTGCCCGGCCGCAAGGCGAAGTCGCCATGACGGTTTGGGGCGGTCAGGCGGCAGCCCAAACCACTCGGCACGCCGCGCATGGCACGCCCCACCATGCCGTCCCTTGCAGAGACGGCATGTTCTCCATCGCCCGGCCTGGTCAGACGAAAGCGCTTATGACCCGCCAAAGAACACCGGCCTCATCCCGCTCGTGCCGGCCGGACGGCCCATCTGCGACGAACCGCTGGTCGCAGGCCCGTAGCCGCTGCCCTGGTCGGCGGCCCTGGGGTCGGCGGCCTGCATATTGGAAGGAAAGTCGACGGTATTCGCATTGGCAGGATTGAAGCCGGCTTGCTGTAGCTGAGCAATCTCTGCCTGCACTTGCGCGCGTGTGAGCGCCCCCTCCGACTGCGCCAACGACGCAATGGGTACAGCGATGACGGCGACCGCGCAAACTGTGTGGACTAACGTCTTCATGATGGTCCACCTCCTGTGGTTAACCACTCCGGTTGTTCATTCATCGAATGGGGATATCTGGCGATGCGCACGTGCGTACAGATACGCTCGCTCCGCCCGTCGAGTGACCGCGAGGGCCAAAACTCAGACGTCCCGCGTGGCCGCAACTGCAATGCGGCAAGCCAGCAATCATGACTGTATTCGCTGACCCAATGCACATGAATAAGGCAAGCGTCCTAAAAGAGGCTCGGGGATTACCTTATTCCGTGAGCGGTTCTGCCCTGTTGACCTTCGATCCACTGCACTGCGAACCGAATCAGCCAGGGCGCACGGGCGTGAACGGATGCCCCTAAGGGTCCAGGCGCGGACGCTGTGGTCATGAGGAACTCAGCGACGGATCAGGGTCGGTTGCGGGAGGCCGCGCCGGGCGGAGGTCGGCCAGAAACGGTCATTCGACACCAGGCGGCGAATCTCGGACAATCGATTAGCGCGAACAGGCGTTCGAGCAGATCCTCACTACCTCGCACGAGTCATGAAGCAACGTGTACGGATAAGGCTTGCTCAGCGACGACAAGCACAGTGGCGTGCGGCCCGCAAGACCGCAGCCTGGACGAAGGGATGTGCGGAAGATGACTATCGGTCGCGATTTGCCGCCATCTACTCTCAACACAAGGAGTTGTTCAAGCGACTAGAAAACCCGTGAGCAAGACACCTGACCAGAATCATGGCCCACTTTGGCTAGTCCTCGGTTGCCGCCGGCAGGGGAAGCTCTGTTGTCTCACGCGGACGAACAGTGTTTGCCAGGCACGCTTCTAGCACCTTCTCTGCTCTGCGCATCAGATCGCATGTCGCTGGCACGTCGACTCGCCCTTCCGCGTCGCCAATAGGGAAGTCGCGGAACGTGGCGACCGTCATTGTTTTGCCGTTTCCGAACTTTGGAGGACGGGCGGCCTCTAGTCCGAGCAAAGTTGCGGATGCGAGGACGGCCTTATGCCATTTCATTCGCAAGGCTTTGAGATCGCCCTTGCGTGTGGTGTCGAGTTTGAAACAAAGGCCGAGGGTCGTCGACGCTTCGACCTGCAAATAGAGTCGGGCATCGTCTTCCGCTTTCTTGCCGCCCCAGAAGAATGCGTATAGGCCGCCGCCCCTGTTCGCGACGTAGCGCCACCGCGCCGAAGGAAACCCCTGTTGCAGTGCTATGAAGAAGCCCATCCGCGCGTTGGCCGACCAGCCTTTGTAGACGCGTTCCCGATAGCTTTGAACCTCTGTCTCGATGCGTCGAAGGCGTCGCGTGAAATCCAGCACGATGTCGCTTCGATCCTGTGCAAGGGTGCCAACTGGCCCATCCAGTAGCGCGAGCAGGTCGAGCCGGCTAAACACATGATACCCGGCGTCCTGGACCTGCTTGTACGTGCTCTGGTTGCCGGTTTGAAGATAGATCAGGACATTCCGCTTGCCTTCCTCGCCATAGCCTAGCTTCGAGACAACCTTCTTGTACCTTGCGAGTTGGTCGGAGTGCTCAGTGGTGCCGACCTTGTCTTCTAGAACAATCGCGATGCTCTCGTTGACTTCGACGAGGATGTCAATATTCTCGACCTGGCGTTGCACCTTAACGCTTTGAATTTCCGCCGGCAGCGGCGCAGCGTTGTCCTTCGCAAATATGGCCGTGAGGAACGCGCGCCCAAGCGCCTGAATTTCCGGACGACCATTGCCCAGCTTCGGGTCCGCGTGGGCCAGAACCCAGCTTAGAAAAGCATCTTGCGACAGTTCCGAAGGTGCGAAGTCAAAAAGATTCGGCTGCATACGGGCTCAACGCTTTGGTAACACTTAATATGCTATCTCAATTGAAGCCGATGTTGACGCGTCGGACGATTCGAACTGCGCAACCAGTGTCCGCTTATAGGCAACGTGACTGTCCCTTGTGGGGCGGATTTTGCCTTTTGAAGGAAGCAACACGCCCCGAGGCGATCGTCGCCCCGAGTCGTGAAATGCGTTGTGGCCACTAGCGCAAATGCGGGCGGACCGATGCTACTCGCCACCGCACCTAGCCCTCGATCGTCGGCCATGCCAAGGTTTTCCGGCAGTTTTTCGGGGCCGATGATCCGCGTACCGTCGTACGCCTCACTCGCTATCACGATCGGGAACCTTGCTCCACCCCGGCCCCGGATCGAACCACTTCGTGGTTTGCGCTTTCGCTGCGCTGTCTCGCCCGAGATCGCGTTCATAGACCTGGCCGGAATGGCTCACCATGAACGTCTTGATGCCTGTGTCACCGTACTTGACCGGCCAGGCAATGACAGCGAAGCCCCCAAAAAGTTTGCCCTTCACGACATAGTCATAGGCGCCACCGGGCGCGTTTGGCCCCTGGGACTCCAGCAGCTTGAAGTGGTACCCGTAGTAGCCGGCGTTCTGTGCATTGCGCGAACTTGCATCGACAAACGCCGCGCCAAGGGGACTTGGCGTGTCTTCGGGCCCGGTTGACCAGTACAGGCCATCGTGTTTGCCTGGCGTGCTCACCATCTTCGAAGCGTAGGCGAGCACGCCGACTCCGTCGTGATTGGTCTGTGCGTATTCGCGCTGCGCGTCGAAGATGGCCAGCATCGCCTGGATCACGGCCAGCTCGTTGCGGCCGATGCGCCGCAAGCGTATCTCTTCTGCGCCGGCCCGCGTGTCGAAATGCCATCCCTCATCGTTCTTCACGAGCGGTACCGGAAACGTCCAGCCCTGGTCGCCCACAACAACACGCGCGTGTCCCGGTTCCCCGGACTCGACGGTGTGGGACTTTGCCCACTCGGCGATGAAGGTGTCCCTGACCGGTGCGCCGAACGGAGGAATCATTTTACGAAAGTCGCTGCCGAAGATCGTGCGCAGGACGTCCTCCCGATCCTTGATGACCGCGTCGCCAAAGGCGTTCATCGCGGCCTCCGGTGAACTGAAGCTCTTTTGTGCGTGCGCCGGACACATCGTCACGACCCACAACGCCATGACCAGAGAGAGGTTCGCGAGCGTCAGCGTCAACAACCTTTGCACACCACGTGAATAACCGTTCATGGTTCGCTCCTCAGCGCCTGCCACCGCGTCCACCGCCGCCGCGCATGCCACCGCCGCCAGCGGGCCGGTTAAAGCCGGACCCCTGCATGCTTCGGTTTCCCCTGTCGAAGTTGCGTTGCGAAGCGCCGCCACTCCCCCCGACGCCCGAAAACGCGCCGTCGCGCCCGCCGCCATACCCCCCGCCATTACCACTACTTACCCGATTCACATTGCCGCGGGAACTGCGATCGGCTACACCGCCCCGATCTCCCACCGACGCACGATTGCCCGCTCCCGCCCGGTCTGAGTTGGCCATGCGGTTACCTGCCTCGGCGCCGCGCCCGCGATACTGGGACCGCCCGTCGGCCCCGGACGCCCCGGCGAACTTGTCGCGCGTTGCGTTATCCCGGTAGGCAACACCCTGACGATGGCCCGCATCGTGTTGCCAGCGGCCGCCCCGCTCTCCGTTCTTGAGCTTCGAACTGTCGAAGTTACGGTCGACGTTCCTGGCCCGGTCGGAGTTGATGTTGATGTCGTCTCCCCCCCAACACGAATTGCAGTCCGCGAAGATCGCACCAGCAGCGATCAGGCCGACGCCGAAAGCGAGGCCCGCGCCGGGGTAGTAGCCGGGATAGTAGGCCGGGTACGGAGGCCAGTAGTAAGGTGGATAGGCCGGGTAGCCCCACCCGCCGTACACGACCGCCGGGTCATAGGCGGGCACATAGATCACCTGCGGATTGGCGGGCTCGATCTTCACGATGGTCTGCCCGCCGCCAGCGGGTGCCTGTTCGACGATCACGTTCTGCTGTTCGTTCGATTTGAGGTTGCCCGATTGCTGCGCGCGCGCCCGCAACCGCTGCACGGCGTCGAACACGTCTTTTTGCTGGGCAAGAAAGGCGTCGCCGAGCTTCTGGGTCCAGTCGATCTTGTCATTCATCGGCTCAAGTATCTGCGGGAACGCCACCAGCGATTTCACACTCGTATCCCACGGCTCGTTCTGTACCGCCTTCACGGCGTCGTCGCCCTTCACCTTCGGATTCGCTTTCACCCAACGCGCGGCGTGCACGATCTCCAGCGGATAGGTCGACGCCATCAACACCTGCGCCAGCAAGGCGTCCGGGTAGAGCGCAATCGGCGCGACGAGCGCATCGATCTCCTCTGGTTTGAATGGTGCGGGCCCCAATGGCTCAGCGGCCGATGGCGCGGCGGCTGATACCGGGGGAGCAGCTGGCGCCGTGCTCAATGGCGCGGGGCCTGATGGCGGGAGCCCCGCCGCCCCGTGATCTGCACACGCCGAAATTGTCGCCAGCAAAACCACCCATAAGAATAAGGAGTTCACCCCCAGGGCTTTCCAGTTGTTCATGGCCACTCCTTCCAGCGGCTTGTTGGCGCGGACCAGGAGACTTTCCTGGCAGTCACAGAAACGTCCCCTGCGTTGCGTGGTTCGCTGCCCGGATGGTTTGGGCGTCGACAGGAACATCAGCAAAACGAAAACAACACCATGGCAGCCTGCTCGAATTTCGCGAAGTCATACCTGCCAGAAGCCGAAACGGATCCGCCGGGCAGCGAGGACGTATCCGAGCCCGCAGCGGACAGCTCGGCCGGGGCTAGCAAGAGCGTCGCCTGGAGGTCCTGCTTGCGCAGATCCGGCTCCGGACACGCGAACCCTCCCCAAACCATAAGACAGCTGAACTTCGGGCGGGTCAATGAGACCTTGGTCCGACAGGCTTGTTACGTCTGGTTTCCAGGCTGCCGCTTTGATGAGTCCTGGCATCTCGAAGGCTGAGGGCGTCCAGGCGCTGGGCGTTCATTGACCCGAGCAGGCTGCACGATCGCGAACATGCGTGCGCGACCGCGCGGACCTCCGGACTCTGAATGCCGGGGGGACGAATGCCTTGAGCGGGCCATGGTGCGCTCCTACCGGGTGACTGCTGCACCCTGAAAGCCGCCGTTGCGGTTGTTATGCGCTCAAGGTCGGCAACGCGTGGGGTACGGAAGCTCGCAGTCAGCGCGATCCGTTGCGCGTGAACTTCCGAGGTCGGCCATGAAGCGTCATTCGACTAAAACAACGATCGGACATTCAGGCGACGTCTTCGCCCGGTAAGCCGCCGTTGTTCCGCAGGCCGGTCCGCCTGTCTATGACGAAAACTCCAATCGATCGATCAATCCGGAAAGCCTGGCGACATCGACTGTAAGGAACGACGGGTTCGAAATTGGGGGAACGCGCGTTAGCCCCTCCCCGGAACCAGTTAATCAAGAAAGCCCTTTCCCAACGGGGAAAGGGCTTTAACAATGCGTTCTGCGGCGGTTCGTTTGAATTCATTTCCCGCCGCACAAACTCACATCATGCGTTCCATGCGTAGGGCTGGAAGATCTCTTCAAGCGGTGACTGTGTGACGCTCGCGGTGTAGTTGGTCATTGTCGAGGCAGCGACCACGAGGACCACATCGAGCACCCGCGCCTGATCGAAACCCGCCTCGGTGAACGCGGCGATGTCGTGGTCGTCGATACGGCCGCGCTTTTCAATCAGCGTGCGTGCCAGGCGCGACAGTGCGGCATGCTTGGGGTCCTTCGGGTAGCGGCGTTCGCGGATCGCCTGCACGTCCGCCTCGCTCAGGCCTTCCTTAATCCCGAGGTACGAGTGGAATGCGACTGGCCAGGCGGAACTGTTCGTCACCGCATTCGTGAGCAGCAGCACCTGCATCTGCTCTTCGTTGAAGTTGCCGCCGTGCGCCTGATTGAATACGGCAACCAGCGCAGAGATCAGTCTCGGCGAGCCCGCCATCTGGGCGGGCATGTTAGGCACCATGCCGAAGATTTCCGCCAGGCCTTTCAGCGCGGGCTTCGATTGTTCGGGTGCAGATTCGAGCGTATAGAGGGGAAAGTTAGCCATGATATTTCCTTGAGGGTCGAAGTTATCGCTGACAACGTTCATGCGACACGCACAGATTAGTCAGGCGCGCGAGTCCCGCCAATTACATGGCAGGTAATAACCGAACTCACTTCTTCTACGGGTCACGTCGAGCATTGCGCTATGTCGCGCTTCGGTCTCATCGGCACAAGTGACCGTTGAATCGTCCCCAGGTAGCTGCCATCAAAGCGTCACTGGGTCGAGTGACGGTTGAGGCCCGGCTTCCGCCCACCGTATCAGGTAGCAAGCAGCAGGCAGCAGTCGGCAAATACACGCCGTTCATCGAGGTCAACGCGGGCTGTCGCGTTGCCCCAATCGGTCAGTCAATCGTAGGCAAGACGAACCGTTCATTGAACGTAAGATTGACGCCCACGAGAGGTCCGCCGGTTTGCTGGAGCCTGCCACCAACCGCAAGGGGGCCGAGATCGAGGCTGTAGAAACCGATCTCTTCGATCAGGTCGCACACCCGCTTTTTAGCGTCCGCATCGTCCCCGGATACGAAGAATGCGGTCTTGCGCTTCAATGGCGAAAAGTCCGAGATCCAGGACATCGGAACCGTGTTGAACGCCTTGACGACCTTCGCTCCCGGCGCGAGATCGGCGACGATTTCGCTCGACGTGCGACCGGCGGTGTCGCCTAGCGTCAAAGGCTCAATGCTGGCAACGCGGTTGGTCGTATCCACCAGGATCCGGCCCTTCCAGTTGCCGACTGAAAACAACGCTGCCTGCACGTTCCACCATTTGGTGGCAAGCACGACAAGATCCTGCCCGGCCGCCTCCTGCACTGTGCCGGCGGCGGCACCGAAACCCAATTCCGCCACCAGCCCGGCAAGCGACTCAGGCCCACGCGAGTTACTAAGTACAACCTGGTGACCAACCGACAGAACGTGTCTGGAAATCGTCTGTGCGACAGGCCCAGCGCCGATAAAACCAATTTTCATTCCGAGGCTCCTTGCCGACATGGGGTGAATTGTTCGTGGGGTAGTAACTCGATCCCACCACTGCGCTCAACTTATGGGTCATGCTAGCCATATCACTTGCGAAACACAAGCTATCTACGAAAATTTACTTTTAACATGCAAGTGATGTTAGGATCCAGTCATGAGAACGACAGACAAAGAAGGCGTTCGGTCCCATTGCGCAGTGAACTACGGCGTGGAGATCTTCGGCGACAGGTGGTCGCTGCTGATCGTCCGCGACATCGTTTTCACGGGCAAGAAAACGTACGGGGAATTCCTGAAATCGGAAGAAGGAATCGCGACCAATGTCCTGGCTTCCCGACTTGCCTTTCTTGAGACGCAAGGCATTCTCGCGAGGGCGCCTAACCCCGACGACAAACGTAAGGACTTCTATACGCTGACCGAGAAGGGTCTGGATCTCATCCCCATCCTGCTCAACATCGTTCTTTGGAGCACGAAGCACGATTCGAAGTCGTACATGCGACAACACAAGGAGTTCGCTGCTCGATTGAATCGAAGCCCCCTGGAGGTGACCGAAGAGATGAAATCGTTGGTCCGCAAGGGCGGGTGTTTTTTTCCTGAGGGCGAGCAGTAAGAAAGGCAGCAACTGCGCCCAGTCGTGGCCTAGCGGCTGTTGTACCGCTGGAAGCGGCCGCTACAGGGTGGGTCGAATGATCGTCGACGTCTGCCGAGTACCTCGAATACCGGTATCGCTGCTTGTCTTGTTCACATCGGCAGGGATCGCAACAATCACGTTCAGGCTCGGCGTTCGACGAGTCATCGCGTGACCTGCCCTGGGAGCTATCCGATGAAAAAGACAATGTGGACAGCCGCTTTTAGCGCCGCTGTCGTGTGTGTGAGCCATGCACGAGCCGGTGACCTTGCCATCGAGAGCAACGATATTGGACGCGGTCAGTTTCGCGATGCGCAGATATCAAATGGCTTCGGCTGTCATGGAGGCAATGTGTCGCCAGAGATCCGGTGGTCGGGCGAACCACGCGAAACGCGGAGCTTCGTGGTCTCGATGTACGACGTCGACGCCCCGACGGGATCGGGTTTCTGGCACTGGGTCGTGGCGGATATTCCCGCGTCCGTTCACTCGCTCGTGGCGGGTGCCGGCAACGACGCGGCGAAGTTGCCGGCCGGCGCGCTGCCGATCCGCAATGACAACGGAAGCACGGCGTATCTCGGCCCCTGCCCGCCGCAGGGCGATACGCATCGCTATGTGATCACGGTGACGGCGCTGAAAGTCCCGAAGCTCCCGGTCGATGCAACCGCGACGCCCGCGGTCGTCGGATTCGTTGCGCATTACCAGCAGTTGGCAAAAGCGACGATGACGATCGAGATGGGGCGTTAGTCGGCCGGAGTCGACGAAAGTACCGTGGTCCGATCGCCGGGCATCTTTGACGCGCTTGCCTGCGTAGGCCGAACGCAATCACGAGAAGCCGCGAGCAAGAAGTGCGCTGACGGCTCAATCGCTTTTCGTCGGGCCGAGTGGAGGACACATCAGGTCGAGTGTTTTTTTAATTCGGGCTACAAATGATGGATCAAGCGAATGCTTGCTCCACAGCGTCTCATCGGGATCGGTGCCCATGGCGAGCATGATCGACGTAAAGGCTTCCGCACATTCGCCATAGGCGTGCAGGCGATCAACCCGACTGTGGGGAATTTGCGGGTATGCCGCCGGGAGCGCGGCGGCGTCGCCGCAATCGTCGGATGCTGCGCTCGCGCCGCCTGCGGCCGCGAGCGCGTATCGCGATGAGATGCACGCGTCGGTGGACCTGAGCAGCGGCAAGAGCCGGTTATCGACCACATCGGTCATTGCGCTTTCGAAGTCTTTCATGCTCTGCGCCACGTCTTGACCGGACGCCTCGCTGCCGGATACCTGCTGGTAGAGCACATAGTCCGCGCCAGGAATCGCCGCATACGCGCGTCCTGCTGCATCCTGATACAGCCTGAATGCGTTCAGCATCGCCTCGCGTGGCACCGTGGTACCGATCTCCGTTTCGAGATGAAACGCCGCGCCCTGGTAGGCGAATAGCGCGCGATGCGTCTCGAGAATCGCCGTACGCCGCGCGGCGATACGGCTGTTGACCTGTTCGCGTTCCGCGCTGAGCCGGTTGTAGACGAACGTGATTGTCGTGCCCACCACACCCGTCAGCAGAATGCCGATCGCGGACATGAGCATCGGGTGGCGGCTCCAGTGGTCGCTGCGATTGCGCTGCGCGCTTTGCCCGGTTTCGCCGCTCACGCACGGCTCCCGAGGTTGCGCGTAGCCGGCGCGTGGGCGCAGCCGCTATTGCGCGCGCTGTTTCGCATAGCTCACCGGCAAGTCGAACTGCGCGCCCGGAAACTTCGCCGAGAGCGTCTGATAGAGCGGTTGCAGTTGCGCGAAAGTGCTCACTTTCAGCACGGTCACGCCCAGCTTCGGAAATGCGCTCACCTGCTGCGCGAGGCCGCTCGCGGCCGCGCTCACGGCGCCGGTATCCGCGTACATCACGACGAGATCGTTCGAGCTCAGGCCCACGCGCCGGTCGTTTGCGCGGATCACGAGGGTGGCATTCAACTGAACGATGCCGTCCGCGTCGAGCGCGGGTGCATTTGGCATCGGCCACACGCGGCTCTTGCCAATGGTGACCGGCAGCGTCCGCGCGAGTGACTGAACCTCGGCCGTGCTTGCGCGCATGCCCTGCTTCAGCGTCGCATCCTGAGCCTGCGCGAGCGCGGTGCACACCAGCAGCGCGGCGGTTGCCGTGAGAAGTCGTGTGACGATCCTGTTCATTGCCGTTCCCTCGTCGCTCAGTGACCCATCACATCGAGCGCCACGGTTTGCGCACGCATTGGCTCGCCCTCGCGCGTGTCGACGTCGATGAAGCGCACCTTCCACGTGCCCTGTGCGCTTTCTCCATTGAACGCATTGGAGGCGAGCACCCAGTTTTCCACCTCCGTGGTGTCGTTCTCGAAGCCGTTATACGCATTCTGTAGCACGCTGCGCGTGCCAGAGGGCGATATCAGTTCGATGGCAAGGTCGCTGGGGTTCGCCTGTGGCATGCTGATCATCACTTGCACGAATTCGACCATGTGCGCCGGGCCGCTCACGGGCACATCGACTTCGAGCCCGGTCGCGCTGGCTTGCGGCACAGGCTCCCCCGAACCGTCTTCCGTAAGCGTGACGCCGCCCCCGTTTTCGAGCATCGAGCCGGTGAGCTGTGTACCGTATCCACGCGCCATGTTGACGGCCGCTGTCGCATCGACGAGGCCGAACCCGTAGAGGTTATCGAACCAGAAGCCCGCTGCGTTTCGCGTCCATGCCGGTTCCGGTTCGTACTGCTGGCCAGAAGCGAGCTCGACAGCGACCGGAACCCGCTGCGCGTCGATCCGGCGTGCGGTTTTCATCAGGATCGTCCGGATATCGCGCCACGTAAGCTGCGGGTTGACCTGAAGCATCAGTGCGATCACGGCACTGACGGTGGGTGCTGCGGCAGACGTCCCATTCATGCTTGCGGTGTATTCGCAGCCGGCATTGAGTTGCTGGTTGATTGACGAGCCCGGCACGTCGAACGGATTCGAGAGCGCGTTCACCGCCGACGTATTGGATGCGCCTTGTGAGCATGTCGTCAGATCGGTTGTGACGAGCCCCGGGCCTGGCGGATATCCATAAGGATTCGCTGCAAAGCCGAATTCACCACCGAGACCGGAGACGAGCACATTCGCGCCGCCGGACGAATAGCTCGAGTGCACGCCAGAGGCGTTGACCGCGGCCACAGTGACGATCTGGGGCATGGTGCGCTGCGGGTCGTTGTTCGCGCTGAAGCACGTGACGCCGTACTTCATGGCATTCGCGCACAGCGCGGGATCCAGGTCGCTCGCGTCCTGAAACTCGTTGCCAGCCGACTGGACGCGCGTCGCGCCGAGACCATTGCGCATCGTCTCGAGATGCTGAATCACGACGCTCGTGTAGTCGACTCCAATGTTGAAGGGCTCCGGACTGTCGTAAGTGGCGCCATACGAGGCGTTGAAAACGTCCACGGCCTGCGAAAAGGGCGCGCCGCCATAAATGCTGAACAGGTTGACCGGCAACTGGCACCCATTGCACAGAAAGCGCACGGCGCCGAGCGACGCATTGAATGCCACGCCGCGCCCGCCCAGGCCGTTGTCCGCCAAGGCTGCGATGATGCCGGCCACTTCGGTGCCGTGCGCTTCACGGGCGACCCCGTTTGCGGGCGGCGTCGGGTCGCCCGGGTTGGCCGCTGCCGGATCGAAGTTGCGGAGCATCGAACTGTCGATGCGGCTTTGCAGGTCAGGGTGAGCGATCTCGACGCCGCTATCCACGACCATCACATTGACACCCGAGCCCGTGATGCCCTCGTGCCACACGTTCATCACGTCGAGGTCGATGCCTGGCGTGCCCGGCACGCCCGTGAATACATCCTGGCCGGTGTTCTGCACGTACCACTCGTACTGGAGGAGCGGGTCGCCGGGATGGGGCGCGGTACTGTCGCCGCACGCGGCCGCCACAAGCAGCATGCTGAGGGCCGCGAGTTTTCGCAGACATGGCCACGATTGCCGTGCGGTGCCCACCCTCCCCGGTTGCCGCGGCATCCCGCGAGACATCGGTTCGGGTTCGGTTTCTCTCATTCCTTCCCCCTGCGAATTGGCGCATGTTCCTTGCCATGCGTCCCGCATGGCTGGCAACATTCGGACTCCATATCACAGGCGTTATATCCGACCATTTGAAAATGTGCGCCGAACGCGTGCCGGATCGCAGCAGGTCATTGCACGTTTCATAACGTTGGAAATGACATTCAGGCACAGGAACACGGCGCGACCAGACTGCGGCCGCCGGCAAGGAAGCCCATAGAATGCAAGCGGCATTGAATCGTCCAATAAGCTTGGACGTTTCATTTCATACGTGGACACGCTCTAACGGCTCGCAGCGGAGCCAATCCCCCTTATGTGGATTCCCGCCCCGATCGATGCCGGGCGTACGATGGAACAGTGCTCATAGATCGGCGACAATCGAACAATCGGACATTCTGGAAAGCCGTTCTTTCAACTGCGCCGATGTCCTGTGCACTGCGTGCCTGATGTGCGGAGATTCGCGCCGCTCTTGTCCACGGTAACCATCCCGGGCTCGCCGTCGTAACAGCGCGCTACTTGACCGCGCCAACGCGACAAAGCCTTCCAGACCTTCAAGGACGTAGCGCCGGAGACACATCGAACCCGTTCGCCACATCATGACCACAACAAGAAGCCTGGCGCTCATTCTGGCATGCGTGTTTGCCTCTTCTCAGCACGGCCACGCGCAATGTGTCGACCTGGTCGCCAGTCTTGACGACGGTCAGTTGATGCAATCGCGGATTGCGCTGGTCGACCGTGCCACGCCTACCGAACAGATCCGCATCCTCGCCTACATCTTCGAAATCGATCAGACCGGCGGCCTGCTGTTGCGTCATCTGGTCGAAGCTGCGCGCCGAGGCGTGCCGGTCAAGCTGCTGATAGACGGCATCGGCCCCGAGCCGCACTACCCGTTCGAGGACGAGCTCATCGTCGCCCTGCACGAGGTGGCTCCCGGCATTGAACTCCGAATCTTCCATCCACGATCCGATCTCGTCGAGATTTCGCATCGCATGCACGACAAGCTGTTCCTGGTTGGCGACACGGGCGTGATCGGCAGTACCTCGATCTGGGATGAGAGCTTCCGCAACTGGCTCAGCGAGCGCGATCTGATGGTGTCGGGCGACGCCGGCCAGGATGCGTCCTCCCTGCACGCCATGTACCAGCATTTCGCCCTGTTCTGGAATAGCCCGGAAGTGGTTCGCCCCGAGCCGGAAAAATTTCTCAAACTCGAAAGTCCTTATCGCGACTCGCAGGGTTATCCGACGCTGGACCCGGCGCGCATCCATTATTGGCGCGAATGGCTGCTGGCTCCGCTCGATGCTGCACCCCCGGCGACGGACCAGGCCGCGACCGATACACCCACCGCCTCCGACACGCCCAATGATCCCGCCGTTGCGCCCGCTCCCGGGGCATATTTTGATCCCGCCTGGATGCCGATCGCCTGCGATCGCCTGCGCTATGTCCACGACTGGCCTGACAAGCGTTCGCCAGGCACGTTGCAGGACATGCTACAAGCGTTCGATACGGCGCAGCACGAAATCCTGATCATCAACCCCTACCTGATCCTGGTGCCGGAACTGCGCGAGGCGCTTGAGCGCAAGCGGCGCGAAGGTGTCCACGTGATCCTGGTGAGCGCCTCGCTGGCGAGCATCACGCAGGAATTCCCCGCAGTCGGGCGCGCCTACGCCAACGATCTGCCCGGCTTGGTGAATGCAGGGATCGAGGTGCGCGAATATTCCGATCCGGAGAACCGCATGATGCACGCCAAGCTGGTCGTCATCGACGGCCATCGATATTATCTCGGCAGTTTCAATTTCGATTCGCTGTCGGCCCACTTGAATACCGAAAACGGGCTGTGGATGGATATCCCTGAAGACGGGCTCGATCCCTTGCAAGACAGCGTGGCTTACTTCCTGCGCAACTCAAGTTCGGTGAGCGACGCCAATGGCCGCCTTCTGGCGGATCCCGATGCGCGCTGCCGGGCCGCCGGCTGCGGCGGTGCCTGGTGGTGGGTGACGATGCTAATCAGGAACTTCCTCTGAACGCGGCATGCCCTGTCGCTACACTACGCGGCCGGCTCGGGTCGCCGTAAGATCGGATAACCCCGCGCTCGATGCAACGGATCTCGCCCGCGATGGGCTGTCGGCGAACGGGCTTGCGGTGCTGCCGCGCGCAGCGGCAATGGCGTGGTGCCTGGCGTGACGGTGCGGCGGCTTGCGCGGAGTGAACCGCGCGCGCCGCGTTCAACGCGTGCGATGAGGGCGGCGCGAGTGCAATGAACGGGCGGAGCCTGATGTGAACACAACCGATGAGACAGGCAAGCGCGCGTTGCGCTTTGTTGCGGCGCATCCAGCGCGATTCTTATTCCAGGTCTGCATCGCGTTCCGTCAAAACCAGGGGCTCCTGCTCGCGGGCGCCATCGCCTATTACGCGTTGCTGTCAATCGTGCCGCTGCTCATTCTCGTTGTAATCACGTGCGGTCACTTCATCGGCGAGCCGTTGCTGTTCGATACGCTCAGACGGCTGCTCGAATGGCTGATACCGGGGCAGTCAAAAGCACTCGTGCGTGAGCTCACGACCTTTTTCGAGCATCGCTCCGTGGTCGGCTGGTACCTCGTCATCACGATGATCTTTTTCAGTTCGCTTGCGTTCACGGTTCTGGAGAATGCCCTGTCAATCATCTTCGTGCATCGCGTCGAGGTCCGGCGCAGGCACTTCCTGCTGTCGGCAATCCTGCCCTATCTCTTCAGCCTGTCACTAGGTATCGGTGTGCTGCTCGTGACGCTCGTCTCCAGCGGCCTGCGGGCTCTTGCGACCGGTAGCATCGATCTGTTCGGCTATGGGGTGTTACTGACTGGCGTGACCCGCGTCGTACTCTATCTGTGCGGCCTTGCGGGCGAGATATTCGTGCTGACGGCAATCTATTTCGTGATCCCGGCGGGACGCACGACACTACGGCATGCGCTCGTCGGTGCGCTTGCGGCCACGGTTCTGTGGGAAATCACCCGACGCGTGCTGGTTTGGTACTTCGCGAAGCTTTCGCAGGTGAACGTCGTCTATGGGTCGCTGACGACGGCGATTGTTGTGCTGTTCAGCCTCGAAGCGCTCGCGACGCTGATGTTATTTGGCGCGCAACTGATCGCAGAATACGAGCGCCTCAATATGCGCGGCAACTCCACGGCGGAGTCGATGGAAACGGGCTGACCCGCGGCGGTGCGTTGAGCACGCTCATTGTGGGCTCAAACAGTCGGCGCGACGGCACCGGTCGTTTCTGTGAGTCGACGAATGCCACGAGTATTCGCTGTTGTGCCAGCCACACTGTAAAGTGCGGTGCCGCGATGTCAAAGGTCTATTAGCAAAGCGGCTTTTCCCGGAACGGCGGATTGCTCTGAGGAATGTGAAATAAAGACTGCTTATCCTGATTCGTCAAGAAACACCCATCGAGAGGACTTTTTCCCGAAAGGGACCTGACCGGACCTTGCGCTCAAGCACAAGCAGGACGAGATCTCTGCCCTGCCGGTACAAGGTCCCCTCTTCCAGCCGCTGCATGCGCTCGAATGGCTTGCCGCTACCCATGCTCGTTTCGAGGAACAGGGGCCATTCGTCCAGGCACAGACCAAGATCCCCGGCAGGAATCGAATACTTCAGGAAGGCACGCGTAGGTTCAACGTCCTCCCAGTGAACAATTTTAGGTTTGCAGTTCATGATCAGCATTGCTCAGGGTGGTGTCCAAGGGCGACCATCGCATGAAAGGCCGCGGAGACCGGGTCCATCGTGGGCGACTTTTTCGCAGTTTGCATACGTGGTGTTCGGTCTTTGACGGGTGCCAGACCACGCTTGAAATGACGCTCGCCACTTCGGCTGTCGCGCTGCGAAACATGCACGTCGCCGCTCAACACTAGTGCCCTAAGCGCGTTTGTGAGTCGCCGGCCAGCTACACCCGAGGCGGCGGCCAACTGCGCGACGCTCTGTTGCGCTCCATCAGCCAGCACATCCAGCAATCGCGCTTCCAATGTTCCGACAAATTGTTGCCCGGTCGTCATCACCCCTCCGTCAATCAAGTTGAAAAATCAACTATAAATGACATTGAAAGCAGTTTGTATGCGTCGTTGAGTCGCCAATGCCTGTTTAAATCGGGCGGTCCGGATTGTCGGGCAACCAGGGCGAGTAGAGTGTGGGCCGTCCGAGGACGCTGGCCATGCTCCGCAAACGGGGGAAAATGCCCCGGCAGTTGTACCCAATGAAAGCAGACATTGGCGTAGTGCCCGTCCAAGAGGCTGTTCAGGGTCGACTATCGCCCGTTGTTCAGAGCACAAACTGAATCTCACTTCAATCGAAAGGAGATTGGCATGGGCACATCAACCAGCACAGGTCCGCAGCGGGTAACCGCTTGTTCATACAGTTGAATTTTCAACTAAATTTATTCTTCTGCCGGCAGACCGAAGACGGCCGATGAACAAGAAAAAACGCCACTGGCACAAGCCAGTGGCGTTTTTCACTGCATCGACCCACCGCCGTCAGGAGCCACCACGGCGGCGGCGAGCGGGCAGTCCTTACACGGCGGCAATCGCCTCGCGGGCGGAAGCGAGCGCCGCGCTCGCTGCGTCCGGGCCCATCGCCAGGCCTTCAGCGTGGATGAAGCTCACATCGGTCATGCCGAGGAAGCCGAGGAACGACGTCAGGTACGGCGTCTGACTGTCGTGCGGGGTGCCGTGATACTTGCCGCCGCGCGCCGTCACAACGTAGACCTTCTTGCCCGTAACGAGGCCTTCGGGGCCGTTTGCGGTATACCGGAACGTAATGCCGGCTCGCGCGATGAAGTCGAAATACGTCTTCAGTTGCGACGAAATGCCGAAGTTGTACATCGGCGCGCCGATCACAATAACGTCCGCGGCTTGCAATTCTGCGATGAGCGCTTCACTGCGTGCGGCGATAGCCTGCTGCTCCGGCGTGCGCTGCTCGGCAGGCGTGAAGAACGCGCCAAGAATGGCGTCGTCGAGGTGCGGCAGCGGCTCGGCCTGGAGGTTGCGCGTGACGACTTGCGCACCCGGATTCGATTGTTGCAGCTTCTCCGTCAATTCGTTGATGAGGAGCGTCGACTGGGCGCCTTGCGAGCGGGCGGCGGAATTGATTTGCAGGATCGTGGTCATCGTGGTCTCAGGCTTCAGTTTGGGGCGCGCAGTGTGGCGCGAGTGAGGCCATTCTCCGGGGTAATCAGGACTGGATAAATCCATCCGGGCGCGATGAATTGTTGCGCCAGTGGGACAATCATCGGTGCTCAGTCGCGTTGAGGCGGCCTATTGGTGACAGTCATGTCTACAGTGAGTTTTCTGGCCGGACATCGCGCAGGGATGCGAAAACGACGTGCCGGCCGCTCCACCACGCGATGACATGTTGCGTCAGCCGCGCAGCGGCACCCCGCGGCGGGTCCCCGAATAGCATGCCGACGTGCGCACAACATCCCGCTTCTGTTCAAGTGAGTAACTGGTCCGGAGGGCGCGTTGCGGCGACGGGTGCAGGGACTGGAGCCAGAAGAATTGTCCGTTCAGGGAGCTACCAACAAGAAACCCGCCAGTCCTCGCGGGAGGACGTGGCGAGCGGGTGTTGCAGGTGGATGACAAGCCAACGCCCGGCGACGGAGCCGCGTGCCTCGACGCCTTGGCACCGCCGGTGCCGAATCAGTTGTCGTCGCTTCTGGACGGGAGATGCTCGTGAGGCTCGGGCTCGGCCGCGTCGGCGTCAGGCAGGTCGTCGGGGGCCGGATTTGGGAGGCCCGTCTGACCGGGCGGCCGATCGGGTTGGCCGGTCGTACCGTTGGAAGGGCGCGTGGCGTCGGGAGCGTTGCCGGTCGGCCCGGCGGATGGATGGGAGGGCATGATGGGCTCCTGCACGGATGAATGCAGCCCCATCATGATAGACCGCGTGGCCGGTCCGGGGCACACGCGCGGGCAAGCCGGAGGCGCAAACCCCCGGCATTGCATACTGCTCGCGCGGCTCATGTCCGGCAGCCGCCCGCCGTCGTCTCGTGTCAGGCCAGGTCAAAGCGGTCAAGGTTCATCACCTTGACCCAGGCGGACACGAAGTCGCTGACGAAACGGTCCTTGCCGTCGGCGCTGCCGTACACCTCGGCCAGCGCGCGCAGGATCGAGTTCGAGCCAAACACGAGGTCCACGCGGGTGCCCGTCCACTTGAGCTGGCCCGTCTTGCGGTCATAGCCTTCGTAGATCCCGCCGGCCTGCTTCCACTCAGTACCCATGTCGAGCAGATTGACAAAGAAGTCGTTGGTGAGCGCGCCCGGTGTTTTCGTGAAGACTCCGTGCTTGCCGCCATCGGCGTTGATGTTGATTGCGCGCAGGCCACCGATCAGCGCGGTCATCTCCGGAGCCGTCAGGGTCAGCAGTTGGGCCTTGTCGATCAGCAATGCATCGGTCGGAACCGGCGACCTGGTCTTCTCATAGTTGCGGAAGCCATCGGCCACGGGTTCAAGAACAGCCATCGCGACTGCATCGGTCTGCTCGGCGGCGGCATCGACGCGGCCCGGCGCGAACGGCACCGAGAGCGTGAGGCCCGCTGCCTTCGCAGCCATTTCGATGCCGACGCCACCGGCCAGCACGATCACGTCAGCGAGCGAAGCCTTGCCCGAGGCCTTCTGGATCTCTTCCAGCTTCGCCAGCGTGCCGGCAACGGGTTGATTGACAGCCCAGTCGCTCTGAGGCGCAAAACGGATGCGCGCGCCGTTGGCCCCGCCGCGCTTGTCCGACCCACGGAAGGTCGAGGCCGAAGCCCACGCAGCCGCGACAAGCTCCGAAGCCGACAAGCCCGAAGCCGCGATCTTCGCCTTGAGATCGGCGATGTCGGCCTCGCCCGGATGGTGCGTCGCCGCAGGTAGCGGGTCTTGCCAGATCAGGTCTTCACGCGGCACTTCCGGGCCGAGGTAGCGCGCCTTTGGGCCCATGTCGCGGTGAGTCAGCTTGAACCAGGCGCGTGCGAACGCTTCGGCAAGCGCCTGCGGATCGTCGAGAAAACGCCGCGAGATCTTCTCGTACGCAGGGTCGAAGCGCAGCGACAGGTCGGTGGTGAGCATGGTCGGCTTGCGCTTGGGCGAATCGGGCCTCGGCCCGGGGATGACCGCGTCGGCATCCTTGGCGACCCACTGGATGGCGCCCGCAGGGCTCCTTTCCTGTTCCCACTCGTACTTGAAGAGATTCTCGAAGAAGGCATTGCTCCATTGCGCGGGCGTTTGTGTCCATGTGACCTCGATGCCGCTGCCGATCGCGTCGCCGCCCGAGCCCGACTTGTAGTTACTGGCCCAGCCGAGGCCCTGCAATTCGACAGGAGCCGCTTCGGGAGGGGCCCCCACGTGGTCTGCCGGTCCCGCGCCGTGGGTTTTGCCGAAAGAGTGGCCGCCAGCGATCAGCGCAACGGTCTCTTCGTCATTCATTGCCATGCGGGCGAAGGTCTCGCGGATGTCGACCGCCGCCGAGACCGGGTCGCCATTGCCGTCCGGACCTTCAGGATTGACGTAGATCAGGCCCATCTGTACGGCGGCGAGCGGATTATCGAGATCGCGCTTGCCCGAATAACGGCTGTGCTTGTTGGCCGGATCGTTGCTCAGAGCGAGCCAGGTCGTTTCCGCGCCCCAGTACACGTCGTTGTCCGGCTCCCAGGTATCTTCGCGGCCGGCGCCGAAGCCGAAGGTGCGGAAGCCCATCGTCTCGAGCGCGACGTTACCAGTCAGAACCAGCAGATCGGCCCACGATATTTTCTGGCCGTACTTCTGCTTGATCGGCCACAGCAGGCGTCGCGACTTGTCGATGTTGACGTTGTCGGGCCACGAGTTCAATGGCGCGAAGCGCTGCTGGCCGCGGCCTGCGCCGCCACGCCCGTCGACCGTGCGATAGGTACCAGCGGCATGCCAGGCCATACGGATGAATTGCGGGCCGTAGTGACCGAAGTCGGCCGGCCACCATGCCTGCGAGTCGGTCATGAGCTTGCGCAGGTCGGCTTTGAGCGCTGCATAGTCGAGTGTCTTGAACGCCTCGCGGTAGTTGAACTTCCGACCGAGTGGATCCGATCTGTCGGAATGTTGATTCAGAAGGTCGACGCGTAGCTGGTTGGGCCACCAATCCTGATTGGACATGGTGCCAGCGACGACGCGTGTGGCAACGGAGGCATCGCCCGAGAACGGGCATTGAGCTTCGGATGGCATCGTTCTCTCTCTCTAGGTCACGGTTGTTCAAAGGCCATGCCAGCACCACGACATGCAGGCGGGCACAACCCGCCAGCCCAGCATAGTCCATTCTTTCGACAAGCTTATTGAGATGCGCTATGGCGGCGATAGCCCTTGACACCGGAGTTGACGGTCGCCGAAAACTGCCGGTTTTTCGCGTCGCACGGGAAAACAGGCTGAGATTGCAGCACAGACCTGACATGCCTGCCCGGATATTCCCGGCGCCCAAGCCCGGCGTTACTGTCCGAAGCACCCCCAATGCGGGCATCGAGGCGTCGAGGAACCGAACGACGTCTGAGGGTCGGCTTCGGGCGACCACATCGGCGTCAGGCGGGCAGCACGAGACCGAGGAAGGCCGTGATTGCGCGGAGGATAGTCACCGAACAAGCGACGGCCTTTCTCGCTGATACCCCGCTGTTTCGCACTGCAATTGCGCTATGTTCGCCTTCATCGTTCGAGAAGGATGGAGTCTTATTTCAACGCGCACCGCAGCATCTTATTTTCTAGTATTCCTTAATTAATCGGGCCAACGACTCGGCCTCTCGTGCAACGGCTTCGTCTGCCGATACGCCATCACTTATCCATAGCTGGACAGTATCTGCAAACGCTTTTTTTGCCGCGCCGCACAACTGAGTGATGCGAATTCTATAAACACCGTCGAAGCTAAATACTTCCAGCCGCCCTTCATACTCGTGCGCATAGAATTTCATCGTTCGCTCCTCGAGTCGCCGCCGCGCCTGGGCGTGCTGCCGACTTTTGGCACCAGTACGGCCACAAACGCTGCGTTCGTCTATCGTGCGCTTAATTGGCCGGCGGTCAAGGCCCTCCTGATTCGTTGACCCCATGTGCGGCAGATCGATTGCCACGAGCGGGGCAGTTTCGCGCGACACGTCGGGCCGCAGTCGGCCCATGAAGCGTCAAGTCCTCTCCCCTCAGCGGCCATCGGACACCAACGTCGGCGCTGGCCAACCGCTCAACCCGCAGCATCGCCCGGTCGCGAACACGACGAAGCCGGTTCGCGACCCGGAGCGCCTTTCCCGGCGCCACGACCGGCGTCAGGAAAGGGATCGCTTCGCATACTACGGCGGCGCTTACTGTGCCATGGCGCGTTGGTCCTTCGGAGCCATCTGCCCAAAACGCCCACTGTTGAAGTCGTCTACCGCCTTGCGAATCTCTTCCGTCGTGTTCATGACAAACGGGCCATGCGCAGCAACGGGTTCGTCGATAGGTTCGCCGCTCAACACCAGGACGATTGCGTCACCGATGGCGTCAAGCTGGACGTCGGTGCCTTCCCGTGCAAGGAGAACCAGTTGCGCGTCGCTGATAACCCGCTCCTCGCCGTTCACGCGAACCTCACCGCGCAGCACGACGAGCGCAAGCGTGCGGCCCGCAGGTAGCGTCAAGGCTGCACCGCGTCCTGCGTTGAGCCGCACGTCCCAGACATCCATCGGCGTAAAGGTGCGCGCTGGCCCCGCCTTGCCTGCGTAGTCGCCGGCAATCACCCGCACGTAGCCTGCGCCTGACGGCAGGTCGACGGACGGAATCTGGCTGGCCACGATGCTCTGATAGCCGGGTGCCGTCATCTTGTGCTCGGCTGGCAGATTGACCCAGAGCTGGACCATTTCGAGCGTCCCGCCGGTTTTCGCGAACGCGCGCGAGTGGAACTCCTCATGCAGAATGCCAGCGCCCGCCGTCATCCACTGCACGTCACCGGGACCGATCTGCCCGCCGCTACCCGTTGAGTCGAGGTGCTCCAGTTCGCCCTCGTACACGATGGTCACGGTTTCGAAGCCACGGTGCGGATGCTGCCCGACACCCAGCCGGCGGTCCGTCGGCGCAAAGCCTTTCGGTCCCGCGTAGTCGAGCATCAGAAAAGGGCTCACGTGGCGGCCCATGGTGTGATGCGAAAACAGCGTGCGCACGGGAAAACCATCGCCCACCCAATGCGCGTTGGGATTGCTGTAAGCGCCGAGAATCTTCTTCATCGTCGAATAGTCCTGTTTAACGGCCCGCGGCCGTGGTTGCATGAATACAGGGTAGTCGCGCGACGATGACGGCGGTAGAGGGTGAAAGTCGCCCTCTGTGTCTCATTGATGGAACAATCGGACGGGTTCACCAAGGTCGTTCCGGGCGAGCCATCAGAATCTCGTCTGCATCCCGATGCGCGCCAGTGCCTGTGAACGGCTGCTTGCAGCCGCGTTGGGTTCAAGCAACCCATTGATCCATGCTTGCGCCGGTTCGCAGTCGCCGCCTGCTCGCTGATAGACGGCCTCGACATACGCCATCGTCCGCTTCGGGAAGTGGTACTGCACCGCTGTGGTGATCGGGTGAGCCTTGTTGTTCGCGAGCACCTCGTTTCCCTTCATCCACGAACATGACGGATACGCGCGGACGGCTACCGCGACCGGCCGCGCGTGTGACACATCAGCTCTTGTCGTACGAGAACTGAATGCCGGCCGTGCCGCCGGTTTGAATGAACAGGTCAATGAATGCCGGGACGGTCTCGCTGCGCGCCCAGTCACGCTGCAACTCGCAGAACAGTTGCGCGACACTGATCATCTTGCCGCCTGCCTGTTCGATACGGCGCAGCGCGGCGTCGTGCGCCGCGACCGACGTGCCGCCAACCGCATCGACGACGACATAGACCTCGTAGCCGGCCTTCAGCGCATCGAGCGCCGGGAACGTCAGGCAGGCTTCCGTCCAGAGCGCCGTCATGATGAGCTTCTTGCGGCCGGTTGCTTCGACGGCCTTGCGGAATTCGACGTCCTCCCACGAGTTGATGCTCGTGCGATCGTAGGTCGGATAGTCGCCAAGCGCGGCGCGCAGTTGCGCAATCGGCGGCTTGTTCAGGCCCGTCTTCACGTTGACCGTCGAATGCACGACCGGCAGCTTGTAAGTGACCGCGGCTTTGGCGGCGCCCACGATATTGTTGATCAGCAGTTGACGATCCATCGAAGCGATGGAATTCACCTGGACCGGCTGGTAATCGATAACGATGAATGCCGCATTCTGCGGGGTGAGCAGATGATCGTTCGCGGGGTCGCGAATAGGTTCGCTTGCCATGGTTGGCTCCAGAAACAGTGCAGGAAGTGAAAGTGGGATCCCGAGGATCGATGCCTGGGGCATCGCCTCTGCATGCACGGCCAATCCTATGCGGGCGCCCCGCCGTCTTGAAGTCCCGAAAGAAGCCGACTGTGTTCCATGAAAAGAACAACGGCGATCGCCGGCATGGCATGCCTTAAGATGTCTCGATTGTTCTGCCAAAGGAACACTCATGGACGACCTGAACGACATCTTCTACTTCGTGAAAGTGGTCGAAAACCACGGTTTCACGCAGGCAGGCCGGGCGCTCAACATGCCCAAGTCCAAGCTGAGCCGTCGCGTCGCCGACCTCGAGGCGAGGTACGGCGTTCGCCTGCTCAATCGGTCCACTCGCCATTTTTCGGTCACGGAAACCGGCCAGGAGTTCTACGAGCGCTGCCTCGCGGTGCTCGTGGAAGCCGATGCCGCTCGTGAAGTCATGGAGCGCAGGGTCTCGGAGCCCCAGGGCGTGGTGCGCGTGAGTTGCCCGACTACGCTGCTCGAATACCGCATCGGGGCCCACGTGGCCGACTTCATGATGCTGTACCCGAAGGTGCGAATCCTGCTCGACGCCACCAACCGTCGGGTCGATGTGCTGGCCGAAGGATTCGATCTCGCGCTGCGCGTGCGTTTCCCGCCGCTCGAAGACAGCGGGCTCGTCATGCGCGTGCTCTCCGGAAGTCCGCAGCGCCTCGTTGCCGCTCCGGCGCTCCTGAACCAGCACGCACAGATTGCGCATCCGGCGGATCTCGCCGGCATGCCCAGTCTCGATTGGGGCCCGCAGCGCGATCACGTCTGGACGCTGGTCGGCCCGGACGCCGCCGAGGCGCGCGTGCCACACGCGCCGCGCTACATCACCGACGACATGACCGTGCTTCGGCAGGCCGCGCTGAAAGGCGTAGGCGTCGTGCAGTTGCCCTTCATGGTCGTCGAGAACGAGCTTGAGAAAGGCGCGCTCGTCGATGTGGTGCCAGGCTGGAAGCCCAAGGGCGGCCTGGTCCATGCGGTCTTTCCGTCTCGCCGCGGCCTGCTGCCGGCCGTTCGCCTGCTGATCGACTATCTCGCCACGCACATCCAGAAGGATGAGTGAGCGCCTCGCGCTTCGATTGACCCTCATCCATTGTTCCTTTGGCAGGACACTCTGTGCGGCCGCGCGATCTACCGCGGCTGCCGGTCCATTTCTATTCTTCCCTCATCGAGCCTCGATATGCCATCACACTGACAACACCCGGAGACATCATGCGGTACATCCACTTTTCTCCCGACAATCGCCGCCGACTGCTCGGCATCGTGCAGGGCAACACCATTCACTCGCTCGGCGAAACGACCCTCGACGATTTGCTCGCGCGTGGTGTCGATCTCGCTTCCTGGGGGGCGTCGCGACGCGCGGACGCCGAGGAATTCTCGAGCGCCGCCGTGACGTATCTGCCGCCGCTCGCACGCCCCGGCAAGCTGCTGTGCATTGGGCTCAACTATGCGGATCACACGAAGGAAAGCCCGTATGAACAGCCCGACTATCCAACGATCTTTGCGCGTCTGAACTCAAGCCTGATCGGACACGAGGCGCCCATGATTCGCCCGCGCATTTCCGACTCGCTCGATTTCGAAGGCGAACTGGCGGTCATTCTCGGCAGCGGCGGCCGCCATATTTCAAGGCAGCAAGCGCTTTCGTGCGTGGCGGGCTACTCGATCTTCAATGACGGCTCCGTGCGCGAGTACCAGTTCAAGTCGCCGCAATGGACGCTCGGCAAGAACTTCGACGGCACCGGCGCGTTCGGCCCGATGTTCGTCACCGCCGATGAACTGCCTCCGGGAGGCGCGGGCCTCAAGCTCGAAACGCGCCTGAATGGCCGGGTCGTGCAATCGGCGAACACGAGCGACATGCTGCACGACGTCGCCTCGCTCATCTCGGTCATCAGCGAAGCCATCACGCTCGAAGCCGGCGATGTCATCGTGAGCGGCACGCCCGCAGGCATCGGCTGGGCGCGTGAGCCGAAGCTCATCATGCGGGCCGGCGACGTATGCGAAGTCGAGATCGAAGGTCTTGGCGTACTGCGCAACGTCGTTGTCGATGAAGACACGTCGATCCAGCGTTGATCGATCGCCAGGTTCCCCTGAAGGAGGAGACATGAAACAGATTCGCGTCCCGGTTTTCGTGGTTGGGGCAGGCCCCGCCGGGCTCACCACCGCCGCGCTGCTGGCGAAATACGGCGTCGAGGTGCTGGCGATCACGCGCTATCCCGGCACGGCCCATTCGCCTCGCGCGCACATCACGAATCAGCGCACCGTGGAGGTGTTTCGCGATCTCGGCATCGAGGATCGCGTCCGCGCCCTCGCCACATCCCATGAGCTGATGTCGAACAACGTGTGGGCGACCAGCTTTGCCGGCACGGAACTCGCGCGGCTCCAGACATGGGGGACGGGCGTTGCCCGCAAGGCCGATTACGAGGCGGCAAGCCCGTCGCGGATGTGCAATGCACCGCAACATCTGCTCGAACCGGTCATCCTTTCGGCCGCACGCGAATACGGTGCGAAGTTTCTCTTCAATACAGAACTGGTGTCGATCCGGCAGACTGAAGAGGCCGTGTATTCGCGGCTCGTCGATCGCGTGACCGGCGACGAGATCGAAGTGATCTCCGACTACGCCGTGGGCGCGGACGGCGCACAGAGCGTGGTCGTGCGGGATCTCGGCTTCGAGATGGACGGCGAGATGGGACTGGGCTGCGCGGTCAACTGCTGGCTGGAGGTCGATCTCACGAAGTACACGGCGCACCGCCCTGGCGTGCTGTACTGGATGACCCAGCCGGGCAGCGACTACTGGGTGGGCAGCGGCACCTGGATCTGCGTGCGCCCGTGGAACGAATGGGTACTGCTTTTCATGTATGACCCGAAGGAAGGCGAGCCCGACCTCAGCGAGGAAGCGGTGATCGCGCGCGCCCGCGCCACCATCGGCGAGGCCGACATCCCCGTGCGCGTGAAAGCCGTTTCGAAGTGGACCATCAACCGGATGGTCGCGCGCACCATGGTCAAAGGCCGCGTGGCAATTGCGGGCGACGCCGCACACCGGCATCCGCCGGCCAACGGGCTCGGCTCGAATACCTCCGTGCAGGACGCGTTCAATCTGGCCTGGAAACTCGCGATGATCGTCAAGGGCGAGGCATCGCCCGCGCTCCTGCAAACCTACTCCGACGAGCGGCAGCCGGTTGCCCAGGGCGTCGTGAACCGCGCAATCAAATCGGTCGGCGAGATGCTGCCGATTGCGGGCGCCCTCGGTTTCTCGCAAGGGCAAAGCGCTGCGGACGGCTGGGCCTCGCTCGATGAACTGTTCTCGGACAGCGAGACCGGCAAGGCGCGCCGCAAGACACTTGCGCAAGCCGTCGATCAGCAGAACTATCAGTTCAACTGTCATGGCGTCGAGTTGGGGCAGCGCTACGAATCGGCTGCGATCGTGCGCGATGGCGCCACCTTCCCTGCCGCATGGCGCGACCCCGAACTGTATTACCACCCCACCACGACGCCCGGCGCGTCTCTTCCCCACGCCTGGATCGAGCGCGAGGGCAAGCAGGTATCGACGCTCGATGTGGTCGGCAACGGCGTGTTCACAGTGATTACGGGGCGCGGCGGCGAGGCCTGGCTGCACGCGGCGCGGCAGATCGGCGACGAGTTAGGCATCAGGATCGAGGCGATCTCGATCGCGCACGCGACCGGTACGTTCGACGCGTACGGCCAGTGGGCCGCCCAGCGCGAAATGGAGGACGATGGCTGCGTGCTGGTGAGGCCAGACCGCTTCGTCGCCTGGCGCTGCCGCACGCGCGCGGCGGACCCCGCGATGGAACTGCGGCGCGTGCTGACACAGGTGCTCGGCGCCGCACCACGCACAACGAATGGTGCAGCGAAGCATGCAGACGGCGTGGCCGCGTGACACAGGAGTAGACGTTATGACATCGACAACGACAAAGCGCGCGCGTTTCGGCGTTCATTCGATCGACCATTTCGCGCTCGATGTGCCGGGCCTCCAGGAAGCCACGCGCTTTCTCGACACCTTTGGCTTCGAGCTGGAATCGCGGCCGGGCGAGTTGCTGCTGCGCACGCCGCACAGCGATCACGTGTGGGCGAAGGTCCGCGAGGGCACGCGCAAGCAACTCGCGTATCTCGCGTTGAACTGTTTCGCCGACGACTTCGCGCCGCTAAGCGAGCAGATCCTGGCAGCCGGTGCCACCGCCGCCGCGCCCGCACGGCTCGCGCCGGACGAAGGCCTCTGGTTTCACGATCTGGATGGCAACCTGTTGCAGCTCAAGGCGGGCGTCAAGACGTCGCCCGGCTGCAAGCTGGCCATGGGCCGGGAATCGGCGCCTTTGCGGTTGCGCGGTGCATGCGCACGCGCCGACGCACCGGTTACACGGCCCTCGCGGCTTTCTCATGTCCTGATGTTCACGCCAGACGTGCGGGGCGCGGTCGCATTCTACGAACGCGCACTGGGCCTCACGCTATCCGACGGGTCTGAGGGTATCGTGGCGTTCCTGCATGCGCGCCACGGCAGCGATCATCATCTGATTGCATTCGCGCACGGTGCGGCGAAGGGATGGCACCACAGCGCATGGGACGTTCCGGATATCGACGCGGTCGGACTCGGCAAGATGCAGATGCAGCGCGCGGGCTATGTCGACGGATGGGGCGTGGGGCGCCACGTGCTCGGATCGAACTATTTTCAGTACGTGCGTGACCCGTGGGGTTCGTTCTGGGAATACTCGGCCGATATCGACTACGTCGGGGCCGGCACCGAGTGGTCCGGCGGAGATCATCCGCCCGAAGACTCTCTGTATCTGTGGGGCCCGGACGTGCCGGCGTATTTCTTTGAGAACACTGAAGCTTGAAACGCCCGGTGCGAACGGCTTCCGGCGGCCACGCCGGGCAGACGTCGGCCAGCCGCTGTATCCGCAGCCTTGTCATTCAAGCGACAGTGCTTCCATCCAACGCTTGCCCGAAGGCGCGTGAGTTGTGCGTAACCGAATTGGCGCGATCGGAATTATGCATGGCGCGTTATGCTAGTGCCTCCCGTGGTTCAAATGTCTACTATCTGGCTATCCAATCGAATCAGGGAAAAGTCATGAAACCCGCAATGGCATTGATCACTGGCGCGTCAAGCGGCATCGGTCTGGAGTTGGCGCGCATCCATGCAAGCAAAGGCGGCGATGTCGTTCTGGTTGCGCGCTCGCGCGACAAGCTCGAATCAATCAAGCAGGAATGCCAGACGAAGTATGGCGTGAAAGCGTACGTCGTCGCGGAGGACCTCGCCGACCCCGGTACGGCTGATCGAGTCTTCGCTGCCACTGAGGCGCTGGGACTTTCCATCGATGTCTTGATCAACAACGCTGGCTTTGGCGGCCACGGCAAATTTGTCGAGCGCGATCTCAAGGCCGAGCAGGCGATGATGCAGGTCAACATGGTGGCGCTGACCAACCTGACACATCACTACCTGAAGGGCATGGTGCGCCGTGGGCGCGGACGTATCCTGAATGTCTCTTCGACCGCATCGTTCATGCCGGGCCCTCTCCAGGCCGTGTACTACGCAACCAAGGCCTACGTCACCTCGTTCACTCAGGCTATTGCCGAAGAAGTCCGCGAGTACGGCGTGACCGCCACGGCGCTATGCCCGGGCGCGGTGGCGACCGGCTTCGTCGCCGCCGGCGATCTGCAAGGCGTAAGCGTCTGGAAGAACGCCAAGTCAGCAGAATCAGTGGCGCGCTGCGGCTACGAGGCCATGGAGCGCGGCGAACTGGTGGCCTTCAATGAAGGCAAGCTGCAAATCATGCTCGATTGGATTGTTCCGCTGTTGCCGCGCAAAACAGTGTTGAAGATGTCGCGTCAGGCGATGGAGAAGGCAACTTGATGAAGCAGGCCACCCGCTTTTCCGTGCATCCCGGATGGAAACTGATCGTCGTTGATCTGGGCATCGCGCCCGGCGACTTGCTCGCGCTGGCCGAACTGCCAGCCGACCTGTTTAGCCGCAAGGATGCCTCGCTGACGCCTGCCGAATACTTTCGCATCTTTCACAGTCTCGAGACGATGGTCGGAGAAGCACAGTTGCCGGTACGGCTCGGTAGCGGCATCTCGGTCGAGGCTTTCGATCCTTCGCTCTTTGCATGCCTGTGTAGCCCGAATCTGAATGTCGCGCTCACCCGGCTCGCCGAATACAAGCGCCTTTGCGGACCATTGGCGCTGGATGTCGCCATCGGTGGACACCGCACTGAAGTGCTCATCGAATGCTACGGCTACGATCGTCCGCTACCGCGTAGCCTATGCGCGATGGAAGTGGTCTTCGTCACGCAACTGGCGCGCCTCGCCACGCGGCACGCGATCAACCCGATCGAGACCGAATTGGCGGTCCTGCCGAGTCAGACCGGACCGTGCGAAGCGTTTCTCGGCTGCCGCTTACAGCAAGGCAGCCACAATCGCATCAGCTTCTCGGCAGAGGATGCCGCGCGACCGTTCCTGACCGAGAATGTGGCCATGTGGCAGTTCTTCGAGCCGGCGCTTCAGGCGCGACTCTCGAAACTCGATGCCGAGGCAAGCGCTCGCGACCGCGTACGCAGCGCGCTGCTCGATATGCTGCCGAGCGGCCAGAGCAGCATCGACGATATTTCGAGCCGTCTGGCAATGAGCAAGCGATCGCTACAGCGCCATCTCGCCGACGAAGCGGTCAGTTACCAGGACGTGCTTAACGGCACGCGACAGGAACTGGCTAGCTACTACCTTGCCCGCTCGGCAATCTCGCCTGGCGAGATTGCGTTCCTGATTGGCTTTCAGGACACCAACTCATTCCTGCGTGCTTTCAAGGGATGGACAGGGGTTACGCCAGGGGAATACCGCAATCTGCACGCTCGTCCGGTGTGACGCAGACGCTGTCTGAATCATTGAATCAAGCGGTGTTCCCACGGTGAGTCGCGTGGCGGCTTCGCTCCGAAATGCGACATCGTCTCACTGCGAGGCCAACCGGCCGTTTCGGGTCGACAACGGAAGTTCAAGACTCCAACTCCCCGTGAGTTCGATACGGCCTCCTCGACTTCCAGACGCGACCACTTTCGCGAATTCGACCGAGCGGGCAAAACCATCGACAATTCGTCACTATCTGTCGATCTCGCTGTCCAGGTTGAGTCTTTTAAGAAGTTGCTGATCTGTTATGGGTATTCGATCAACCTGTCATGCTCGTACGGAGAATTCAATGCTGCGATTTGTCGTAGTTCGTGGGGTCCTGGCGTGGGGTATTGGTACGGCTGCCATTCTCACTGCGATTCAGGTTCTCCAGCACCACGAAGTCGGAACGACAGATGTCGCTAGAAATATCGGTATGTTCATGGTCGGCGGTATTTTTTGGGGAGCCATGATGTGGTGGTTGGGCAGCAGCAAGACAGGACAGTCGCGCCACGTCCGATAACTCGAACCATTCAGCGGTTCCTGGTCGGCCATATATGTACATTGTGTTTCTGGCAGAGTTAAAAGCGATAAAAGGCTGCCTGCAACGCGCGGCGCTCTTGCGGGTCGTTCAGCATCGCCAGCATTAAGAGAATGCGAGCCTTTTGAGGCGGCTGATCGTCCACGACGATCCAGTCGTAGTCGTCATCGGGTTGCGCGCCGTTGCGGATGACGACGCCGCTTCCTGTGCGCGAAGCCCTCACCACGTGCAGCCCCTCACGCGTAGCCTCCCGCAGCGGCTCGACCATATGTTCGGCGATGTTGCCATTGCCAGTGCCAGCGAAAACAAGGCCGCTCGCGTCTGCCGCAATGGCCCGGACCAGTTCGCTCTCGAGCGCGCCGTAGGCATATACGACGTCGACCTTCGGCAGGACCTCGATGGCGTCGATGGACCATGGGGTGGATACCGTGTGATCCCGCGATGGCATGCGGTAATAGCGGGGCTTGCCTTGGGTCACGTAACCAAGCGCGCCGTAGGGCGAGCGGAATGCCTCGAGCTTGAAACTGTTTGTCTTCGTCACGTCTCGAGCCGTGTGGATTTCCTCGTTTGCGACGACAAGCGTCCCTTTTCCGCGCGAGGACGGATGAACGGCTACCGCAATTGCGTCGTAGAGATTCAGTGATGCGTCGGAGCTCATCGCCGACGGTGGCCGCATGGAACCCACTACAACGACGGGCTTCACGCTCTTCAACGTCAGATGCAGAAAGTATGCTGTTTCCTCGATGGTGTCGGTACCGTGCGTGAGAATGACGCCATCTACCGTGTCGTCCTTGAGCACCTCGGATACCCGCTTGCCGATCATGAGCAGGTGCTGTTCGTTGAAATTCTCCGAACCCGCTTGCAACAACTGCTCGGCGCGCAAGTTCGCCAGCGCTGACGCTTCGGGAATGGCCGACAAGATTTCGTCGATCGGGATCACTGAGCAAGCGTAGGCTGAAGTGTCGGCGGCGCTTGCACCACGGCCGGCAATCGTGCCGCCCGTGCCGATGACCACAATATTGGGCTTGTCTTTCATTCGGTACCAACTCGAGGAATTTTTGATGGAGGGCAGCCGTACGTCACACGTTGCACGGGTCATCAAGCCAGCGAGAAAAGGCTGGACAGCGACGAGTCAGGCTTTCCGTCGATCCAACCCGTGAGCAACGCAGCCGAACCGGAGGCCAACGTAAAACCGAGCGCACCATGCCCGATGTTGAGCCAGAGATTCGAATAACGCGTGGGCCCGATAATCGGCGTGCCGCGCGGCGTGGCGGGACGCAACCCGGTCCACGCGGTCGCGTCGACGTGATCGGCTACGGCCTGAGGGAACAGCGCGGCCGCCTCCGCACGCAGCGCGGCAACGCGTGATGGATCAGGCTTCAGGGAGTACCCGTCGAGGTCGGCCATACCCGCCACGCGCAACCGGTCGCCAAGACGCGCATAGACCACTTTGCGGGCGAAATCGGTAACACTCAACGTCGGTGCTATTGCCTGAGGTCCCAGCGAGTAGGTCAGGCTGTAGCCCTTGAGCGGATAAACGGGCACATGAATGCCCAATGGCTGGAGCAGGTGCGCTGCGCTCGTCCCGGCAGCTACGACAACATGATCCGCTTCGAGTGTCCCGCCACCACTGCGCGCCACGATGGCCCCCCCTTTGGCGACTTCCAGTGCGTCGATGCGCGTATTCATCGCAAACTGCACGCCGCGTGCCCTCAAAATGGCTTCGAGCCCTTTGCTGAAGCGATGGCAATCGGCAGTATCTTCGCTGCGCGTATAGATGCCACCGACGATCCGCCCGCACACATTAGCCAGCGCGGGTTCGAGCGCGACGCATTCGTCGGCGGACAGTGCCTCCTGATCGCAGCCGAGCGAGCGCTGGTAGTCGAGCAGATTGATCGCGCCTTGCATCGCAGCGACGTCTCGGTGCAGGACAAGCTTTCCAGAGTGCTGAAAATCGAAATCAAGCGTGGGTTCGTCGCACAGAAGCTGATGCATGAGCGCACGGCTCGCGAACGAGAGCGAGAGCAATTCGCGCGTGGTGAGATTGCTGCGCCGTTGCGTGCACGCGAACGCGAATTTCAGGCACCAGAGCCACTGCTCCGCACTCACGGTCGGTCGAAAGCGCACCGGCGAATCGCGTCGGGCAAGCCACGCAGGCAGCTTCGACAATACACCCGGACCGGCTAGCGGTGCGACGTAGCTATACGACAACTGGCCGCCGTTGCCGAAGCTGGTTTCTGCGGCCACATCAACATGCCGGTCGACGACAATGACCTGATGCCCAGCACGGTTCAAATAATAGGCGCTCGCCAGACCGATGACGCCTGCACCCAATACGGCAATCTGCATGTCGCTGGTTTCCCTGTTTCACGGTGCACTCACATGAGTGAGCATGTTGAGCCAGGTGACAGCAGCGAGATTGCACTGATGAGCAAAAAAATAGAAGAATCGCGACACGGTGCCAGACAAGGCGCGTCGTGATCGGGTCGATCCGGTCACATCACTTCAGTCCTCAGGTGGACCTGTGCGCGAGCCGCGCAGCTTGCCCGGCGTCACGCCGTAGGTCTCGCGGAACACCCTGATGAAATGCGCGGAATCGGCGAAACCACACTCATATGCGATGTCCGTGACCTTGCGCCCGGTGTTCAGCAGCATCCAGCGCGCGTAGCGTAACCGCATACCTCGATAGAATTCATTCGGCGACACCTTCATCTCGGCCATGAATGCCCGCTCGAGCTGGCGCACGCTCGTACCAATCATCTTCGCGATCACTGCGATGTTAAGCGGTGCTTCGAGGTTTTCCTCCATGAGCAGCGCAGCATGACGTACGTTTGCATCGTCCACCGACAGGTAGCCCAGTGCGCGGCGGCGTTCGATGAACGAGGCGCCGGCCTGCCGGCTAACGGTCATCTGGTGAGTCACCTTCGATGCGCGGTCAGGTCCGCAATGCAGATTGATGAGCCGCGCGGCGAGCTCGATGACCGAAATGCCGCCCGCACAAGTGATGCGATCGCCGTCAATGAGGTAGTCAGCATGCGTGACGACGCGTAACCCGGGAAACATGTTGCGATAGTCGTCGAAGTGAAAGCTGTGCACACACGCGACGTGATCCTGCATTAGCCCGGCACGAGCAAGGACGAAGCTGCCGGTACAGATTCCGACGAGCGGAACGCCAGCTTGTGCAGCTGCACTGAGATAGTCCCAGTGACGCCTGTCCACCTTCTCGAGATGGGGTAGCAGGCCACCGATAACGACAATGTAGTCGAACTGCTCGACGTCCGGAAAGACCGCCTGCACCGGTACGGCAATACCGCAGCTCGATTCGACGGTGGCGTCGTGCACGCCGATCGTCGTCCAGAGACAGCGCAACTGGCGGCTCTGGTCACTCCGATCTGCCGCATGCCGCAATGCGTCACAGAGCCCACCGAGCGACAGAAGCGGAAAGCGCGGCCATAGCAGGATTCCGACATTGAGCTCCGCGCCGGAGCGTCCCTGAGGCGACTCGGGTCCCGTAGAAAGTGAGTCAAGCCGGTCCACCAGTTCGTGGGCCGACGGCGTTCTGGCCGGGGGATCGTCGGAGGAAAGCATGGACGGCGCGAATAGTCGGTGTGACGTCATTATAGGACCGCCCGACACTCATGGCTGCTGTCGCATTTCTTCTGTTTTCTGGCAAATCGGTGCAATGCCGCTGGTTTGTGTCCGCCTAAATTTGTCTCGCCAACGCAGACCACTTGCAGCGCGGTACAAGGACGGAGGCGACGAGGACAATCCAGCGGATCGCCCTCGATGCAGATAACTATCGATGAGGTAATGCAATGACCAAGAGCAGAATATTGGGTCGCCGTGCGACGACCTTTGGCATTTTGGGGGCGCTGGTTGCCGCTTCTGCCGGCGTGGCGCATGCCGACGAAACCGTGAAGATCGGTGAAGTCGCGCCACTGACCGGTCCGGCTTCCTATCTAGGCAAGGACACTGAGAACGGTGCGAGGCTCGCGGTCGAGGAAATCAACGAGAAGGGGCTTGTCGTCGGCGGAAAGAAAGTCACGCTGGTCCTCGACACCCAGGACGATGCTGGCGATCCGCGCCAGGCCACGCAGGTCGCACAAAAGCTTGTGGACGACAAAGTAGCAGCGATAGTCGGTCACATGAATTCGGGAACGACAATTCCTGCCTCCCGGATCTACAGTGACGCGGGTATCGTGCAGGTCTCGCCCTCGGCCACGAATCCGGCGTACACGCAACAAGGCTTCAAGACCGCATACCGCGTGGTTGCAACCGATGCCCAGCAAGGGCCGGCGCTCGCCGACTATGCGAGGCGGACGCTAAAAGTCAGGACGGTCGCTATCGTCGACGACGCCACGGCCTACGGGCAGGGTCTGGCCAATGAATTCGAGAAGCGTGCGAAGGCAGACGGGCTCTCAGTGGTTTCTCACGACGCAACCAACGACAAGGCCACCGACTTCCGCGCAATCCTCACAAAAATCAAGGGCGCGCATCCGGACGTCATCATGTATGGCGGACTCGACGCAACGGGCGGCCCGTTTGCGAAACAGGCGAGGCAACTCGGCATGGCGCAGAAGATTCTTGCAGGCGACGGCCTGTGCGCCGACGACCTATCAAAGCTCGCTGGTGACGCGGCCGATGATGTGATCTGCTCCGTCGCAGGCTCACCGCTCGAGAAGATGCCGAAGGGGCCGGGCTTTATGCGACGTTACGAAAAACGCTTCGGCACTCACCCTGTGCTGAACTCACCATTCGCTTACGACGCTGTGTATGTCATCGCCGAAGCAATGAAGCGTGCGGGCTCGACGGCCCCCGACAAGATTCTTGCCGCAATGCCGGCGACGAACTATGAGGGAGTGCTCGGCCAGACACAGTTTGACTCGAAGGGCGATCTGGTCCATGGGACGATTTCTCTCTACAAGTACGTCGGCGGGAAGCAAACCCTCCTCGACTACGTGAAGAACTAACCCGCCAGGGCCTCTTGCTCGAACCGGCACAACTTCAGCGATGCGGTTGTGCCGGTCGTACGCCTCCTCTTTTTCCCTCACTGCCGCCGTATTGCTAGCGAATGCGCGCTGGCTGCGCGACGTAATCCCGTCGTGCAGGGTGTAATTCCCGTAAACGCACAACGGCCGGGCGCTCTGAACCGGATATGGATATCTTCCTTCAGCAGTTAATCAATGGGCTGGTGCTTGGCAGCATCTACGCCATCATTGCACTGGGCTACACCATGGTGTACGGGATTCTGGGCATCATCAACTTCGCGCACGGCGA
>NZ_QEOB01000011.1:0-339322 GCF_003096875.1 Paraburkholderia unamae
AGACGGTGGACATTCTCGTCGAACTGGGCAAGCGCCGGATGGTGGGCGGCCAGGAAGACATGATCGTCGATGTGGCGCTCGATCTGAAAAAGCGCGCGCAAGTCTGAAATCGCTGAAGTCGTTCAGGGGTTGATCGCGCGGCGCCGCAAGGCGTCGCGCGACAGGATGCGCGTGGGTGCGCATCTGCATAACGATAAGAAATACAGGAGTCGATTCAAATGGCAGTGCTCGTCATTGTCGCGGTTCTGGCCTTTCTCGTTTTCATGGCCTACCGCGGGCATAGCGTCATCATCTTCGCGCCGATCGCGGCGCTCATCGCTGTTCTGCTGACCCAGCCTCAAGCCGTCGGCCCCGCTTTCTCAGGCATCTTTCTCGCCAAGGCGGTCACCTTCATCAAGCTGTTTTTCCCTGTCTTCCTGCTCGGCGCGCTGTTCGGCAAAGTCATCGAGCTTTCGGGCAACGCACGCGCCATCAGCGCTTCGATCGTCAACCTCGTGGGCGGTCAGCGCGCGATGCTCGTGATCGTTCTGGTTTGCGCCATTCTCACCTACGGCGGCGTGTCGCTGAACGTCGTGGTGTTCGCGGTGTATCCCTTCGCCGCCGAGCTGTTCCGCCAGGGCGATATTCCGAAGCGCCTGATTCCCGGCACGATCGCGCTGGGCGCCTTCACGTTCACGATGGATTCCCTGCCCGGCAGCCCGCAGGTGCAGAACATCATTCCCATTTCGTTCTTCCATACCAACACGTGGGCCGCGCCGCGCCTGGGCACGATCGGCGGTGCGCTGATCTTCATCACCGGCATGCTCTATCTGGAGTATCGCCGGCGCGCCGCGCTCCGGACCGAAGAAGGCTACGGCGCCGGCCACCTCAACGAGCCCGCGCCGATCCGGCCCGGCGAGGACCTGCCCAATGTCTGGGTGGCGCTCCTGCCGCTCGTCCTCGTGTGCGCGCTCAACTACGCGTTTTCGAAGTGGATTCCGCTCGCGTACACGGACGGACATTTCTCGCTCGATCTCGCGGGCCTGCCGCAAGCGCTGCCCATCGACGTGCGCGCCGAAGCGCCGCTATGGGCCGTCGAAGGCGCGCTCGTCGTCGGCATTCTCACCGTGCTCGCCACGAGCTGGCGCAAGGTCGTGCCGCAGTTCGCCGAGCGCTCGAAGCAGGCCGTCAACGGCGCATTGCTCGCCGCGATGAACAGCGCTTCGGAGTTCGGCTTCGGCGCGATCATGGCCGCGTTGCCCGGCTTCGTGGTCGCCGCGAAAACGCTCCAGGCGATTCCCAATCCGTTGTTCAATCTGGGCATTTCGGTGACGGTGCTCGCCGCGCTCACGGGTTCGGCCATCGCGGGGCTGAGCGTCGCGCTCGGCGCCATGGCCGATACGTTCGTGCACTCGGCCCAGGCCTCGGGTATTCCGCTGGAAGTGTTCCACCGCATCGCTTCGATGGCGAGCGGCGGCATGGACACGCTACCGCACAACGGCGCGGTCATCACGCTGCTGACCGTGTGCGGGCTCTCGCATCGCCAGTCGTACCGCGACATCTTCGCGATCACGCTGATCAAGACGATGGTGGCCTGCACGGCGATCGTGCTGTTCTATGTCACGGGTATTGTGTGAGCGCGGTCGCGCGCTTCAGCTTGAACTGAGTATGAAGCGCGCGTGAATTTCAGCGGGAACGCCAGCCGAGCTGCACACTGATCGCCTCGGCTTGCGCCTTCACCACGGGCACGAGCGCTTCCATGCGCTCGGGCTCCATGTACTGCACGACGCTCGTGACGCTGATGGCCGCGACGATGCGCCCTGTCGCGTCGCGCACCGGCGCGGCGACGCAGCGAATGGCTGGTTCGGCCTCGCCCAGGTCGAACGCGCAGCCGCGCGCCGCGCTCGAGCGCATCAGGTCGAGCCACGCCGCTTCCGCTGGCACGTTGTGGCCGGCCTGCGCTTCGCGCGCGTGAATGCGGCGCCATTCGTCTTCGTCGCAATCGAGAATGAGCGCCTTGCCCACGCCCGTTGTCGTGATCGGATTGCGCCCGCCGATATAGGAGCTCACTTCGATCGGACGTTGGCCCGGCAATTTGTCGAGATAGATCACCTCGTCGTTGACGAGCGTCGCGAGATGCACGGTGTTGAGCGTTTGCGTGGCGAGCTGCTCCAGATACGGCCGAGCGGCCACGAGGATGCTGGAGCCGCGATAGGCCTGAAAGCCCAGCTCGATCAGCTTGCTGCCGAGGCCGTAGCCGCGGCGCGGCTCGTGTTGCAGGTAGCGCGCCTCGACGAGCGCCGAAGCGAGCCGATGCGCCGTGCTCTGCGAAAGGCCCGTGTACTTCGCGATCTCGGGCAGCGAGACCGCGCCCGCCGCGACGCTCTCGACGATTTCGAGCCCGCGCGTGAGCGTCTGGCTGGCGTTGGGACGGCGGGCGGTGTCGTTCGATGGGTCGAGGCGGGGCGGCATGAATGAATTCGTCGAAAAGTCGTGAAATGCGACGGAGTACTATTTTAACGGCTGGATGACAAAGTCGAACAGCGCGCGAAGGCGTGGCTTTGCATCCTGAGTCCAGGGAGAAAATGTTGAGCGCATTGGAACACGGATTGAACACCATCACGCCGGTCGATCTGCCGGGAACGCTGAGCGACGCCGCCGACCTCGACAAATATTGCGCCGACTGGAGCGGCCTGCACGGCGGCCGCCCTGCCCTCGTCTACCGGCCGCGCAGCAGCGAGGACGTGGCGCGCATCGTGCGCCACCATCAGGGCGAGCAGCAGCGCATCACGATTCAGGGCGGGCTCACGGGCCTCGCCGGCGGCGCCGTGCCCGACGAAGGCGACATCGTCATTTCGATGGAACGCATGGACCGCATCGAGGCGTTCGACGAAATCGGCGGCACGGTCACGGTTCAGGCCGGTGTCGTGCTCGCGCGGCTTGCGGAAACGGTCGAAGCGCAGGACTGGTATTTCCCGCTCGATATCGGCGCGCGCGGCAGTTGCCAGGTCGGCGGCAACATCGCGACGAACGCGGGCGGCAACCGCGTGCTGCGCTACGGCCCCATGCGCGATCTCGTGCTCGGCCTCGAAGTCGTGCTCGCCGACGGCCGTATCGTCCCGATGATGAACAGCGTGCTGAAGAACAATACCGGGCCGGATCTGAAACATCTGTTCATCGGCACCGAGGGCACCTTCGGCATCGTCACGCGTGCCGTGCTGCGCCTCTTTCCGAAGCCCGCCGCGCGGCGCAGCGCGCTGTGCGCCGTGCCGTCGTTCGCAAAGGTCGCGGCGCTGCTGAAGGCGGCGCGAGGGCGTTTACCGGGGCTCTCGTCGTTCGAGGTGATGTGGGAGGACTTTCTGCTCGCTTCCTCACGCGCGCTCGGGCGCGCGATGCCGTTCGCGCAGGCGCACCCGATTTATGTGCTGATCGAGGCCGAAGGCGGCGCGACACCTCAAATGCAGGATATCTTCGAGGGCTTTCTCGGCGAGATGATCGAAGAAGGCATGGCCTCCGATGTCATCGTCGCGCAAAACCATGAGCAGTCCCATGCATTGTGGGCGCTGCGCGACGCCATAGGCGAGTTGCTCAAATCGCTTTCACCGTTCGTGTCGTTCGATGTGGGCATTCCGCTGCGTGCGACCGGCGAGTATATCGAGCGCGCCCGCGCCCAGTTGCAGGCGGCCTTCCCTTCGACTTCGCACCTCTTTTTCGGGCATCTCGGCGACGGCAACCTCCATATCGTGAGCGGTCCGCATGCGAGCGAAGCCGACCAGTTGAAGGTGGACGAGATCGTCTACCGGCTCGTGGAGGAAGTCGGCGGCAGCATTTCCGCCGAGCACGGCATCGGCCGCATCAAGAAGCCGTTTCTGCACATGAGCCGCAGCGAGATCGAGCGACAGTTGATGGCACAGCTAAAGGCGACGCTCGATCCGGCGCAACGTCTCAATGCGGGGCGTATCCTCTAGCCAGGTGAGCGCCGCAAGCCATGCCTTCACTTGAGCGCGTCCACCGCCTCCAGTTCGCCCGCGACGGGCGATATTGCTCCCCGGTCCACTCAGCGCACGAAATCAATATTCGATGTCGTTGATGTGCGAAGCCATTTCTGCAACGACCGGCGCCCACTCGCCCAACCCGGATTGACGAAACAGGCGCATGGAAGGGTACAACGGAGTCCCAGGATAGCGCTGCCCTCCCCAGCGCCAATCTGCTACTCGGCACAACACATTCCATACTGGAACGTTGAGTGCTCCGGCCAGATGTGCCGGCGCCGAATCGATCGAAATCACAAGATCCAGATCTCTCATGACATTCGCCAGATCTGAAAGTGAATGAATGTAAGAGGATGTATCGTAGATTTTATATTGAGAAATTAGCTTCCTTTCATCAGTCGTGAGCTTACCGAACTGGAGGGAGTAAAACTGCGTGCGATGTTGCGTGAAAAGCGGGAGAAGATCGGTCAACTCCATGGATCGAAATGGCTCATGCCGGCATGTTGCGTGACTCGAATTTGAGCTGCGCCAGACAATTCCGATTTTTCTTTTTCTCTTTGGCTTGGAGATCGAGAAAGATCGCATTTTTGTTTGAACAGGCTTTAGATAACCCGCACGGACAGCGGCCGATGAATAATATCGCAAGCTAAGAATATTGCCCAAGGCAAGGCTATCCGCCCACGTGAAATTTTCAGCGGTCGATCGCATCAAGGTGAGAGGGAGTCTTGAGTTGCGCAATAGCTCGACTAGCGGCAACGGAGGGTCAACGCAAACAACAGCAGCGCCTTCAGTCACAAGATTTTCAGCATGGCGGACATGTTCAATTGCGTCACCCAGTCCTCCATGAAATAGCATGAATATGCGCTTTGCCTCGACCGACTCATCTGGCTCCAGAATTTTTTCTCGAAAAATCCGACCAAAAGTCTCACGATCCTGGCCATCCAGTTCACGTGAATGCTTAAAGTGCTTCCGGCTGTAGATCAACTTTTCGAGCGCTGCGCCTTCATCGATTTTACCTAATTTTAATTTAACGTATGCCCGCTCCCCAGCCACCTTCATCATCCCATCTTCCGGCAGAGAGAGTTGAGACCACGCCAAATCAAGAACTTCCTCCGCTTCTTGAAACATCCCAATACGAGATAGACAATAGCCCGCAGCCACTCGCTCGAATATCGCAGTCGAGGCATGCATCAATTCAAGAGCCAAATTCGCAGCATCCTGCGGACGCCTTTCATCACATAGATGATTAAACAGCCGCACGTTATCTTCGAAGGAATTTTTCAAATTATAAAAATTACGACAATCCGTCAATTTCAGTCTCCAATGTACCAATCCGGCGATGACGTGCGGAGATGAATATCTTTCTAGCGTGAAGCACCGACACCTTACTACCGTTTCGGCCGCGAGGCCCGAGAGATAGCGCCACCGGCTTCGGTTCAAATAATGACGAATTGATCGATATCAGCACTGACCGGATAATGGACGCGTCGCCTTCACTTGAGCGCATCCACCGCCTCCAGTTCGCCCGCGACAGGCACATTGCCCGAAGGGCTCATCATGCGCGGCTGCAACATCAGCGCGACGAGCGCGGTCCACCCGGTCTGGTGCGACGCGCCGACGCCGCGCCCGTTATCGCCGTGGAAGTATTCGTGAAACAGCACGAGTTCGCGGCAACGCGGATCGGCCTGTAGCTGCGGATAAGCGCCCATCACCGGGCGTTCGTTGTTGCGGTCGAGCAGAAAGAGCGTCGTGACGCGGCGTGCGAGTTCGTCGGCGATCTGCGCGAGCGACAGCTTGTTGCCCGAGCCACTCGGGTATTCGACGAGAAACCCGTCGCCGTAATAGCGGTGAAATTCGTACAGCGACTCGATCAGCAGATAGTTGACCGGCATCCACACCGGGCCGCGCCAGTTCGAATTGCCGCCGAACACGCGCGAGGCCGATTCGGCGGGCAGGTATTTAACGGAAAAATTGCAGCCGTTATAGCGGTAGACAAAAGGCTCGTCGAGGTGGGTGCGCGATAACGCGCGCACGCCGTGCTCGGAGAGAAACTCGCTTTCATCGAGCACGCGGCGCAGCAGCGCTTTCATGCGGTGCCCGCGCAATAGCGAGAGCAGCAGCGAATTGCCCTTGCCCGGTTCGTTCCAGCGCGACACCAGCCGCGCGAGATCGGGCCGGTGTTCGAGGAACCAGACGAGCCTGTCGCGCAGCCCCGGCAAGCCGCCGTGCACGCGCTCCTCGAGCACGCGCACCGCGAACAACGGAATCAGCCCGACGATCGAGCGCATTCTGAGCGGCGTGCTGGTGCCGTCCGGCAGCTTGAGCTTGTCGTAGAAAAATTCGTCGACGCTGTCCCACAAGCCCGTGTCGCAACCGTCGTCGCAACTCACCGCGCCCGCGATGTACAGGAAGTGCTCGAAGAACTTCACGCCGATATCGACGAACACATGGTTCGCAAACGCGAGTTCGAGCGCCATGCGCATCAGGTCGAGCGCGTAGGCGGCCATCCATGCGGTGCCATCGGCCTGGTCGATGTGACCGCCCGTTGGCAGCGGCGACGAACGGTCGAAGATGCCGACGTTGTCGAGTCCGAGAAAGCCGCCCTGAAAGATGTTGTGGCCCTCCGCGTCCTTGCGGTTCACCCACCACGAAAAATTCAGGAGCAGCTTATGGAAGATCAGTTCGAGAAAATCGCGGTCGGCCTGGCCCGTGATCGAGCGATCGATCTCATAGACGCGCCATGCCGCCCACGCATGCACGGGCGGATTCGCGTCGCCGAACGCCCATTCGTATGCGGGCAGTTGCCCGTTGGGATGCTGGTAGCGATCTTTCACGAGCAGCAGCATCTGCTTCTTTGCGAACATCGGATCGATCAGCGCGAACGCGACCGCCTGAAACGCGAGATCCCATGATGCGTACCACGGGTACTCCCACTTGTCCGGCATCGAGAGAATGTCCGCGTTGCACAGATGCCGCCAGTCGGCGTTGCGTCCGCGTTGGCGGCTCGCGGGCGGCTGCGGTTGCAGCGGGTCGCCTTCGATCCAGCGGTTCACGTCGTACTGGTAGTACTGCTTCGACCACAACAAGCCCGCGAGCGCCTGACGCTGCACGAGCCGCGCGTCGGCGCTTTCGATGTCGTGCTGCAACGCGTCGTAGAACGCGTCCGCCTCGGCGATGCGTTGCGCGAAGAGTCTGTCGATGTCGAGCGGCGTGTCTTCGCTCGGCGCGGAGATCGGGCGCCAGCGGAATGTGATGACTGCGCGGCCGTGTGCCGCGAGTTCGAGATGCACGCGCGCGGCAGCCTTCGTGCCGGCGTCGCGCCGGATCGCATCGTCCTGGCCGTGCACGACATAGTCGTTGATGCCGTCCTTGAACGGACCCGCGCCGTCCATGCCGAACAGGCGCTGAACGTTGGTGTCGTTCTCGCAAAAGAGCCACTCGACATGCGCGCCCTCCTTCGACGCGGCCGTCACGACGAGCGGCTCGTGCGAATTCTCGCGATTGCAGTGGGCGACGACATGCTCGCCCTGGGGCGAGGAAACGAGCGTGAGCGACGGCTTGCCGGAGACGGTCTTCCACGACCACGTATTGCGCGCCCAGATCTGCGGCAGTACGTCGAGCGAGGCGTGCTGCCCCGCGCGGTTCTCGACCGTCACGCGCATCACGATGTCTTCCGGCGTGTGCTTCGCGTATTCGACCTGCACGTCGAAATAGCACTCGTCGTCGAAAACACCGGTGTCGAGAATTTCATACTCGGGCAGATCGGTGCCGCGCCGCCCGTTTTCGTCGATCAGGTCCTGGTAGGGAAACGCGGCCTGCGGGTACTTGTAGAGCATGCGCATATACGAATGCGTCGGCGTGCTGTCCAGGTAGAAGTACAGCTCCTTCACGTCCTCGCCGTGATTGCCCTGCTGGTTCGTGAGGCCGAACAGGCGCTCCTTCAGGATAGGGTCTTGTCCGTTCCACAGCGCGACGGAGAAACACCAGCTCAGCCGCTCGTCGGCGAAACCGGCCAGGCCGTCCTCGCCCCAGCGGTAGGCGCGCATGCGTGCGTGGTCGTGCGGAAAATAGTCCCACGCGGTGCCGTGCTCGCTGTAGTCCTCGCGCACCGTGCCCCACTGGCGCTCGCTCAGGTACGGCCCCCAGCGCTGCCAGCGGGCATAGTCGCTTGAGTAAAGGCGTTGGCCTTCAACGGTGTGGATGAGGCCGGCGGCGCGCAGCAGCATGGGCATCTCCTTCTCGTGGGACGGCGCGTGGGCGCGCCGAGAGTCACATGCTAGCGCGCTTTGGCCGACGCGAGGCGCGGCCGCGCGGACTAGCCAGGCGGGTCAGATTCACCGAGCCGTTTGAGCGTGCGCAGCAATTCGCCGAGCGACCACGCCTGAAATGGTGCGCCGCCCGGTGTGTGCGGCGCGTCGCCGTCGGCGACTTCGGAAATGTGATCGAGCCCGGCGCGCTCGAGATGCGCGAGCAGCGGTGCGACGAAACGCTCATGCGCGAGCGCGCGTTGCGCCGCGGTATCGCCATTCACGCGCAGCCAGGCATCCACGAAGGGCCCGAGCAACCAGGGCCAGACGGTGCCCTGATGATACGCGCCGTCGCGCTCCAGCACGCCGCCACGGTAATGCCCGCGATAAGCAGGGTCCGACGGCGCGAGCGTGCGCAGCCCCATGGGCGTGAGCAGATGCGTTTGAACCTGTGAGACGACCGCGCGCGCCGCGTCGCCTTCGAGCAGCGCGAACGGCAATCCGCCTGCCGCGAAGATCTGATTCGGACGGATCGCGCGATCGACCTTGCCCGCCACGTGATCGACGTCGATCACGTCGAATAGCGCGCCCGTCGACGGATCGACGAAGCGCGCGGCAAACGCGGCGCTGGCGCGCGCTTCGAGGTCGCGCCAGCGCGAGTCCCAGGCGAGCGCAATGCGCAGCGCGTTGATCCATAGCGCCTGGATCTCGACCGGCTTGCCGATGCGCGGCGTGACGACCCAGTCGCCCGCCTTCGCATCCATCCAGGTGAGTTGCACGCCTGGCACGCCCGCCCGCAATAACCCGTCGTCCGGATCGGCGGCGATCCGGTAACGCGTGCCGCGCGCGTAGCCGTCAAGAATGGCGTCGACCGCGCCTTGCAGCGCGTGCCGCACTTCGTCCGGCACGTTCGCGGCCGCGAAATAGTCGTGCACGGCCACGACGAACCACAGCGAGGCATCGACGGAGTTGTATTCGGGCGCGCCGCCGGCATCGGGAAAGCGATTGGGCAACATGCCCCCGGAAACACTGGCCGCCCATTCGAGCAGGATCGCCCCCGCTTCTTCGTAGCGCCCGCTGGCGAGCAGCAGGCCGCGCATGGCGATGAAGGTGTCGCGGCCCCAGTCGGCAAACCAGGGGTAGCCCGCGATGATCGTGCGGCCGTCGCCGCGTGCGACGACGTATGCGTCCGCGCTGCGTTGCAGGCGCGAACCGCGCGAGGCCCTGCGCAGCGCCTCGAAGCCGGCGAGCCGTGTCGCGCGGTTCGCCGCGCTTTCGCCGGCGTCGTGCGTTGTGTCGGGCGCGCCCGATCGCGGCTGAGCACGCAACAGGAGGACGGCGTCGCCGTTGTCGGGATCGAACGAGAACACGCCAGGTGTCGCGAGATCCTCGATGTAGTCGAGACCGCGCTCCCGCTCGCGCGAATAGCAAAAGTTGCGATACCAGTCCGGCGCATGCGTATAGCGGCCGTTCGAGAGGGCGACGATCGCGGGAAGATTGGCGTATGGCTGCCAGCGAACGCGCTCGCCGTCGATCCGGGCATCGAACGCGAACGCTGGGTTTTCGCGGTGCAGCGCGTGGTAGTCGCGGCCCGACATCAGCAAGCGGACTTTCAACGTGGGCATATCGGCGCGCGCCGAGGGCGGCGTTCCCATGCGCCAGCGCAGCACGGTCTCGCGGCTCGCCTTCGCAACGAACACTTCGGCCGTGAGCACGGCGCCGCCGTCCAGCCGGTAATGCCAGGTCGGCCACGGCGATGGGGTGAAACTCGCGATGCGCTCCGAGGTATCGGGATAGAGCAGATCGGGCGCGTAGTGCTGCATCGTTAGCGCGGTTTTGCGCTCGCCGTACTCGAGCCAGGCTTCGATGCCGTTGACCAGCACCACGCGGCCGGTAGGCGGCTGCGTCGCTGTGAGGAGCAAGGCGTGATAGCGACGCGTACGCGCAGTGCCGACCGTGCCGGACGCGAATCCGCCATCGCAGTCGGCTTCGAGCCATTCGTCGTCGAGGCGGCTCGCGTCGATGTGACTGTCAAGGGGCGTCATCGGGGTGCCTTGCCCTTTTGGGATCGTTTGTAAACTAGCACGATCTTTTGAGGTGTCGTGTCGGGGTTGCGGCGGTAAGCCGATGGGGAATGCGGTGCGTGCATGGTAGTTGATTAGCAATACTTAGTTATTTGCTTTCGACGATAGGCGGGTCAATCCTGGGCGGTATGGTGATGGATGCGGACATGAAGCCCAAAAGGCCTTTCCGCTCGCGTCATGGCGCTGGGCGCTTTCGCAGAAGGACCGATTTTGCCGCCCAAACAGCCCAGAAGTGGAGCGTTGGCCGCGCATTACGAAATACGTATCTTTTGATACGAAAGCGGTCCAACAGCGAAGCGAGACCGTCTCGCCGTCCCCTTCGACCTTGCGCCAATCGCAGATCGGCTGTCAGATCGTGAAACAATCGATTCAAATATCGTTGAAATGCCCGTGGCTGCTGGAATTCAACGGTTCTTGAATTCGGCTCCGAAATGTTTCACGAAGCAAAGCAAGGAGAAAGGACACAGGCCATTTCGAAAGTGAGCCGTGGAGGCGTCAGGTCGAGGTTGAGGATGCTTCGGGAAGCCGATTTGTGTTTGATTTGCGTGTACATGCGTGGCTTGCTTTCCGGTGATCGTGTGGTTAGTCCATAGCACCAGTTATGCGGTTAGTTGCATATTTAGTAAATGCAATCGCTTCCTGCTAGCTGCCGCGATGATGTGCTCAATGCGCACCTTTAAGCAACGGCACGCCCTGCTCTCACGTTCTCGGCACCTGTAATTCGATCTGTTCAGCGAATGCGGACACGTGGGAGCGAGTATGGATGAACCGGGTTAGAGGGCCCTCCTGTTCCGCTTTCCCTAGACCAGCGATGCGGATCAGCGCTGTATGAGGGCTTGCGGATAGAGGAGTGACGCCGCCGATGCAATCCACGGGTATCGCGCGAAGCCAAGTCAAAAGCGGGCGTCATGCGGTGCGTTGGCCGCATCTGAACTACGTGACGCACATGGCTGCGAGGGCAAGGTCAGGTCGTCGTTTGGCGAGTACATCATGGGACAGTTGCCGCGCGAGGACAGGCAAGAGGTAGGTCCTCGCCAACCCGGTATGTAGGGAGTTCGTGAACGGACTGGCAATAACCCACGACCCGGCGATACCGCGGCATGTTTAGCGGGCTCCGGGAATGGCTGAGGATTTCAGTCGCCTTCAGTCTCAATGGAAATCGCTTGCCTTGCCGCGCCAGCCGGTAGGGGTGGCACAATCTCTACCAACCTTCCGCGATCGCTGAGACGGCCAGGGTAGCTTGTCCTCGCCCACAACCAGGCGCGGAGCATTCACGCGGCCACGTTCGCCCTATACGGCACACGGGATCAGCGTTCCAAGAGCGGGACGAACGAACCGGGTGCTTGCTTTGCACCGCTTGTAGCGAGGCGTGGGCCACCTCGCTACAAGCGGCCCCAGGCGCGCGCATTGAATCGCGAGACCTGCAAGGATGCACCGTATAGCTAGGGGAAAGGAGGCAACCGCGCGTTTAACATCACCCCTGGATCGACGGCGCATCGCGACCCTCTGGGACATGAGTAGATTGACCTGGAAGCGCTTGAGCAGCCGTGCGGGCGTGGATCCCGATTTGCACTGAGTCACTCTCCACGCTGGCATCGCGTTTCTTCCAGCGCGAAGTCGGTGTGGAGCGTTGAATTCTCGGATGCCGTGAGATGTGGGCCAAGGCCGCGCGGAGTGACAGTGCGCGGCTTGGTAGGTGCCCAACGGGAAAGGACAATCCATACTATGGACTACATGCGCACCTCACCGAACGCGAGTCGGCAAAGTTCGACCGGAAGCCAGCCCGGATTGATCTCCATCAGTTCTATCCATACTATGGACTGTCCAGCGCTACGCTACGCCCACGTGTCACCTGGCGCCGTGCAGGATCCGGCGTTGTCAAATGCGAGCGACCACCGAATCCATACTATGGACTAGCCACGCTAGACTCGCCCCTGGCCACACGCGACATCGCGATTGGATTCGGCTAGCGCATATGGCCTGCCAAAGCACCCGGCGCCCGAGTCCATACTATGGATTCGCCTGTGTCCTACCATCCACCAGAACACAACAGGCGAAATCCCCAAACATCCGCGAGATCAACATGCCCGGAGGCGCAAGCGCTGCCGCAATCCATACTATGGACTCATAGCCTCGCACCACCTCCCACCACCTCGCCGTATCTTCGAGCAGCGCCCGCCGTGTCTTCGACACGAACCCATCCCGCCCTGCGACGCCCCGCACGAGTCCATACTATGGATCGCGGCCCCCGCCGGACAACGACAAAAAAAAGCCCGCTCAAGGCGGGCTTCAAACTGGCTCGGTCCAGCTTACTTCGGAAGGTGATTAAACGTCTGGCTGATAAGCGCACGAATCTGCGCCTCCAACGCCTCGGTCATCACACCCGGTTTGAACTTGACCGTAAAGCCGTTCACATCCTTCGTGATCGACCCCGCGTGTTCCTTGCCGGCAAAAAACTTGTCGATGCTGCGTTCCTTCCCGCCCGTCGGGGCCGTGCCCTGCGTCGCCAGCAGCTTGATTGCGGCTGCGGCCTTACCTTGTTCGAGCTCACCCGAAACAACGTCGGGCCAGACCTCACGCGCGGCGGCTAGCCCTGCCTCCCCGAACTTGCGGATTGCCGAGACAATCGCCTCGGCCGCGTTCGCCCCCAACAGCCGCGGCTGAATCTCCATGTCCTTGAGCACAAAATCGGGCAGCTTGTCGAAACTCAAGAACTGGAAGAGGCCGCTACGCGAGAGACCCAGCGCCTCGGCCAGGCGCTTGCGATCCGGGAATTCCTTTTCGGTGCGCCGGATCGACAGGCTGATTTCATAGTCGGACAGGTCGTCGCGGCTGACGTTTTCGACCATCGCGAGAACCGCCATGTCCGAATCCGAGCAATCCGCAACCACGGCCTTGATCGTATTGAGACCCAGAACCTTGTGCGCGCGCCAGCGACGCTCGCCCGCCACGATCTGATAGCCCGACTCGACGCGTCGCACCACGATCGGCTGTACCTGTCCGACTTCACGAATCGACTCGGCCAGCTCGCTCAACTTCGCTTCATTGAAAATGCGGCGCGGCTGCCAGGGGTTGGGCGCGATTTCCGTGACCGCCAACTGCGACGTCACGCCTGCGGCCTCCAGCTCCTGAACGCGAAGCTGCGCGACGGCGAGCGCACCTGCCAGCCCGGGCGCGGTCTGCGTACGCTCCGTGCGCTTGACCTCGTCTTCCTTGATGGCCGATGTCTTCCGAATTCCAGCCGTCTTCGCCAGCAATTGTTCACGCATATTGCTCATTGCGCGGTCCTCCATTTTTCTTCATAAATTTCGTCCAACCAGCGGCAATAGTCGATGAGCGGCTGCCGGACACGCTGCAATGACTTGGCCGCGCTATGCGAACTGCTGATGTCGAACACCGTGGAAAAGGCCAGGGCACCCGTGCTCATCACCGAGCTGGCCGGCACCTCGATCGCATGCAGCCAGTTCTCGTAAGCACTCTCCGCCCACGCGCGAACGATCGGAGCCGAGGAGGTGCGTCCATAATCCACCCTCGACAGCAGCAGCGAAATGAAGTCGTACTTCTTGCCCTGTTCGTACTTGATGAAGCTCTTCGACACGTCCGAAAACAACCGCCAGAACGACAGCGAACTGATGAAATCGAGGTTCTCCGGCACCATCGGCATCACCAGGGCATCGGCCGCGAGCAACGCGTTCAGGTTCATATAGGAGAGCGACGGCGACGTGTCCATCAGGATGTAGTCGTACTGCTTGCGCAGCGGCTCGAGGCCCTCGCGCAGCACCGTCCAGAATTTGAAACCCGGCTTGATCTTCTGCATTGCGGGCAAATGAAACTCCGCCCCGATGAGTTCCGTGTGCGCCGGTATGACGTCAAGCCCGTCCCAATAAGTCGACTGAATGCGAGCACCCAGACCGCCTTCAATCTGCTGGTCGTAGATATAGGGCAGCACGGTGTCTTCCGGCGTCACGTCCTTCTCGGCATACAAGCCGCAGAGTTCGGACAAGGAAGCTTGCGGGTCGAGGTCCACGACAAGCACCTTGCGTCCGCGCAGCGTCAGACCTTGGGCCAGGCACATCGTGGTCGTGGTTTTGGCCGAGCCGCCCTTGAGCTGGGCTGTTATGATAATTTTCCCGTCCGGCTCCCGGGTCCCGGTCACAAGGGGAGTCTGATAGATGTCGGAGACTTTCTGCACCCAGATGCGCGCCTCTTCGAGTGTGAAAGTCCGCGTGCGTCCCGTTCCCGCCGCCTTACCGGGGGGGAGGTCACCGTCTCCCTTGGTGGCCAGGTACTGAACCTGGGAATGGGTGATGTTGCACATCGCGGCAATCTCACCTGTCTTGAACACTGGCGCCATCTTTCGGGGCCGCGGCGCCAGGATCGTTTCGCGCAGCTCATCCGTAAAAATCGACACCTTCTCAGCGAACGCGCTAATCTGTTCCAGAGGCACAGTCCGATCGACGGCTGGAAGTTGGCTTGTTTTCACCATTCTGAGGTTTTCGAGGAAATTTCGATAAAGTTCATAATACAGAAGCGGACTCGATTTTTCAGCCTAAATCACTGTAAACACAGAAATTTATTCGATTTTTCGGCTCAAAATGCCAGAAATCAAGCTCTCGCAGCCGCAATAGCGCGCCGAATCGAGCACAACGGGGCTCACCTTCCTGTTCCTGACGCCGCAAATCACCCCGCGTAGACGGCAAAAATAGTGCTTTCGAGCCACGATGGCACAAATGACCTCACCATCATCCCAACGAAATCGGGCGTTTGCCGCCGATTGAACCCGCACGAAACGCCAGGACTTCCAGCTTGCACAACGGACCTCACCATGGTTCCTCGGCTGCGGCGCTTCGCAAAAGCACAAATCCGTAGAAATAGCGCGGCTCGCTGCGTCCCGAATGACCGCCACGCTGTATCTCATCTATTACTCAGGCTGTGGCAGCTCGGTTTGTAGGTTGTTTTTGTAAACCTAAAAACATGACAAACAAACTAACAGTCGCCAGTGCTTCCATAAAAAACAAAGACTTAGGGTCGAAAAGGTGAGATTCATTGTGCTGAAGGTGAGGTCTGTTGTGCACCAAAGGGAGGTTTTATCCCCGCGAAGGTGAGATCCAGGCCGCACGATAGTGAGGTCTGATGTGCGTGGCGGCATGTTATCCACAAGGGTGAGGTTCATTGTGCGAACGGCCGCCTATCGCCCGGAAACCCATACCGCGCGGCCCGCTATGCGCTTTTACCGCGCGTTAGAGGTGAGGTTTGTTGTGCGCGTGGTGAGGTTGTTTGTGCATGATTCGACGCCAACGCAAGACGCAGGTTGAACCGCTTCTCGAAGGTGAGGTTTGTTGTGTTGACAGCTCACCTACGGGTGATAAAGTGCATGACTTCAACCGCGCAGACCACGCAATGGCATCGGACAATCCGCAAGAGGGCAGAACGAAAACAACGCCAAGGCAGATGGCCCTGGCGTTGTTCGAGGACATGTTCGACCTCGGTTTGCCGGTGAACGAGTCCAGCCGCGAGATCGGGTATCAGCGCAACAACTTCTTCACTGAAATCGTGAACATGGGGTTGCCGGCGCGTCGTTTTCTCGACGCGGCGTACTTCATCGTCGCCCAGGAGTCGCAGCCTCAGGACCAGTACGATGTCGAGCTGAACTATTTCAAGTGGCTGATGCGCTATGACAGCCGCAATCTCAAGCATCTGCGCACGATTGCGGACGAAGCGCAAAACGCCAAGATCCGCGTGACGAACACGCCCTCTGACCGCGATCCCAACGAAAACGACCTGTGGGCCCAGGTGCAGCTCATCGGTCTCGTGGCGTTTCATCGCGGCCGTGTCCGGTTCGACGTGCACCCGACGCTGGTGCCGCATATCCGCGATCCGCGCACGTCGCACTGGCTGAGCCTGCGTATCTCGACCGCTTTCACGCGCAGCCTCGCGCGAGCCATCTACGACAAGGTGCTGCCCAGCGTCGCGGCCGGACGCACCGACTGGATTCCGCTTGAAGTGATGCGCACGTGGCCGGGGAAAATGGGCGCAAACGCGGCCATTTTCAAATACTTCAAGCGCGACTGGCTCGAGCCCGCCGTCAAGGAAATCAACGAGGTGTCCGACATCGAGCTCTCGTACGAAACGAGGACCGAGTCGACTTCGTCGAAGAAAATCGATCGCATCCGTTTCGTCCTCAAGCGCAAGGAAACCGCGGACGCCGTGATGGCGAGCCTCGCCGACGCGAGCCATGTCTACAAGGTGCTGAAGGACGAATTCAATCTTTCGTCGCGCCAGTTCAGCGAGATTTCAGAGAACCGCGATACCTGGACGGACGAACGCATTCAGCAGGCGATCGAATACACGCGCTTCCGGCTCCATCGCGGCCAGGTCAAGAAGAGTCCGTCCGGTTATCTGATGAAGGCGCTACGCGATAACTGGAAAATGTCGGAAGCCGAGCGCACGATGGTCGACGTCCAGGCGAAGCTGCTGGGCAGCGATGTTCAAGCCGGCGCCGAACCGGCCGAGGTTCCCGCCTCGGTCGCGCAGAGCATTGCGTCGAAAGAAGAAGAGTCGCGCTCGCGCATGAACGAGGAAGCGACGCTCGGCCGCGAGCATTACCTCGCGGCCGACGAGCGCAGCAAGCGCGATTTCATCCGGGGCTGGGTGACATCGCGCGAAGGCAAGTTGATGCTGCGCCGCATGAAACTCGAGCCCGCCGACGTCACCGAAAGCGACATCCTCGCAAACACGGAGCTCGGCTGGTACCTCGGGCAGTTCGTTTTTGGACGCATGAGCGCATCGCGGGCGAGCAAATAAAAACGCTTTATTGCCGCGCGTCACCTGTTTGAGCTCTCTGGAAAATCGTCAGGGATGCGAATTGATCAGTTGATCGATTAATTTCCCGTTACATTCCAGTCACTGATCGAGTGCGCATTCGATTTGCATACGCGCATCGCTAAAGCCATAATCACGATCGCGACGATGGCGTCAATTCTGACGGGCAGACCGAATTTCGATATGCCATAGCAGTTCCGGGATCGCATGGACGGTAAACCCCACAGCGAGGACTTGAAATGGTGACTTTGGACGCGATCAGCCTGAAAATTGCAAAACTCCAGAAACAGGCGGCAGCAATCGCCGAGAAACAAACGTCGGTGGGGCTGACCAGAATCCGTGAATTGATGCACAAGCACGGACTGAGCATCGCTGACATTGAGAGCTTTATCGGCAAGAAGCGCGGCAGAAAGCCGGCGGCTACGGGCGCGAAAGCGGCAGCCAAAACGCCGCGTGCGAGCGCGCAGCCGGTCGCGCCGAAGTACGCAGACCCGAAAACGGGCGCGACGTGGACGGGCCGTGGGCGCGCGCCGGCGTGGATTCGCGACGTCAAGGATCGTTCGAAATTCCTGATCGAAGCCGGTGCGAAGACGAAGGATGCCGGTGCCAAAGCGGCACCCGCGAAGAAGGCAACCGCCAAACGTGTCGTAGCCAAAAAGGCGGTCAAGGCAACGCCCGCCGCGAAGAAGGCGACTGGCCGACGCGCGGCCGCTCCGGCAGAAGGCGCACGCGCGCGCAAAGCCGCAGCGCCTGTGAAAAAGGCTTCGGCACCGCGTAAGACGGCCGCAAAAGCAGCGGCTAAAACGGCACCGGCACCCGTCGAGGTCACGGCTGCGCCGGAAGTCTCAGCAGCGTAACGGGCCAAAAGCGGGCCCAAACCCGGCCCAAACGCTGGCCACAAGCGTGCCACACCGTCGTAGCGGCAGGCGTATGTCTGCCCGCTACGGCTGCCACGCCGCCTCGCGCGGCTAATGGCAATACAAGTCGTTTTCCGCGTTGAACATGTCGAATGCGAGGCTAACCGCCTGGTCCTTGCGCACCGTGGCGAGCCAGCGGACGCGCCGCCAGTCGGCAATCGTCTCGCCGACAAACGCGGCGCTCGCCACGTCGCCCGCGCGGGTCGCGATGAACGCAGGCGCCGGCGCGACCGTGCCGGGCAGCGGGCGGTAATAAGACCAGTCAGGCTGCTTGAGCAGCCCTTCAATCACCAGTTCGTCTGCGACAAGCGCCGCGCAATCGCCTGCCTGAAATGCGAGGAGCGCGTCGAGCGGCCTGTCGAAGCCCTGCACGCTCGCATGGAACTCACGCGCCGCGCGCGCGGCGTACGGGTCGTCTCGCGCGGCGCAAAGCGCGCGGCCACCCAGGTCGCGCCATTGCCGCACCTCGCCATGATTGAGGACGAGCGCCATGCCGCGTCCGCTCGTGTACGAAGCCGGTGCGAACGCAACCCTTGCATCGGGCGAGAAGCCCAGGCCCGCGATTGCGGCGTCCACCTTGCCCGACTGCACGGCGGCGCGCGCGGCGGCCGGTTCGGCAAGCACGAACTGCACGGGCAGCCCCACGCGGCGCGCGAGGTCCGTGGCAAGGGCGGCAGCGAAGGGATCGGGTGCGCGAGCGGTGCGGTCGACCTTGCCGATATACAGGGTAGGCGCCGGGCGCGGGGGTACCGCGACAATCATCGCGCCGCGCGCAATGGCGGCGGCGAACGGGCGGTCATCGTCGGGTTGGTTGGAGAGAACGTCGCTCGTCAGAGCCCATGCGAGCACGGCAAGCAGCACCAGTGCGCCGGCCAGCGCCGCGGCGAGCCCGCGCACGCGATGTGCGCGACGTGCGCCGGGCGTCGCCGCAAGCGGGGCGAGCCTAGCCATTCTGCGCGAGACCGACGCGCCAGCGCAGCAGTCGCTGTTCGAGTATCGACAGGCTCTGATTGATCAGCAGTCCGAATAGGGCGAGCAGGACGATGCCCGCATACATATCGGGAATCTGAAACGTTTCCTGAGAATTGAGCGTATAGAACCCCAGCCCCGAGCGCGCCCCGATCATCTCCGCGGCGACGAGCGCGGTGATGCTGTATGCACCGGCCAGGCGCACGCCGGTCAGGATCTGCGGCAACGCCGAAGGCAACACGACCTTGGTCGCGATGAAGCGTTGCGAAGCGCCCATCGAGCGCGCGCAATCGATCAGCAGGCGCTCGACCTGTTTCACCCCCGCAATCGTGTTGAGCAGCACCGGCCAGAAGGCGGCCCAAATGACGATGGCGATTTTCGACGACTCGCCGATGCCGAGAAACAGGATGAAGACGGGAAAGAGCGCGAAGGCCGAGACCTGCCGCAGCAACTGGAATACGGGATCGACGATGCGCTCGACACGGCGAAACCAGCCGAGCAGGAAACCGCAGACGATGCCGCCCGCAACCGCGAGGAGCAGTCCGCTCAAGGAGCGCAACGCGCTCGCGCCGATATGCGTCCACACTTCGCCGCTTGCGAACAAGCGTGCGATGGCGACGGCGACCTGCGAAGGCGGGCTCAGATAAGCGGCGTTGACGATGCCGAGCCGCGGCAGCAACTCCCACAGCAGCAGGAAGGCGACGAGCGCGATGGAGCGTTCCACGCCCACGGAAAGGCGCGCGACGTGCGTGCCAAATCGTACGCGGCGTACGCCGCGACCGCCGCACACATCGGCGGAAAGCAATACGGACGATTCGCGCACGCCGCTTGAATCAGACATGTTGGACTCCGGTTTGGGCGTCGACCTCCGCCCCGGCGGCGGGCGGTGCGTCGAGCTCCGTGCTCAGGCTCGCCCATGCGCGCTGCCGCAGCGCAACGAACGCCGCCGAGTGGCGCAGCGCGTCGCCGCGCGGACGCGGCAGATCGATGTCGATGATTTCCTTCACGCGCCCGGGGCCGCGCCCGAGAATGGCCACGCGATCGGAGAGAAAGACCGCTTCGTCGATGCTGTGAGTGACGAACACGACCGTCGTGGCGCTGCGCTCCCAGATGCCGAGCAGTTCCTGCTGAAGCAGTTCGCGCGTCTGCGCGTCGAGTGCGCCGAAGGGCTCGTCCATCAGCAGGATTTCCGGACCGTAGGCGAGGGCGCGCGCGATTGCCACGCGCTGGCGCATGCCACCGGAAAGCTGATGCGGATAGTGATCGGCGAAATCGAGCAGGCCCACGAGGCGCAAAAAGCGCTCGGCCTCGTCGCGCCGCTCGGCGCGCTTCATGCCGCGAATCTCGAGCCCCGCTTCCACGTTCTTGCGCACGGTGCGCCACGGAAAGAGCGCATAGCCCTGAAAGACGAAACCGAGCTTCTGCCGCACGGCGCTCACGGGGTCGCCGTCCACGCGAATCTCGCCCGAGGTTGGCGGCGTGAGCCCGGCAAGCACGTTGAGGAACGTCGATTTACCGCAACCGCTCGGACCGAGCAGCGAGAGAAATTCGCCTTCGCGCACGCTGAGATCGAAGCGCTTGAGCACCGTATGCGGCGCGTGCGTCTTCGCGTTCGTGTAGGTCAGCGAAAGGTCGCGCGTGACGATCTTCTCGCGTGGCGAAATGACCGTGCTCACGAGCGGGTTCCGGTTCCGGTCGCGGGCGTCGTCGCGCTGGCTTGCGCCTCGTGCTTCACGAACGGATTGAAGTCGTTCGTGTAGACGTCCTTCACGTTGACCTTGCCCTTCGGAATCTTGCCCGCCTGTTCGAGAATGTCGATGTAGTACTGGATCGGCGGCTCCGTCACCACGAGATCCTTCACGTACGCGTAGCGTTCGACGAGCCGTTCGTCGATGCCGAGGCGTTCGGCCGTAAGCTTGCGTGCTTCGTCGGGATGCGCGTTGACCCAGTTGCCCGCCTTCGCGATCGCAGCGACGAAGTCGCGCACCGCCTGGGGATGAGCGCGCGCGAAGGCGCCATTGACGCTATAGGGCGCCATGCCGCCGAGACCGTGATCCTCGTCCCAGTCGCTCCAGAGCTTGCGCAGTTGCGGATCGGCTTCGGCCGCGCCGGAAAAGGGCGGGTGAATGATCGCGACGTCGACGTTCTTCGTGACGAGCGCCTGTTCCGATTGATTGTCGGGCACGACGAGCCAGTTCACCTTCGAGACATTCACGCCATGCTGCGCGAGATATTTCTTCGTGACGAACTCCGCGCACGCGCCGAAGCTGTTGAACGCGACCGTCTTGCCCTCGAAATCCTTCGGCCCGAGAATGCCCGAATCCTTGCGCACGAAATACTTCATGTGGGGTGCGTCGGGCAGCGTCTCGCCACCGGCGGAAATGACCTTGATATCCGCGCCGCTGGCGATGGCGGAGATGACCAGCGGCACCATGCGCGTGCCGAAATCGATATCGCCGGTGCCGACGAGCGGAATGATCTGCGGCGCGGAAATCTTGCCGACATATTTGGGCCGCGTGCTCGTGTTGTCGAAATAGCCCAGCTTGTCGGCCAGATAGACGAGATCGAACGCCGGATTGTCGGGATACTTGAAATACGTGATTTCCTGCTGCGCCGGGGCCTGCTTTGACGACGCGCTCGCGTCTTGTGCCGGTGCCTCGTGAGGCTTGCAGCCGCTTTGCAGAAGAATGGCCGCGACCGCGCACGCCGCAATCACGGTGGTTCCGGCCGCGCGCACGCGGAATGGGGAGGAGAACGCCTTCATCGGATGAGGCCCGGCAATGAACAGGGGAGAGGAGATCGACGGATGTCGAATCCATGCCCGATGATTGTCGACCTGCAATGAATTCGGGCAAACCAACAAATCATGATTTGCTTAGTTCGGGAATGGGCAGTTCGCGGGGCGCAAAGCGCCTTGGCGAGCGGTCGAACGCAAAGTGGTCCGTAAGCCGCATGCAACAGTCGTCGCGCCTGAATCGCCCGTTTCGCCTTCCGGTCGAGCCGTACAACTTCATCAACTTTGACGATGCTGCTCCCCAAGCGACGCGCAAGAATACGCGTTGTGCGCGCACGCGCTTTATGAACGGGGGAAATCATGCGAGCAGCAAAAACATCCATCGCGGTCGCAATGAGCGCGGCGCTGGCCGCGTGCGGCGGCGGTGGCGGCAGCGACAAAAGCAGCAGCGGGACGAATACAACCTTGCCTTATTCGGTGGCCTATACCGATTACAACGCGAGTGCCGGACCCACGGGCGCCCCGTGGAGCGGCGCCTCGTTCGTCGATAACCTGCCGACGAAAACCAACGCGCAGACCATTACGCAAAGCGGCTGGACGGGGCAGATTACCTACGGCAAATCCGGTAGTTCGACGGTCATTCAGGTCAACAACACGGCGATTGCCAATATCGGCCCGATCAGTGTTTCCGGATCGGCGTCGACCCGAATTTTCGACCCCTATGGTGTCAACGGCGCCATTCAAGGCACGACGGTCGAACCCAATCTCGACGGGGCGTATGAAATTTGCGGTGCGGCACCGTCGGGCAGCATCAGTGACAATGGCTTTGCCGCGACCGATATTCTGATTACCGCCAGTGCAACGCAGGTCACCAGCTTGAGCGAGCTGGCCGGCCGCAGTTTCACGTTCAACCAGTATTGCGATCCGGTGAACCAGGCGAATCCGCAAACGTTGTCATTTGACGCCAATGGCAACGCGAACTTCGAACTCTACACAGGGTCCACGAATTCCGGGCCATTAACGGCCGTCCAGGTGCCGGCCGCCTCCATTCAGGCTGCCATCAACGGAACGCCTTACGTCGACACGCAGCAGGGCAAAACGATCTGGACCGCGTACCGTTTCATGACAGCCACCAACACGCTGAAATACGTGATTGTCGAGCGTGGTTCCGCCGACGGTAACTATATCGGCATGTGGTACTGAAGTCTGAATCGGTGCGGACGCAACGGTATTTCCGCGATTCACGGGAATCGCGGATTGACGCGCTAACGCGGCAAATTCGCAATTGCAGGCGATGCTACATGAGCAATATGTCAGCCATCGGACGCTATGCAGAGCGCATACCATTTAACGTTCGTTGGTGTGGAATCGTTCGTAATGCGCGAATGAAATTGATAGTATGTTGGCCGCATTTGATGACCATGAAAATGCGCAAACGATAAAAATCAATCTGACCAGACAGGACCATAATGAAATACGCTTCTAAAAGCGTCGGGGTGCTTTCTCTCATCACGCTTGCCGCGTGCTCGAACATGCAACTGGGTGGCGGTAACAGCAGCCCCGACAGCACCGCCGTTGCGGGCTCGCACGCTCCCACGGCCGATGCGATGCATCGTTGCGCCGCGCCGCTCGGCACCATCGCCGTCGAGGAAGACACGGCAGCGCCCTGGTACAACATCCTCACGGGCCAGTACCAGCTCGGCAGTACGGTGCCGGTGCTGAAAATGCTCGTCCAGCAGTCGAACTGCTTCGTCGTGGTGGACCGGGGCCGCGCGCTGAATCAGGCCATGACCGAGCGCGCGCTGAGCAATTCGGGCGAAGCCCGCAAGAGCAATCGCATCAAGAAGGGGCAAGTCGTGCTGGCCGACTACACCATGACGCCGACCATCACGTTCTCGAACCAGAACGCGGGCAGCATTGGCGGCCTGCTGGCGTTGGTGCCCGTGGTCGGCGGCGTCGCCGCGCAGGTGGCGGGCAACGTCAACACGAAATCGGCTTCCACGGTGCTCACGCTCGTCGACAACCGCTCGTCCGTTCAGCTTGCGGCGGCGACGGGTTCCGCGCGCGACATGGATATCGGTGCGATCGGCAGCCTGATGAGCACCCACACCACGGGCGCAATCGGTGGCTACGCCGACACGCCGGAGGGTAAGGTGATCGTCGCGGCGTTTACCGATTCGCTGAACAACCTCGTGGATTCCGTGCGTGAATACAAGGCCCAGCAGGTGAAGGGCGGTCTTGGCAACGGCGGTCAGTTGAAGGTGGCCAACTAAGCGCACTTTCGAAAGCGCCCGGAAAATCCTCGCGTTACCGGGCGCGATAACGTTTGGCTGTCGCTGCGCCAATGCACGCTGCCATTGCGCGAGTTGCCCCGATATAGGGCCACGCGCCCGGTTCAATCGTTTTCTCTCATTCGCCCGTATTCGCCCGATATACGGGCCGCCGATATTGCCATAACGTCATTGCCGATTGGCAATCACTTGATTTTTCGCAATCACGTTACAATCCCAGCGCCACACCATGCCTCTCCCCCAAGCTTGTTCCACTTCACCGAAACAGGCGTAGCGCTTCGGCGAAGCTCGCGGAAAGGACCGGTGCACCATAAAAACGAAATGTCGAAAAAACGGGTGTCACGCGTATGAATAGTGGATTGGATTTGCGTCGGGAAGTGCGCACGCCAATGTTGTTCGCCCCTCTGCTGTTGAACAAGGACGGCAGGGCGCTCGCGCAGGTCGCGGACCTGAGCTCGCACGGCGCGCTCCTGCATGTGAGGAACGGCTTGCTTTCTCGTGGCGAAACGGTCTCGGGATGGTTGCAGTCGCCGCCGATCGACGACGAAGACGAAATCGTCCTCGCCGTTGCGCTCGATGTTCGCTGGGTCGCGGAGGATCGCGAAAGAGGATGGAGCCGCGTGGGGTGCGAATTGCATCCGATGGATCCGCGCTCGAAGGCACGGCTCCAGTCCCTCATCGCGAAGGCGGCGCCCTAGCCGTGCGCTGAGCGCGCGATGGACCGCAGCGCCGCGAATGCTAGCTGGCGCGCGGCGGATAAAAGACGTCGAGCGTCGGAAACGCTGCCTCGCCGCGCAAACAGTCCGCCAGATAGATGGCCAAACCCGGATCGCCGGTCCATAGCGAGTAGCGCAGCCGCCCGTACTGTGCGGCATGCGCTTCGCACTGGCGCATGCCGTGCATCGCAAACGCGCGGGCCCGCTCCAGCCAGATCGGGTCGCGGGTGCGCCCGTACAGCGCGAGGAACGCGTAGCCGTTGCCCGCCGTGCCATGGCAGAGCGACGCGCCTTTGACGAGCGGACCGGCCTCCCAGATGGCCGCGCCCGCCGCGATCAGGAGATCGTCGAGCGTCGCGTCCGGAAATCGGGCAAGACAGGTGACGAAGCCCGGCGCGCCATGACAGAACTGCATCAGCAGGCCGTCGTTCGAAGCGGGCTTCGAGTGGAGCTGGGCGCGCCAATTGACTTTGCCGTCTTCCCAGGTCGCCGTTTTGCGCACGGTGTTTGCGATCGCCTCCTGCCAGCGCGACCAGTGCGCCGCGTCGAGCAGGTGCCGCCCGCGAATCAACGGCGAAGCGGTCGCGACGAAGCCGTGCACGCCGTCGAGATACGTGGAGCGTTGGCCATACAGATCCTGGGTCCAGAAGTGACACGCGTGCTCGTCGGACCACTGCAACTGGCTCCACAAAAGCGCCGCCGTCTCGCGAAACAACGCTGCCCAGCGCTCGTTTTGCGTTTGCTCGAACAGGAAACAGGCGGCCAGCAAGGTGCCAGGCGCGCCCCACATCAGCTCGCGCGCGGGATGATCGATATTGCCGGCGATCAGCTCGGCGAGCCGCGCTTCGAGTGCCGGCGTGGGCGCTTGCGCATGGTGCAGCATGAGCATGGGCAACTCGCCGATGAGGTACGACGCATCGGCATGGATGCCCACCCTGGCGAGCCACGCCTGGTTGTGAACGCGGATCGGCTCGATGTGGTCGAGCCAGGCGGTTTGCGTGGCCGGTGCCTGGATGGCGCCGAGGGCATCGAGGTAGTGAAGCGCCCAGACTACACCCGCTGCGCCGAAATAAAGCGGCGTGAGCGCAGGCGCGACGCCGCCATCGCTTTCGAGGTCGAGCGGATGCGAGGGCCATAGCCACTCGGGTGTGAACGCGGCGCGCGTGTCGTCGACAATGCGCGCGATCGTTGCCCGGGCGCGTGCTGCGTCCCAGGCGGCGGGGTCAAGGGGTTCGTGGCGCGCGGGGTCGAAGAGCATGGTCGATTGTCGTTAAAAGTTAGGGTAACGAATCGATTTGCGATTCGCTCGCGTATTACCGGCCGTTCAGTGTTGATCGCCCGCGCGGACCGCGTCGACGACGGATAGCACGGCATCGATCACGGTGTCCGGCCGCTCGAATGCGAACACGACCGTGGGTGAGCCCGCGCCCCGGCAATCAAGTTGAATGCCGCGCCCGCCGATATCGACCACTTCTTCCGGCGCTGGAAAGGCCTTTTGAGCCTGATGCCGGTCATAGGCCTCGTAGCCATTACCGGATGCCGTCGCGAGAATCACGAGTCCAGCGATTACCGATGCACAGCGAATCAACCAGCGCTTCACGACGTTCACCGAAGTTACAGCGAGGGGCAATTATGCACGCGCATCGCATCGCGCGCCCCGGCGAACGGCGAGCCTCATTGTGCTATGGTTGACGAGCCGTTTTCCGCAGGTTCACGTGCGTGGCGCGAGTGCCGCGCAAGGAGACCGAAGATGGTTAGCCTAAGCATTGAAGGGCGCGAGCTGGAGGCGCCGGCCCACTGCTCGATCCTGCAAGCCTTCGTCCATGCGGGTCAGACGCTGGTGGAAGGCGTGGGGTGCATGGGGCAGGGCGTGTGCGGTTCCTGCCGCGTCATGGTCCGGCGCAGCGGCGAGCAGGACGTGAAAACCGTGCTCGCATGCGAGACGCTGGTCGAAGACGGCATGCAGGTCGCCTTCCTCGACTACCTGACCACGGCCGCGCGGCACGTGTATCGCATGGAGGACCTCGGCGACAGCTGGCAGGCGCTGCGCACCATGGCCGAAATATTTCCCGAGGCGTCCCACTGCCGCCACTGTAGCGGTTGCGACCGCGCCTGCCCGAAGGGCCTGGAGGTCCAGCGCGGCGTGAACCTCGCCGTGGAGGGCCGCCTCGACGCGGCGAGCCAGGTATTCGACGAATGCGTGATGTGCAATCTCTGCACGCTCGCTTGCCCCGAACACATCCGGCCCAATCACCTGGGCCTCTTCGTCAGACGGATGATCGCGGCCCACTCGCTGCGCCCGGCCAATCTCATCCGGCGGCTGCAACAGATCGAAAGCGGCGAGATGACCATCGATTTCGATGCACCGGCCGCGCGGCCGCCACGCTAAGCGGAGCGCGAGATCATGGCGAACGCGATTCCCTACGACAACGCGCGGCAGCATTACCGTCCCGGCGGCGCACCCGCGTTGCGCGCCGACACCCAATCCGTCGATGCACTCCTGAAGGGCTATCACCCCGACCACGGCCCCAACGCGCGCGTGCCGCTGGCCGTGGGCGCGAATCGCGGCGAGCCGTGCCAGCCCGATCTCGCGCGCCAGTTGCAGGCCAACGCGCTGATCGACGACGTGGACCTGGCGGGCGCGCAACTGGTCGCGACCGACGTGCTCGTGATCGGCGGCGGCGGAGCCGGGTGCGCCGCGGCGCTCACCGCGGCGAAGCAGGGCGCGCAGGTCATGCTCGCGAACAAGCTGCGCCTTGGCGACAGCAACACGGTGATGGCCGAAGGCGGCATCCAGGCGGCCGTGGGCGAGGACGACAGTCCGCAGCTGCACTTCGAGGACACCCTGCGCGCCGGCCATTTCCGCAGCGACCCGGAGCTCGTCGCGCAAATGGTGATGGACGGCCCCGATGTGATCCGCTGGCTGATCCGGCTCGGCATGATGTTCGATCTGGAGGGCGACCGGCCGATCGGCGGCGACCTCGCGCGCAAGAGGGCCGGCGGCGCGTCGGCGGCGCGCATTCTTTCCTATCGGGACTACACCGGGCTGGAGATGATGCGCGTGCTGCGCGAGGCCGTCGATCTCGATCCCGGCATCGACGTATGGAACCGCTGCCCCGTGGTCGAGCTATTGACGGACGAGCACGGCGGCTGCGCGGGCGCCGTGCTCTACAACCTCGAATGGCGCGCCTTCGTGCTGGTGCGCGCGCGTGCCGTAGTTCTTGCCACGGGTGGCGCGGGGCGCCTGCATCTCAACGCCTTTCCCACCTCCAACCATTACGGCGCGACCGCCGACGGTCTGGTGCTGGCCTATCGCAGCGGCGCGCGGCTGCGCGAGCTCGACTCGTTCCAGTACCACCCGACCGGCGTTGCCTGGCCGCACCATCTGGCGGGCGGATTGATCTCCGAAGCCGCGCGTTCCGCGGGCGCCCGATTGCTCAACGGCGAAGGCGAGCGCTTCGTCGACGAACTCGCGCCTCGCGACGTGGTGGCGTCGGCCATCCTGCGCGAATGCGCGCAAGGGCGCGCCATCATGCGCGATGGGCGGATCGGCGTCTTCCTCGACACGCCGACGCTCGAAATGGAAAACCCCGGCATCCTGGCGCAACGGCTGGTGACGCTGCGCCATCTCGCGCGCAAGTGCGGTATCGATCCGGCGCGCGAGCCGTTTCTCGTGTATCCCACGCTGCACTACCAGAACGGCGGCGTCGTGATCGGCAAGGACGGGGCGACGAACGTGCCCGGCCTGTACTGCGCGGGCGAGGTGACGGGCGGCATACACGGGCGCAACCGGCTGATGGGCAACGCCTTGCTCGACATCCTGAGCATGGGGCGGCGGGTGGGCGCGAGCGCGGCGCAAGCGAAGGCGCGCGTCATGGCGAGCCGCGCGGGCATCGGTCACGTTCACGCGTGGCAGCGTGAACTCACGCTCGCGGGATTGCCCTTGAGCGTGAAGGCGCCCCGGCTTTTCCCCGACTACGCGCACTTCGACCTGCGGGTCGACGCCGGCCTGCACGCCGACACGCGCACGCACGGGGTGGGAAGCCCCCGCTGATGCAATCCACGGAGCGCCCAATGGACGAGCTCAACCAGAATCTCATGCGCGACGAAATCCGCGTCGGCGCGAACCTCGACGCCTGGCTCGCGCACGGTGGCGGCGAGGGACTGGCGAAGGCGCTGCAAGACCCGGCGGCGATCATCGCTGAAATCGCCCAGGCGGACTTGCGCGGCATGGGCGGCGCGGGATTCCCCACGCACAAGAAATGGACGCCTGTGGCCGCCGCGCCCGAAGGCGACAAGTACGTCATCTGCAACGGCAACGAGGACGAGCCCGGCACCTTCAAGGACCGCTTCCTGCTGGAGCATACGCCGCACCAGGTGATCGAAGGCGCGCTCATCGCGGCGCTCGCGACGCGCGCCAACCACGTCATTCTTTACGTGAACCCGCATCAGCAGCACTCGCTCGCGGCGACTCGCGAGGCGGCGCGGCAGTGGCGGGCGCATCGGCTTTTCACGGCGATCGAGCAGACTATCGGCAGGACGGTCGAACTGCGCGTGCTTGCCAGTTCGGGGCTGTATATCGGCGGAGAGGAAACGGCGGTCATCGCGAGCGTGGAGGGCGGCTTTCCGTTTCCGCGCCGCAAGCCCCCGTTCCCCGCGCAGCAGGGCGTGCATGGCGCGCCGACCATCGTGAACAACACCGAGACGCTCGCTCACGTACCGGGCATCCTGCGACATGGCGCGCAGTGGTATCGGGACCTGGGCGTGGGCGACGCGGCGGGCACCAAACTCTATTCGCTCTCGGGCGACGTCTTGCGTCCTGGCCTGTACGAACTGCCGATGGGCACGAGCCTCGCGACGCTCGTCTTCCAGTACGGCGGCGCCATGCTACAGGACAAGAAATTCAAGGCGGTCTTCACGGGCGGCCCTTCCAATACCTTGCTGACCCAACGCGAGCTCGATGTCGCGCTGGACTTCGACTCGGTCCGGCAACGCCACTCGCGGCTTGGAACGGGCGCGATGATCGTCGTTTCGGAGGGCACCAGCATTGTGCGCAAGGTCGCGGAGTACGTGAGCTTCTTCGCCCAGGGCTCGTGCGGGCAATGTCCGCCCTGCAAAGGCGGAACGTTTCAGCTAATGCGCCTGCTCAACCGGCTCGACACCGGGCGCGGCGTGCGCGCCGATCTCGACGCGCTGGAGAACCTGTGCCGCATTCTGCCCGGCAGCGGGCGCTGCGGTCTCATCGACGGCGCGGTGACGGTGGTCGAAAGCTCGCTCAACCGGTTTCGCGAGGAGTACGAAGCATTGGTCGCGTAGACGCAAGCACCGGTTGCGCGGCGGCGCGTGCGGCCATGCAAGCCGCGCGCGCCGTCATCGATCAAAACCACGGTCAAACGCCCGATACCGCCCGGGAGATTTCAGCGGCGCGCGCGCGCAGGTCCGCGCCAAGCGCTTCGATCGAGCCGGCGTCGAATTGCCCGCTGAAACCCACGGCGCTCATCGCCATCACCGGGCTTTGGTCGCCGTCCAGGATGGCGGCCGAAACTGTCGTGACGCCTCGAACATAGCGGTCCACGTCGACGGCATAGCCCTTGATCTTCGCTTCTTCGACATCGGCCAGCCACGCTTCGAATGGCGGCGCGTTTTCCCAGCGCAAGGCGCTGAAGCGGCTTCGCAACTCGGCCGCCGAGAGTCCCGAGGCCGCGGCAATGCTGCGCCCCAACGCCGCCAGATACATCGGCAGGCGTTGCCCGATGCTCATGTGCACGCGCATCGCGCCCGCGCTGTCCGCGCTGGCGACGAGCACCACGCGCTCGCCCGACGTGCGTTGCCACAGCGTCGCCGTGATCCGGTGCCGCATGGCGATCTCGGCCAGATGCGGCTGCACGAGGCGGGCATACGAGGCCTGTTCGAGCGCGCCTTTCGCAAGCTCGACGAGGCCCAGCCCGATCGCGTAGGTCTTGGCGCTTTCGTCGAAAATCACGAGGCGTTCGTGAACCAGCGTCTTGAGCAGGTTGAAGCAGGTGCTTGAGTTGAGTTCGAGATCGCGGGCGATCCGCGTGACCCCCACGGGCGTCGATGCCGCCGCGAGGTAGCGCAGGACAGCAAGACCGCTGGAGAGGGCGCCTACCAGTTTCTCCGGCGCTGAATTTGTCGCCATGCTAGTTCGTGCAAAGAGTGCAATGGGTTGATTTTAATATGATCGTCGCCGGCCACGCGAAGGCCGGCGAGCGGCTCACACGGCTCACACGGCGCGCGTGACGAGCGCGTCGAGGCACCAGACTTCGTCGCCGCGCACCGCCAGGGGGTTGATCTCCAGCTCCTCGACATCGGTGAGGCTGGCGAACCATTCGCCTAGCGCGGCAATGCGGGCCGCGACCTCCTTGACGGCCATGGACGGGTGGCCGCGAAATCCTTCGAACAGGCGGCTCGCACGCAGGCCGCGCAGCATGGCTTCGACCTGCCCGGCCGAGAGCGGCAACAGCCTCGTGACGACGTCGGCGTCCAGTTCCACTTCCACGCCGCCGCGCCCGAGCGTGAGCGTCGCGCCAAAGCGCGCGTCGCGGCGCAAGCCCAGGATCAACTCGTGATCGAACGGCACCATCTGTTCGATCAGCACGCCCTGGAGCGGGATGTCCTGCTTCGCGGCGATGTCCTTCAAGAGACGAATCGATTCCGCGAGCCGCCCGGCGTCGCGAATGCCCAGAATGACGCCGCCCGCATCGCTTTTGTGCAGCAGGCGCGTGGATTGCAGCTTGGCGGCGACCGGCATCGAGAGGGTGAGTTCGGGCGTCTGACCATCGGGCTCCACGAGTACGCCGGCCGGGACGCATACGGCGTCTTGCCCGCGCAGCAGCGCCTTGCCGTCCCATTCGGTCATGGCATGCGTCTTGCCCGCCTGGTTTGCGTGAAGCGCGCCGGGCACACCGGCGGCAACGGCCGATCGGTGCAGCCCGCTCACGGAGGCGGACAACGCGAGCGCGCGCACCGCCTGTGGAATATCCGCAAACACGGGGATATGCGCCGCCTCCAGCGCCGCGACGGAGTCCGCCCGCGCGCTCATCCAGACCACGATCAGCGGATGCTTCAGCGTTCGGCGCAACGCGGCCAGCGACTCGGCGAGCGTCGGGGCGATGCTATGCATCATGCCGATAAAGACGATGGTCGCGTCGACATCCGGATCGGCGTCCACGGCACTCAACGCGCGCGCGAGACTGCCCGCGTCCTGCACGACATTGCCGGTCAGGTCCAACGGATTCGACGCTTTCGCAAACGACGGGAGGATGGGGGCGAGCGCGTCCGCAGTCGGCGGCGCGAAGGCGGGAAGCGTCATGCCGTGGGCGTCCGCTTCGTCGGCGATGAGCACGCCGGCGCCGCCGGAAACGGACATGACGGCAAGCCGGTTGCCGCCCGGCACGCTGCGATGCAGGAAGATCCGGGCCGTGTCGATCAGTTCGGTTAGCGAATTGACGCGCAAGGCCCCGAATTGTTTGAGGCATGCATCGTAGAGCGAGTCGTCGCCCGCGAGCGCGCCGGTATGCGAGGCGGCGGCTTCGGCGCCCGCGCTCGACCGGCCGGACTTCATCGCGATAACGGGTTTGCCGGCGGCCGCCGCGCGTCGCAGGGCATGGCGGAATCGAAGCGTGTCGCGGATGTCTTCCAGATACACGCCGATTACTTCGGTATCCGGATTGTCGACGAGATAGTCGATCGCTTCCGCGGCATCCACGTCGCATTCGTTGCCGGTCGTGATCCAGTGACTGAAGCCCAGCCCGGAGCGCAGAACGATGTCGAGCCAGTAAGCGCCGAGCGCGCCGCTTTGGCTCACGAAGCCAAACGCGCCGCGCCGAAGCGGCGTTTCTTCCAGCGCCGTCGTGAAGGAGGCGATGAGGCCCGAGGCGCTGTTCGCGGCGCCGAGGCAATTCGGCCCGAGGATCGTGACGCCGCTCTCGCGGGCAAGCTGGCGCAGACGCGCCTGGAGCGCGCGGCCTTCCTCGCCGGTTTCGGAGAAGCCCGACGAGAACACGACGAACGCCTTCACGCCCGCCGCAATGCCTTCCGCCACGATGCCTTCGACCTTTGCCGCCTCGGTGCCGACGATCGCGAGGTCGACAGGCTCGCCAATCGCGCGCAGCGAGGGGTACGCCCGCAATCCCTGGACTTCCTCGCGCCCCGGATTGACGGCGAAGAGTTTGCCCTGATAGCCGCGGGCCAGCATATACGCCAGCGGTCGCCCGGTGATTTTCGCGGGGTCCGCCGACGCGCCGACGATGGCCACGCTGCTCGCTTCAAGGATGGACGCCAACCGGTTGGCGGGGGACTCGGCCTGGGGGATGTGCTCAGTCAACGAACGCTCCTGCTGTCTCTAAGAATGGTTGTTCTGGCTGTTCTCTAAAAAGAATATCAATTCTCCAAAGAGAATGATTGCAAGTGTGCACGACGAATCGACTCAATGTGAATTAGGTGTAAACGAGCAATTCAATGAGGTTGACCGATCGCCGATCGTCTCGAATAATATTCTCATCAAAGAACAATATTCGCAATAGAGAATTTCAAGCCCTAACCCGGCATGGACGAACAACCAGGAGCAGCCAGAAAAATGAGTCTTGACTTCACCTTCTCGCCCGAACACGAGGCCGTGCGCGAGACCGTCAGGCGGTTCTGCCGTGAGGAATTGAAGCCGCTGGTCGAACAGGCGGAGGAAACGGAAGCGTTCCCGCGCCACATTTTCAAACGCTGGGGCGAGCTTGGGCTGCTGGGCGTGCGCTATCCCGAGGCCGATGGCGGCAGCGGCCTCGACAAGGTGAGCGACTGCATCGTGCGCGAGGAACTGAGCTATACGAGCCAGGGTTTCGCTTCCGCGTGGTCGGCTCACTCGCATCTGGGCATCTGGCCGATCTGGCGGGCGGGCACGCCCGAACAGCGCGAGCGATTCTTCAAGCCCGCGCTCGCGGGCGACAAGATCGCGGGCTTCGGGTTGAGCGAGCCGGACGGCGGCTCCAACGTGCGCGCACTCAAAACGCGGGCGGAGAAAGTCGCGGGCGGCTGGAAGCTCACCGGCAGCAAGGTCTACATCACCAACGCGCCGCATGCCGATTTCCTGCTCGTGGCCGCCCGCACGCGCGCCGAGCTCACGCCGGAAGCCATCAGCCTCTTCATCGTCGAATTGCCCAACGCGGGCTTCGATATCCAGAAGCTGCGCAAGGAAGGGATTCGCGCTTCGGAAACCGGGCTCATCCATATCGAAGACGCCTTCGTGCCGGACGACTGCCTGCTCGGCGCGCGCGAAGGCACCTATCCGTTGATCATGGAGTCGCTCAGTGAAAACCGCGTCGGCGTCGCGGCCAACGCGCTGGGCATGGCCCGCGCGGCTCTCGACGCTGCGCTCGATTACGCGAACGATCGCATCGTCGCGAACAAGCGCATTGGCGACTACCAGGCGATCGCGCACAAGCTCGCCGATATGTCCGCGAAGATCGAAGCGGCGCGATGGCTCGTGTACTACGGCGCGTGGCGCGTGGACCAGGGCACGCTGGATTCCGCCATGGCCGCGCGCGTGAAACTCGTTGCGAGCGAAACGGCGCTCGAAGTGAGCGAACAGGCGATCCGCATTCACGGCGGCGCGGGCATCATGCGCGAGTACCCCGTTGGCCGCATTCACCGCGACGCGCTCGTGTATGTCATCGGCGAGGGCACGAGCGAGATTCAACGCAACATCATCGCTCGCAGCCTGGGGTTCAAGCCATGAGCGAATTCGTGTTGCAGGAGCGCCATGGCGCCACACAGGTCATCCGGCTGAACCGGCCGGAACGGCGCAACGCCTTCGATCTCGAAGTCCGCGCCGCGCTCGCGCAAGCGGTGCTCGCGGCGCGCGACGACAGCGATGTGAAGGTTCTCGTCATTACCGGCAGCGCGGGCGTGTTCTGCGCGGGCGGCGATCTGCGCGCGCTCTCGGAGGCGAAGCGGCCCATCCACCTCGACCGCGACCGCATACGGCGTCTGCATCCGTGGTTTCGCGAACTGGTCAATCTGGAGAAGCCCGTGATCGCCGCCGTGGACGGGCCGGCATTCGGCGCGGGATTCAATCTCGCGCTCGCCTGCGACTTCATCATCGGCACGCCGCGCACGCGCTTTTGCGCCGCCTTTGGCCGCATCGGGCTCGTGCCGGATCTCGGCGGCTTCTTCCTGCTGCCGCGCATCGTCGGATTGCAGCGGGCCAAGGACATCGTCTTTTCGGCGCGCGAAATCGACGCGGACGAAGCCATGCGTCTCGGCATCCTGCACAGCGTCGTCGAACCGGACGATCTGATGAGCGCCGCGCTGGCCATGGCGCAGCGCTATCACCACGCATCGACCGAGGCGCTTGGCATGGCCAAGAACATTCTCAATCGCTCGTTCAATCTCGACCAGGACACGCTTGCGGAGCTGGAGTCGGCGGCACAGGCCATCGCGCTGCATTCGCCCTACCACGCGCAAGCCGTCGAGAACTTTCTGAACAAGCGTCCGCTGGCCTTCCAGGGAGACACCGGGCTATGAGCATGCATGCCTTCATCACCGGCGCATACGACACGGCCGTTGGCGAATTGCCGGGTTCGAGCTGCATGAGCCTGCACGCCGAAGCGGCGCTCGGCGCCATTGCCGACGCCGGGCTTGAAATCGGCGAGATCGACGGCGTGCTGTGCGCCTATTCCTTTACCGAACCCCACCTGATGCTCGCTTCGGTTTTCTGTGAGTATCTCGGCATTCATCCGGGGTATTGCGCGGCCATCCAGGCGGGTGGCGCAAGCGCATGCATCATGGTCATGCAAGCGGCGGCGCTCGTTGCCAGCGGGCAATGCAACCACGTGCTCGTCGTGACGGGCGACAACCGGCTCACCGGCATGTCGCGCGACGGCGCCGTCGCCGCGCTTGCGGAAGTCGGGCATCCGCAGTTCGAGCGCCCTTTCGGCATCAGCGTGCCGGCGTCGTATGCGCTGGTCGCGCGCCGCTATATGCACGAGTACGGAGTGCGTTCGGAGCATCTCGCGGCCATTGCCGTGGAGCACCGGCGACATGCGGGGCGTCATCCGAAGGCGCACAAGCGCGACCCCATCACGGTGGAGCAGGTGCTCGCTTCGAAAGAGATTGCTTCGCCGCTGCGCATGCTCGATTGTTGCCTCGTTTCCGACGGCGGGGCCGCAGTCGTCGTGAGCAGCCGCGCCGCGGCGGCCGACACGCGGCGCCGCCCCGTGGAGATCGCGGGCGCGGGCCAGGGCCACACGCACGAGCACATCGTGGCGGCGCCGAGCCTCACGGACTTCGGCTGCAAGACGTCGTCGGCCACGGCGTTTTCCCGTGCGGGCGTGAGCGCGGGCGACATCGACGTGGCCGCGATCTACGACTCGTTCACGATCACCTTGCTGGTCGAACTCGAATCGATAGGCTTTTTCGAGCGCGGAGAAGCGGGCCGCGCGGCCGCAGCGGGCGAACTGGGGCTTGGCGGGCGCTTGCCCTGCAACACCCACGGAGGGCTGCTTTCGTACGGACACTCCGGCGCCGCCGGCGGCATGTTTCATGTGGTCGAGGCCGTGCATCAATTGCGGGGCGAGGCACAGGCGCGCCAGGTCGACAACGCGAAGCTGGCTTTCGTACACGGCGATGGCGGCATCCTGTCCGCGCATTGCTCCCTTGTGCTCGGAGTGAACTGAAATGAATCGTCCATTGCCTCGCGCGACGGCGGAGACCGCCGCTTTCTGGGAGGGTTGTGCCGAAGGGGCGCTTCGTTACCAGATTTGTTCGCACTGCGAAAAAGTACAGCGCATTCCGCGCGCCCGATGCGTCCATTGCTTCAAGGAGGCGTTGACCTGGAAGCCGTCGAAAGGGCGCGGCCGCATCCTGAGCTTCACCGTCGTGCACCGCGCGCCAACCCCGGCCTTTCGCGCGCAAGCGCCTTATGCGCTCGCTATTGTCGACATGGACGAAGGCTTCCGGCTGATGGTGAACGTCAGGGACGGCGCGCAACGGGACCTGAAGATCGACCAGCCGGTGACGATTGCCTTTCATGAAATCGACGGCGTGTCGCTTCCCTATGCGGAGGTCGAGGCATGAGCGCCATCGTGACCTACGACACCTTCGAGCCCGGCAAGACGATGGGCGAAGCCGTGCTGCTGCTCGACGACTCGCACGCGCGAAGCTGGCAGAAGATCTTTGGCGACACCGCATCGTCCGGCGCGAACGACGCAGCCGAGGCGGCCGGGCTTCTGGTGGCGATGATGATGCGCGCATACCTCGCGGTCGTGACGCCGCGTCCCCCCGGCAACGTGCATGCGCGGCAGCGCTTCAGCCTGCACGCCTTGCCGCGTCGCGGCGAGGCGGTGCGAACCGTGATCCGTTGCGACGGGAAGGAAATCAAACGGGAGCGCCGCTACGTCGAGTTGCTCGCGCAGGGCACGGGCGACGATGGCCGCGTCCTTTACGAAGGACGCTTGTCACTGATCTGGGCCGCTTGACGATGACCATGACCCTTGCCATTCAGAGTGCGACGCTGCACGTCGATCACGCGACGATCCGCGATTACGCGGAAATGACCGACGACTTCAATCCCGTTCACCTCGACGAGGCGTTCGCCGCGAACACACCCATGGGCGGCGTGATCGCCCACGGCACGATGTCGGTCTGCCTGTTGTGGCAGGCGCTCTATCGTAGCTTCGGCGCGGCGGCGTTCGAGGCGCTCGATCTCGACATTCGCTTCGTGAAACCCGTTCGCGCGGGGGAGACCATTACGGCCGGAGGCAGCCCCGTCGACGGCGACCCCGGCAAGCTGGACGTCTGGGTGCGCGGCGGCGACGGCACAGACCGCATTGTCGGCTCGGTGCGCATCAATGCGGACCCACTCGCGCCAACGCGAACCGTGACCGAACTTAACGATATGGAGTCCAGATGAATGTACGCATGAACGCATCGAACTCGTCCGGCGCGCAGGCGGTTCAGGCGCATCGCTTCGGCCTGTACAGGAGCATGCTGCTGATTCGCCGCGTGGAGGAAGCCCTGAGCCGCCTCTTCGCCGACAGCGAGGTCCCCGGCTTCATTCACCTCAGTGTCGGACAGGAAGCCGTCGCAGCGGGCGTGGCGAGCGCCCTGGACGCGCAGGACACCCTCGCGACGACGCATCGCGGACATGGCCACGTGCTCGCGCGCGGCGTGGACGTGACGGGGTTCTTCAAGGAGATCATGGGCCGCGCACATGGCGTGTGCCAGGGGCGCGGCGGCTCGATGCACGTTGCCGACCTCTCGCTGGGCGTGCTCGGCGCGAACGGCATCGTGGGCGCGGGCATACCCATCGCGCTGGGCAGCGCCATGGCGCACGCGATTCGCAAGACCCACGGCGTGGCGGTCTCCTTTTTCGGCGACGGCGCCATGGCCGAAGGCGTGCTTCACGAAACGCTCAATATGGCCGCGCTGTGGCGCGTGCCGTTGCTGCTCGTCTGCGAGAACAACGGGTGGTCGGAGTTCTCGCCCACGTCGCGCCAGTTCACGGCGAAGCTGGAAGCGCTTGCTGGCGCGTTCGGGATCGACTACGCGCAGGTGGACGGCAACGACGTGTGCGCCGTCGCCGACGCGGCGCACACGGCGGTCGCGGGGTTGCGCGAAGGCCGCGGACCGTTCGTGCTGGAGTGCATCACCCACCGCGTGCGCGGCCATTTCGAAGGCGACGCGCAGAAGTATCGCAGCGCAGACGAACTGAGCGCGCTCCAGGCGCACGATCCCGTCGCGCGGGGCCGCGCGGCGTTGCTGGAAAGCGGGGCGAGCGACGAGCGCGTCGAGTCGGTCGAGCACGAGATCGCGAGCCTCGTCGAGGCCGCCATCGCGGCGGCGCGCGCGGACGATCTGCCGACATTCGAATCCGCGCTCGCGGACGTCTACACGAAACGGGAACACGCATGAGCGCGACTGAAATGCGATATGTCCATGCTGTCACGCAGGCGCTGCGTGACAGCATGCAACACGATGAGCGAGTCGTCCTGCTCGGCGAGGACATTGCGGAGGCAGGCGGGTCGTTCAAGGCCACGCGTGGCCTGCTGGACGAATTCGGTCCGCAGCGGGTGCGCGATACGCCAATTTCCGAGGCGGCCTTGACTTCGGCCGCCGTGGGCGCGGCCTTGACCGGCTTGCGGCCGGTCGTGGAGATCATGTTCATGGATTTCATCACGCTGGCCATGGACGCGCTCGTCAATCAGGCGGCGAAGGCGCGCTTCATGTTCGGCGGGCAGGGCAGCGTTCCGCTGGTGCTGCGTGCGCCGCACGGTGGCGGCGTGAATGCGGGCCCGCAGCATTCGCAGTGTCTGGAAGCGTGGCTGGCCCATGTGCCGGGCCTGAAAGTGGTGTGCCCGGCCGAGCCGCAGGACGTGTACTCGCTGCTGCGCGCCGCCGTCGACGACCCGGACCCGATCGTCTTCGTGGAGCACAAGGGACTCTACGCGCGCAAGGGCGCGGTCGACGCCAGCCTGAGCGCTGAAATCGGCCGCGCACGCATCGCGCGTGCGGGCCGCGACGTCACGCTGGTGACGTATGGCGCAACCGTGTTCACCTGCCTCGAAGCCGCCGTGGCGCTCGAACCGGAGGGCATCGCCGTGGAGGTGATCGATCTGCGGACCTTGCAGCCCTGGGACCGGCAGACCGTACTGGAATCGGTCTCGCGCACCCATCGCGCGGTGGTGGTGCACGAAGCGGTCCAAGCGTTCGGCGTCGGCGCGGAGATCGCCGCGACGATTGGCGACGAAGGCTTCGACGACCTCGATGCACCGGTGCTGCGCGTTGGCGCGCCCTTCATGCCCGTGCCGTTCGCCAGTTCCCTCGAACGCGGATATGCCGTGAACGTCGCGACGGTCGTTGCCGCCATCAAACAAACCCTTTCCTGAACGAGGCATGCATGTCTGATTCGAACGAACTGGTGCTGATCGAGAAACGCGAGGCGATTGGCCTGCTGACCATCAATCGGCCCAAAACACTCAACGCGCTCAACGTCGACACCGTGCTGGCACTCGAAGCGGCGCTCACCCAATTCGAGCGCGACGACGATATCCGCGCGATCGTGCTGACCGGCGCCGGCGACCGCGCGTTCGTGGCGGGCGGCGATATTGCCGACCTCGACAGCCGGCAAGGTCTCGCGCACTACCAGGCGTTCGCCGAGATCATCCACCGTGTTTTCCGGCGCTTCGAGGTGTGCGACAAACCCACCATCGCCGCGATCAACGGCTGGGCGCTCGGCGGCGGCACGGAACTGCTGCTGGCGCTGGATATCCGGTTGGTGGCGCAGGAGGCCAAACTCGGGCTGCCCGAGATCACGCTCGGACTGTTTCCCGGTGCGGGCGGTACGCAACGCATCATCCGGCAAATTCCGCTGTGCATGGCGAAGGAGCTGATGTTCACGGGTGACCAGATCACCGCTGAAAAGGCGGTTGAGCTCGGCTTGTGCAATCGCGCGGTGCCCCGAGAGGACTTGTTAAGCGAAGCGCTTGCGCTTGCGAGCCGCATCGCCGCGAAATCGCCGCTCACGCTGCGCATGCTCAAGCGGACCCTGCGCGACGGCGCCGACATGACCCTGCCGTCGGCGCTTGCGCACGAGCAGGCGATGATCGGGCTGGTGCTCGACAGCGCCGACGCGCATGAGGGGTGTCGCGCATTCCTCGAAAAGCGCGCTCCCCATTTCGTTGGACGCTGACACGATGCGACGCGAACTACTGGTCCCCAAACTTGGCTTGACCATGGCCGAAGGCATGCTGGTCGAGTGGATGGTGTCGCCTGGCGAAGCGTTCGAAGCCGACCAGGGCATCTTCGTGATCGAGTCTGAAAAGGCCGCGACCGAGATCGCCGCCGAAGCGGGCGGCCGTCTGATCGAAACATGCGCCGAAGTGGGCCGCACATTGCCCGTGGGCAGCGTGATTGGCTATTGGGACGATGGAAAGCCCGATGACGGTACCGCGCCAATGCGCTCCGTGAATGGCGCGAATGGCGTGAACGATGTGAATAGCCACTCCGTCGCCGCTGCGGAAAATGAAACGGCTCCGGCAGCGAAAGCGCAACCCGATAGCGCGCAACGTGTGGTCGCAACGCCGTTGGCGCGACGCCTCGCCGCTCAACGCGGCATCGACTTGCGCGCGATACGCGGCACGGGCCCGCGTGGACGCATTCGGGCCGGCGATCTGGACAGCATTCGCGCTGGTTCGCCCGTTGAGCCCGGAGAACCCGTTCGAAGCGGTGACGAAGTGGCGGTCGCCACGCCAGCCGGCCCGGCTGGTCGGCTCACGCAGCCAAGCGCGGTGGAGCAGACCATCGCGCGCCGCCTCAGCGAATCGAAGCGAGAAATTCCGCACTTTTATCTGGCCGTGGAGGCGGAAGTCTCCCGACTGGAGGCATTACGCCGTGAATTGAAAGCGTCGCAGACAACCATTCGGACTACGATCAATCACTTCATTCTGGCTGCCGTCGGCCGCGCACTCGCCGATATGCCGCAGGTCAATCGTGTCTGGACCGATCACGGCATCCTGAATCTCGATACGACTGATGTCGGCATGGCCGTCCACACCGAACGTGGACTTGCGGTGCCCGTGTTGCGCGATGTCGCCAGCCAATCGATCCACGCGATATCGAGCGCGTCGCAAGCGTTGGCGGAGCGCGCGCACGCAAGGCGTTTGAGCGCATCGGACACGGCAGGAGGCGCGATTACCGTGTCGAACGCCGGCATGCACGACGTGACTTACATGAGTTCGATCATCAATCCCGGTCAGGCAATGATTCTCGGCGTGGGCAGCATTCGCGAACTGTTCCGGCCCGACGCGGCGGGACTCCCTGCGTTGCGTAAAGAAATGGGCCTCGTTCTCTCGGCCGACCACCGTGTGCTCGATGGCGTCAATGCGCTTGCTTTTCTCAAGCGCGTGGTGGGCTATCTGGAGCAACCCCTAACGCTGCTGGTGACGTGATGACCGAACACACTGCATTCGATCTCGTGGTGATTGGCGGCGGCCCGGGTGGATACGTCGCCGCGTTGCGCGGCGCGCAACTCGGCCTGAAAGTCGCGCTTGTCGAGAAGAAGCACCTTGGCGGCATCTGCCTGAACTGGGGCTGCATTCCCACCAAGGCGTTGCTGCATGCCGCCGACACACTGCGCCATATTCGCGGGGCGGCGACGCTGGGACTCGACCTCGCAGAACCGGGCATCAACCTCGGGAAGATGGTGGAGCGTTCGCGACAGGTCGCGCAGCGCCTGAATCGCGGTGTCGCGCATCTGCTGAAGAAAGCCGGGGTTGCAGTCGTGGATGGCACGGGCGTTTTGGCCGGCGACGGCGTTGTGGAAGTTCGCAGCGACGACGGGAGCGTCCGCTTGCTCACCGCGGCAAACGTGATACTCGCGACCGGCGCGCGCCCGCGAGCGTTGCCGCACGTGCCGTTCGACGGTGATCGCGTATGGAGCTACTACGACGCCTTGACGCCGGGGAGTCTGCCCCGTTCGCTGATCGTGGTCGGTTCGGGGGCCATAGGCATGGAGTTCGCAAGCTTCTATTCGACCCTAGGCGTGCAAGTCACTGTCGTGGAGGCGAAGCCGCAGGTGCTTCCCGCCGGCGACGAAGAGGTCTCGGCGTTTATGTGCGAGGCGTTCGAGCGTCAGGGCGTGCGCGTGCTGGCTGGTGCGACCATCGATGCCGTGGAGCGCTCGGAGACCGGCGTGCGCGTGCGGGTGAGCGCCGCCGGAACGAGCGAAGCGCTGGAGGCCGATCGCTTGCTCGTGGCCATCGGATTGACGGGCAACGTGGAAGGCATCGGTATCGAGAATACGCGGGTCGCGGCGGAGCACGGTCGGATCGTCACGGACGCCTGCGGGCGAACGGCGGAACCCGGTGTATGGGCGATAGGCGATGCCGTGGGCGCGCCGATGCTCGCGCATAAGGCCAGCCACCAGGCCGTGGCCTGCGTGGAACGTATTGCGGGCGCGCGAGGCGATGATAAGCATGACGAATCATGGATACCCGCGTGCACTTATAGCTACCCGCAAACGGCGAGCGTCGGGATGACCGAGGCACAGGCGAGGGCAACGGGCGCGGCGCTGAAAGTCGGGCGCTTTCCACTCGAAGGCAACGGCAGGGCGGTGGCCACGGGCGAGACGGCCGGATTCGTCAAAACGATCTTCGACGCCCAGACGGGGGCGCTGCTAGGCGCGCACATGGTCGGCCCCGAAGCTGCCGAACTGATTCACGGATTCACCCTCGCGGGTTCGCTCGAAGCGACCGAGGCCGAGATCATCGGCACGGTCTTTCCTCACCCGAGCGTTTCGGAAGCGATGCACGAGTCGGCATTGGCCGCCTTTGGACGCGCGCTGCACATTTGATCCCGTTGCGATTCGCATGCGGCAAGGAACACCAGGAGAGAGACAATGGATTTTCGCTTGAAGGACGAACAAAGCATGATCGTCGATAGCGCTCGCCAGCTTGGCGAACGTTTTGGGCTCGATTACTGGCGCGAGCACGACGCGCGCAAGGCCTTTCCGTCCGAGTACTGGCGCGCGGTTTGCGAGGCCGGTCTTTGTGGCGTGGCGCTGCCGACCGAATATGGCGGCAGCGGCCTGGGCATGCTGGAAATGGCGTTGATCGTCGAGAGCCTTGCCGCGACCGGCGGCGGCTCGACGGTCGGCCAGCTCTTCATGATCAACCCGATCTTTGGCGGCGTGTCGATATCGCGCTTCGGCAGCGAGAAAATGCGCCGTGAACTGCTGCCGCTGATCATCAGCGGCGAGATCAACTGCTGCATGGCGCTGACCGAGCCGGACGCCGGAACCAATACGCTGGAAATCAAGACCTTCGCGAAGCAGGAGGCAGACGGCGGCTGGCGGCTCAACGGGCGCAAGATCTGGATCACCGGCGTCGAGGTCGCTTCGAAGATGCTGGTCATCGCGCGCACGAAGAAGCGCGAGGAGGCCGCGTCGCGAACCGACGGCCTCTCGATGTTCATGATCGACGTGAAGCGCGAAGGCCTCAGTCACACCTCGATCGACAAGCTCGGCACCTGCACGCTCGATTCGAGCAGCGTGTTCTTCGACGACGTGCGCATCGAACCCGAGGAGCTGATCGGGACGCTGCATGGCGGCTGGAAAGAGTTGCTCGACGTGCTCAACACGGAGCGTATCGTGACCACGGCCGGCCTGGTTGGCACGGGCGAGCTTGCCATTCGTCTCGCGGTCAACTACGCGAACGACCGCAAGCTGTTCGGCGACCGGCCGATCAGCGCGTACCAGGGATTGCAGTTTCCGCTCGCGCAATGTCACGTGGAGATCGAGGCCGCGCGGCTGCTGAATCACAAGGCGGCAAGCCATTTCGATGCGGGGTTGAACTACGGCAGCGAAGCCAATGCGGCCAAGCTGATTGCGGCGCAAACGGTGGCTCGCGCGACCGAGCGCGCGATGCAAACCATGGGCGGCATGGGCTACGCGAAGGAGTACCACGTCGAACGGTTGTGGCGCGATTGCCGCCTTTTCCGCTTTGCGCCCGTTTCGGAGGAAATGATCCTGAACTACGTCGCGAACCACGATCTCGGCATGCCGCGTTCGTACTGACATTTGTAGCCGTGGAGGGTGGGAGAAACGAAAATGACGTCATTGTGTTCCAGCGTCGCCTGGTGGGCGCGCAGCGAGCCGAACCGCATCGCATTGATCTACAAGGACCAGCGGGTGTCGTACGCCGCGTTGCAGAACCGCGTGGAAGTCGTGGCCGCCATGCTCGTGGAGCGAGGGATCAAGCCGGGCAACGTCGTCGCGCTTCTGATGAAGAACAGCGCGGCATTTGTCGAACTCGCGCTCGCGATCAGCTATGTGGGCGCCGTGTCGTTGCCGATCAATTACCGGCTCGCGCGCGAGGAAGTCGCTTACATCGCGGAGCACGGGACCGCGCGCTTGATGTTCGTCGACGAGGAACTGCGCGGCAATGCGGGCGGTTGCGAAGCGCTCGTGACGTTGAACGCAAGTGCGCAGTCCGATAGCCGCGAACTCGCGCGCGGGCTCGCGCCGCTCAAGAACGGCCATGCAAGCGGCCCGCAAGACCTGTTCCGCCTGATGTACACATCGGGAACCACCGACCGGCCGAAGGGCGTGACGCACAGCTACGAGAACTATGCGTGGAAGTGCTTCGATCACATCGCGGCATTGGGTTTGTCGGCAGACGACCGGCTGCTCGTGGTGGGGCCGCTCTATCACGTGGGCGCATTCGATCTGCCGGGGCTCGCGGTGCTTCAGGTTGGTGGCATGGTCGCGATTCAACGCGACTTCGACGCGCAGGGGGCGCTTGCCATGATCGAAGCTGAGAAGCTCACAGGCGGCTGGATGGCGCCGGTCATGCTCGACCGCGTGCTGGCCTTGCCAGGCCGTGAGCGGTTCGATCTGTCGAGTTTCCGGTGGCTCGTAGGCGGGGGCGAGCGCACGCCCGAACAGCGTATTCGCGAGTTCAAGACGCTATTTAGGGAGGCACGCTATGTCGACGCATACGGCCTTACAGAAACCTGCTCGGGGGACACGATGATGGAAGCCGGGCGCGAGCTGGAGAAAATCGGTTCGACTGGCCGGGCGCTCGCCAACGTCGAAATTGAAATTCGCAACGAAGAAGGCCGCGTGTTGCCGAGCGGGCAGGAGGGCGAAATCTGCGTGCGGGGGCCGAAAGTGTCGGCCGGATATTGGCGCGATGAACAGAAAACCCGAGCCAGCTTCCACGGCGACTGGTTTCGGACCGGCGATATCGGCTATCTCGACGCCGAGGGTTTTCTCTTTCTGACCGACCGCAAGAAGGACATGATCCTCAGCGGCGGCGAGAACATCGCTTCGTCGGAGGTCGAGCGGGTGCTGTATCAGTTGCCCCAGGTGGCCGAAGCCGCCGTAGTGGGCGTTGCCGACGAACGATGGGGCGAACGCGTTGTCGCCGTTGTGGTATTGCGCGACGGCGAATCCTTGAGCGTGGAGGACGTGCGGTCCCATTGCGAGGGCAGGCTCGCCGGATTCAAGGCGCCCAAACAACTCGTGGTTGTTGAGACGTTGCCGAGAAACCCGTCCGGCAAGGTGCTCAAGAGGGCCATTCGGGACCGGCTGGCCGGAGAGAGAAACGCGACCTGAGGAATAGCGCAGTGAGTGCAAAGCGGGACCGTAGCGGCGAAAAGGTAATTCGCAATGCTATGTATTGAAACAAGGCAGTCATCCAGCCACGAAAGTCCACTACGGTCCGGAATCCCTTCCGGGCGTCAGGTGGCGAAGCGCGCCGACGACGGGCGCGCCATCAATCAAAACAACCGGAATTGACGGAGACGATCATGAGAGTTGCCGAAAGCAGGAGAGTCGATGAATTCATTGACTCACTTCCAGTTAGCCGATTTCAGAAGCGCATCGTGGCCATTTGTTTCCTGATTCTCATGATTGAGGGGTTCGATACCTCCAGCGTGGGTTTCATTGCGCCGGCCATTCGGGCGCAGTGGAAGCTCAGCCCTGAGGCGATGGCGCCTCTCTTCGCACTCGGCTTGACCGGTCTCATGATCGGCGCGGTGCTCTTCGGTCCGGTTGCGGACCGGGTTGGCAGAAAGAAGGTGCTCGCGATTTCCGTGCTGGTGTTCGGGGCGTGCAGCCTGGCCTCGGCCGCGGCCACCGACATCACCACGCTCGTGGTGTTGCGCTTCGCCACGGGGCTTGGCCTGGGCGGCGCCATGCCGAACGCGATCACGCTGACGTCGGAGTATTGTCCGGCGCGCGTGCGCTCGACGCTGGTGACGATGATGTTTTGCGGCTTCACCATCGGCGCAATGATTGGCGGCTTTATCAGCACGCGAATTGTCGATCTGGGTGGATGGCAAGCGATTCTGATCATTGGCGGAATCGCGCCGCTGCTGGTGGTGCCGCTCATCGTCGCAGCGTTGCCCGAATCGCTGCGCTTTCTCGTGTTGCGCAACGACGGCCGCCACGACACGCGCATTGCAGCCATTGCGTCGCGGATTGCGGACAGCGCGGGGGTTCCCGCGCTGGTTGCCGAAGAGGCGACGGTCAGGTCTTCGGTTCGCTCGCTGTTTAGCCGGGACGTGGTGAGCGGCACGATCGCGTTGTGGGTGTCGTTCTTTGCGAGCGTCGCGGTGATCTATCTGCTCATGAACTGGCTGCCGTTGATGCTCACGGAAGCCGGCGTTCCGCTTGCCCAGGCGTCGTTGATCGCGACGATGTATCAGGTTGGCGCGACGGTGGGCGCCGTATTGCTCGGGCGTTGCATGGATCGGCTTGGCGCCGGGCGTGTGCTCGGATACTCGTATGCCGGCGCGGCGTTTTGCATTCTGCTTTGCGCTATGGCGCTCGAGTCGAAGCTGTTTCTTTCCCTGGCTGTGCTTGCGACGGGATTCTTTCTGAGCGGAAGCCTGATTTGCGGTTATGCGCTTTCGGCGAGCTACTACCCCACGTCAATGCGCGCGACCGGGGTGGCATGGGCCAATGCGGTCGGGCGTCTGGGCTCCATCCTGGGATCGATCGTTGGCGGCACGATCATGCAGTCGCATGTGGGGCTGAAGGGGGCGATTCTGCTGCTCGCCATTCCTGTTATTGCTGCCGCGCTCTCGATGGTTGCGATCGGGCGGGCTTCCCCGTCTCGTGTTGCGACGGGGGCTTCGGCGAAGCAATCCGTTGTTAGTGAGTAATGTTTCAAGGCGTGGCGCTGGAGTACGGCGCCACGATCCGGATTTCAAACCCCGGCGAAGTGCGTATCAAGCGGGCCAAATGTGAGGAGGCGGTGTTGAAGGTATTGGTGGCGGTAAAGCGTGTGGTGGATTACAACGTGAAGGTTCGCGTGAAGTCGGATGGCACGGGCGTGGATATCGCCAACGTGAAGTTCGCGATGAATCCGTTCGATGAAATCGCCGTTGAAGAAGCGGTGCGATTGAAGGAAGCGGGTGTCGCGACCGAGGTGATCGCCGTTTCGTGCGGTCCTTCGCAGTCGCAGGAAACGCTGCGCACGGCGCTCGCTATCGGTGCCGATCGCGCGGTGCTGGTCGAGTCGAATGAGGACCTGCAACCGCTGGCCGTGGCGAAGCTTTTGAAGGCACTGGTCGATAAGGAACAGCCATCGCTCATCATCCTCGGCAAGCAGGCGATTGACGACGATTCGAACCAGACCGGGCAGATGCTCGCCGCCCTGGCAAACCTGCCGCAAGCCACGTTTGCCTCGAAGGTTGTCGTTGCCGATGGCAAGGCCACCGTGTCGCGTGAAGTGGATGGTGGTGCGCAAACGCTCGCGCTCACGCTGCCCGCAGTCGTCACGACCGACCTGCGCCTGAACGAGCCTCGCTACGTCACGCTGCCGAACATCATGAAGGCAAAGAAGAAGCCGCTTGAAACGGTCAAGCCGGAGGACCTGGGCGTTGACGTTACGCCGCGTTTGAAAACGCTGAAGGTCGTGGAACCGGCCAAGCGTAGCGCGGGCGTGAAGGTGCCCGACGTTGCGGCGCTGATCGACAAGCTGAAAACCGAAGCCAAGGTGCTGTAAGGGAGCGATTGAAAAATGACGATTCTGGTTATTGCCGAACACGACAACGCGAGCGTCAAGGCCGCGACGCTGAACACTGTGGCCGCTGCGCAAAAGATTGGCGGTGATGTGCACGTGCTGGTGGCGGGCCACAACGCGCAGGCCGCAGCCGAAGCGGCAGCGAAGATCGCAGGCGTTGCGAAGGTGCTATTGGCCGACGCGCCGCAACTCGAACAGGGTCTCGCTGAAAACGTCGAAGCGACGGTCATGAGCATTGCGAAGAATTATTCACACATCCTCGCGCCCGCAACGGCAGCGGGCAAGAACGTCACGCCGCGCATCGCCGCGAAGCTCGACGTTGCGCAGATCAGCGACATCACCGCTGTGGTCGCGTCCGACGCGTTCGAACGTCCGATTTACGCGGGCAATGCAATTGCAACGGTCCAGTCCAAAGATCCGGTCAAGGTCATCACCGTCCGCACGACCGCGTTCGACGCAGTCGCAGTCGAAGGCAGCAGCGCCGCAATCGAAAAGCTCGAAGCCGCGGCCGACAGCGGCCTTTCGCAGTTCGTGAGCCGTGAAGTCACGAAGCTCGATCGCCCGGAACTCACGAGCGCGTCGATCATCGTCTCCGGTGGTCGCGGCCTTGGCAGCGGCGAGAACTACACCAAGGTTCTGGAACCGCTCGCGGACAAGCTCAACGCGGCGCTCGGCGCATCGCGCGCGGCAGTGGACGCGGGCTATGTGCCCAACGACTATCAGGTCGGTCAAACCGGCAAGATCGTTGCGCCGGGGCTTTACGTTGCCGTGGGCATCTCCGGCGCGATCCAGCATCTGGCGGGCATGAAGGACTCGAAGGTCATCGTTGCGATCAACAAGGACGAAGAAGCGCCGATCTTCAGCGTGGCCGACTACGGCCTCGTGGGCGATCTTTTCTCAGCCGTTCCGCAACTTGTGGAGGCACTCGGGCGCCCCGCGTCCCAGGCTTGAGATTCAATCGCTGAAACACCCCACGCCGCCCCGAAGTCGCTCAGTGCTAAGATATCAGATATCTAATAATCTGAGACGGTGCGATGAGCTGGACAACGGAGCACATGGACTGCGACCTGCTGGTCGTGGGCGGCGGCATAGCGGGTTTGGTCTCCGCGGTGCAGGCCGCCGAAAGCGGCATGCGTGTCTTGCTGGCGACGAAAGGCAAAATCGCGGGCGGCGCCAGCTACTTTCCCAAGAAAGCGAGCCTCGGCATCCAGGTGACGAAAGGCGCTGCCGACTACGCAATCTTCAAGGAGGAAATCGAGCGCGTCGCATGCGGCATGAACGAGCCGCGCATCGTCGACGCGTATCTGCAAGACTCGCCGCACAAGATCGGCCTGCTCGACAAGATCGGTTTCAGGCCGTGGCTGCGTGGCGACAACCGGCCCGCCTGCTTCGCGCGGCATCCGCGCGACATCTACATGATCGGCGGCTGGCCAGAGGCGGCCCGCAATGCTCGCGCCCTCGTTGAGGGCCACGAGCGGATCACGCCGCTCGAACGTGCGGGCCTCGTGAGGATACTGGGCGACGGCGAGCGCGTGAGCGGCGCCGTTTTCGCGCGCGACGGGCGCTATCTGCTGGTTCGCTGCAAGGCTATCGTCCTGGCGACGGGCGGCCTTGCGAGTCTGTACCGCCACAACCTCTACCCCAACCATATCTATGGCGGTGGCCACGCCGCGGCGCTCGACGCTGGCTGCTCGCTCGTGAACATGGAGTACGTGCAGTTCATTCCCGGCCTGCTCGCGCCAAAGTACAAGGTGCTGTTCGGCGAACATACCTTGCGCTTCTGCACCGGCATGCATGACGGTTGCGGGCGCAACCTGTTTGCCGATCTGCCCGAGTCCGAAGCGGCCGGGATGTTCACGCAGCGCAGCGCGTACGCGCCATTCAGCTTCGACTACGCCTCGCGCGTTTTCGACACGCGCATGATGGACGCCATCCGCGCGGGCTCGGACGGCGTGAGGCTGTCCTTCAGTCCGGCGCTCTACGAGGAGCGCTCCGCGTTCTACGCCGTCTATCTCGACTGGCTGCGCGAGGAAATGGGCATCGACATGTGCCGCGACGAAGTTCGCGTCGCGCCATTCGCGCATAGCTGCAATGGCGGCATTCTGATCGACGAACACGGGGAGACCGCGCTGCGCGGCCTGTTTGCCGTCGGCGAGGTTGCTTCGGCCATCGAAGGCGCGAACCGCCTGGGCGGCAACTCGGTTGGCGGCAGTCTGGTGTTTGCCGATCGCGCCGTCGCGAAGGCGGAACACTACGTGCGAGCCGATGAACGCTCGCCATCGTTCGATGTACTGGCGGCCGAATTCGGCGCGTGGTGCGGCCAGTTTCACGCGGAATCGGCGCTTACGGCGGGCGAAGTATTCGACGCCACACGCGAGATCCTTTCGATGGACGCCAGTGTCGTGCGCGAGCACGGCGCGTTGACGGCGGCGCTCACGCGGCTCGAAGCGCTCCAGGCGGGCTATAGCCCGCTCACCCAGGGCTTCGACGCCTGGCAGGCGCTCACGATGGCGCGCGTGCTTGTCCTTGCCATGCTCGGGCGCACCGAGAGCCGCGGCGCGCACTATCGCGCCGACTTTCCTCATACGGATACACGCATCTACCGCCAGATCGTGTCCTCCACGTCCACTGGCATCGCAATCACGCGGACCTATGCTTAAAGCATGGCACTTGCAGCACTGAAGCACGTGCGCGAGGCGCGATCCGGACGGCCGCGAAAAGTGTTGCCGTCAAAAATCAGCCGGTGTTAAGATCAGATATCAGATATCCAATATGCTCTGGCGAGGGCAGTTCCGGCTGAGTCGCCAGCCCGCTTTTACACCGACGTCTAACCGACGGGATGCCTCGAAGAATGGACATTGAAGTGCTCAAGCACGCGCTTATCGTCTCGTGCCAGCCGGTCACGCACGGTCCCATGGACCGCACGGAAACCATCGTCGCCATGGCGCTGGCCGCGGTTGCCGGCGGCGCGGCCGCGTTGCGCATCGAGGGCGTGGAGAACGTGCGCGCGGTAGCGGCGGCGGTGAGCGTGCCGATCGTGGGCATCGTCAAGCGCGATCTCGACAACTCGCCCGTGCGCATCACGCCCTTTGAAGACGACGTGCGTGCGTTGGCGCAAGCGGGCGCGCACATCATCGCCGTGGATGCCACGGCGCGCGAGCGCCCCGTTACCGTGGCGGCGCTGCTGCGCGCCATTCACGCGGCGGGATGCATCGCCATGGCGGATTGCGCGACCGAGGCCGATGGCGTCGCCGCGCATGAAATGGGCTTCGAAATCGTGGCGAGCACGCTCTCGGGCTATACGGAGCAAACGCAAACCGCGTCCGACGAACCCGACTACGCGTTGATCTCCGCATGGAAACAGCGCGGCTATCGCGTGATCGCGGAAGGCCGCCTGAAAACGGCGCAGGACGCCGCGCGCGCGTTGCGCGCCGGGGCGTTCGCAGTCACGGTCGGCTCCGCGATCACGCGCGTCGAGCACATCACGCAATGGTTCGTGGAGGCCATGAGCGCCACGGAGGAAGCATCGTGATGCTCGCGCTCGACATCGGCGGCACGAAGATCGCGGCAGCCATGCTCGACGAGGGCGCGATCGTCATGCGCCGCCAGGTGGCGATGCCGGGCAGCGCCGAGGCGTTCGGCCGCGCGCTCGCCGAGTTGACGGCCGACATGCCCGCGCCCGAGCGCGTTGCGGTCGCCTCGACCGGATTCGTTCAGGAAGGGCGCATCCATGCCGTGAACCAAAACATCATTTCGTTCTGGAACGGCTTCGCGCTGCGCGACTTTCTCGCGGCCCGCTTTGCCTGTCCCATCGTCATCCTGAACGATGCGCAGGCGGCGGCGTGGGCGGAATATCAGGCCTGCGAAACGCCGCCCGGCAATCTGCTGTATCTGACGCTTTCCACCGGCGTGGGCGGCGGGCTCGTCATCGGCGGGCGGCTCCAGGTGGGCGCGTGCGGTCTCGCGGGCCACATCGGGCACGCCACGGTGAGCTTGCCGTCGCCGGCGGGGCGCGTGCCGTGCGGGTGCGGGCGCACGGGCTGCCTCGAAACGCTGGCCTCGGGCACGGCGATCGCCCGCGAAGCGACGCGTGTTTTCGGCGAACCGCTCGACAGCCGCGAGGTGTTCGCGCGCGCCGCGACCGACCGGCGCGCCGAGCGCATCCTCGCGCACGCCGCGCGCGCCGTTGCGGAGGCGATCGCCAACTGCGTGATGCTGCTCGACGTGGACCACGTGGTGATCGGCGGCAGCGTGGGGCTCGCGCCCGGCATGGTCGAGCGCATCCAGGCGGCGCTCATGGAGGAACCCGTGCTGGTGCGGGTGGCGATCACGAAAGCGGCGCTCGGGCCCGATTCGGGTTTGATCGGCGCGGCGCAGTGGGCGCAGGCCTTCGAGGGCCGCGTCGAAATGGAAGCGCGCGCGCATGCAGCCTGCGCCGCGCATACGGGACAAGCGGACGCCGGCGGCCATAGCGCGCCGGTTCATGCGAAGAAATAAAGCCAAGGAGAAGAGGATGACCGTTCAAGCACGAGTGCGCGCCATCGCAGCCGGCGCAGTGGCCGCCGCATCGCTGTTCGGCGCGGGCGAGGCGCCGGCGAACACGCTGACCGGCGCGTTCGACACCGGCCCCGCGGGCGCGCCCCAGCAGTTCAACCCGCTCACCGCCACGGCGGGCTATAGCTGGTTCAACAAGTATTTCGGCACGCTGGTGCTCTACAACGCCGAGATGACGAAGATCGAAGGCGACCTCGCGAGCGACTGGAACGTATCGCCCGACGGCAAGACGATCACCTTCCATTTGCGCAAAGGCGTGAAGTGGCAGGACGGTCAGCCGTTCACGGCGAAGGACGTGAAGTTCACGCTGGATCTGCTGAAGAATCCCGATCTGCCCAACCAGTTCTGGGCGCGTCTTGCGGATATCCAGAGCGTGGCCGTGCCCGACGACAACACGGTCGTGCTCACGCTCGGCAAGCCCAACCTCGCGCTGGTCGACGCGCTCACGAACGTCATGATCGTGCCGGAGCACGCGCTCGCCTCGATTCCCGTGAAGGACCTGCGCACGGCCGCGTGGTGGAAGACGCAGCCGGTGGGCACCGGCCCCTTCAAGTGGGGCAAGTACGTGCCCGACCAGTATGTGGAGCTCGACGCCAACCCCGGCTACTATCGCGGCCGTCCGCATATCGACGCGCTCATCAACCGCTATTTCAAGGACGATGGCGCCGCCGTGCTCGCGCTCCAGTCGGGCGATATTCAGTATAGCTACATGTCGCTCGCGCAGGTGCGCAACACGAAGGCGGAGCGCTTTCGCACCATCGCCGGTCCTTCGCGCGTGGTGAACTACGTCGGCGTGAATTTCAGCGATCCGCGCTTCAAGGACCTGCGCGTGCGGCAAGCGCTGCTGATGGCGATCGACCGTGCGGGCCTCATCAAGAACCTGTACGCGGGGCAGGCACAGGTCGCGAACTGCGTGCTCACCGAGCCGCAATACGTGCCGTCCAACCTCAAGCCGTACGCCTATGATCCGGCCGCGGCGAAACGGCTGCTCGACGAAGCGGGCTGGAGCAAGTTCGCGGGGCAGCCCATCGAACTGCTGACGTACTACACCGACCCGGTTTCGCGCAACGCCATGGCCGTGATCCAGGCGATGTTCGCGGCGGTGGGCGTGAACGTGCAGCCGCGTTTCGTCGATGCGCCGACCTACGGCGAGCTGGTGCGCGCGGGCAAGTTCGCCATGACCTTCGCGGGCACGACAAACGGCCCCGACCCCGACGTGCTCAGCAGCGTGCTGATGTCGCAATACGCGCCGCCGCGCGGCTACAACCTCATGCGCGTGAACATGCCGGAGCTCGACAAGCTGTTCGACGAAGGGCGCGCCGCGACCGACACCGCCAAACGCGCGAGCGTCTACCAGGACGTGTGCCGCTACACGAACGCCAACCTGCCGTGGCTGCCGGTGCTCGAAGCGAACCGCTTCGCGGGCGTCTCGACCCAGGTGCAGGACTTCGTGTGGACGCCGGCGCCAGGCGGCGGCCGTTACATGGATCACCCGGAACGCTGGTCGGTCAAGTAAGCGAGGCAACACCGAAATCGTGTCACCCGGTCGCTCGCGGCCGCTAGAAGGGCAAACATGACTCACTATCTGATCAAGCGGTTCCTGCTGTACATACCGATCCTGCTGGCGGTGCTCGCCGTCGTGTTCGTGTTCGTTCGCCTCGCGCCGGGCGATCCGGTCGATGCTTTCGCGCCGCCCGGCCACGATATCTCGGCGGTGCAGAAGGCGGCGTTGCGCCACGAGCTGGGGCTCGACCGCCCGGCCTACGTCCAGTTCGGCTATTGGGTCAAGGAAATGACGAAGGGCAATCTGGGCTACCGCTACAAGGACGGCACCTCGGTGAGCCACGATATCGCGTCGCGCATTCCGGCCACGCTGCTGCTGACCGGCACGGGCATCGGCATCGGCGTGCTGCTCGGCGTGTTGCTGGGGCTCGTCTCCGCGCATATGGAGGGCAGCATTGTCGATCATGGGCTCTCGCTGCTCGCCTATGTGGGCGTGAGCGGTCCGGTTTTCCTGCTCGGCATTCTGGCGCTGTACTTCCTTTCCATGACGCTGGGCTGGTTTCCCACCGGCGGCTACACCACGCCGGGCAAGGGCGGCGCGGCGGACATTCTCTGGCATCTGATCCTGCCCGCCTCGGTGCTGTCGATCCAGTACGTCGCGATCCTCATGCGCTACACGCGGGCGAGCCTGCTCGAAGTGATGACGCAGGACTATATCCGCACGGGCCGCGCGAAGGGATTGAGCCGCTCGCAGGTGCTCACGCGGCACGCGTTTCGCAATGCGCTCATTCCGATCGTGACCGTGATCGGCGCGAACTTCGCGAACATCATCGGCGGCGCTGTGTTTCTGGAGACGATCTTTTCGTGGCCGGGCATGGGCACGCTGCTGCTCGACGGCATCGCCGCGCGCGACTACCCGCTCATCATGGGCATCACCTTGTGGATCGCCATTGCGGTGCTGGTCGTCAACCTGCTGACCGACGTGGTGTATGCCTTCATCGATCCGCGCATCGCGCTCAACTGAACCATGCCAGCCTTGATGGAGAGTGCTTCATGCAGCAAAACCTTGCCCTTGCAGGCGCCGCCGCACGCGGCGAACGCAGGATGAGATCGTCCGTTCTGCGCCGCTTCGCGCGCAACCGGCTCGCGGTGTTCGGCCTCGTCGTATTCGGCCTCGTGGTGTTGCTTTGCGTGTTCGGCCCGTTCGCGAGCCGCTTCGGTCCGAACACGATCGACCTGAGTTCCGTTTCGCTGCCGCCTTCGGCCACGCACTGGTTCGGCACCGACGAAACCGGGCGCGACATGTTCGCGCGCACGCTGGCCGCAGGCCAGGTGTCGCTCACCGTGGGCCTCCTGAGCGCGCTGCTCTCGGTAGTGCTCGGCCTGCTGTTCGGTGGCGTCGCCGGTTATTTCGGCGGCAAGATCGACATGCTCATCATGCGGCTCGTGGACGTCGTGATGATCTTCCCCACCACCATCGTCCTGCTCACGCTCGCGGCCGTCCTCGGACCGGGCACGGGCAAGACCATCGTGATCGTCGGCGTGCTCACCGCGCCGCTGGCGGTGCGGCTCGTGCGGGCACGCGTGCTGACCGTGCGCGAACTCGACTTCGTGGCGGCGGCGCGGCTGCTCGGCGCGGGGGACGCGTACATCATCGTGCGCCACTGCCTGCCGAACACGACCGATGTGATCGTCGCGTTCGCGAGCCTGAATTTCGTGTCGGCCATCATGATGGAGGCGGGTTTGAGCTTTCTCGGCCTCGGCGTGCAAATGCCGTTCGCGAGCTGGGGCAGCCTGCTGAGCCTCACCACCGACGCCTCGATGATGCAGGCCTATCCGTGGATGTGGATGCCCGCGGGAATTCTTATCGTTGTGACGGCGCTCGCCGCCAACTTTTTCGGCGACGGACTTCGCGCCGCCTTTGATCCAAAGTCAAACCAGGAACAACACGCAAAATGACCCAGTTTTCCCTGCACGGCATCGTGCCGCCCGTCGTCACGCCCCTCACCACGGACATGGAGGTCGACGCGCCTTCGCTGCGCCGCGTGGTGCGCCATCTGATCGACGGCGGCGTGCACGGTCTGTTCATTCTCGGCTCGTCGAGCGAAGTGGTGTTTCTCGACGCGCAGCGCCGCGCCGAAGTGATCCGTATCGTGATGGAGGAGGCCGGCGGCCGCGTGCCCGTGATCGCGGGCGTGATCGACATCGCCACCGACCGCTGCATCCAGCACGCCCGCGAGGCGCGCGCGCTCGGCGTCGATGCGCTCGTGCTCACCGCGCCGTTCTACACGCGCACCTCGCAGGCCGAGATCGTCGACCACTTCTGCTACGTGCGCGACGCCGTGGATCTGCCGCTCATCGCCTACGACATTCCGGTGTGCGTGAACATCAAGCTGGAGCGCGAGACGCTGCACAAGCTGTACGCGCGCAAGGCCATCGTGGGCCTGAAGGACAGCAGCGGCGACGACGGCAACATGCGCATGGTCATGCGCGATTTCGCGGCGCATCCGGACTTCGCAGTCCTGACCGGATCGGAAATCACGGTGGACTATGCCCTGCTCGGCGGCGGCCACGGCGCGGTTCCCGGCCTCGCCAACGTGGACCCGGCGGGCTACGTGCGGCTTTACGACGCCGCGCGCAAGGGCGACTGGGTGGCGGCGCGCGCCGAGCAGCAGCGCCTGATCGAGCTGTTCGAGATCGTGTTCCAGGGCTATCCCGACACGAGCCGCAACGCCTCGGGCGTGGGCGGCTTCAAGACGGCCATGCAGATGATGGGCCTCATCACCCATCGCCACATGAGCCGCCCGAATGCGGTGCTGAGCGACGCGCACGCCGCGAAGGTGCGCGCCATTGTCGAAAAGAGCGGACTCCTGCGGGCGGGCTGACATGAGCAACGAGGCCATCGCGCTCGACGTGAAGCAATTGTGCGTGCGCTTCGCCACGCCCGCGGGGCAGGTGCACGCGCTGACCGACGTCACCTTGCAGGTGCGGCGCGGCGAGACGCTGGCGCTCGTCGGCGAGTCGGGCAGCGGCAAGTCGGTCACTTCGCTTTCGCTCATGCGGCTGCTCGGCGGCCGCGCGCAACTCGCGGGCGAGGCGTGGCTGCATTCGGGCGCATCGGCCAAGTCGGCCGGATCGGCCGGATCGGCCGGATCGGGCGCGGTCGATCTGCTCGCGCTCGGCGAAAAGCCGATGATGAAGCTGCGCGGCAACCGCATCTCCATGGTCTTCCAGGAGCCGATGACCTCGCTCAATCCGCTTCAGCGCATCGGCAAGCAGGTGGAGGAGGCGCTCACGATCCACGGCATGGGCAAGCGCGGCGAGGTGCGCGAGCGCGCCATCGCGCTGCTCGGCAAGGTGGGGATCTCCGACCCGGCTTCGCGCGCGAAGCAGTATCCGCATCAGTTGTCGGGCGGCATGCGCCAGCGCGTGATGATCGCCATCGCGCTCGCGTGCGAGCCCGCCGTGCTGCTCGCCGATGAACCGACCACGGCACTCGACGTGACGGTGCAGGCGCAGATTCTCGAACTGATCCGCAAGCTCCAGCAGGAAGCGGGCATGGCGGTGGTGTTCATCACGCACGACATGGGCGTGGTCGCGCAGATCGCCGACCGCGTGGCCGTGATGTACGGCGGCCAGATCGTGGAGACCGCGCCCACCGCCGAGCTGTTCGCCGCGCCGAAGCACCCCTATACCCGCGCGCTGCTCGATTCGATTCCACGACCGGCCGAGGGCGGCGCATTGCGCGGCATTCCCGGCCAGATCGAAGCCATCGTCGGCGCGCCCACGGGCTGCCGCTTCGCCAATCGCTGCACGCGCGCCGAAGCGCGATGCAGCGTCGAGGTGCCCGCCCAGACGCAGGTGAACGAGGTCCATAGCGTGCGCTGTCATTTCTGGAACAAGGTATGAACGGTATCGACGCGAACGATGAGGCCGGCGTGCGGCCCATTCTCTCTTTCGAACAGGTGTGCCGCGAGTTTCCCGTGCGTCAGGCGTTCCTGCGCGCGCCGGTGGCGCTGCATGCGCTGACCGGCGTGTCGTTCGACGTAAAGCCCGGCGAGATCGTCGGGATCGTGGGCGAGTCGGGCAGCGGCAAGTCGACGCTCGGGCGCATCGCGCTCGGCATGATGGCGCCCACGAGCGGCACGGTGCGCTACCAGGGGCAGGACCTGGCGGGGCTGCGCGGGCGCGCGCTGCGCGAGGTGCGGCGCGACATGCAGATGATTTTCCAGGACCCCAATTCGAGCCTGAACGGCCGCATGACCATCGAGCAGAGCCTGCTCGAACCGTTCGTGCTCCACAAGCTCGGCACGGGCGTGGAGCGGCGCGCCGAAATCGCGCGGCTGCTCGACGTGGTCGGGCTTCCGGCTTCGGTGCTGCGGCGCTACCCGCATGAATTGTCGGGCGGCCAGAAGCAGCGCGTCGTGATCGCGCGGGCCTTGACGCTCAAGCCGAAGGTGCTGGTGGCCGATGAAGCCGTGGCCGCGCTCGACGTGTCGGTCAAGGCGCAGATCGTCAATCTGCTGCTGGAACTGCGCCGCTCGCTGGACCTGGCCATTCTCTTCGTCTCGCACGACCTGCCCATCGTGCAGAGCATGTGCGACCGCGTGCTCGTGCTGTATCTCGGCCGCGTGATGGAGCTCGCGAGCCGCGCGGGCATTCGCGACGGCGGCTTGCATCCTTATACGCAGGCGCTCACGCGCAGCTCGCCCGTGCCCGACCCCGCGCGGCGTCTCGCGGGCGAGGATCTGCTCAAGGGCGAAGTGCCCAGCCCGCTGAATCCGCCGCCGGGCTGCGTGTTTCACACGCGCTGCCCGCGCGCGATGCCTTCGTGCAAGAGCACCGTGCCGCCGCTCGTGCACCGGGAGGATCGCCACGAAGTCGCTTGCCTGCTGTATGGCGAGTCGTCCGGCGTGCCGCTCGCGCCAGTCGCGCCGGTCAGGCCGCTCACGCCCGCGTGAGCGCCTGCGCGCCGTCTCTTGATCGAACTCCTATGTCCTCCAGACATCTGCTCGACCCGGCGTTCCAGTCGCTTGCCGACGCCTCGCCGCCCGACCTGTGCGGCGAGCGCCTGCCCGAGCGCCGCGCGCTTGCCGCGCACTGGGCGCGTGAGGCGCAACACGCTGCGGCGCTCGATGACCGCGACGTCAGCGTTCACACGCGGCACGTGAGCGGGCCGCCCGGCGCGCCGCCTGTGCGCGTGGTGATCTACACGCCGCCTGCGCCGGACGCGGCCACCGTGCCCACGGGCAAGCTGCCCGCGCTCGTGCATCTGCATGGCGGCGGCATGGTCATGGGGCAGCCCGAGAACGCGCACGGGCGCAACCTTCGCCTCGCGGCCGAGGTGCGTTGCGTCGTGGTGTCGGTGGACTACCGGCTCGCGCCGGAAACGCCGCTGCCCGGCGCGGTGGAGGATGCCTACGCGGTGCTACGCTGGGTGCACGACCACGCGCCTACACTTGGAGTGGATCGCATGCGACTGGCCGTGGCGGGCGAGAGCGCGGGCGGGGGCATCGCGGCGGCGCTCGCGTTGCTCGCGCGCGAGCGCGGCGAAATCGCGCTGCGCTTTCAGTTGCTGACTTACCCGATGCTCGACGACCGCACTGGCTCGACGGGCCCGGTATCGCCTTACGCGGGCGAGTTCGTCTGGACACCGGCATCGAACCGCTTTGGCTGGCGGGCGGCGCTGGCCGGGGAGCCCGGAGGGCCGCACGTGAGCGCCTATGCCGCGCCCGCGCGGGCGCAAAGCCTGGCCGATCTTCCGGCGGCGTTCATCGCGCTCGGCGCGCTCGACCTGTTCGTGGCGGAGAACCTCGCTTATGCAGGACGACTGATCGATGCGGGCGTGCAGACCGAATTGCATGTGTATCCGGGCGCGCCGCACGGTTTCGACTCGGTCGAAGACGCGCGAGCCTCGCAGGATTGCTGGCGGGCCACGGTAAGCGCGCTTGCGCGGGCGCTTCATGCCTGACGCGGCGATGTACGGCGACGCATCAAACGGGCGCTTCCGATGAATATTCCCTGGCAGGACATCATGCCCGACGCGGACAGCGCCATGCCGCTCTACTTGCAGATGGCGGGCAAGCTCACGGCCGCGATTCGCGGCGGCGCGTGGCAGGCCGGCGACGCGCTGCCTTCCGAGCGCACCCTGGCGAGCGCCTTGAAGGTCTCGCGCATCACCATGCGCCGGGCGATGACGCTGCTGGTGCGCGACGGGCTGGTGCGCCGCGTTCGCGGGTCCGGCACGTTCATCGCGCCGCCCGCAGCCGGTACGGCCACGCCGCCCGCTGCCAGAAGCGGCGTGCGTTGCGTCTCGCGTACGATCCGCGCCGCGAGCGACGAGGAGGCGCGCCTGCTCGGCCTCGCGCCGGGCGAACGCGTCGCGGCGATTCAACGCCTGCGCTACGTGGGCGGCGTGGCGGTGGCGCTCGAAGCGCTGGTGCTGCCAGCCAGCCTGCCGCCGCTCGATTATCTACAGGACTACTACGAGTTGACCGCGCAATGGCGCGAGCCGCTCACTTCAACCGGCCATTGACATGCTCAGCGGAAACCTACTCACGACGGACGGCTGGATTCGCGGCCGTCTTCACATTCAGGACGGACGCATCGCGGCGCTCGAAGGCGAGCGCGCCGATCCGGCGGACAACGACGAGCCCTGCATCCTGCCGGGCTTCATCGACCTGCACGTGCATGGCGGCGGCGGCGCCGACGTCATGGAAGGCTCGGCCGCCGTGGCGACCATGGCGCGCCTCCATGCGCGCCACGGCACCACCAGCCTGCTCGCCACGACGGTCACGGCGCCGCGCGCGGAACTGCGGCGTGTGCTCGCCGACCTCGGCGACCATGCGCGCACGCGCAGCGCGGGCGGCGCGCGGGTGCTGGGCGTGCACCTCGAAGGACCGTATATCAACCCCGGGCGTCTGGGCGCGCAACCGGACGCCGCGGTCGCCGCCGTGCTCGACGAGGTGCTGGACTATCTCGCGCTCGCACCGGTGCGCATCGTCACGCTCGCACCCGAAATCGCGGGGCACATGGAGATCATTCGGGCGCTTGCCGGGCGCGGCGTGCGCGTACAGATCGGCCACTCGGCGGGCACGTATGAAGACGGCGTGCGCGCGCTCGAACATGGCGCGGCGGGGTTCACGCACCTGTTCAATGCGATGTCGCCGCTGCATCACCGCAATCCGGGCATGGTGGGCGCGGCGCTCGCGCATGCGGACTACGCGGAGATCATTCCCGACCTGGTGCACGTGCATCCCGGTGCGGTCCAGGCGGCGGCCCGCGCGATTCCGCGCCTTTACGCCGTGACGGACAGCACCGCGGCGGCGGGCATGCCCGACGGCGCATACCGGCTCGGCAGCCAGCACGTCACGAAGTGCATGGGCGGCGTGCGCCTCGCCGACGGCACGCTCGCGGGCAGCACGCTGACCATGGACCAGGCGCTGCGCAATCTCGTGTCGATCGGGCTGCCGCTCGCCGACGTGTCCCACCATTTGTCGCGCCACGCGGCCGACTACCTCGGTCTGGCCGATCGCGGCCGCATCGCGCCCGGCGCCTGGGCCGATCTCGTCGTGCTCGACCGCGCCCTGGCGCTCACCGCCACTTTCGTAGAAGGAGAACGGATTGTCGAAGATGCTTGAAGAGGCGCTCGCCGCGCCTGCCGTCGTCGCCGCGCAGTTAGCCGACCCGTCGCGGGTCGAGGCGCTTGCCGCCTTGCTCACCGAACGCGCGCCGCAGGTCGCCTTGACCGTTGCGCGCGGCAGCTCGGACCATGCCGCGAGCTATTTCGCCTCGCTCGCCATGAACTGGCTGGGCGTGCCGGTGGCCTCGCTGCCGATGTCGGTTGCGACGCTGCGGCGCGCCCCGTTGCGCGTGGGTGGGCAACTCGCGCTGGCTTTCTCGCAGTCGGGCCGCAGCCCCGATCTCGTGGGCGCAATGGGCGCGTTGCGCGAGGCCGGCGCGCTGACCGTGGCCGCCGTCAACGCTCCCGATTCGCCGCTCGCCGCGGCGTGTGAATGGCAGCTGCCGCTCGCGGCCGGTCCGGAACTGAGCGTGGCCGCCACCAAGAGTTATGTGGCGATGCTCGCGTTGTCGGCGCAACTCGTCGCGGCGTGGTCGCGCGAGCGCGCCTTGAGCGAGGCCCTGGCCACCTTGCCCGCCGCGCTGCATGCCGCGTGTGAACTCGACTGGCACAGCGCAATCGACGCGTTGTGCGAAGCCGACCGCATGATCGTGATCGGCCGTGGGCCGGGACTGGCGATCGCGCAGGAGGCCGCATTGAAGCTCAAGGAGACCTCCGGCATCCAGGCCGAGGCGTTTTCCGGCGCGGAAGTGCGCCACGGCCCCATGGAACTCATCGACCGCGCGTATCCGCTGCTGGTATTCGCGCCGCGCGGCCCGGAGCAGGACGGCCTGCTGCAACTCGCGCACGACATGCGCGAGCGCGGCGCGCGCGTGCTGCTGGCCGCGCCGCCTGCGGTGGCCGGTGCGAACCTGCCGCTGCTCGAAACGGGTCACGAGGCGCTCGACCCGATTGCCGCGATCCTGCCGTTCTACGTGATGGCGGCGGGTCTCGCCGCCGCGCGCGGGCGCAACCCGGACACGCCGCGTCATCTGAACAAGGTCACGCAAACGCTTTGATCGAGCCATCGGGCCGCACCGGCGTCGTTGCGCCGGTGGGCCGCGGTTCGGTTTTTTTAGTTCGGCTTTTCAGTCAGCAGGCAAACCAGGGAGGACACAATGAAGCGAAAAGCAATGGGGTGGGTCGTGGCGGGAGCGGTCATGCTCGCGGTGGCGTGCCAGGTCTCGGCGCAACCGTCGCCGGGCTCGGACAGCGGCGTGGCGGCGAGCGGCGCGGAGTCGAATGTCAAGGCGACCAAGGCGGCCAACCGCAAGCTGCGCCGCGACGTGCTGCGCGCGTTGGCGAAAACGCCGGGCCTGAACAATGAACGCATCTCCGTGCGCGCCAACGGCGGGGCGGTGACGCTGAGCGGTTCGGTGCCGGTGGCCGACCAGATCCAGAAGGCCGGCGACGCCGCGCGCCAGGTGAGCGGCGTGAGCTCGCTCAGCAATCGCATCACCCTGCGCTCGTATAACTGAGCGGTTTTTGTCTGTTGTTACCCGTTGATATCGATGCAGGTTGCGACGGCGCGCCATGCGCCGTCGCATCGGTATCCTAATGTTCTTCTTCCATCCAGCACATACCCGCACGCGCGAGCAGCGCGCTCGACGCGGCCGGCCCCCACGAGCCGGCAAGATACGGGCGCGGCGGCGCGGTGCGCGCCTTCCAGTCGCGCAGAATCGGCTCGACCCAGCGCCAGGCCGCTTCCTGTTCGTCGCGGTGCACGAATAGCGCGAGACGGCCGTGGATCGCGTCGATCAGCAGCCGCTGGTACGCATCCATGCGCTCCGGTGCGAAAAAGCGATCGAAGTCGATTTCGAGGTGCACGGGCTGCAAGGCCATGCCTTCGCCGGGACGCTTCGCGAGCCAGTGGAGGCGAATGTCCTCGTCGGGCTGAAGGCGTATCACGAGCCGGTTCGCGCCGGGGCGGCCCGATTCGTTGCCGAGCGACGAGTGCGGCACGGGCCGGAACGTGATGACGATTTCGGCTGCGCGCTCGGCGAGCCGCTTGCCCGTGCGCAGAAAGAACGGCACGCCTGCCCAGCGCCAGTTCTCGACTTCCACGCGCAGCGCGACGAAGGTTTCGGTCGTGCTCGCGCGCGCGATGCCGGCTTCCCGCGCATAGGCGGGTACGGCTTCGCGGCGGATCACGCCCGCGTCGTACTGGCCGCGCACCGCGACGCTGTCGATGTCGTTCGCGGGCACCGGTTTGAGCGCGCGCAGCACGCGCAGCTTTTCGTCGCGCACCGCGTTGGCGTCCATCGAGTGAGGCGGCTCCATCGCGACGATCGAGAGCAATTGAAGCAGGTGGTTCTGCACCATGTCGCGCAGCGCACCCACACTGTCGTAGAACTCGCCGCGCCCCTCCACGCCGAGTTGCTCCGCAATGGTGATCTGCACGCTTTCGACCCATTCACGCCGCCACACCGGCTCGAACAGCGTATTGCCGAAGCGCAGCGCAAGCAGGTTCTGCACCGACTCCTTGCCGAGATAGTGGTCGATGCGGTAGATCTGCTCCTCGGCGAAAATCTGGCCGACTTCGTCGTTGATCTGCCGCGATGACTGGAGATCGTAGCCAAGCGGCTTTTCGAGCACGACCCGCGCGTCGCGCGTGAGGTCGAGCGCGGCCAGCGCGCGGCAGATCGGCACGAACAGCGCCGGGCCCGTCGCCAGATAGTAGAGCGGTTTTTCGCGGGTCGCGTGCGCGTGTGCGGTCGATGTGTCTCGAAGTGCGTCCCGAAGTGCGTCCCGAAGCGCGACGAAATCTTGCGGGCGCGAGAAGTCGAGGCGAACGTATTCGATGCGTTCGACGAACCGCGTCCACGCCGCGCAAGCCGGGCCGCTCTGGGCGAGATGCGGGCGAACGCATGTGTCGAGCCAGGCCATGAGGTCCGCGCGGCTCGCGCAACTGCGGTCCACGATCAGGATGCGCAGCGCGTGCGGCAGTCTGCCCGCGGTTTCGGCTTCGTGCAGCGCAGGCAGTATCTTGCGCATGGCCAGATCGCCCGTTCCGCCGAACAGGACGAACGAGGTGGCGTCGTTTGGTGAGGTGTTGCCCATATGGATGACGTACGCTCGCACGACGGCGCGCGCCGCCGCGATTGCGGCGGCACGGCCGCGTCGTGGAGAAAGCTTGAGGAAAGGAGCGGGCGCGCTCAGAACGAGTGGTTGATGCCCAGATAGGCGCCCACCTGCGAGTGGCCCGGCAGCGGGTTGTCGAGGTTGCTGTTGTTCAGGCCGGGATTGTTGGGCTCCAGCGAGAAGGTGGCGTTGCTGCTGTTGTGCACATAGCCCACGTTGGCGTAAAGGAACGTGCGCTTCGAGAGGTTATAGGTCGTGCCGAGTTCGTACATCGTGGCGTGGCCGTGGGCGTCGTGAGTGTCGTTGCCCGCGCCCTGGCCCACGTCGACGTGATACGCGGCGAGCGTCACGAGCAGGAAAGGGTTCGCCTGATAGCCCACGCCCAGCCAGTAGTGATTCGCCGTGCTCGCGAGGCCCGTTGGCGTGTCGGGCGCGAACATGCGCGTGGCAGCGCCCTGAACGAGGAACGACCCGAGGCGCAGGTTGGCGGCCAGGATGAATTCGCGCGACGCCGTGAACACATTGCTGAACTGGCCGTTCGGGTCGCGCAATTCGTCGTAGATCGCTCGCACGTCGAACAGGCCGGTGCGGTAGGTCAGTTGCAGGCCGTCCGAGCGGCCGTATGAGCCCGTGTCGGTGCCGTTCCAGTTGCCGGGCTTGCCGCCGAACGAGTATTGCGCCGCCAGATCGAAGCCGTGCCAGGACGGGCTCAGGTAACCGACGTTGCTGTTGGTCTGCTGCCACGTGCGCCCGCGCACCAGCGAAGCCGAACTGAACATCTCCTGGAGGAAGGGATCGAACGCGGATACGCCGTTGCTGATGAAGAGATCGCGCCCGAACTTGATCGTTCCGTAGTTCTCCTGAGATAAACCGACCCACGATTTGCGGTGGACGGTGCCGGCGGTCCCGGTGGTCGCCTTGAGCGAGCGCGAGAGGAAGAAGATCGTCTTGACGCCGCCGCCCAGATCCTCCGTGCCCGTGAAATTGAGCATGCCCGTGCCCCAGTCGCCGCTTTGCATGCCAAAGCGCGACGCCGTTACGCCAGGCGAGGTCTGCACGTTGTTCATGTACGCGAACCCGGCGTCGATACGCCCCGAGAGCGTGACGCTAGACTGGGCGCTCGCGCCGGTGGATAGCGCACACAAGACCGCCGCCGCACCGGGCGCCCATACCGCCTTCTTCATTGTTAGATCTCCTTGTCAAAACCGTCTTTGCGATGCCGCCCCGGCGCATGCGGCCGGGTTGTAAGCGTGTTGTTCACTACGTGTTCTTCACAGGGCGGACGGGAGTCGGCAACGGCGCGTGGGGCCAAAGCCCACGCGGCCGCGCTATCGCGATCGATCTCTGTGCTGTGCTAGAATCAGATATCTGACATCTGAGGTCAAATGCTAGCACTGCAAAATTCGACCGCGCAAGTCGTTTTTTAAGACCGCCGGTGCAAGTCTTTTGCGAAGCACGCAAAAGACAGGCGAGCGGGAGTGCGAGCATGCGGTGTGGCAACGGAGCGGAAACCGAACTGACTGGAGAGCAAACATGACGTCTCGCATCCCTGCTTACCGGCAGGCCCAGATGGAGATCAAGAGCTACATCGAGCGGCATGGCCTGCGTTTTGGCGACGCGCTGCCCTCCGAGGGGCAGCTTGCGCAGGATCTCGGCATGAGCCGGCCTTCGTTGCGCGAAGCGATGAAGAGCCTCGAATCGCTCGGCGTGGTGGAGTCGCGGCATGGCGAGGGCATCTACGTCAAGGCGTTTTCGTTCGATTCGATCATCGACAATCTGCCGTACGCCTTTATCGCGGAAGGCCATAGCCTGCGCGAATTGCTCCAGGTGCGCGCGGCAATCGAAATTGGCGCGGTGCCCGAGATTCATGCGCGCATTCCGGCTGCCGATGTCGCGCGCCTGCGCGTGCTGGCGCAGCAAATGCTCGCGCGGGCCGAGGCGCACGAACTGTACGAGGAGCAGGACCGGGAGTTTCACGCGACGCTGTACCAATGCCTGGACAATCCGTTCCTGAGCCGCCTGATCGACCTGTTCTGGCAGGTGTTCCGCCGGCTGAACCATTCGACCGGGCAGCCCGAGCACTGGCTTATCGAAGCGACCGCGCGCGACCACATCGATATCGTCGACAGGCTCGAAGCGGGCGATCTGGGCGGCCTCGTGAAGGCCTACCGGAAACACTTCGACACGATCTTCGCGCGCATGGATGCGGAGGCGGCGGGCGCGTGAGCGGTTGCCGTCGGCTGCCGTCGGGCGGCTCAACCGGTAATTAGGGGCGTGTTAGAATTAGATATCTGATGTCTGATCGTGCACTGACGTGCATCGTCGCACCCGCGAGGCGAATTCGAGCAACGTGCGTCATCCGGCTCGCGCGCCTGCCACGCGGCGGTCCCGACCTGGTGGAGAGTCTATGAGCAACCGTGTTCCGGCCTATCGGCAGGCCCAGATTGAAATCAAGAAGTTCATCGAGGACCGCAAGCTGCGATTCGGCGACTCGCTGCCGCCCGAGGGCGTGCTCGCGCAGGAACTGGGCATCAGCCGGCCGTCGCTGCGCGAAGCGATGAAGAGCCTGGAGTCGCTCGGCGTGGTGGAGTCGCGCCACGGCGAGGGCATCTACGTGAAGGCGTTCTCGTTCGATTCGATCATCGAAAACCTGCCTTACGCGTTCGTGGCCGACGGCCGTAGCATCCGCGACCTGCTCCAGGTGCGCGCGGCCATCGAGCTCGGTTCGGTGCCGGCCGTGTTGCAACAGATTCCGCCGGAAGACGTCCAGGCGCTGCGTGAACTGGCCAACGCCATGCTCAAGAAAGCCAAGGCGGGCGAGGAGTACGAGGAAGAGGACCGGCAGTTCCACGCCACCATGTACCGCTGCCTTGGCAACACGTTCTTGAGCAAGCTCACCGACATGTTCTGGCGCGTGTTCCACCGCATGGACCAGACCGGCGAACCGCCCACGCGCAAGATGCTGGAGGCTTCGGCACGGGACCACGCGGGCATCGTCAAGATGATCGAGGCGAAGGATCTGCAAGGCCTGATGAGCGCATACGAAAAGCATTTCAATACGCTGCTCGGCCGGCTTGGCGCGGCCCCTCAAGGCAAGGCCGCCTGATCGTCGCGTTCGTCGTATTTGTCGCATGAGAGCGGGGGCGACGCCCTCGCTCGCACCAGGATGTACCGCAAGTCGCAAGCGGCGCAATGCTTGCCTGAATAATTAGGTTTACGAATCAATAGCAATCTCTTCATGCAGATCAACTGTAGCGAGTTGGCGTCTCTTGCCGATACCTGCCCTGAGTTTCCTGTCGGGCTGAAGAACGGCGCGGGCGCGAGAATGGGCAGTGTGATTTATGCGGGGCTGGGGTCGGCGGGAACGCAATGGTATGCGCTCGATCTCGCGGCACACCCCCGCGCGTGGCGCAGACTTGCGGACTTCCCCGGCGGCCCGCGCGAGCAGAGCGGCTGCGCCGTGGCGGGCGGCAAGCTCTATGTGTTCGGCGGCGCAGGGCAGATTCCCGGTTCGGGCGGCACGCCGGACACGGTCATTCACTGCGACGTGCACGAATTCGACCCCGCCGCGAACCGCTGGCGCGAACTGAATACGCGCAGCCCCCGCAGCGTGCTGGGTTCCGCGTGCGTCTCGGCAGGGGCGCGCGTGCTGTTCTTCGGCGGCGTGAACAAGACGGTGTTCGAGACGCTCTTTCGCGACCTCAAGGCCGCCGGGAGCGACGCCGAACGCCGCCGCGAGATCGAAGTGGCGTACTTCAGCCAACGCCCCGAGGACTATCGCTTCGCCGACGACGTGCTGTGCTACGAGCCTGCGGCAAACACGTGGCGCTCGCTCGGCAAGCTGCCGCTTCCGGCCGTGGTCGGCGCGGCTGTCGCGGTCGATGGTAGCCAGGCGACGTTGATCCACGGCGAGTTGAAACCCGGCTTGCGCTCGCGCGCGGTCAATCACGTCGAAGTGGCGGGCGAGATACTCGCAAGCCAGGCCGCGCCTGACATTGTCGCGCCGCCTGGCGAGTCGGAGCAGGAAGGCCTGGCGGGCGCCTTCGCGGGCTACAGCAACGGCGCGCTGCTGGCGGCGGGCGGGGCGAACTTCCCCGGCGCGTGGGAGCAGTACGGCCAAGGGCGAACCTACGCGCACCAAGGTCTGCAAAAGACGTGGCGCGACGTGATCTACGCGCTCGTCGACGGCCGGTGGGAGGTGGCGGGGCAATTGCCGCAAGGGCGCGCCTATGGCCTCTCGATCCCGCTTGATGACAGCGTGCTCTTGCTGGGCGGCGAAGGTCGCGGCGGCGAGGCGCTGCGCTGCATCGACCGCCTGCGCTGGGATGGCCGCAAGGCGCATGTGACGCCTCTCGACTAGCGGTGCAGTACGTCCGGCCTGCTTCAGCACGCTTGCGCCTTGCCGAGGCAGGTTGGGCTGTAGCGCAGCATGTCGAGCCAGCTTTGCGCAATGCGTTCGGCGTCGTGTCCGGGGTTGTCGACTACCGGGCTGGACAGCCATTCCAGAAGCACGCCGTTCCACAGCACCAGAAAGAGCGAACTGGAAAACTCCACGTCGAGGTCGCGGGGCAGTTGTCCTGCGCGGACGGCATGGCCTAACGCGGCTTGCAGGCGCGTCTGGAGTTCGTCGGCGACGTCGCGGCAGCGCGTGAGCACGGGGCACGACTCGTCCGGCAACTCGTACTTGCGGAAGATGATCGCGAAGATCCGCCACGTTCGCGGATTGCGCGCGACGTCATGCAGCGATCGCGCAAAGACCTGGCCGATGTGGCCGAGCGGATCGGTTTGCGGCGCGTTCGCCACTTCCTTGACCAGCGTTTCGCTCGGCAGCCCGGCGCGCTCGATCATCGAAGCGAACAACTCGCTTTTGTTCTCGAAGTGCCCGTAGATGGCCCCGCGCGTGACGCTCGCGGCACTGGCGATGTCGCTTAGTGTCGCGGAGGCGACGCCGCGCGCGACGAATACGTGCTCCGCCGCGTCCAGGATGCGATTACGCGTCTCCCAGGCGGCCGCCTTGGTTCGTTTCATCAGTTCGTTGTCCGATTCAACTGCGAAGCGGGGGATGACGGCTGCGTTTCGCGCAGCGCATCGTTCAGCGTGTGCGGAACACGGGGCTGCGCCGGTTGACGAAGGCGTCCACGCCTTCGTGGAACTCGTCGTGCTCCGCGCAGGCGAGAAAGCCGCGCTGCTCGGCGACCAGTTGCGCGTCGAGCGAGCGTTGCGCCGCGCCGCTGAGCAGCGCTTTGGTCTGCGCGAACGCATTGGACGACAGCGCCAGCAGTTGAGCGGCGCACGCCTGGGTGGCGGCGGCCAGCTCGCTTGCGGGCACGACCCAGTTCACGAGACCCATCTGCAAGGCCTCGCTCGCGCCGTATTGCTCGCCGAAGTAGAGCCATTGCGCCGCGCGGCGCGGGCCGACCGCCTGGGGAAGCGTGAACGTCGCGCCGCCATCCGGCGAAGCGCCGATGCGGCTATAGGCCGAGGCAAAGGTGGCATGGTCGGCCGCGATCACCACATCGCATGCGGCGGTGAGCGAGAGGCCGAAGCCGGCGGCCACGCCGTTCACGCAGGCCATCACGGGCTTGCGCGATGCGACGATGGTTTGCACGCAAAGCTGCGCGTGGCGCACGAGCTTGCCGATCTGGCGCCGGCGTTCGGAGGGGCGCTCGTCGAGCGTCTCGCGCATCGCGTGCACGTCGCCGCCCGCCATGAACGCGCGGCCCGCGCCCGTGAGCACGATCACGTGCACGTCGGCGCGCTGCGTCGCGTGTTCGAGCTGCTCGGCCAGTTCCACGGCCATCGGCGTGTTCAAGGCGTTCAGCGCATTCGGGCGATTGAACGTGAGCGTGGCGACGCCCTGCTGGATTTCGGTCTCGATCAGTTTGGCCATGGCGGTTCGATACGCGGTGCATGGGACGGCGGGAGCCCGTCCGGCTTGAGCGCATTGAACCTTCTGGCGACGCCTGCGGCATCGTCCGATCAGACGAGAGCGTGTGCGCGGGTCAGACCTTGGGTGTGCGCCGGGTCCGCTGGGCTTGTCGAGGCGCGGGCGCCGCCGCGTTGCTTTCGCCGGGCGCGCGCAGCGCTTCGCCGAGAAAGCGCGCGGTGTCCTCGATGCGCGCGCGCAGATCGTAGTCGGGGTCGAGGCGCCAGTTGCGCACGATCGACAGATAGGCCGCGCCGATCATCTGCGTGAGAAACGCGCCGTCGAAGTCGTTGCGCACGTCGCCCTGGCGATGGCCCGCCGCGACGAGGGGCGCAAGCGTCGCCTGGAAATAGTCGACCCGATGGCGCGCGAGTTCGAGCGTGCCCGCATCGCGTTCGAGCTCGCAGGTGACCGCGCGCAGATAGGTGGGGCGGCTCGTTGCCGCCGTTTCGAACGCACGCAGCACGCTGAGGAGGCGCGCCTGCGTGCTGTGTTCGGCGGCGAGTTGCTCGTCGACGACGGCCTTGAGCTTCGCGAGCTGTTCGAGCCACAGCGCCTGCAAGACGGCGTCCTTGCCCGGAAAGTAATTGAAGAAGGTTGCGCGCGCGACATCGGCATAGTCGGCGATCTCGTCGATCGTCGTGCTGGCGATGTCGCGCTCGGCGAACAGACGCCGCGCGGCTTCGAGCAGCCGCTCCTGGGTCTTCTGCTTGTTGCGCTCCCTGCGCGAGAGCGTCGCGTTCGTATCGGTCATGCGGTTTCGAAGCCCTGCGGGGCGGGTTAATGCCGGCGGCGGCCGGGCTAGCGCAGCGTGACTTTCACCGTATGCAGCGTACCGCTGAAGCGGAACGGCACGCGATAGTCCTCGCTGACCGGTGTGCCCGTATCGAGCCCGACATTCATGCCTTCGACATAGGACATCACCCACGGCACCGTGCGCTCGATGCGCCCCGAGCCGATCACCTCGCCGTCGAGCCTGAGCGTGGCTTGCCCGCCCTTGCCGTAACCGCCGCCATCGGCTTCGAAGTCGAGCGCGAGCCGGTGACGCCCCGGCGGAATGATCGTGCGGGACTCCACCGTATAGCGCGCCGTGCCCAGCAGATTGTAATGATAGACGAGGCGGGCGTCGCGCAGATAAAGCGCGTGTCCGCCGAAGCGGCCGCCCTGGTTGAAGAGCATGCCCTCGCGCGTTTGCTCGGGCAGATCGACGTCGGCGGCGATCGTGAACGAGCGGTTCGCAACGTTGGGGGAACTGCCGGGCGGCACGCGTTGCGTGCCCGGATAGAACACGAACTCGTTGCGCCCGCGCACGGCGCTCGGCTTGGGCGGCCCGGGCAGGTTCGCCGTGCCGCGCATGATCGGCAGCGCGTGGTTGCGGGCCGCCTCGATCCAGAAGCGATCCTGCAACTCGCGCAGCTTCGCGGGTTCCCTGTCGGCGAGATCGATCGCTTCGCTATAGTCGTCGGCGACGTGGTAAAGCTCCCAGCGAATGTCGTCCAGCGAGCGGATATCCATCGGGAACGACCACGGCATCTCCACGGGACCGGCGGCGGCCACCCAGCCGTCGTGATAGATCGCGCGATTGCCCACCAGCTCGAAATACTGCGTTTTGCGGCGTGATGGCGCGTGAGCGTCGTCGAAGGTATAGGCCATGCTCACGCCCGACATCGGCGACTGCTCCACGCCGTGCACCACGCGAGGCGCCGGCAGGCCGATGCATTCGAGCACCGTGGGCGCGATGTCGATCACGTGGTGGAACTGCCGGCGCACGCCGCCCTGGGCCGCGATGCGCTTGGGCCACGTGACGACCATGCCATTGCGCGTGCCGCCGAAATGCGAGGCCACTTGCTTGAACCACTGAAACGGCGTGTCCATGGCATGCGCCCAGCCCACCGGATAGTGGTTGTTCGCCATCGGCCCGCCAAGCTCGTCGAGATGTTCGAGCAGCACGGGCAAGGCTTCCGACATGCCGTTCATGAAGAGCGTTTCGTTGAGCTCGCCATGCGGGCCGCCTTCGGCGCTCGCGCCGTTGTCGCCCTGAATGAAGACGACAAGCGTGTTGTCGAGCTCGCCCATCTCGCGCAATGCGTCGATCACGCGGCCGATCTGGTGGTCGGCGTGCGCGACCGTCGCCGCGTACACCTCGATCATGCGCGTGTAGACCTTCTTCTGGTCGGCCGAGAGCGTGTCCCACGCCTCGATCTCGTCCGGGCGCGCGGTCAGCAGCGTGTTCTCCGGTACGACGCCGCAGGCCTTCTGGCGCGCGAGCGTCGCCTCGCGAATGCGGTCCCAGCCTTCGTCGAACTGGCCTTTGAAGCGCTCGATCCAGTCTCTCGGCGCGTGATGCGGCGAATGGCCCGAAGCGGTCGCGTAGTGCATGAAGAAAGGCCGCTCGGGCGCCGCCGACTTTTGCCGCCGTATCCAGGTGATCGCGCGATCCGCGAGGTCGCGCTCCAGGATATAGGCGGGGTCGTCGTGCGGCGGCTCGATGGCTTCGGTGCCGAGATAGAGTCCCGGCGACCACTGGTTGGTGCCGCCGCCGAGAAATCCATAGAAGTACTGAAAGCCCATGGAAGTGGGCCAGTGATCGAACGGGCCCGCCGGGCCGCTCTCCCAGTCGGGCACGTTGTGATACTTGCCGATCATGGCGGTGGAGTAGCCGTGCAGCCGCAGGATGTCGGCCAGCGTTGCCGAGTCGCGCGGGATGATGCTCGTATAGCCGTCGTAGGCCGTGGCCGATTCCGTCACGCGGCCGCTGCCGACTTCATGATGATTGCGCCCGGTGAGGAGCGCCGCGCGCGTGGGCGAGCACATGGCCGTGGTGTGGAACTCCGTGTAGCGAAGTCCCGCGCTCGCGAGCGCGTCGAGCGTGGGCGACGGTATCGGGCCGCCGAAGGTGTGGCTCGCGCCGTAGCCGATATCGTCGGTGAGGATGAGCAGCACATTGGGCGCGCCCTCGGGCGCGCGCGGCGTGTCCGGCCATTGCGGGTCGGCGGCTTCGCGCGCGGTGCGCCCGGCGCGAGTCGAACGCGGCCGCTCGGGCCGTGGCAGCACGTCATGCGCTTGAGGCGCTTTTGCGTTGTCGCTCACAGTCATCTCTTGTCTCCTCTCTCCAGAATCGGGTTCATGGGTTGTGTCGTGCACACCTGAAATCAGGCGCCAAGGTAGCAGGCGTTCTGAAATTTGTATACTCAAGTCTAAAAATGAACTGTAGTATTCAGATGCCAGGGCCGGAGGCCGCAGGAGCGCCGCCGCCTGCATCGTCCGGATGAGGGATGCCCACGCGCGAGCCAGTTGTGAGCATCACCATCGACACAGACAAACAAGCCAGAAAAAAACGAAGGCCGAACGGCCTCAGGAGACAGCTCAGGTGAACGAAACGTTTGATTACATCGTAGTCGGCGCGGGCGCGGCCGGCGGCATGCTCGCGGCGCGCCTGAGCGAACAGCAGGGCTTGCGCGTGCTGCTGCTGGAGGCGGGCGGCAGCCATCGCCGGATGATGGTCGAGATGCCTGCGGGCTGGGGGCGTCTCATCTACGACAAACGCTACGCGTGGGTCTACGAGAGCGAGCCGGAGCGCTGGGCGGGCGGGCGCCGCATCAAGGTGCCGCGCGGCAAGCTGCTCGGCGGCTCCACGTCGATCAACGGCATGCTGTACGTGCGCGGGCACCGGCGCGATTTCGACGACTGGGACGCGGCGGGTGCGCAGGGCTGGTCGTGGGCCGACCTGCTGCCGTATTTCCTGCGCACCGAGGACCAGCGGCGCATCCGCAACGCGCTGCACGGCACGGGCGGCCCGCTCACGGCGGCCGATCTCGATCGCGTGCATCCCATCTCGCACGCCATGCTGGCGGCCTCGCGCGAAGCGGGCTGGCCGCAAAGCGACGACTTCAACGACGGCGAGCCGCGCGGAGCGGGGCTCTATCAGGTGAACGTCGACGCCGGACGGCGCTCGTCGATCGCGCGCAACGCCATCGAACCGGCCATGGGGCGTCCCGGCCTCAAGGTCGTGCAGCACGCGCTCGTGACGCGCGTGCAAATCGACGGGCAGCGCGCGAGCGGCGTCGTTTATCGCTTGCCCGACGGCACGGAGCGTTTCGCGGCGGCGGCGCGCGAGGTGCTGCTGTGCGGCGGCGCGATCAACACGCCGCAACTGCTGATGCTCTCCGGCATCGGGCCCGCCGCGCCGCTGGCGGCCCTCGGCATTCGCGTGCATGCTGACTTGCCCGGCGTGGGCGCGAATTTGCAGGACCATGCCATCGTGCCCATGACGTGGCGTCTGAAGCCGGGCACGCCCAGTCTCAATGCGGCGTTTCGCGGGCTTGGCGTGGTGGTGCCCGCGCTGCGCTACCTGCTCACCCGGCGCGGCGAGATGACCACGCCGCCATCCGAATTCGGCGCGTGGATCCAGAGCGATCCCACGCTGCCCTATCACGACCTTCAGATCTTCGGCTTGCCCGTGACCGGCGACATCGAAACGGCCTTGCGCGAAGGCCGCGAGACGCCGGAAGCGTGGCCGGGCTTTACGCTCGCGCCGTACCAGTTGCGGCCGTGGTCGCGCGGCTCGGTGTGGCTCAAGAGCGCGGACGCGCGCGAGGCGCCCGCCTTGCAGTTCAATTATCTCGACGACGAGCGCGACCGGCGTGCGCTGCTGTACGGGTTGCGCGCGATGCGCGAACTCGCCGCGCAGCCGTCGCTCGCACGCCTGACCGAGACCGAAACGCGGCCGGGCCCGGACGTGCGCAGCGACGACGAATGGCTCGACTGGCTCGGCCCGTTCCTCACGACCGGCCATCACGCCGTGGGCACCTGCCGCATGGGCCGCGCCGACGATCCGCTCACCGTGGTGACGCCGGACCTGCGCGTGAAGGGCATCGCGGGACTGCGGGTGATCGATGCGTCGGTCATGCCGAATCTGATTTGCGGCAACACCACCGCCGCGACGGTCGTGATCGGCGATAAAGGCGCGGATCTGGTGCTCGGGAGGGCGGGGCCAGGGTTGGCCCTGGTCGAGCACGGCGTCCCGGCAAGCGTGAACGGCGCCTAATCCATTCGAACGATGCCCCGCGTGCGCCCCATCGCTTAACGTAGAAAGCGCTGGCGCGAGTCGCGCCATTCATGCGGGGTAAAGATGCAAGGCACTGACACAACAATGGACGCGTCCCGGGTTCGCGAGCTTGGCTCCGCGCTGTTCGACGCATTGTGCGCGGGCACGACCCTGCCGCCGCTGTCGCGCCGCTATCCGGACATGAGCGTCGCCGACGCGTACGCGATCTCGCTGCATATGCTGCGTTGTCGCGAAGCGCGCGGCGAGCGCGTGATCGGCAAGAAGATCGGCGTGACCTCGAAGGCCGTGCAGGACATGCTGGGCGTTTTTCAGCCTGATTTCGGATTCCTCACCGATACGATGCGCTTCGACGACGGCGCGTGCGTTTCGCTGCGCGGCGCGAACCTGATCCAGCCGCGCGCGGAAGGCGAAATTGCCTTCATGCTCAAGGCCGACCTGCAAGGGCCGGGCGTGACGCGCGCCGACGTGCTGGCCGCCACGGCGTGGGTCGCGCCGTGCTTCGAGATCGTCGATTCGCGCATCGAAGCGTGGCAGATCGCGATTCAGGACACGGTGGCCGACAACGCCTCGTGCGGCGTGTTCGTGATCGGCGAGCAGCATACCGATCCGGGCGCGCTCGACCTCGCGGCCGTTTCCATGCAGATGTGGAAGAACGGCGTGGAAGCGGGATCGGGCGTGGGCGCGGCGGTGCAGGGTCATCCCGCCGAAGCCGTCGCATGGCTCGCCAACACGCTCGGCGCGTTCGGCATTCCGTTCAAGGCGGGCGAGCTGATCCTCTCGGGCTCGCTCGCGCCGCTCGTTCCCGTAGTGGCGGGCGATGGCTTCTCGATGCGCATCGAGGGGCTAGGCGAATGCTCCATTCGTTTCGAAGCGTAGGCTCAAGAAGCGCTAAAGGCACGAGGGACACGAAAGGCGCGACCGCGCGCAGTTACGCGGTCGTGCATCGGCACGGCGCGATGGCGCGTGCGCAGCGAGGCGAGGCAAGAGACCCGCCCGTACGAGGAAGGAGACAGCATGGAATTCGCCTTGAGCGAAGAACAGGCGATGATTCGCGACGCGGCGGCCGAGGTGCTCGATCAGCACAGCGGTTCGGCTGCGGTTCGCCGCGCCGTGGAGCAGTCGTCGGGCCACGACGAAGCATTGTGGCGTCTCGTTGCCCGCGAGCTTGGCTGGTGCGCGCTGAGCGTGCCCGAGGCTGCGGGAGGATCGGGACTGGGCGCGATGGAGCTGATCCTGTTGCTGGAGGCCATGGGGCAGCGGCTTGCGTGCGTGCCTTACTTGAGCACCGTTTGCCTTGCGGGCACGCTGCTTTCCTGCTGCGATTCGCCGCGTGCGCGCGAGCGGCTTGGCCGCATTGCCAACGGTGAACTGCGCGCCACGCTGGCTTCGTCCAGAACGTGGGCGGGCGAGGCATACGACGAGGCCGATGAGGGCAACCTCGCGGTCAGCGCGCAGCGCACGGCGGGCGGCTACCGGCTGCGCGGCGCGGTGGAGCAGGTGATCGACGGCGCGGGAGCCGGGCTCGTGATCGTGGCCGCGCGCCTGGCGAACGACGAGGGGCGTCTCGCGCTTTTCGAAGTCGAACCCGGTGAAGGCCTCGTGCGCACGCCGCTGGTCACGCTGGACAGCACGCGGCCGCTCGCACGCCTCGAATTCAAGGACATCGAAGTATCGAACGACGCGTTGCTCGCGCAAGGCGAGGAAGCGCACGGCGCGCTCGGGCGCGCCGCATGGCTCGCGTCGCTGGCACTGGCCGCCGAACAGCTGGGCGGCGCGCAACGCTGCCTCGACCTCACGCTCGCCTACGTCGAACAGCGCGTGCAGTTCGGGCGTTCGATCGCTTCGTTCCAGGCCATCAAGCATCGCTGCGCGCAAATGCTCGTGCAGATCGAGTCCACGCGATCGGCGGTGCTGGGCGCGGCCCTCGCCTGGGATGCCGACACCGCAACAGCCACGCCCGCGCGGGAAACGCAACTGGAAGTGGCGACAGCCAAGGCAAGCGCGAACGAGACCTTGCGTTTTTGCGCGCAGGAGGCCATTCAATTGCACGGCGGCGTGGGATTCACGTGGGAATACGATCCCCAGCTTTATTTCAAGCGCGCGCAGGCGGCGAGCGCCATGTTCGGCGAGACCGCGCCATTGCGCGCCTTCATCGCGCAACAGATCGTGGACGAGGCAACGACATGGTGAACGACGCGCTCTCTCATGCGCCGTTGCGCGCTGAAGTCGCCGCATGGCTCGACGAACACCTCACGGGCAAATTCGCCTGCCTGCGCTTTCGTGGCGGGCCGGGCGACGAAGAGGCCTGGCCGGCGTTGCGCAAGGAGTGGGAGCGCGAGCTGGCGGCGGGCGGCTGGACGGCGCTCGGCTGGCCGCAGGCGTGCGGCGGCAGGGGCTTCTCCGTGGCGCAGCAGGTGGTGTTCGCCGAAGAGTATGCGCGCGCGGGCGGCCCGGGGCGCATGGGGCACATTGGCGAGGGCCTGCTCGGGCCGACCTTGATCGCGTGCGGCAGTGAAGATCAGCGCCGCCGCTTTTTGCCAGGCATTCTCGCGGGCACGCAATTCTGGTGTCAGGGCTACTCGGAGCCCGGCGCGGGTTCCGATCTCGCCAATGTGCGCACGCGCGCGGTGCGTGAGGCCGACGGTAGCTGGCGCATCAGCGGGCAAAAAGTGTGGACCTCGCTCGCGCTCGATTCCGACTGGATCTTCGTGCTGGCGCGCACCGACATGGAGGCGCAAGGCAATCGAGGCCTGTCGTTTTTCCTCATGCCGCTCGAACAGCCCGGCGTCGAGATTCGCCCCATCCGGCAGATGAATGGCGGGTCCGAATTCAACGAAGTGTTCTTCGACGGCGCGCGGGCGGCCGCCGCCGACGTGGTGGGCGAGCCTAGCGACGGCTGGCGCGTGGCCATGACGCTGCTCGGCTTCGAGCGGGGCATCTCCACGCTCGGCCAGCAGATGCAGTTCGCGCGCGAACTGGCATGGGTGATCGAAGCCGCGCGCCGCAACGGCGCGGCGCACGAGCCGGTCATCCGGCAGCGGCTCGCACAGGCGTGGTCGGGGTTGCGCATCATGCGCCACAATGCGCTGCGTATGCTGAGCGGCGCCGACGCAGGAGCACAGGGCGCGCCGCGCCGCGAAGCGCTGGTTTATAAGTACTACTGGTCGAACTGGCACCGCGAGCTTGGGCAACTGGCCATGGACGTGCTGGGCGCGCAAGCCAATATCGTGGAAGCCGACGACGAGAAGCGCACGCGCTTGCAGCAGGTGTTTCTGTTCTCGCGGGCGGACACGATTTATGCGGGCACGAACGAGATCCAGTTGAACCTCATGGCGGAGCGCGGCCTTGGCATGCCGAAGGAGCCGCGCGGAACGCTTTGAGCGACGCGCGCGACGATGTGCATGAGCGATGCGTGAGCGCGCGGGCGGACACAGTGCGGACATGGCGTAGACGCGGCTCGGACACAAAAGGGGACAACACAACCTTTTTGTCTGAGCGGTAGATATATTCCCTAAATTGACGTCCCCCCGCTCCGCCCGAGATACTTCCCTGCAAATTATTGAGGAACTGATGTGGCTGCGGATGTGTACAACTGGCAGGCTCCGTCAATTTCGGTGGATCGTTTCAGTCATCTGCTTGGAATGATTTACGAGTCGGCGCTCGATACCGCGAAGTGGGTTCGCTGTTTCGAGGAAGTCTGCAACGAATTCTCTGCGAATTACGTTTCCCTGATCGTTCAACAGTCGGTCCCCACCAAGGAAGAGGGGCTCATATTTTCGGGCAGCGACGACCGCCGCCTGATTCAGCAGCACAATCCTCATCTCTCACTGAGCCCGTTCCGGGGGCTGCCGCTCGACAAGCTGGTGACGATCGGCGACATGCTTTCCGAAGCCGAATGGCGCTCGACCACTTATTATCAGGCGTGGTGCGCACCGCATGAGGTCTTTCACGTCATGGCCGTGGATTTCGCCACGGCCGACCGGTCGGTTTATGGTTTCAGACTGACGCGGCCCGAAAGCGCGCCGCCGTTTTCGAGCGAAGACCGCGCGCTGTGCGAGCGGCTCGTGCCGCATCTGAAGCGCGCGCTCAATCTGTACCAGTCCACCCACCAGGATCGCCGCATCACCTCGCTCTACAGCCAGGCCATGGTGCAGTTGATGGTCGGCGTGATCGTGCTCGACGAGCACGGCATGGTGATCGAAACCAATGCGATCGCCAAGGCAATGCTCCAGTCGGGCGACGGGCTCAAGCTCATCGGCAATCACGTGACCGCTTCGTACGCCATGGACAACCGCAAGCTCCAGAGCCTCGTTGCGGAGGCGCTGCGCGCGCCGTCGCGCGTGGGGCTCATCGAGGCGATGGCGGTGAGCCGTCCTTCGGGTCAGGCGAGCTGGGGCGTGGTGGTTCGGCAGCTTGCGACCGACGAATGGACCGACGGCAAGCATCGTCCCGCTGTGGCCATTTTCGTGCGCGACCCGGAAGGCGCGTCGCATCCGCCCGTCAAGCTCGCGCAGCAGCTATTCGAATTGACGCCCGCCGAAACGGCGCTCGCCATTCAACTGACAAACGGGCTTTCGCTCGAAGAAGCCGCCGAGGCGCTGGGCATCCGGCGCAACACGGCGCGAGCGCACCTGCGTTCGATCTTCTCGAAGACGGGCGTGCGGCGTCAGACCGAACTCGTGCGCATTTTCCTCAACAGCGTCATGCTGCTGGGCACGTCGGAAGTGGCGGAGCTCGCTCCGGCCCGCTAGGCGGTGCGGCCGCGCACCGGCCGCGCCCTGTCATGAACGCTTGCCAACCCCGCGATCTGCACCATCGCGGGGTGCCCGGTCCTCAGGCGCACGCACCCTGCGCGCGGCTGGCCGCAATGTCCTCCTTCGCGTGTCCCAATTCCATCAGGACTGCTTCCGTATGTTCGCCGACGAGCGGGCCGGCTTGCGGCGCGCGCGAGGGCGTGCGCGAAAAGCGCGGCGCGGGCGCGGGTTGCCGCTTGCCGTCCACTTCGACGAACACGCCGCGCGCACGGTTGTGCTCGTGAGCGGCGGCTTCGTCGAGATCGAGCACGGGCGCGAAGCAGACATCGGTGCCGAGCAGCAGGCCGCACCAATGCTCGCGCTCGCGCGTGCGGATCAACGCGGCGACGCGCGCCTTGAGTTCGGGCCACGCGCGGCTGTCGTATTGCGCGGCCGGATCGACGTCGTCGAGGCCCAGGCGCTGGAGCAATTGCGCGTAGAACTGCGGTTCGATCGCGCCGAGCGTGACGTGCTTGCCGTCCGCGCATTCGAACACATCGTAGAACGGGGACGTATGGCTGAAGAAGTTGCGCTCCGGGCGATCGACCCATGCGCCGATGCCGCGCATCGAGTGGATGAGCGCGCCGAGCAGCGCGGTGCCGTCGACGATCGCGGCGTCCACGACCTGGCCGCGTCCCGAGCGTTGTGCTTCGAGCAGCGCGGCCAGCACGCCGGTGACGAGAAACATCGCGCCGCCGCCCATGTCGCCGATGAACGTGGGCGGGATCGACGGCGACGCGCCGGGGCGCGCCGCGAGCGAGAGCGCGCCGGTGAGCGCGACGTAGTTGATGTCGTGCCCCGCGCTTTGCGCGAGCGGTCCGCTCTGGCCCCAGCCCGTCATGCGGCCGTACACGAGTTTCCGATGCCGCTTCGCCACTTCATCGGGGCCGAAGCCAAGGCGCTCCATCACGCCGGGGCGAAAGCCCTCGATCAGCGCGTCGGCGCTCGCCAGCATCTCCCAGGCGAGCGCGCGCCCCGCTTCGCTTTTCAGGTCGAGCGCAATGGAGCGTTTGCCGCGGTTGAGCGCCATTCGCGGGTAGCCCGCGCGCGCGTCGGCGAGGCGGTCGATCATGACGACATCGGCGCCCAGGTCGGCGAGCAGCATGCCCGCGAAGGGCGCGGGGCCGATGCCCGCGAACTCGACGATGCGAAAGCCCTGCAACGGGCCGGGGGCGGACGGATGAGCACGTTCCATGCGGATTTTTCCAGAGGGTCGAGAGGATCGGGTGACTCAGGGGGACACAAAGCGGGGCAGCCCGGGACGAAGCCATCTTGACCACGTGCACGGCGCGCGGCCTCGTCCGAATGAGGTAGGCGGCGCTGCGCCGCTGGCGGCATCCTTGTAATCCAGAGCGCTGCGCCTCACGCAACCACGCACTGGGGCCGCAGAAGAACTAGCACAACGAGCAGGAGACAAACGATGTTCCGTTTCGATGGCAAGGTCGCACTGGTTTCGGGCGCGGGTCGCGGCATGGGCTTTGGCATTGCGCAGGCGCTCGCGCGCCAGGGCGCGCACGTGGTCGTCAATGACTTTTTCGGCGAGCGCGCCGAGGAGGCCGCAGCGCAACTGCGCGCCGAGGGCGGCAAGGCGAGCGCCGTGGCCGCCGACATGACCTCGCGCGAGCAGATCGTCGCGCTCAACGAGCGCGTGGTGGCGGACACCGGCCCGATCGACATTTTCGTGCACAACGCGGGCATTCCCGCGCAGGGCTGGGGCTACGCGCAATTCCTCGAATCCACCACGGCCGAGTGGGACAGCTGGATGCAACTGAACCTCTACGGTCTCATGCATGCGTGCCAGGTGCTGCTGCCCTCCATGATCGAGCGGCGCTACGGCCGCGTGGTCGCGATCAACTCCGACGCCGCCCGCACGGCAACCGGCATGGGCCTGTGCGCATACGGCGCGGCGAAGGCGGCAGCGCTGGGCTTTCTGCGCAACCTCTCGGGCGAAGTGGGGCGGCGCGGCGTGACCGTGAACGCGCTCTCGCTCGGCACGATGAACAACTGGGATGGCTCCGAAGATATCGCGCGGCGCGGCACCACGGTCGGCCGGGCGGGCAGCCCGCAGGATGTCGGGGCCGCCGTCACCTATCTCGCCTCGCAGGAAGCGGCCTGGGTGACGGGGCAGGTGCTGCCCGTCAACGGCGGCTCGCTCGTCGCCTGAGCCGCCCGGCGCCGCGGCGTCCTATCCGAACTTCTTCAAAGCGGAGACTTATGCAAGCCTTCATCTACGATCATGTCCGCACGCCGCGCGGCAAAGGCAAGCCCGAGGGCAGCCTGCACGAAGTCACGCCCGTGTGGCTCGCCAGCGCGCCGCTCGTCGCGCTGCGCGAGCGCAACGCGCTCGACACCGCCGCCCTCGACGAAGTGGTGATGGGCTGCGTCGTGCCCGTTGGCGAGCAGGGCGGCAACATCGCGCGCATGGCCGTGCTCAACGCGGGCTATGCACAGGAAGTGCCGGCGCTCTCGATCAATCGCGCCTGCGGCTCGGGCCTCGACGCGGTTGCCTTCGCGGCCGCGAAAGTCATGGCCGGGCAGGCCTCGCTTGCGATCGGCGGCGGCGTGGAGTCGATGTCGCGCGTGCCGATGGGCGCGGACGGCGGCGCCTGGGCGCAAGACCCGCAAGTGGCGAGCAAGACCTGCTTCGTGATGCAGGGCGTTTCCGCCGATCTGCTCGCGAGCCTCCATGGCTACAGCCGCGAAGAGGTGGACGCCTACGCGGCCGAGAGCCACCAGCGCGCCGCGCGCGCCTGGGCCGAAGGGCGCTTCGCGCGCTCGGTCGTGCCGGTGCGCGACGCCATCGGCCTCACGCTGCTCGATCATGACGAAACGATCCGCGCGCAGACTTCCGTGACGTCGCTCGCGGTGCTGCGGCCTTCGTTCGCCGAGATGGGGCAGAAGTACGGCTACGACGGCGTGGCCTTGCAGCGCTATGCGCAGATCGAACGTATCGACCATGTGCATCACGCGGGTAACAGCTCCGGCATCGTGGACGGCGCAGCGGGCGTGCTGCTCGGCAGCGAGGCAGCGGGCGAGCGCCTTGGCATGAAGCCGCGCGCGCGCATTCGCGGTTTCGCGTCGATCGGCTCGGAGCCCACGCTCATGCTCGACGGACCGAGCCACGCCGCGAAGAAGGCGCTCGCGCAGGCGGGCATGACGGCCGCCGACATCGACCTGTGGGAACTCAACGAAGCTTTTTCGTCAGTTGTGCTTTGCTTCATGGACGCGCTCGCCATTCCCCACGACCGCATCAACGTGAACGGCGGCGCCATTGCCATGGGGCATCCGCTCGGCGCGACGGGCGCGATGATCCTTGGCACCGCGCTCGACGAGCTGGAACGCAGCGGCCGCAGCACCGCGCTCGTGTCGCTGTGCGTGGCGGCCGGCATGGGCACGGCCATGATCATCGAGCGCGTTTGATACGCACCCCCGACGCAACGGCCGACCTCACGCGCAAAGGACACCGCTTCATGGAAGACATCATTCGCTACACCGTCGATGGCGATGGCATCGCGACGCTCACCATCGACTACCCCGGCAAGACGATGAACGTGATTGACCAGGCGTTCATGGACAGCCTCTCGGCATGCATCGACCGCATCGTGGCCGACGAGGCCGTGAAAGGCGCCATCGTCACCTCGGCGAAGGAGGCGTTCGTCGCGGGCGCCGACCTCAAGTCGATGGAGGAGAACATCGACAGCATGGCGAGCGACGCCGTCGACGTGCTGTTCGAGAAGTGCGGCTCGCTCTCGCGCCTCGTGCGACGCCTGGAGACCTGCGGCAAGCCCGTGGTCGCGGCGATCAACGGCACCGCCATGGGCGGCGGCTTCGAGATCTGCCTCGCGTGCCATCACCGCATTGCCGCCGATACGCCGGGGCTCGCCGTCGGCTTGCCCGAGGTGCAGGTCGGCCTGATTCCGGGCGCGGGCGGCTCGCAGCGCCTGATCCGCATGCTCGGCATACTCGCGGCGTTGCCGTGGCTGCTCGAAGGCGGGCATGCGAGCGCCGCGCGCGCGCTCGAACTGAAGATGATCGACGCTGTGGTGCCCGCCGCCGATCTGCTCGCGGCTGCAAAGCGCTGGCTGCTGGAAATGCCGGTTGCCGTTCAACCGTGGGACGCGAAGGGCTTTCGCATTCCCGGCGGCGGCCCGCTCGATCCTCGCGTGGCGCCCGCGTTCGTCGCGGGCAATGCGATGTTGCAGGCGAACACGCATCACAATCTGCCCGCGCCGCTGGCCATTCAAAGCTGCGTGTACGAAGGCGCGCAATTGCCGATGGACAAGGCGCTGCGCGTGGAGAGCAAATATCTCGCGCTGGTCACGCGCGACCCCGTTTCGCGCAGCATGGTGCGCACGCTGTTCGTGAGCAAGACGAAGGCCGACAAGCTCATGCATCGCCCCGAAGGCTTCGAGCGCTTCACCTGCCGCAAGCTCGGCATGGTGGGCGCGGGCATGATGGGCGCGGGCATCGCGCTCACGGCGGCGCAGCGCGGCATCGACGTCGTGCTGATCGACCGCGACCTGGCGGCTGCGGAACGCGGCAAGCAGTACGCGCAGAAGGCGCTCGCGCGCCTCGTCACGAAGGGGCGCATGAGCGAGCAGAAGGCGGCGGACGTGCTCGCGCGCATCACGCCTGCCGCCGATTACGCGCAGCTGGGCGACGCCGACATGGTGGTCGAGGCCGTGTTCGAAGACCGCGCCGTGAAGGCGCAGGTCACGCGCCAGCTCGACGAAATCCTGCCCGCCACCTGCGTGCTCGCGACCAACACCTCGGCGCTGCCGATCTCGCTGCTCGCGCAGGCGAGCCGCCGGCCCGAGCGCTTCATCGGCCTGCATTTCTTCTCGCCCGCCGAGCGCATGCCGCTCGTCGAGGTGATTCGCGGCAACGCGACGTCGGATGCGACGCTCGCCCAGGCGCTCGATTTCATCGCGCAACTGCGCAAGACGCCGATCCTCGTGAACGACAAGCGGGGCTTCTTCACGAGCCGCTTCATCGGCTCGTTCGTCGACGACGCGATCGGCATGGTCGCCGAAGGCATCCACCCCGCGCTCATCGAGAACTGCGCGCGCCATGCGGGCATGCCGGTGGGGCCGCTCGCGATTACCGACGAACTGTCGATCGAGCTTTCCGTGCACGCGGGCGAGGCGCAGGCGCGCGAGTTTCCCGACGAGTACGTGCCGGGGCGCTCGGTGCCGGTCGTGAAGCGGCTCTACGAACTCGGACGGATGGGCAAGAAAGCGCGCAAGGGCTTCTACGATTACGACGAGCAAGGCAAGCGCTTGTGGCCGGGCCTCGCGGACCTCTATCCGTTGCGCCCGCAACAGCCTGAGGCGCGCGACATCCGCCAGCGCATTCTGTACGTGCAGGCCGTGACGGCGGCGCGTTGCATGGAAGAAGGCGTGCTGATCTCGCCCGCCGACGGCGACGTGGGCGCGGTGCTCGGCGTGGGCTATCCGGCCTGGACGGGCGGCCCGTTCTGCTTCATCGACGGCGTGGGCGTGGCGGCGTTCGTGACCGAGGCGGACCGCCTGGCCGACCTGTTCGGCGAGCATCTGCGCGCGCCGCGGTTGCTGCGCGATATGGCGGCCAGGGGACAGACCTTCTACGGCGCGACTCGCCGCGCTTGAGCGACAGGAAAGGCAAGGAACACGCATGAATTTCGAATTCACCGAAGATCAGGACGTGCTGCGCACCGAGGTGCGCAAGTTTCTCGTCAACGAAGCGCCGCTCACGCTGGCGCGCGCCACGATGGAAGACGGCGGCGAGCGCGCGAAGGCCGTGTGGGGGAGACTCGCGGGCCTGGGCGTGACCACGCTGATGCTGCCGCCTTCGTGCGGCGGACACGGCCTTGGCGCGCTCGAGCTTTGCGTGGTCGCGGAGGAGGTGGGGCGGCAGCTCGCGCCGGTGCCGCTCGCCTCGACGCTCTATCTCGCCGCGCAGGCGCTCTTGCTGGGTGCGTCGCAGGCGCAGCAGGAGCGCTGGCTGCCGCGCATCGCGCGCGGCGACGCGGCGACCTGGGCCGCGCCGCTCGACGGCCAGTGGCGCGCGGAGGCGTTGCCCGTATTCGAGTCGGGCGTGCTGCGCGGCGGCGCGCCGCTCGTGCCGGACGGCATGGCCGCCGCGTTCGCCGTCGTGCTCGCGCGCGATACGCGAAGCGAGGGTCTCGTGCTGGTGCTCGCGGAACTGGGCGCGCGCGTGCGGCGCACGCCGCGCGCCACGCTTGACCCGGCGCGGCCGTTTGCTTCGTTTGAATTCGACGGCGTCGAGGCCGAGCCGCTGGACGCCTGCGCGGACCCGCTCGCGCTTGTCAGCGCGGTGCGCGAGCGCGCGGCCATCCTGCTCGCGTTCGAACAGCTTGGCGGGGCCGACGCCGCGCTCGACATGGCCGCGGGCTACGCACGCGAGCGCCGCACGTTCGGCCGCGCGATCGGCTCCTACCAGGGCATCAAGCACAAGCTCGCCGATATCTACACGCGCAACCAGATGGCGCGTTCGCACTGCTATTACGGCGCGTGGGCGCTGGCGAGCGGCGCGCCCGAATTGCCGCTGGCGGCGGCAGGCGCGCGCGTGAGCGCGAGCGAGGCGTTCGGCTTCGCGGCGCAGGAGAACATCCAGACGCACGGCGGCATGGGCTACACCTGGGAAATCGATTGCCATCTGTTCTACCGTCGAGCGCGTCAGCTCGCCGTGATGCTCGGCAACGTGCACGAGTGGCGCGAGCGTCTCGTGAAGGGGCTAGAAGCGGAACTGGAAGCACAACCGCCGGCCTGACCCGATTCCGGGCGTGCGCGAGGCGCGGCCCACAGTACGGAGCGTGATCTGCATGGATTTTCACGACACACACGAAGAAGCGGCGTTTCGCGAGGCGTGCCGCGCATGGCTCGCGGCCAACGCGCCGCGCAAGTCGCGGCCCGACGAGGTGTTCGGCCGCGGGCTGGACGCCGCGCAGCGCATGGAAGCCGCACGCGCCTGGCAGGCGCGCAAGGCCGAAGCCGGCTACGGCGCCATCACCTGGCCGCAGGCGTTGGGCGGGCGCGGCGGCACGCCGATGCAGGAGGTGATCTACCGCCAGGAAGAAGGCCATTTCAACGTGCCGGTGGGTTACTTCAACGTGAGCCTCGGCATGGTGATCCCGTCGCTGTTCGTGCATGCGAGCGAGGCGGTGCGCGCCGAGCACGTCGAGGCCGCGCTGCACGGCCGCACGCTCTGGTGCCAGTTGCTCTCGGAGCCGGGCGCGGGCTCGGACCTCGGCATGGTGCGCACGCGCGCCGAGCGCTGCACGGACGGCCGCGAGGGCTGGCTCCTCAATGGCCAGAAGGTGTGGACGACGCTCGCGCAGTTCGCGCAGTTCGGCATGGTGCTCGCGCGCACCGATGCGGATCTGCCGAAGTTCGAGGGCCTCACGTCGTTCTATCTCGACATGAAGACGCCCGGCGTCGAGGTGCGGCCGATCCGCCAGGCGAGCGGCGAAGCCGAGTTCAACGAAGTGTTTTTCAACGACGTGTTCATTCCGGACAGCCAGCGCGTGGGCGCGGTCGGCGCGGGCTGGAAGGTCACGCTCACGGCGCTCATGAACGAGCGCCTTTCGATCGGCGGCGTGATGCCGCCGGCGTTGTGGCGCACGGCGGCGCGGCAGATGCAGCAGGCGGGCTTCGGCGCCGCCCGCGCGCTCGCGGACGGCCGCATGCGCGAGCGGCTTGCCGATCTGTATCTGAACGCGCACGGCCTGTGGCTGCTGCAATGCCGTGGCCTCACCGCGCTCGGCAAGGGGCGCGAGCCCGGCCCCGAGCTTTCGGTGGCGAAGATCGTCGCCGCGCGCACGCTCCAGGACTTCGCGTATCTCGCCATCGACTTGCAGGGCGCGCAAGGCGTGCTGGCCGCGAGCGAGCGGGGCGACGAGTGGGAGTTGGTCGAGCGGCTGTGGTTCGGCGCGGCGGGCATGCGCATCGCGGGCGGCACCGACGAGATCGTGAAGAACAACGTGGGCGAGCGCGTGCTCGGCTTGCCGCCCGAGCCGCGCACCGACAAGGGCGTGCCGTTCAGCCAGCTCGCACGGGCCTGAAACGGGCCGCGCACGGGCCGACGCACACGAAAGACATAACAGGAGACGCAATTGAACGACAAAGGCCATCCCGCCAGCTTCACCGGCACCGCCCGCACGCAAGGCGGCGCGTGCTCGCCCGATGAATATCTCACGCTCGACGCGACGGCCATGGCCGCGCTCGTGCAACGCGGCGAGCTGGAGCCGCAGGATCTGCTGGACGCGGCGATCGCGCGTTGCGACGACGTGAACCCGCGCATCAACGCCGTGAACATGCGCTGCGAGGCGCGCGCGCAGCAGACGCTCGCGGCGCGTCGCGAAGCGGGCACGAGCCGCGATGGCGCGTTCGCCGGCGTGCCCACGCTCGCCAAGGACATGCACACCGCCGTGGCGGGCACGATCACGACCAACGGCTCGCGCTCGCAGCGCGACGCTGCGCCCGCCACCTATGACGCCACGCTCATCGCGCGCTACGAGGCGGCGGGCATGGTCGTGTTCGGCAAGACGACGACACCCGAATTCGGCCTGAGCACGACGACCGAGTCGGCGCTGTGGGGCAAGACCTGCAATCCGTGGGATCTCGCGATGAGCGCGGGCGGCTCCTCGGGCGGCGCGGCGGCGGCCGTGGCCGCGGGCATCGTGCCGGTGGCGCACGCCACCGACGGCGGCGGCTCGATTCGCATCCCCGCCTCGTATTGCGGCGTGTTCGGCATGAAGCCCACGCGCTATCGCACGCCGCATGGGCCCGACGTATTCGAAGGCTGGTTCGGCGCGAGCTGCGCGCACGTGGTGTCGCGCAGCGTGCGCGATTCGGCGCTCGCGCTCGACGTGTCGCACGGCCACGAGAAGGGCAGCCCTTACTGGCTGGCCGCGCCCGAGCGTCCTTTCGCCGATGAAGTGCGGCGCGCGCCGTCACGCCTGCGCGTGGGTCTCGTCGCCGACTCGCTCACGGGCATGCCGCTCGACGACGACATTGCCGCCGCGCTCGATGCGACCGTGCGTCTGCTCACGCGTCTCGGTCACGACGTCGAGCCCGTGACGCTCGCCATCGAATCGCAGCAGCTTTTCAGCGCGCACGGCGCCGCTTCGGGCACCGCGCTCGTCGCCGCCGTGCGCGACCGCGAGACCGCGCTCGGCCGCGCGCTGCAAACCGACGAACTCGAACCGGTGGCCTGGCGCATCGTGCGCAATGCGCAGCAGTATTCGGCGGAAACGCTGTATCGCGCGCGCCGCACGTTCGAGCGCATCGGGCTCCAGATGGAGGAGAAGTTCGACCGCTTCGACGTGCTGCTCTCGCCCGTTACGGCCACGCTCACGCCGCCGCTCGGCAGGCTCAGTCTTGAGCAGGAGTACGAAGAGTACATCAAGCATATCGTCGGCAGCGTGTCGTATACGGCGCTTGCCAACGTGAGCGGGCAGCCGTCGATGTCGGTGCCGCTCGGCGTGAGCCGCAGCGGCCTGCCGATCGGCATGATGTTCACGGCGGCGCTGTGCGGCGAGGGACTGCTGTTCCAGCTCGCGGGCCAGCTCGAAGCCGCGCAGCCGTGGGCGCCGCTCGCGCCTTCGCTGTGAGGCGGGCAGGCGTGACCTTTTCCAGTACGTGCCCGGACCTTTACGGAAAGCCAGCATGAAAAGCGAACATTCCCCGCTGCGGCGCCACAGCGCGCTGCTTCTGTTCCTCGTCGTGTCGATCATCAACCTGATCGACCGGCAGATGATGGGCGTCGTGCTCGAACCCGTGAAGAAAGAGTTCGGCGTGTCCGACCTCGCCATGGGCCTGCTCACGGGCGTTGCCTTCGCGCTCGTGTATTGCGTGTTCGCGCTGCCGCTCGGCCGCTTCGCCGATCGCACGAACCGGCGCAACCTGATCAGCTGGTCGTGCGCGGCGTGGAGCGTGATGACGCTCCTGTGCGGCTTCGCGACGAACTACTGGACGCTCGCGCTCGGCCGTATCGGCGTGGCCGTCGGGGAGGCGGGCAGCGCTTCGGCGTCGCTCACGATCGTGGCCGACCTGTATCCGCCGCGCCAGCGCGCGCGGGCGCTCGCCGTGTTCACGCTCGGCGCGCCCATCGGCACGCTCATCGGCCTGAGCGTGGGCGCGTGGATTGCGTACTACCACGGCTGGCGCGCCGCGTTCGTGTGGATGGCCGTGCCGGGGCTCGTGGCCGCGCTGCTCGTGCGCCTGCTCGCGTTCGAGCCGGCGCGCGGCGGGTCCGAAGGCGCGGCGCTCAACGACAGCGGGCGGCCCGAGCCGCTGCGCACCGTGCTGCGCGACGCCTGGCGCTCCAGCGCGTTCGTGAAGATCGTGATCTCCGGCGCGCTGCTGGGCTTCTCGGGCTACGCGTTCGGCATCTGGAGCACGGCGTTTCTCGTGCGTTGCCACGGCCTCACGCTCAAGGACGCGGGCGCGATCATGGGCCTCGCGGCGGGACCGGGCGCGATCATCGGCACGCTGTCGAGCGGCTGGCTTACCGACCGCCTCGCCGCGCGCGACGCGCGCTGGCAGCTCGGCGTGCCGATCGTGGGCGCACTGCTCGCGTTTCCGCTTGCCGTGGCGTTCGCGCTGTATCCGTCCGCCGACCCGTGGAAGTGGGGCGCGCTCGTCGTGCCGCGCGTTTCCGTGTTCATGCTCGGCATGTCGATCTTCGGCATGTGGTGGATGGCCCCGAGCTACGCGGCCATCACGCACATCATGCGGCCCGACCGGCGCGCCACCACGCTCTCGATCTACAACTTCGGGGTGACGGCGATTGGCGCGGGCTGCGGTCCGCTTGCCGTGGGCGCATTGAGCGACGCGCTCACGCCCGCGTTCGGCGAGAACGCGTTGCGCTGGGCGATGGTGGGCGGCGCGATGGGCTACCTGCTCGCGGGGCTCGTGCTGATCGGCGCGGTGCGGCCGTATGCGCGCTCGATCGCCGCCGCCGTGCGCGGGCCTGCCCTGGCCGCGCGCGCCTGAAGCGCACATAGCGCACATCGCGCATGCGTGAAGCGTGCAAGAAGCGCGTGACCCGAACTGCACCGCCATGTCCGAACTCACCAATACCTTGGACCCCGCAGCCTGCGAGCGCCGCCGCAGCCATTACACGCTGCTGCTGTTGACGGCGCTTTCGGCCGTCTCGTTCATGGACCGGCAGATACTCGCGGTCATGATCGAGCCGATCAAGGCCGAGTTCGCGCTGAGCGACCTGCAAGTGGGCATCGTGTCGAGCCTGGGCTTCGCAGTCGGCTTCGGGCTGCTCGGCTTGCCGCTCGCGCGCCTCGCGGATCGCGGGCACCGGCGCAATCTCGTCGTGCTCTCGCGCGGGCTGGGCGGCCTCATCACGGCGCTTGGCGGCGCGGCAGCGGGCTTCTGGCAACTGCTGATCCTGCGCAGCGGCACGGCCCTGAGCGAAGCGGGCGGCAGCGGTTGCGCGATCTCGATGATCTCCGACCTCTTTCCGCCGTGGCGGCGCTCGCGCGCCATGAGCGTGCTGACCTCGGGCGCGAGCATCGGCGCGATGATGGCGTTTGTCGTCGGGGCTTCGCTGGCGGCGCGCTTCGGCTGGCGCATGACGCTCGTAATGGTGGGGCTCGCCTCGCTGCTGCTCGCCGCCGTCGTGCGGCTCACGGTGAGCGAGCCGCAGCGCGAAAACCTGAACGCCTTGAGCGCCCGGCGTGCCGCTGGGCGCGCCGTCGATCGCGGCGACCTGCGCGAGATTCTCGCAGCGCGCGTGCCGCGCTGGCTGATCGTTGCGGCCGCATCGAACATGTTCGTGCTGTACTCGTTCGGCACGTGGAATTTCGCGTACATGGTGCGCACACACGGATTCAGCTTGCAGCAGGCCGGCTGGATTGCGGGCGCGTCCGGCGCGGCGTCGGTGCTGGGCGGGCTCTTTTCCGGCGCACTGGCCGACTGGCTCGTGCGCCGCGGCGACGCGCGCTGGCAACTCGGCGTGCCGGTGCTCGGCCTTGCGATCGCGATTCCGCTTGCCTATGTCTATCTGCTGCTGCCCGCCGGGCGGCTGACGCAGGTGTGGGGACTGATGATCGCCTATGCGTTCTTCGTGACGTGGTGGTCCGCGCCCACCTATGCCGCGCTCTCGCTCGTCGTGGCGCCCGAGCGGCGCGCCACCGCCAACTCGATGCTGCTGATCTCCGGCTATGTGCTGGGTCTCGGCGCCGGGCCGATCGTCACGGGGCTGGCCAGTTCGCTGCTCGCCGCGCGCTATCCGCTCGATGCGCTGCGTTATTCGCTCATGGGCGTATCGGCGCTGCTCGTGCCCGGCTGGTACGCGCTTTTTCGCGCGATGCAGGCTTATCCCGCCGCGAGCCTGATGATGCGGGAAGAGGCTGTCGCGGCGCCCTGAATCACGGCGGCAAAAAAGAAGCGGCGTGCTCCGGTTTGAGGCACGCCGCTTTTTGCGTTTTTCAGCTTGTGTTTAGACTTCGGCCGCTTCGGTATACGCCACCGCGCCGCGCGGCACATACACCCCTTCGCACTGTTCCAGATACTCCTGCTTCTTCGCGCGCGGGTTATAGAACTGCTTGTACCAGACGCGGGCCTTCATGAACGGGCCGTCGCTCGGCAGGAACATGCCGTTCAGGCACGGACCCTTGTTGGCCCATACTTCGAAGTCCTGCATGAACGACAGCCGGCTCGAATCCTGGAACTGGCGCGCCGCGATGGTGTCGGGCAGCGTCACCTCGGCATTCTGGCCCGGCGACTTGACGAGCAGCGAATGCCACACGCGAATCACGCCGTCGTCCACGGGCGTGTGCGTGATGACGAGCACGGCGTCATAAAGACCGGTCAAGTCGGAGATCAGCACGCCCGGCCCGTGGTAGGTCGTGACCGTGTGCAGGATCGGGCTCACGCCGTTGGCGCCCACGAGCGTGCGGTGCGGGCCACATTGGCGCTGCGTGGCCGTGTGCGCGCGGAATTCGTTTTCGTAGCGCTGGACCGTCGAGCCGTGAATGGGCCCGAGATGCCCGTAGTCGCAAATATTGTCGATGACTTCCTGCGGGTGCTGCGCGAGCGTGCCGAGATCGTCGAAGGACTGCCAGCGCACCCACGAAGGGTCGTCCCATTGCGGTAGCGTCGGATGCGCCCATTCCGGCTCGCCGCCTTCGGGGTCGTGCCACACCCACACGGCGCCGAGGCTCTCCACCACGGTCCACGTCTTCACGCAGGCCGCCGCCGGAATTTCGCCGGTGTGATACGGGATGTCATTGCACTTGCCGTCCGGACCGAAACGCCATGCGTGATAGGGGCAGCGGATATCGTCGCCTTCCACGTTGCTGCCGCCGCCGTCGAGCACGACATACGACGTGTTGTTGGGGGCCGCCAGGTGCGTTTTCATGTGCGGGCAGTACGCGTCGAGCAGCACGACGCGGCCGCTCGCGCGCCCTCTATACAGGGCGAAGTCCTTGCCGAAGAAGCGCACGGCAAGCGGCTTGTGGGTGTCCAGCTCGCGTGCGTCGGCGATCATGAACCAGCCGCGCGGATAAGTGAATTCGCCAAGGCGATAATCTTTGGTGGTAGCCACAAAATCTCCCGGAGAGACATTTTCGGAAACTGCGCGGAAACTGCGCTTGCAGGTAAGGGCCATTGTTCGCCTGTGCGCAAGCGCGTGCATACTCTGTTCGGACGATGAGGCGGTGCCCCGGTCGGCGCGACGATATGGGGCTGATACCAGGCTTTGATTCCAGGCCGAACTCAGGCCGAACCCAGGCGGCGAAATCGTGCGCATGCCCGGAGAAAAAAAGACAGGAGACAACGACGATGACGAGGTCGAGAACATTCAATCTGGCCGATCTGCTGGAGATCGTGACAGCCAGGGTGCCCGAGCGCGCCGCGTTCGTGTGCGGCCCGCAGCGCCTCACCTACGCGCAACTCGACGAGCGGGCCACGCGGGTCGCCTCCGGCCTGCGCTCACGCGGCATCCGGCGCGGCGATCACGTTGGCATCGCGCTCTACAACTCGGCCGAATATCTCGAGACCTTGTTCGCCTGCTGCAAGATCGGCGCGGTGCCCGTCAACGTGAATTACCGCTACGTCGCGTCGGAACTCGAATACCTCTTTTCGACGCTCGATTTCAAGGCGATCGTGTACGGCGAAGCCTTCGGCGAGGAAGTGCTGAAGGCGGCCGCCAACGTACCCGCGTTGAAGGTGCTCCTGTGCGTGGGCAGCGGCGCGCCCGAGGGCCGCGCCGAGCACTACGCCACGTTGCGCGAGCAGGGCGCGCCCACGCTCGACGACCCCGAGCGCTCCGGCGACGATCTCTACATGCTGTGCACGGGCGGCACCACGGGCATGCCCAAGGGCGTGATGTGGCCGCAGCGCGCGATCTTCATGGGCGCGCTCGGCGGCGGCGGCATGTACCTGGGCTGCCCGCCGGTCGAGACGCCCGAGGCGCTGGGCGAACTCATCGCGCGCCAGCCGTATCTCACGGTCCTCGCGGCCGCCCCGATGATGCATGGCGCGGCCATGTGGTTCTCGCTGATCAGCCTCTTCGCCGGGCACACGATCGTCGTGAACGACGAGACCGGTTTCGATCCCGCGCATATCTGGGACGTCGTGGTGCGCGACGGCGTGAACGTCGTGTCGGTGGTGGGCGACGCCATGGCGCTGCCGCTGATCCAGGCGCTCGAAGCCGCGCCCGCGCGTTGGGACCTCGGCAAGTTGATGGTGTTCGGCAACGGCGGCGCGGTGTTCTCGGATCACTTGCAAGCGCGCCTGAAAGCGCTCGTGCCGCATATCGCGCTCAATAACGGGCTGGGCTCGTCGGAGGTCGGCGTGGTGGGCGGCGGCGCGAAGCCCGCGAGCGGCGATGGCTTCATGGTGCTGGCGGCGCGGCCGGACCTCGCGCTCGTCGACGACGCGCAGCGCATCGTGAGCGGCGCGGGCGCCGAAGGCGTGCTCGCGCGCAGCGGCCACACGCCCATCGGCTATTACGGTGACCCGGTCAAGAGCGCGGAGGTGTTCGTCACCATCGACGGCAAGCTCTGGGTGCTGAGCGGCGACCGCGCGCGCATTGACGAAGCGGGCAACTTCGTGATGCTCGGGCGGGGCTCGCAATGCATCAACACGGGCGGCGAAAAGGTGTTCCCCGAAGAGGTCGAAGAGGCGGCGCGCCGCTACGGGGCCGTGCAGGATGTGCTGGTGGTGGGCATGCCCGACGAGCGCTGGGGACAGCGCGTGGCGGCCGTGATCGAGTTGAGCCCGGGCGCCGAGTTCGACGCGCGGGAATTCGACAGCGTGTGCCGCGCCAGGCTCTCCGGCTACAAGATGCCGCGCGCGGTGTTTCTGGCCGATCGCATCCGGCGCAGTCCCGCGGGCAAGGCGGATTACCGGTGGGCGCGCGATTATGCCGCGCAGAATGCCAGCGTGATTTGATGCGGGCGCGGGCTACGGCCCGTTGTTGTGGCGAACAGCCGTGGCGTCAATTGTTCGCTGCAAGCCGCATTGGGGCCGTTTGCGCGCTGCTGCGCATACCCGAGAAGTTGACCTCGGCCCCGAAAGGCAGCACGGCGCCCTGCGTGGAGAAGAAGAACCATGCCCCCTCGTGGCCGAAGTACGCGCGAAAGCAGGGGAAATCTTCTCGCACGCCCGGCGCGTCGGCACATCGAAACCAGTAGGTCGTGCCATTGAGCACGCCGTGGGCGAGTCGCCGCGACGGTAGGCCCTCGCAAGCCGGAGCTTCATAGGCAAGCGCCCGGCTCACTCTGCCCCCAGGCAGACGAACGGTGACCTGCCCGGCGACGCGATCGTCGCCGCCTGCTTCATTCGACCCCGGATCGATGGCGTCGCCCCCTGCACCGTGACTGCGAATCAGGGATCGAACGTGAGAGAGATGAAACGACGACACCGTTTCCGATCCGGGCCGAAAGGGCTTGATGTTGTCCACGCGGCGACTCCTGTGCAATGGGTTCTGAGGGGCAACTGCAAGGATAGGATGTCACCGCGTGCACGCCTGCGACTTCTCGGCGCGCTTTGAGGCGGTACTCTATTTTCTGGAAAGAGCGGGCGCTTGTCTGTCGAAAGTGGGTGATATGTCCACTAACGTTTCAAAGCGCCCTGGATATGCCTCGGTCACGCGCTTTGTTCGTCAGCCGATCTTGTTGGCCTGCTCCTTCGCGAGCAGGCGTTGCGCCTGGCGATCTCCGCGGTTGGCTTCCTGGGCGGTCTGCACCGACGATTCGCTGGCTTCGGCCAGCGCGGCGCGCGCGGCGCTGCTGATGGAGACGGAGTAGGACGCCGACGCGGTCGACGAGGTCGACGATTGCGACGAGGGCGATGCCTGCGTGGTCGTACCGGACTGCTGCGTTTGCGTCGTGCCGGTCGATTGCGCGGAGGCGCTGGCCTGCTGGTTCTGCGCGCCGGTGTTTGCGACCGTCGTGGCGGCGGGTTGGTTGGATACTGCCTGGATTGCCATGAAAGGGCTCCCGAAAAGAAAAAAAACCGTGAACAGCGAATGTCTTATCGGAGCGGCTTCAAAATACTTGAGAAGTATTTATTTTCTGATTGCGCATTGCCTTAAGGTTCACATAAGCAATGGCGAGAATTGCATTTTTAATTTCATAAATTTGACGCTTTATTCTCGCAGTTTAATCGACTCGTGACCTCCTGAAGCCCGTGCTGCGGGGCGTCTGGCCATGCGAAGAATCGTCGACGCAATTTTATGGAATAAAAGCGACTTTCATTCAGATGAATCGCGAATATGGCTTTGTCATGGAAAGGACAATTGCCGTTTCTCGAATATTAATTCCTTAAGGGGCTCATCGGCATCGGGTCAATGCCGATTTGAAATCGTCTCCTCCGGTTGACGCCGCAACGCGCGCTCGCATACCATCGCGCTAGCGGTGCAGGCCGCTTCCGGGTCCGCGGAAAGGGTTGAACCCACCTGTCGTGGCGAACCATACGGCTTCCCATCCTTTGTGCGGGCGGTGTTGCGGACCCTCAGCCATTCCATGCACGAGGACCGTATGAAAACGCTGCCTGCCCAGGCCAATCTCGATCATTTGAAGAAGCAGGCGAAAGACCTGCTGCGTCTCTATCGCGCGGGCGACACCGCCGCCCTGGCGCGATTCGCCCAGTCCCTCCCCGCACTCGCGAATCGCACCGGCAACGCAATGCCGGCGCCCGATCTCCGCCTGCATGACGCGCAGTCCTGCCTTGCGCGCGAATATGGCTTCGCGTCGTGGGCGGATCTCAGTGCCTACGTGGACGCAAGCGCACTTGCGCATCGCGAGCGGACGGCGTTGATTCGACGCTGGCTTGGGCTCGCCTACGGCGCCGACGTGACGGGCACCTACGCCGCGGCCCGGCCGCGCGTTGCGGTGAAACTGCTGCTCGAGCATCCGGACATGCTCGACGCCGACCCGTACGTGGCGTGCACCGCCGGGCACTGGAAGGCGATGTCACGCGCGATAACGGCCGATCCCGCGTGGGTCAATCGGCCCGGCGGCGCGCTCGATCTGCCGCCCCTCGTTGCCGTCACGCATTCGAGCCTCGCGCAGCTACCCGAGTTTGCGGCGCGGTTGCGCGAATGCGCGCGTGCGCTGCTCGATGCCGGGGCCAATCCGAACCAGCGAATCGGCAATCGGCTGCCGCCCGCCTCCTTGGCTTCGCCCGTCGAGACCGAGCCGCTGTCGGCCCTTTACGGTGCGGTTGGCGTGGCGCGCGATCCCGCGCTGACCGGCATGCTGCTGAGCGCGGGCGCGGACCCGAACGATGGCGAGTCGCTCTATCACTCGCTCGAAAATCCCGACTGCACGAGCTTGCTGTTGCAGCACGGCGCGCGCGTGAGCGGAACCAACGCGTTGTGGCGTGCGCTCGACATGCCGGATGCGGCCGCCCTTAAGTTGTTGCTCGCGCACGGCGGCGATGCGAACGAGCCAGCCCCCGAAGGCTTGATATTCTGGGGTAGTCCACTCTTGCGTGCGATCGCTCAGCGCAGGTCCGCACGTCACATCGCCGCGCTGCTGGTGGCGGGTGCGCACGCGAAGGCTAGGACCGCAGCGGGCGTGAGCGCCTATCGGCTTGCCATGCAGGTCGGTCTGCCCGATATCGCGGCGCAACTGCGTGCCGCGGGTGTTGACGAAACCCTCAGCGTCGAGGAGGAGTTCGTGTCCGCGTGCGCGCGCGCCGATATCACGCAAGCACGCCGCATTCAGGCGCAACATCCCGAGCTGCCGCGATCGCTGCCGCCGGACCGGCTTCGGCTGCTGCCCGAAGCGATGGCGTGGGGATCGGGCGCGGCGGTGAAGACGATGGTCGAACTCGGTTGGCCGCCGGACGTGCGCGGCGGCGACTGGGACGCTTCCGCGCTCAATCACGCCGTGTTTCGCGGCGACGCCGCCTTGACGGCATTTTTGCTGGACCATGGAGCGAACTGGCGCGAGACCCATGGCTACGGTTCCGATGCGCTCGGCACGTTGGGGTGGGCGTCCGAAAACGAGCCGGCGTTGGCGGAGCGCCCCGATTGGGTCGGCTGCGCCCGTGCGCTCATGAGGCATGGCGTGCCGACGGCGCAGCGCGACCCCGAGCATGACGACGGCGTGCTGATCGACGGCCGACGCATGCGCTTTTCCGAAGAAGTAACGGAGGTGCTGGTCGACGGGGCAAGCGGGCGCGTTGCCGCTCGCTGATACGGTTGCGTATTGCCGCCGCGCCTTCACTACGAGGCGCGGCGAGCCAGCGGTCGTGCTGTGCTACAACTGACGCTCGATCGCCGCCTTGTCGATGATCGACCAGACTCGCGCAATCTTGCGCTCACGAAACTCATAGAAGACATGCTCGGCGAACGCTACGCGTTTTCCTTGCACCGCCAGCCCGAGAAACGTACCGATGGGCGTGCAGTCGAAATGCAACCGGCTTGCGATATTCGGCGGCTCGCACACGAGCGTCCGGATGTTGAAGCGCAAGTCGGGAATCTCGCGGAAGTCGCTCTCCAGCATGGCGCGGTAGCCGGACAAACCGATTAGCTTGCCGTTGTGCTCCACGTCGTCGTCGACAAACGCTCCCAGCATTGACCAGTCCTGCCTGTTCAGGCAGGCGATATAGTCTCGGTAGATTTCCGGCAGATCATTGGCGCCCATCGCAATCGTCCTCCATGTCCAGGCTCTCGATTGACGCCATAGTGGCGCATGATCGCGGCCGATGTGGGGCGCAATGTCTGTTTTCCCACGCAAGGCGTTTCGTGGCGCTTGACGCTTGCACCAGGCAGACGCTAACTGGAAGATCGCACAACAGGTGAAACACCCGTGGGTGCGTTGGCTTGAGTTTCGTGCACGCGAAAACGAGGTGAAAAATGAATGCATCCCGCATCCTGGCCAACAGCCGGCTTTCAGCCTTTGTCCTGATTCTTCTGGCGCATGGCGCGGTACGCGCCGGCGATCGTGTCGCGCCTGCGGCCTCGCCGGGTTTCGAGCCGAGCGAGCTTTCGACGGACTGCATCGATCGGGAGTATCGCGGGAAAAACGCCAAACTCGGACTCGACTACACCGACCTCATCAACAACTGCGGTGAACCGGTCATCATCACGTGGCAGTCGTTCAACAATGGTGCGCCGCAAATGGAGCGCGGGGGCATGGGGCAATCGCAATGCATTCCGCCCGGGGGTTCCATTACCACGGCCGCGCGCCAGAAACTCGGAGCGGCGAGCGAGAACCTGCCGGTGAGCGTCGTGACTTGCCAGTGAAGGCTGGCGCGTGCATTCGCGCCGACTCCCGGTCGTGACCTGGCAGTCCGAATTAGTGAGCGTCCTTGCGGATACCTCGCAGATTTTCACGTACGCGCCGGGCGACCAGTACGCTCAGGTAATCCATGACGCGCGCGCCATCGCTATAGGCGGCCCAGGTTTCTTCGACCATTTTCGACACGGTTTCCACGGGTGCATGGGTTTCAGCGGCAATCGCCTTGACGAGTTCTTCTGCGGCGTGCGGGTTCATCAATGCCTCCATGCAGACAGAGAGGGGGGCGCGGGAAGGACATTAAACTTCATTGCGCGGCCCGCGCGCCAATACATTTCGCCTATCTTCCGCGCCGTTTTGTTCGAGCCGCGTTCGAGTAGCGTTCGATCCGGATTCGTCGGTGCACAGCCTGTCAAATCTCATACGGCGAGCGTCGTCGCGCGCGCAACCAGACGCCGCGCATGAAGCATGGGCTTACCGAATAGCGGCCATCGGGGCTCGCTTGCCAAGCGAGGCCGGATAAGACCAAGGTCCTATGGCATGCGTCACTTTCAGGTGCCAGGCTGCGACGAACACGCGCGGGTTCCGGGTTGGCGTAAAGGGCGTAACAGGCGTGACGGGCGTAACAGGCGTGGCATCCGATCGTAACAAGGGGACTCTCATGCGCTTCCTGTCGAATCCAGTTGTTGCCGCCGGGCGAGGCTGTGTGCTGCTCGCCGCGACGATCGCTTTGTCGGGCGGCGTAATGCCCGCGTGGGGCGCGGACGATACCAACGCCTCGGCCACGCAGGCCGTGCCAAGCGGCGCGTCGGTCGACACGCAGCACGGCACCATCAGCCTGATCGACCAGAAGAACGCGCTGATTGTCGTGACGGTGCCGGGCCACGACGACCTGAGCTTCAGCGCGAAAGACCACCGCGACGTGCTCGACATCGTCAAGGTGGGCGACAAGCTCACCGCGAGCTACATGGAGCCTTACGTCACCGGATTGACGCCGCTAAAGGGCGCGTCGCTCACGCGCCTGACCCACACGGCGAAAGTGACCGAGCACACGGCGGGCGCCGACCAGGTGAGCTTCCATGTGCTGCGCGTTTTCAGCGGCGTGGCGGAAGTCACCGGCGTCGATCACAAGCTCAACCTGCTGACTGTCGAGGACAAGTCGGGCACCGCCCGTTCGGTGCGGGTGAGCCGCCCCGATCTCGTCGAGGTGATGCAGACGCTCAAGCATCACAGCCGCGTGCGCATCACCTACGAATCGGAGATGGCGGTCTCCACCTCGCGTTAGGACGCGTCAGGACGCTTCAGGAAGGCGTCAAACCGCCAGCGCCAGTCCGTCGCTGCGCGGATCGTGAGCGCCGCACGCCGTGCCGTCCATGTCCAGTCGAATGACGCCTGCCTGGCCCGCCAGCGGACTCAGCATGGGCAATTCCGCCATTTCGTGTCCCCACGCCGCGAGCGTGTCGAACACGGCGCGGCCCGCGCCGGATTCGAGCTTGAGGTTGTCGCGGCTGTCCGAGAACGTGCGCCCGAGCAGGAAGCGCGGTTGCGCGAGCGCGGTGAGCGGGTCCATCCCGTAGTCGATGAGCCGCGTGAGCAGCGCCGAAAGCGTCTGCGGCTGGCCGTCCGCGCCCTGCGTGCCGTAGAGCAGGCGCGGGCGGCCCGCCACGAGATACATGCCGGGGTTGAGCGTATGAAACGGTCGCTTGCCGGGCGCGATCGTGTTCGGATGCGGCTCGCCGCCGGGCGCGCGAAAGGCCGCGCCGCGGTTGTGCCAGAGGATGCCGGTGTCGCCGGCCATCACGCCGCTGCCCCAATCGTGGAAGATCGTTTGCAGCACGCTCACCGCGCGGCCCTGGGCGTCGGTGGCGGCGAGGTGGACCGTATCGCCTTCGCGAAAGCGATGCGGCCACGGCGCCGCCCGCGCGGGTGCGATGCGCGCCGCGCAGGCGGCGAGATGCGCGTCGCCGAGCAGCGTGTCCACCGGCACGTCGTGCGTGTCGGGATCGGCGAGATGGCGGTCGCGGTCGATGAACGCCTGCTTCACCGCTTCCACGAGCCGGTGATAGTAGCCGGCGCTGCCGTGCTCGCAATCGCGCAGCCCGAGCTTCGCGAGGATGCCCATGATTTGCAGCGTCGTCACGCCCTGGGTGGGCGGCGGCAGCGTGGCGAGCACGCCTTCGCCGTAGCGCAGCGTGAGCGCGGGCGCGGTGCGCACGCGCGTCGCCGCCAGATCGTCGGCGCTCAGCGGGGAGCCCGCTTCGCGCAGGCCGCGCGCAATGCGCTGCGCGAGCGCGCCTTCGTAGAAGTCGCGCGGGCCGTTCGCGGCGAGCGTGCGCAGCGTGGCGGCGAGCGCGGGCTGGCGGAATGTGGCGCCCGGCGCGGGGGTCGCGCCGCCCGGCAGGAACGTTTGCGCGAAGCCGCGCCACACGCGCGCGTCGCCGGATTCGCTCTCGCGATACGTGGCCCAGAAGTGCTGCGAGCGCGAGAGCGCAAAGCCCGCCTCGGCCAGCGCGATGGCGGGCGCGAGCAGCGTCTCCCACGCGAGCGCGCCGCCCCAGCGTTCGCGGCTCACGCGGTACGCGGCTTCCCAGGCGGCGACGGTGGCGGCGCTCGTGAGCGCCGAAGCCGGGCCGCGCACGGGAATCGCGCCGTCGAACGCGGGCAGCGCGCGCGCCGCCTGGCCGATGCCCGAGATCGATTCGACGGCGTGGCCGGATTCGGCGATCAGCCAGAAGCCGTCGCCGCCCAGGCCGGTGAAGTGCGGCATGGTCACGCATAGCACGGCCGCCATCGCGATGGCGGCCTCGATCGCGTTGCCGCCGCGCGCGAGCACGTCGCGGCCCGCTTCGCTCGCGAGCGTGTGCGGGCTCGTGACGAGGCCGTTGCGGCCGCGCGCGTTCGCGCTCGCGGTTTGCGCTGTCGTGTGCGCGTGCGGGGCCGCCGTTGCGTCCCGTGCCGCTTCGCCGCGCGGCGGTTGCGCCGGTGCGCTCATGCGGGCACCCCGGCGTCGGCGTGGCCGCCCAGATACGCGGCGGACAGCTTCGGATCGGCGGCCAGCTCGGCGGCCGTGCCGCTCGCGCTCACGCGGCCTTCTTCGAGCACATAGCCACGGTCGGCAATGGCGAGCGCCATCGCCGCCATCTGGTCGACGAGCAGCATGGAAGGCGATTCGCGGCGCAGGTCGTCGAGCGAGGCGAACAATTCGGCGATCACCTTCGGCGCAAGGCCGAGCGAGGGTTCGTCGAGCAGCAGCACGCGCGGCTTCGACATCAACGCGCGCGCGATGGCCAGCATCTGTTGCTCGCCGCCGGAGAGCAGACCCGCCCGGCGATGCTGACGCTCGCGCAGGCGCGGGTAACGCGCGAACATCGATTCGATGCGCGCTTCGAGTTCGCCGCGCGGCAGGCGGCCCGAGGGAAACGCGCCGAGCTTGAGGTTGTCGAGCACCGAGAGTTCGGGGAACACCTGGCGGCCCTCGGGCACGAGCACGACGCCGAGCGCCGCGATGTGCGCGGCGTCCAGACGCGTGAGGTCGCGGCCGTCGAAGGTCACGCCGCCGGCCACGGGGCGATGCAGCCCGGCGAGTGCGCGCATGAGCGTCGATTTGCCCGCGCCGTTCGCGCCGAGCAGCGCGACCAGCTCGCCTTCGCGCACCTGCACGCTCACGTCGTGAAGCACTGGCGCGGCCCCATAGCCCGTCGTCACGTTGCCGACGCCGAGCACCTCGCGCGCGGCGTCGCCGTCCGCTGTCCGTGCGTGGGCGGGGCGCAGCGCGTGCAGCGTGTCGTCGTTCGTTGTGCCTAGATACGCTTCGCGCACCGCGTTGTTGGCGCGAATCGCGGCGGGCTCGCCTTGCGCGAGAAAGCGTCCGGCGTCGATCACGACGATGCGGTCCGACACGCCCATGACGAGCGACATGTCGTGCTCGACGAGGCCGACGGCGACGCCCGAATCCGCAATCGCGCGCAGCAGCGCGCCGAGGCGCACCTTGTCCTCGCTCGACAGACCCGCCGCGGGTTCGTCGAGCAGCAGCACGGCGGGCCGCGTGGCGAGCGCGCGCGCAATCTCGACGAGGCGGCGGTCCACGTGCGCGAGGCTGGCGGCTTGCGCGTTTGCGTCGCCGTGATAGCCGCATGCGCGCAGCAGCGCGAGCGCCTCGGCACGGGGCGCATCACCCTGCATGCGCGTGGTGCCGAACAGCGCGCCGAGCCGGCCGCGCGTGAGGGCGAGCGCGACGTTATCGAGCACCGACAGGCTGCCGAACAACTGCGAAGTCTGATACGTGCGCGCCACGCCCGCGCGGGCGCTTTCGAACGCGCCGCCCCCGGCGAGGCGTGCGCCGCCGAGCGTGCGCGTGCCGGTTTGCGGACGATAGAAGCCCGAGAGCATATTCAGGACTGTTGATTTTCCCGCGCCGTTGGGGCCGATCAGGCTCGTTACGCGCGCGGCGGGCAGTTCGAACGAGAGGTCGGAGACGGCCTTCACGCCGTCGAATGTCATCGAAAGCCCTTGCGCGGCGAGCGCGCGACGCGCTTCGATCGCGAGCGGCTCAAGCGACTGTGCCGCCACCGTGTCCTGATCGCGCGCCGCCGCCGCTTCGGCAGGCTTCGCAGGCGCACGCGAAAAGAGCCGCCGTGCCAGCGCCACCGCCACGCCGGCCACGCCATCGGGCGCGCTCCACAGCACCACGAGCAGCAGCACGCCGAAGCACAGCAGGCGCAGGTTTTCGAGTCCGGCGAGCAGTTCGGGCAACAGGCCGACCACGGCCGCGCCCACGAGCGGCCCCGCCACCGACCCCGCGCCGCCGATCATCACCACGAGCACGAAGAGGATCGATTGCGAAAACGAGAACATGCCCGGCGTGACCATGCCTTGCAGCGGCGCGAACAGGCCGCCCGCGAGGCCCGCGAGCGCGGCCGAGAACGCGAAGGCCACGGTTTTCACCGCGAGCGCATTCACGCCGATCGAGGCGGACGCCGTTTCGCTGTCGCGCACCGCGCGCATGGCGGCGCCCCACGTGCCGCGCGCAACGAGCGAGTAGAGCACGAGCGCGACGGCGAGCGTGGCGAGCGCAACGAGCGCGATGGCGCGCTCGCCATCGGCGAAGCTGCCGAGCGCGGGGCCGAACACGTTCATGATGCCGTTCTGGCCGCCGGTGAGGTCGCCGCCTTCCACGGCGCTTTGCTCGATCACGAAGCCGAACGCGATCGTCACCATCGCGAGGCCGGGCCCGCGCACGCGCAGCGCGGGCAGCGCCAGCAGCGCGCCGGCTGCGGCCGACACGCCCGCGCCGAGCGCCCACGCGGCCCAGAAGTTCCAGCCGGATTGCGTGGTGAGGATCGCGACGGCGTAGGCGCCGATCGCATAGAACGCTGCATGGCCGAACGACACCTGGCCCATGAGCCCGAGCAGCAGGTTCAGGCCCACGCCGCAAATGGCGAGCAGCGCCACGCCCGCGAGCACCACGACGAAATAGCCGTTGACGCTGCATGCCGCGAAAGCGGCGGCCAGCAGCACGGCGGCCAGCGCCACGCCAGGCCACGGTCCGCGCGAGCGTGGCGCGCTCGCGCTTGCGCTCGTGCCCGGATGAAGCGCCTGCGCGCGGGCGGCGAGGGAAAGTCGGGAATCGCTCATACCTTGCGCACCTCCGCGCGCCCGAAGAGGCCGTTGGGCCGGATCGCCAGCACGACGATCAGGAGCCCGAATGTAATGATCTGCGTGTAGCTCGAACCGAGCGTGGCCGTAATCAGCGCTTCGGCTGCGCCGAACAGCAGCCCCGCGATCATCACGCCCCACGCGCTGGAGAGCCCGCCCAGGATCGCGACCGCGAAGGCCTTGAGCCCGAACACGGTGCCCATGTCCGACTGCACGTTGAAGAGCGGCGCGATCAGCACGCCGGCCACGCCCGCGAGCAGCGCGGAAACGGCAAAGGCGGCGGCTACCGTGCGCTGGATCGGGATGCCCATGAGGCGCGCGGCGTCGCGGTTCTGCACCACGGCGAGCATCGCCACGCCCCAGCGCGAGCGCCGCAGCACGTAATGGAGCACGGCGGCGAGCAGCAGGCCGACTGCGGGAATCACGAGTTGCAGCGGATACACGCCGAGCCCCGCGCCGCCGATGCGCAGCGACGACTGCGCGAGCGCCGAGGGCAGGCTGCGCGGCTCGGTGCCGAAGGTCAGCATGACGACGTTGTCGAGCACGATGCCGAGCGCCACGGTCGCCATGAGCCAGGCGTTCGAGCCGCGCCGCGCGAACGGCCGCACGGCCAGGCGCTCGACCACGAGCCCGTAGAGCGCGCATGCCGCCAGCGCCAGCGCGATGGCGAGCGGCATGGGCCAGCCGAGCGTTTGCGCGAACGTGTAGGCGAGCACGGCGCCCAGCATCATCGAGCTGCCCTGCGCGAAGTTGACCGTTGCGCTGACCGCGAACGTCAGATGAAAGCCGAGCGCCATGAGCCCGTACATGCTGCCGAGGCCGAGGCCCGCAACCAGCGCCGATATCCATTGCATGAGTGAATCTCCGGAGTGCCTGTGCCTTACTTCGAGGCCATCTGGCCGCCGGCGGCGCTCACCGGCACGATGCGGTTGTCGATGAACTGCGCCCACACGTAGTCGCTCGCGGAGAGCGCGTCGGGCTGCTGCTCGCTGAACGGATGCACGTAGGTCTTGATCAGGCCGTCGTAGCGGTCGATTGCATAGTAGCCCTTGCGAATCGCATCGCCGTCGGTGGAGCCCGCCTTGTCGATGGCGAGCGCGCTCAGGCGCATCGCGTCGTAGGCGTTGGCGACGCCCACCGCGGGCGTGATGTCGTCGGTGCTCTTGATGTCGGGATACTTCGCCTTGAGTTCGGCCACCACGCGCGTGCTGACCGGCGTGTTCGCGCCGAAGAAGCTATAGGTCTGGACGAAATGCACGTTCTTCGCGTTCGGTCCCGCGAGTTCGGTGAAGCGGCCGCCCGCCGGGCCCCAGTGCGAGACGATCGGCACCTGCCAGCCCATGCGGTCGAGCGACTTCACCACCTGCGCCGAGGGCCCGACGTTGCCGACCATGAGCAAGGTGTCGGCCCCCGCCGCCTTGAGGCGGCCGAGCTGCGGCGTGACGTCCACGTCGGTGGCCTCGAACTTCTCGATGCCGGCCGGCTTCATGCCCTTCGCGGCCAGCGCCGCGACGATGCCCTTTTCGTTGGACTGGCCCCACGGATTGTTCACGAGGATGAGGCCCAGCTTCTTCGCGCCGAACGCCTGCTGCGCGTGCGCGACCATCGCCACGTCCACCAGCTCGTCGACGGCGGAAACGCGGAACGCGTAGTTCGGCTTCGCGCCGTTGTGCGTGATCTGCGTGCCCGCGGCCCAGGGGTCCATGAACGGCACCTTCTCGTGATTGGCGAGCGGCACGATGGCCATGGAAACCGGCGTGTCGAGGCCGCCGAACAGCACCGCCACCTTGTCCTTGTAGATCAGCTCGCGCGCGGCGAGCACGCCCTTGGCGGGATTGCCCTCGTCGTCGCGGCGCACGAGTTCGAGCTTGCGCCCGCCGAGCACGCCGCCGCTTGCGTTAATTTCGTCGATGGCGATGGTCATGCCGCGCGTGAGCGCCTCGCCCGCGCGCGCCGACTGGCCCGAGAGCGCGGTGACGAGACCGATCTTGATGGTGTCGGCGGCGTACGCAACGCCGCAGGACAGCGCGGCTGCGGTGAGCGCGATGGCGACGGCGCTTGCCTTGAACCACTGGCGGCGCGGCGAGGAAGCGGGGCGGGCGGCCGTGTGAGCGGTGCGGCGTGGGGACATGGGGCGGTTCTCCAGTGAGTTTGACGGGCGCGGACCGAAGCCGCGGACGGGACGCTTCACGCAAGACCTGTGCCATTTCGTTCACGATCGATGAGGATTCGCCGCGACGCCAGTCACGGCAATGTGTGAACGATATGGAACACGATTTGCATACGATCTGCGTATCAAATGGTTGACCATCTGCATTGCGCCAAATCGGTTCGCCCTCGCACAAGGGCGGTGCGCGCGATGCAACGGATGGCACCACGAACAGCACCGCAATCGCACACACAGGTAACGACGCAATGACGACAACCTTCACGGCCGCCGCGCACATCGACACGCCCGGCAGTCCCCACGAGAGCACCCGCACGGACCCGCGCTTCGGCGCGCTGCGCACGCACGGACGCTTCGACTACCGGCCGATCGTTGCGCGCGATACGTATTGCTGGCCCAACGGCGCGCGCCTCGCCGTGTATCTCGGCTTCAATCTGGAGCACTTCGCTTTCGGCGAGGGGCTCGGCGCGAATCTGGGCCCGCTCTCGCCGCAGCCCGACGTGCTCAACTACAGCTGGCGTGAATATGGCAACCGCGTGGGCGCGTGGCGCTGTCTCGACCTGTTCGACGATCTCGCGCTGCCGGCGGGCATTGTGATGAACACCGCGCTGCTCGATCATTGCCCGGCGCTGATCGAGGCATGCGTGAAGCGCGGCGACGAACTGATCGCGCATGGCCACACCAACGCGCACCGGCAAAGCGACTTCGAACGCACGCACGAGCGCGACCTGATCGTGCATTGCCGCGCGCGTATGGCGGCGCTCACGGGGCAAGCGCCGGCCGGATGGCTTTCGCCGTGGATATCGGAAACGCTCGACACGCCCGATCTGCTCGCTCAGGCGGGCTATCGCTACACGCTCAACTGGTGTCACGACGACCGGCCCGTGCGCATGCGCACCGCGCACGGGCCGCTGTGGTCGATTCCGTATCCGCAGGAAGTGAACGACATTCCCATGATCGTCGGGCGGCAACTCGACGGCGCGGCGTTCGCCGACATGATCGTCGATCAGTTCGACGAGATGCTCGCGCAAGCCGGGCACCCCACGCGCGGGCAGCCGCTCGTGATGGGTATCGCGCTGCATCCTTATCTGGTGGGGCAGCCGTACCGGCTGCGCCACCTCAGGCGCGCGCTCGCCCACATCGCGCAGGCGGCGCGCGCGGGCGCGATCTGGATGACGACGCCTGGCGCGCTCAGCGCGCACATGGACACGGTGGATGCGGTGGAGACCGTGGACACCGGCGCGGCCGCGACGATCCGCTAAACTGGGACACGTCCCACGCTCTCCACGCCCGCGCCGCACGCAACGACCATCATGTCCGCAACCCGACAGACCGCCGCGAAGAAAGCCGCCTTGAAAAGCCCCGCCTCGAAAAGCATCACAGCAAAATCAGCCGCAAAAAAAGCCGCCGCGCGCGAATCGATCGACGAGGGCGGCGCGAACGGGAGCGAGCCGGCATCGCTGGATACGCGCACCGAAGCGCATCTGTACCGCGCCATCGTCGAGGGCGTGCTCGCGCATCGGCTCACGCCCGGCACCAAGCTGCCGGAGCCGGACTTGTGCCAGCTTTTCGACGTGGGCCGTGCAACGGTGCGGCGCGTGCTCGAAAAGCTGGCGCATGACGGCATCGTCACGCTGCGCCCCAACAAGGGTGCGGTGATCGCGGAGCCCACGCCCGAGGAGACCCGCGAAATTTTCGAGGCGCGCCGCGCGCTCGAACGCGCGCTGGTGGAACTGGCCGTGGCGCGCGTGACCGACGCCGACCTCGTGCAGTTGCGTAAGCAACTCGATGAGGAGCATGCGGCCATGCACCGTTTCGACCAGCCTTCGTGGGCGCGGCTCGCGAGCGACTTTCACCTGCGCGTGGCCGCGCTCGCGGGCAATGCGGTGCTGCTGCGCTACCTGACGGAACTGGTGTCGCGCAGCTCGCTGATCGTCGGCCTGTACGAGCCGCCGGGCTACGCGCCTTGCGAGCACGACGAGCACGCGGCCATCGTCGAATGTCTTGCGCGGCGCGACGCACCTGGTGCGATCGAGCGCATGCAGGCGCATCTCGTCGATCTCGAACAGCGCATCGAAACCACGCGCATGCGCGGCGAGAAAAGCCTCGCCTCGCTGCTGGGACTCGCCGAACCGAAGGCGGTCAAAGCGCGGGCTTGAGACGTGTTGCGTGCCGCCGGGGGATGCCGTTGCCGGGCGGCCCAGCGCTCAACGCTGGACGGATATCGCGGGCCGCCATTCGTCCAAAATAATAACTAGTAATGATACTGATTCGCATTTAGAATTCGCTTCACCGTGAGGACACGGGACAAAGGTCAACACGCCGCGACGTTTGTCGCGGCCCAGGAAGCGGGGAAGAAATGCGGGCAGGGATGCAGAAGAAGGCGCTGACCATGCTGGTCGGCGTGGCGGTGACGACCATGTCGTCGGGGATAGCGCATGCGCAGGCCGTCACCAGCGACGAGGCGGGCAAGACGCAGCAGGGCGCGACGAGCGAGCCGAACAAGCCGGGTGAGCCGCCTCGGGAGACGAGCACCCTGCCGGCCGTTGCGGTGAAGGCGACACGTGAATCCGCCTTTGGTCCGGTGAACGGCTTCGTGGCCAACCAGGGCAGCGGCGCGACCAAGACCGACACGCCGATCCACGAAACGCCGCAGTCGATCTCGGTGATCGGCCGCGCCCAGCTCGACGACCGCAACGTCACGAACCTCAACGACGCGCTCCACTACACGGCGGGCGTGCAGACCTACTACAGCAACGACATCCGTAACGACGCGTTTAACATTCGCGGTTTCAGCTCGGACTTTTTCTACCTCGACGGCACGCGCCTGCCCGCCGTGCCGGGCCGCGCGCTCGACCAGTGGCGCGTCGATCCGTACCAGCTCGAACGCATCGAGGTCGTGAAGGGTCCGGCGTCGGTGCTGTACGGTCTGGGCGAGCCGGGCGGCGTCGTCAGCATGGTCTCGAAGATGCCGACCGACTACGCGCGCGGCCAGGTGGATCTGCTCGCGGGCAGCTACAACCACTACGGCATCGGCATCGACACGTCGGGCCCGCTCGACGCGGACAAGCGCGTGCTGTACCGCTTCATTGCCTCCGAAACCTATAGCCAGAACCAGGTGGACTCCGTGCACGGCACGCGCACGCTGGTGGCGCCGTCCGTCACGCTGCGCCCGAGCGCCGACACCTCGCTCACGCTGATGGCCACGTATCTGCATGACGATACGATGGACACGAACAACTTCCTGCCGTACTACGGCACGGTCGCGCCGACCCTCTACGGCCAGCGCATACCGACGAGCCTCGCCACCAGCAACCCCGGCTACGAGAACTACGACAAGACGCAATATTCGTTCTCCTACCTGTTCGAGCATCGTTTCAGTCCGGACTGGACCTTCAGGCAGAACTTCCGCTATTCGCATCTCGACCTGGACAACCAGGCGTTGTTCGGCTACAGCCTGAGCGCCGACCAGCAAACCATGCAGCGCGCGGCGATGAACCTGCGTTCGAGCTTCAATGACGTCGATATCGACAACCAGTTGCTCGGCAAGGTGAAGACGGGGCCGGTCGATCACACGCTGCTGATCGGCTTCAACTTCACGAACCAGAACTTCACCGACAACGAAGGCTACACGTACACCGGCTACGCGCTCAACCTGTACAACCCCGTCGCGCTGAATCTGCCGGTGGTCGCGCCGTCGTTCAACGACACGCAGATGCGCCAGGTGCAGCGCCAGTTCGGCCTCTATGCACAGGACCAGATGGCGTACCGGAAGTGGCGCCTCGTGCTGAGCGGACGCGAGGACTGGGTCTCGTCGAGCAACCTCGACAACTTCAGCGGCGAGACGACCGACCAGCACAACAGCGCCTTCAGCGGCCGCGCGGCGCTGATGTATTTGTTCGATTCGGGGCTCGCGCCGTATATCAGCTACTCCACATCGTTCCAGCCCGTGATCGGCGTGAACGCCTATGGCGGAACCTACAAGCCGCTCAAGTCGAAGCAGTGGGAACTGGGCCTGAAGTACCAGCCCGCTTTCATGAACGCGAACTTCACGGCTGCGCTGTTCGATCTGCGCCAGAACAATGCGCTGACCGCCGCGCCCGATCCGGCGCTCACCGGCAACGTGCAGACAGGGCAAACGCGCAGCCGCGGCCTCGAACTCGAAGCGACCGCCGAGCTGACCGAAAACCTGCGTTTGCAGGCCGCGTACACGCTGCAAGACGTCAAGGTCACACAGGGCAGCGCGGACGATCCGACCGTCGGCAAGACGCCCACCGCAACGCCGCGCAATCTCGCTTCGGTGTGGCTCGACTATTCGCTTACGGGCGGCCCGCTGCGCGGCATGGGCTTCGGCGCGGGCGTGCAGTATGTGGGCCCGACCTACGCCGATACGGCGAATACGTTGCCCGTGGGTTCGTTCACGCTCGTCGACGCGGCCGTTCACTACGACATCGAGCACTGGCGCTTCGTGCTTTCGGCGAACAACCTGCTCGATCGCACCTATGTGGCGCGTTGCGGCAGCGTGACCCGCTGCCAGTACGGGCAGCGCCGCAATGTGCTGCTGACGGGGCGCTACGCGTGGTGAAGCGGGGCGGGTGACAGTTGAGGCGAGATGACGCCGCCCACCCGGCGGTTGGGACTATCATGCGCGTTGAGGAAGCCGTGCGAACGAAGGCACTGCCTGGAGGCAACATCAACGCATGAACCCGTCCATCCCGTCCATCGTGCCTGTCGTGCCGGCGCAAACCGCGCTGGTCGTCATGCATTATCAGACCGACATACTTGGGCTCTTTCCATCGGTCGCGCCCACGCTGCTGGCCAATACGCGCGCGCTATGCGATGCCGCGCGCGCGAAAGGCGTCGGCGTTTATTTCGCGAATCTGCGCTTCAGTCCGGGCTATGCGGAAGTCAGCCCGCTGAACAGGAATGGGCAGGGCATCAAGCGACTGGGTCTCTTTCTGAACGACGGGACCGCGCCGCAGTTGAATCAGCAGGCCGATGAGCCGCTCATCGCCGCGCATCGGGCCAGCGTGTTCTTCGGCACCGGTCTGGAGGCGCGGCTTCGCGCACATGGCGTCGATTCGCTGATTCTGGTCGGCATTGCAACGACCGGCGTCGTGCTCTCGTCGGTTGCGTATGCAAGCGACGCGGACTTCCGGCTCTACACGGTCAAGGATTGTTGTTACGACCCGGATACGGTGGTCCACGAACATTTGTTCGACACCGCATTCGATACGCGAACGACGGTGTTGTCGCTCTCGGATGCCTTGGTGTTGCTCGCCTAGGCTTTCGTGATCCGCTACCGCCCGGTGCATTCGGCGGCAGCGGCTCACATCAGGCGGCCTGATTGCCGTTAATTGGCGGCCGGCGACTTGGTGGACGGAGTTGCCAGCGTGTTATTGCTCGGCGGCGGGTTGGTGAGGGTGGCAGCGCCGTTCGGCTGGGCCAGGTTCGGCGAACCCGCGCTCATGCCGCTGTCCGAGTTGGCGCCGCCAGGCGTGCCGTAGCCGCTCGTTGCATTGGCGGCGGGCGCCGCCGCGGCCGGCGAGGTGGTCGACGGGGTCGCCAGCGTGTTGTTGCTCTGTGCATATGCACCGGCCGACAGCATGAGTGCGGCTGCGGCCGCGAGCAGGGTGCGGGTGGATTGGTTCATGATGTGCTCCTCCATGATTAAAGTGAAATTTCGACGCAAACGATCCATTTGTATTGCTCTATGGCGATCGTTGTACGCCTGGTTCGTGGCGATCAAACTCGCGCAACCGTTTCAGGCGACGTGAAATCAGGCTTCTCAGGCCGGAATGGCTCGGCTCGGTATTGCACGGTATTGGCGGCATACCGTGAGCCGATAGCGCGGCTTGCTTCGTGCCAGCTAATAACAAGTTTAGGAAAGTGGCTGCTGATAATTAAGCGCATTGTTCGCAAGTATTTATTTCGATTTTCGGCGTGACGCGTAATGGAATCGAATCCCCAATATGTGGGAAGCCCGATTTCACTGGTGCGGCGCGACGAATCGTTTCGGGGGCCGAATTGATGTGGGGGAGATGAACCGGGCCCCTTTGCGGATATCCCGTGCCCGGCGCACAATGTGCTTGCGAATCTCTTGCGAGGCGACGCCACATGGCCGGATATCAGCCCGATGGATGGCATACCGTTACGCCCCGAATCGTCGTGCGCGATCCGGAAAATCTGATCGCATTCATCAAAACGGTGTTTCAGGCGCAGGGCGAATTTCGTGCAGGACGGCCTGCCCAAATCGTGATTGGCGATTCAATCGTGATGATTAGCGACGGAGACGGCTTGCGCGATTTCATGCCGGCATTTCTCTATGTCTACGTTGAAGACGCCGATTCGACCTACCGGCGCGCGATTGCCGCGAAGGCGATTTCGCTCGAAGCGCCAGCCGATATGCCATACGGCGACAGGCGAGCCATGGTGAGCGATCCGTGGGGAAACACATGGCAGATCGCCACGCATCAGCGCACTCTCCCGGCTGCGGAGATCCCTTCGAGGTCAGATCACGACGCTTAGGTCGATACTTGAAATCGCTGCGTGCGATGCGTTCACGAACCTGCGCCTTCGCGCTCGAGCCATGAACGAAACCGCTCGATCAAACCATCGCCGGACTTCTCATCCGGAACGTAAGTGCAATAGCTGCGCGAGGGCAGACGAGGGCCGGCGAACGGGGTGACGAGCCGGCCGGCGGCGAGATCGTCGGCGACCAGCGCGGTCGGCCCCATCGCGACGCCGATTCCATCGATGGCGGCCTGCAAGGTCAGGTAGAAGTGATCGAAGGTCAATGCGGCAGCCGGTCTCAGGTCGGCAAGCCGCGCGCTCGCGAGCCAGTCGGGCCAGAGGCGGGGAAGGCTGGAGGTATGCAGCAATGTGTGCTGCCGCAAGTCGCCGGGCGATCGCAGCGGCGCGCGCTGCAACAGGGCGGGACTGCAAACCGGCAGCCGCTCCTCGGTCAGAAACGGCCGCATCGCATAGCCGTAGAACGTGTCCGGTCCACCCCGGATGATGATGTCGTGTTCCTCACTCAGGCTCTCCAGCGGCCCGTTCGACGTCTCCACCTTGACCTCCACGTCGGGATGTCCGGCGCGGAATTTCGCGAGCCGTGGCACCAGCCAGCGCAACGTGAACGTTGCGGGCGCATTCACGGAGAGCGTTCGTGAAGCCGTTTGTGGCACACCGTATCGCGCGGTCGCCTGCGCAAGCTGTTCGAACAAGGGGCCGATTGCCTCCAGATAGGCCTGCGCCGCGGGCGTGAGCGCCACGCGCCGGTTTTGCCGGTCGAACAGGGGCGCGCCAAGCCACGCCTCCAGCAGGCGCACGTGCTGGCTCACCGCACCCGGCGTCACGTGCAGTTCGGCGGCGGCTTCCTTGAAGCTGCCGAGCCGACCGGCGGCCTCGAAGGCCCGCAGGGCATTGAGCGGGGGGAGTACCGGTTTCATTCAGGTGAGTTTTTCTAACATGAATCCGCAATTTATCTCGTTTGTTGGCCGCTCACAAGATAGATATCCTTCTCGTCTGACCACTCTTTCAATGACCGCGTCATTGCGGCCCGTCACCTCCATGCTCAGCTATACCGGCGGTATCGTGCTTTTCGCCGCGCTGCTCCACGCGAGCTGGAACGCGATGCTGCACGGCAACCGCGACCGGTCCTTGTCGATGACGTGGATGAGCATCGCGATCGCGACGGTCTCCACGTTCGTCATCCTCGCCAGCCCCTTGCCGGCCGCCGGTGCGTGGCCCTACATCGTCGCATCGGGGCTTGTGCATATCTTCTACAACGTGAGCCTCGTGCGCTCGTATCGGCGCAGCGATCTGGCGCTGGCGTACCCGATCGCGCGCGGCTCCTCGCCGCTGCTCGTCACGCTCGGCGCGGCGCTTTTCGCGCACGAGGCGATCGGCGCCTTGCACGTGCTCGGGATCGTGATGATTTCAGGCGGCATCATCGCCATCGCGCTACAGGGGCGTCACGTGTCGCGCGCGGGTGCGCTGGGCGCGCTGACCACGGGGGCGACGATCGCGCTCTATACCGTGATCGACGGCATCGGCGTACGCTTGTCCGGCGCGCAGCCGCTCAGCTACACCGCATGGATGTTCCTCTTCTACTGGGCGATGCCGGTGCTGTTCGTCGCGCGGCGCGGGTTCGAGCCGCTATGGACGCCGGTACGCGCCGAGCCGCTTTCGATCGCCTCGTCGCTGGCGGGCGGCCTCGTGTCGATCGCGGCGTATGGCATCGTGATCTGGGCGCTCCAGTCGGGCGCGATGGGCGCGGTGTCTGCGTTGCGCGAGACCAGCGTGGTGTTCGCCGTGCTGATCGGACGGCTATTTCTGCGCGAGGCGGTCAGCGGCATGCGCTGGGTCGCCTGCCTGGTCGTCGCGGCCGGCGCGGTTTTTCTGGGGCTTTGATACGACCTCACGCACGTTGTTTGCTGGCCGTGCGTGATCACCCGAGCGAGCGCGAAGGAGGGCTCCATGCTCAAACACATTGCAACCGACCTGCTCGACATCGCCTATGACGAACAGGGCGACGCGAACGGCTGGCCCGTGGTCCTGCTACATGGCTTCCCGTACGACATCCACGCATATAACGATGTGACGCCACGCCTCGCTTCCGAGGGCGCGCGCGTCATCACGCCCTGGCTGCGGGGATACGGGCCCACGCGCTTTCTTTCGCCCACGACACTTCGCTCGGGCCAGCAAGCGGCGCTTGGCGCGGACTTGCTGGCGCTGCTGGACGCACTCGGAATCAGCCGGGCCATTCTCGGCGGATACGACTGGGGCGGCAGAGCGGCATGTATCGCGGCGGCGCTCCAGCCGGACAGCGTGCGCGGGCTCGTTTCGGTCAACGGCTACAACATCCAGAATATCGCTGCCGCCGTGCAGCCGGCCGACCCCGAAAAGGAATACCGGATGTGGTACCAGTACTACCTGCATGGCGAGCGCGGCCGCGCCGGCTTGACGGAAAACCGGCGCGCGTTCTGCCGTCTGTTGTGGTCGCTGTGGTCGCCGACCTGGCGCTTCGACGACGACATGTACGCGCGCTCTGCCGCGGCGTTCGACAATCCCGATTTCGTCGACGTGGTGGTTCATTCCTACCGGCACCGCTTTGGCCTCGTCGAAGGCGACCCGCGATTCGACGATATCGAGCGGCGCCTCGCCGCCATGCCGCCGATCACCGTGCCTGCGATCACGCTCGAAGGAGACGCCGACGGCGTCTCGCCACCGGGGGGAAGAGAGGCGAACGCAACGCGCTTCACGGCGCGCCACGAAAATCGCATCGTGGCGAATGCCGGTCACAATCTTCCGCAGGAGGCGCCCGAAGCGTTCGCCGAAGCGGTGCTCGACATCAACGCATGGACCGCTTGAGGCCACATTGACGGAGCGACAAATAATATGGTTAGCAATACGAATTGTCACGCCGGGCAATGCCACTGCGGCGCGGTGCGCTTCGAAGTCACGCTCAGCGACGGTTTCAACTCGGTCCGCCGCTGCAACTGCTCATACTGCCGCATGCGCGGCGCCGTGGTGGCGCCGGTCGAAGCGGGCGGGTTCCGATTCCTGCACGGCGAGGAGGCGCTAAGCCGTTATCGCTTCAATACGGAATCGGCGCAGCACTTCTTCTGCTCTCGCTGTGGCATCCATACCCATCTGCAACGTCGGTCCAATCCGAATCTCCATGCCGTGAACGTGGCGTGCCTGGACGGCGTGAGCCCGTTCGATTTCGCCGAGGTGCCCGTGACGGACGGCATCAATCATCCGAACGACACGGGCGGCCCGGCACGCCTCGCGGGCACGCTGCGATTCATCGCGGCGGATTGAGGCCTTAACCGCGTTACCTTTCCTCCCCAAAGCGCAATTGCGTCTTGAGGTAATGCAGAAAGGCCTGCAACTTCGGCGAAGGCACGCGCTCGCGCGGGAACAGCGCATTCAGGTCTTGTTGCGGTCCTATCCATTCGGGCAGCACGTTTAGCAGGCGTCCTGCCTCGACCTCGGGCGCCATGCTGGCATCCATGGCCAGCAACAAGCCCTTGCCCGCGCGCGCGGCGTCGAGAAGCAGCACCGGGTCGCTCGCGACGATCACCGGTTCGAGGGCGTAGTGCGCCGCTTTGCGTCCGGCCTTGCGCAAAGGCCAGGTGTAGCCGCTGTCGCTGCGGGCCTGATGCAGCGCGAGCGACGGATGAAGGTGGAGTTCGTCGGGCGCGGAGGGCGCGCCGTGCGCCTCGACATACGCGGAGCTCGCGTAGACCGACGTCGAAAAGCTGCCGAGCCGCCGCGCCACGAGACTCGAATCGGGAAGCGCGCCAAGGCGCAGCGCGACGTCGACTTCGTCGTCGAAAAGATCCAGGGGCACGTGCGTCGCCAGAATATCGAGGCGCACATCGGGATAGCGCGTGCAGAATCCCGCGATCAGTGGCGCGATCCATGTGGCGCCGAACGAATAAGGCAGTGTCACGCGCAGCCAGCCGCCGGGCGTGCCGCGTATGCGCTGAACCGCGTTCTCCGCTTCGTCGAGTTGCTTCGCGATGCCCCGGCAGTGCTCGAAATAGGCCGTGCCCGCTTCGGTGAGGCGCAGCTTGCGCGTGGTCCGGTGCAGCAGGCGCGAACCGAGGTGCGCTTCGAGTTCGCGCACGCGCCGGCTCACCGTCGTCTTCGGAATCTGCAACGCGGTGGCCGCCGCGGTAAAGCTGCCTGACTGGACGACGCGAAGAAAAACGAGCGTGTCGTTGAGGTCTCGGGTCATGGGCGCATGCATTCCGGCTGAACGTTGAGGATAGCGCGAGGCTGGCACAGGGATTGTGCCATCGATGGTTCAATCCTTGCCGGTTTCGCTGGCTAATCGCCGGTGTGTTCCCGCTCTATCGTGTTGACTTCGACACGGAGGCGAACATGAATCTCAGCGAATACACGAGCCACGACGCAATCGGGCTCGCACAACGGGTGGCGGACCGCGAGGTCACGCCCACGGAGCTTGCCGAACTGGCGCGCGCGGCCATCGTTGCCGTCAATCCGGAAATCAACGCGGTGATCGAGCACTGGCCCGCTGCCGAAAGCGGCGGCTACGCGGAACATGGCGCGGGGCCGCTCGCGGGCGTGCCGTTTCTGATCAAGGACCTCGCGCTCGCCATGAAAGGCAAGCGGCTGGAACTGGGAAGCCGGCTTGCCAGCGGGGTGGTGGCGAGCGCCGATTCGTGGCTCATGTCACGGTTCCGCGCGGCCGGGCTCGTGACGATCGGCCGCACGACGACGCCCGAAATGGCGTTCAGCACGACGACCGAATCCACGCTGCAAGGCGCGACGCGCAATCCGTGGCAGGTGGCGCTGAGCGCGGGCGGGTCGAGCGGCGGCGCGGCCGCGGCGGTCGCGGCCGGCATCGTGCCGCTCGCGCACGCCACGGATGCGGCCGGCTCGATCCGCGTGCCCGCCGCCTGCAACGGCCTTTTCGGGCTCAAGCCGACGCGCGGGCGCAGCTCGAACGGCCCCGATCTCGACGAAGTCTTCGCGGGCTTCGGCGTGCAACTGGGCGTGAGCCGCAGCGTGCGCGACAGCGCCGCGCTGCTCGATGCGATCCAGGGGCGTGCGATCGGCGAGCCCTATGCGACCGCCGCGCCCGCGCACAGCTTTCTTTCCGAAGTGGGGCGCGAGCCAGGCACGCTCAAGATCGGCATGATGATCGATCCGTGGAACGCGGATCGAACCGACCCGGCCATTGCGGCGGCGGCGATCTCGACCGCAAAGCTTCTGGAGGACCTGGGTCATACAGTTCGGGAGGTGCGGCCGCCGCTCGGCGTCTCGTGGGACGCATTCGTGCAGATGAACGCGACGATCTGGACCGCGACGCTCGTCGGCTGGATCGAAGGGCTGGCGGCCGCGACCGGCCGTCCGATCGACGGGACGACGCTGGAAGCGGCGACGTTGGCCTGCTATCGCTACGGCAAGGAGGAAAAGGCGTCCGCATTCGCCGCCGCGCTCGCGATGCGCAACACCGTGACGCGAGCGGTCGGCCACTGGTTCGAGGACTTCGACGTGCTCCTCACGCCGACCCTTGCGCACATGCCGCCGGCCATCGGGGAATATGGCAAGGATTCCGAATCGATGAGCGGTCTCGAATGGACGCAGCGCGTGTTTCAGCATGCGCCTTTCACGCCGCCGTTCAACGTGGCCGGTGTCCCCGCGATGTCGGTGCCGCTGGAAAGTCATCCCCAAACGGGTTTGCCGATCGGCATGCAGTTCGCGGCGCAATTCGCGCGCGAAGATACGTTGCTGCGGCTCGCGGGACAACTGGAGCGTTCACGGCCCTGGGCGGGGCGGCATCCCGCGCTTTGGGCCGGCGACCGCCGGTAACGCGCTCGCGGCGGTCCCGGCTTTACCGCCATCCACGTTACGCGAGTCCGTACTCCCGCACGAGTTCCTGCAAATCCAGCATGACCGTGCGGGCGGCGAACGGCACGGCGCGCGCATCGGTCACGAGCCAGTGCAGCGCCGCCGCGATCGCTTCCGGCTTCATCGCGCCATAGCGCTTTTCGATCTCGCCGCCGTCGCCGAGCGCGGCGCTCAACGCCTGGGTCGCCACCACGCCCGGGTTCACGCTGAATGCGCGTATGCCGTCGCGGCCGTGCTCGCGGTTCAGGCACCCCGCCATGCGCGCGAGCGCCGCCTTGGAAGCGCCGTAAGCGAAGCCCCAGCCGCCCTGGTTGGCGGGCGCGGGCGGATCGTTCTTGCCCGCACCCGAGGAAACGTTGACGATCTGGCCGCTGCCTTGCGCGATCATCGAAGGCAGCAGCCTGCGCACGAGCCGCAGCGGCGCGCTCACGTTGCCGTAGAAGGTGCGTGCGAGCACGTCGTCGTCGGTGTCGAGCAGCATCGCGTTGGTTTCGCGGTCCTGGTACACGGCGTTGTTGATGAGCACGTCGACACGGCCGTAATGCGCGAGGACGGCTGCGGCGGCGTCGTCGAGCGAGGGGCCGTCCATCAGGTCCATCGGCTGCGCGAAAACGTCGGCGCCCGTTTCGCGCACCGCTTGCGCGGTGGACGCGAGGCTGCCGGTGAGCAGCGAGCCGTCGCTGCGGCGCAATTGATGATCGAGCGCCTGGCCTTCGGTTTGCGTGCGCGCCGTGATGGCGACGCGCCAGCCTGCGCGGCCGAACGCGAGCGCGGTGGCGGCGCCGATACCCCGGCTCGCGCCAGTGACGAGTACGACGGGTGCGGAAGCGGACATGAAGTGGTTCGCAGTAGTGGGATCAGGCAGGTTGGGAAGCGGCCGCGTGCATCGCCGCCAGCCGTTGACGATAGGGATTGAGCGCGGCGGCGTAGAACGCGACGGTGGCCACGAGGATCGTCATCGTGCCGACGAGTGCGTAGCGCAGCGCGTCGTGCCCGTAAAGCGGCGTGAGACGATCGCTCAACACGCCGGTGACGAGCGGCCCCAGGCCGACGCCGAACAGCGTGAGAAACAGGTTGACGAGGGAGGCGGCGGTGCTGCGCTCGTCGGCGTTCACGAGCTGGCTCGCCGCTGCGTATGAGAGCGCTGGAAACCAGCTCGCGAAAAACGAAAACAGGAGCGCGAAGACCATCGCGTGCGGCACGGCAAGCGCGCCCGCGTGCCACGCACCGGTGGCGGGCCACAGCAGGAACGCGAGCACCGCCGGAATGCTGAGCGCGATGCCGATCATGGGCAAGGCGAGTTGCCAGCGCCGGTCGTGCGCGACGAGCCGGTCGCACAGCACGCCGCTGAACAGCGCGCCCGCTATCGCGCCCACGCCGCTCGTCACGCCGAATACGAAGCCCGCTTGCGCGAGCGTCACGCCATAGGTGCGAACCAGGAAAGTCGTGGCCCAGATGCCGTAGCCATAGGAAGCGACGCCCGCGCTCGCGCACGCGAGGCACAGGAAGCGCAGCGCGCGGATCGACCAGAGACGGGACAGTTGCGCACGCAACGGCCGGCTGGCGGCGCGCGCGGCCGGGGCCAGTTCGAACGCGCCGCGCTGCGGCTCGCGCACGACGAGGCGCACGAGCAGCGCGAGCACGACGCCCGGCGCGCCGAAGAACAGGAAGGCCGCGCGCCAGCCGTGGGTTTGCGCGATCCAGCCGCCCGCCGCGAGTCCGACGAGCACGCCGAGGTTCGGCCCGAGCATGAAGACGCTGAGCATGAGCGAGCGGCGTTGCGGCGGGTACATGTCGGCGATGAGCGAGACCGAGGGCGCCATGCCGCCCGCTTCGCCCACGGCCACGCCCATGCGCGCGAGGAACAGTTGCCAGAATTGCGCGCTCACGCCGCACGCCATCGTCGCGAGGCTCCAGAGTCCGCAGCAGAGCGCGACGATGTTGCGCCGGTTCGCGCGGTCGGCGAGCTTGCCGATCGGCACGCCGAGACCCGCGTAGAGCACGGCGAAGGCCACGCCGCTCAGGCTGCCGATGGCGGTGTCGGACACCGCGAATTCGCGCTTGATCGGCTCGATCAGGACCGCGATGGCCTGGCGGTCGATATACGAGAAGATGTAGACGAGCGCGAGCAGGGCGAGCCCGGCATGCGTGCGCAAACCGGGTTGATAGGGCTGGGAAGTTCGCATGGATGGGGCCGCAACGACCAGGTGGAGTGTTGTCCACGGTATCGTGGTGGCTGCGCGCGCCGCGAACATCGTCTCTTTGGACGACGCCCGGCGGTGCGCGGCGGGTTACGTTGCGTGCAGCATGTATGGCTGCGCCTTGCCGCAGCGCCCCCGCCTTAGACCAAAACCAAGGAGACAACGATGCCCGAACCCACCCGTGCCGACGCCATCCGCGCGCTGCTCGACGCGCAGCGCAGCGCCTTCGCGGCCGAAGGCGCGGTGAGCGCCGCCGCGCGCCGCGACCGCCTGCAACGCGTGATCGATATGCTCGTCGAGCACGCCGACGCGCTTTGCGAGGCCATGCACCAGGATTTCGGCAACCGCCCCGCCGCGTTCTCGCTCGCCAACGACATTCTCGGCTCGCTCGGCTCGCTCAAGCACGCGCGCGACCACTTCGAGGCGTGGCTCGGCGACGATCCGCGCCCCTCTGTCGCGCCGTTCGACAACTTCGGCGCTACCGCCTGGGTGCGCTATCAGCCCAAGGGCACGGTGGGCATCATCGGCACCTGGAACGCGCCGCTATTCACGCTGCTCTCGCCGCTCGCCTCCGTGTTCGCGGCGGGCAACCGCGCCGTGCTCAAGCCTTCGGAAGTCACGCCGCACACGGCGGAGTGCTTCGCGGGACTGGTCAAGAGCCGGTTCGCGCCCGAGGAACTCGCCGTCGTGACGGGCGGCGCGGACGTGGCCGCTGTCTTCAGCGCGCAGCCGTGGGATCACCTCGTGTTCACCGGTTCGAGCACCATCGGCAAGGAAGTCATGCGTGCGGCGGCGGGCAACCTCGTGCCCGTCACGCTCGAACTGGGCGGCAAGTCGCCGGTGCTGATCGGCACGAGCGCGGACGTGCGCAATGCCGCCGAGCGCATCGTCGTCGGCAAGAACCTGAATTCGGGTCAGCTTTGCGTCTCGCCCGACGTCGTGTGGGTGCACGAGCCGCAACTCGAAGCCTTTATCGCGGCGGCGCGCGAGGTGCAGGAAGGGCTGTATCCCACCGTTGCCGATAACGGCGACGTCGTGGCGATCGTCAACGCGCGCCACTTCGAGCGCATCGAAGGCTATCTCGCCGACGCCCGCGCGCGCGGCGCGCGCATCGAGGTGCTGGGCGAGGCGGTGGAAGGCGAGCGCGCCGCGAGCCGGCGCATGTCGCTGCGCGTGGTGGTCGATCCGCCGCGCGACAGCGCGATTGCGCGCCACGAGATTTTCGGCCCCGCGCTGGTCGTCAACACGTACAAGCAGGTGCAGGAGGCCGTGGCCGCCATCAACGCCGACGCGCGTCCGCTCGCGCTCTATTACTTCGGCGCCGACGCGGCCGAGGAAAAGTGGGTGCTCGACCACACGCTTTCGGGCGGCGTGTCGATCAACGACGTCACCATGCACCCGGCGCTGTACGACGCGCCGTTCGGCGGCGTGGGCGCGTCGGGCATGGGCCACTACCACGGGCGCGAGGGCTTTCTCTCCTTCAGCCACGCGCGCTCCGTCTACAAGGCGGGCGGCCACGACCCGCGCCGCGAGTGGGGCATGCTGCCGCCCTACACGGAGGCGTTCGGCGCGATGCTGCGCGCGGCGCTCGTGCCCTGAGCCAGTGTTTCGCGATTCGCTCGCGCTCCGCTCATCGCCGGCTATCGTCCGTTTGCGTGATTCGGCGCGCGGCCCGATCTCCGACGATGAGCTTTTCCAAACCATGCGAGGAAGACGATGACGCAGTTTCCTGAGATGTTCTCGGTGAAGGGCCAGGTGGCGATCGTGACGGGCGCGGGCAAGGGCATTGGCCGCGCGTGCGCGCTGGCGCTCGCGGGCGCGGGCGCCGATATCGTGGCCGCGGCGCGCACCCAGGCCGATCTCGACGCGCTCGCCGCGCAGGTCGAGGCGCTCGGCGCGCGCTGCCTGCCGCTCGCCTGCGACGTGAACGACGACGACGCGCTCTCGCATCTCGTCGAGCGCGCGCTGGCGCAGTTCGGCAAGATCACGCTGCTCGTGAACAACGCGGGCGGCGCGGGCCCCAACGATCCGCGCAAGATGAGCCGCGCCGACTTCGAGCGCGTGCTCGCGTGGAACGTCGCGCCCGCCTATTCGCTGATCCAGAAAGCGGCGGGCCCGATGCGCGAGGCGGGCGGCGGCGCGGTCGTGAACATCTCCTCGACGGCCGCGCGCTACGCGCAGAAGCATTTCAGCGCCTATGGCGCGGCCAAGGCGGCGCTGAACCAGATGACGCGCAATCTCGCGCAGGACTTCGCGCCCCACGTGCGCATCAACGCCATCGAACCGGGCACGATCATGACCGACGCGCTCGGCAAGTTCCTCACGCCCGAGCGCGAGGCGCACATGGTGAAGGCCACGCCGATGGCGAAGCTCGGCCAGCCCGAGGACATCGCGGCGGCGGCGCTCTTTCTGTGCTCGCCGGCCGCGCGCTGGATCACGGGCAAGGTGCTTGGCGTGGATGGCGGCGTGGAGGCGCCGAACTGGGTGTGAGGGGCGCTCGCAGGCCGGTAGCGGAGTGACTCCGGAAAAAAAGGGGGCGCGCCGGGGAAACCCGGCGCGCCCCCTTGCTTTTACGCGCGGCTACACGAGCCGCCCGACGCGATGCCCGCTGTGCATTGCCCCTTCGATATAACCGAGCGTCGCGCAATCGCCCGCCGTATGCAGCGGCACGCCACAGCCCGCGAGCGAACGCGCGACGGCGTCGTCGGCTTGCGCGCCCGTGGCGAGCACGACCGAATCGGCGGGGACGAGGTGCTCCACGTTGTCCTTGTCGACCCAGCGCACGGCGTTCGCCGTGATTTCCTGCACGCGCGCGTGGCGTTCGACCTTCGCATGCTCCTCGACGGCTTCGAGCACGCGCCAGCGGCGCACGATGGAAAGCTCGGCCCCCGGCTTGCCCGATTCTTCGAGCACCGTCACCGTGCGGCCGCGCGCGAGCAGAAACTCTGCGAGTTCGAGCCCGACCAGGCCGCCGCCCACGATCACCACGCGCTTGCCAAGCGGCATCCAGAGCTTGGAGAGCCCTTGCAGCGCCTCCGTGCTGTTCGTCACGCGCAGCACGCCGCCCGCCTTGAAGAGCGCGCGCTCGGCGAAGCTCAGCTTGGCCTGGGCGATGGGCTGGGCGTCGTCGTTGGTCATCAGGCGGCGCAGTTCGTCGCCGCTCCACACGTGCTTTTGCGTCGCGCCCGCAATGGCCGGGGCCGCGCGCTTCGCGCCCGTCGCGACGACGATCGCGCTCGGCTTCAACTGCGCGACCAGTTCGGGCGTGGCGGCGGTGGAAAGCCTCACCTCGACGGGCAGGTGATTCATCTGCGCGACGAGATAATCGAGCAGCCGCCCGTTCTCCGGATAGGCGAGCGCCGCGAAAAAGAGCGTGCCGCCCAGCCGCTCGCCACGCTCGACGAGCGTCACGCGATGGCCGCGTAGCGACGCCACGCGTGCCGCCTCCATGCCCGCCGGGCCGCCGCCGACCACGAGCACGTGGCCAGGCGTTGTGGCGGGAACGAGCGCCGCATCGTCCTCATGGCCCGTTTGCGCGTTCACTGCGCATTTCACGGGGCGGTTCACGAAAATCTCGCTCACGCACGCATAGCAGTAGATGCACGGCCGGATGTCCTGCGGCCGGTTGGCGGCGAGCTTGATGGGGATCTCGGGGTCGGCGAGCATCTTGCGCGCCAGTGCGACGAAGTCGTAGTGGCCGGCCGCGATGGCCGTGCCGGCTTCGTCGGCTTCGATGCGGCCCGCCGCGATCACGGGCACGTCGACGGCGGCGCGCACGGCCTTCGCGTACTCGACGAAGGCGCCGGGATGCTGCGTGAGCGGCGCTTCGGTGAAGTCGGAGCCGCGCTTGAGCGTGGAGTACGCCGACACGCTGATGGCGTCCGCTCCCGCGGCGGCGGCGAGCTTCGCCGTGGCCACGGCGTCGGCGAGCGTGATGCCGCCGGGCGTGTTGAGTTCGGTGCCGTCCAGGCGCACCCACACCGGGTAGTCGTTGCCGGTGCGCGCCTTGATCGCGTGGATTATCTCGATGAGCAGGCGCGCGCGATTTTCGAGCGAGCCGCCGTATTCGTCCTCGCGCCGGTTGTACCAGGGCGAAAGAAAGCCCGCGACGATATACGTATGCGCGCCATGCACCTCGACGCCGTCGAAGCCGGCTGCCTTGGCGCGCGCCGCCGCGCTCGCGAAGAACTCGATCATCTGCTCGATGTCGGCGCGATCCATCACGCGCAGGCGCGGCTTGTTCTTGCCCGCGCCGCTCACGAAGCTCGCGATCTCCTGGTCGGTGAGCGCCCCGAAAATGTTCGGCATGTTGGGCGGCGGGACCGACGGCACCCAGAGTTCGCGGCCGTCGGCGAGGTCGCGCGTGGCGGTCTTGCCCGCGTGCTGCAACTGCGCGGCGATCTTCGCGCCGTGGCGGTGCACGCGCTCGACGAGGGCGGCGAGGCCCGGAATGAAGTCGTCGCGCGAGAGGCCCGCCTGGAAAGGCTCGGACGCGCCCGCCGGGTACGCCACCGCACAGGCGCCCATGATGAGCAGGCCTGCGCCGCCGCGCGCGCGCGCCTCGAAGTACGCCTGCACGCGCTCGGTGCAAAAGCCGTCGGGCGTTGAATAGTTGTCCCCCATGGGCGCCATGACGAGGCGATTCTTCAGCTCGAGCGTGCCGATGCGGCCGGCTTCGAGCAAGGGGGCGTAGGGATTGTGGGTCACGCTGTCTCCGTCGATAGGGTCGGGGTGAGTTCGCTGCTCCCCCTGATTGTTTAACGCGCGGCCGTTGCCACAATCGTCCGTTTGGACGTATCGGGGCACATCGGGCGGCACGATGCTGGCAGACGTCGTCAATAGCGAGAGGATAACCGGCATGACTGTGATTGCGGTTTCGGGGTCGGCGGGCGGTATTGGCTCGGCGCTGCGCGAGGAACTTGGGCGCGAGGGCGCGCAGGTGATCGGCATCGATCTGCACGACGCGGAAGTGATCGCCGATCTCGGCAGCGAGGCGGGGCGCGCGCATGCGCTCGCCGAGGTGGCGCGTCTTGCGCGCGGGCGGCTCGATGGGCTCGTGTGTGCGGCCGGCGTGGGCGGGACGGTGCGCCCGCCAGCGCGCATGGTGGCGGTGAACTATTTTGGCGCGGTCGCGCTGATGGACGGGCTGTTGCCGCTGTTGCGCGAAGGGGAGCGGGCGGCGGCGGTGGCCGTTGCTTCTGTTTCCGCGACCAGCGGGCCTTGGCGCGGGCATCCGGTCGAAGTGGCGTGCCTCGATGGGGATGAGGCGCTGGCTTGCCGTCTTGCCGATGAAGCTGAGAACCCCTATGCGGGCTATGGCTGTAGCAAGCGCGCGCTCGCGGTGCGCGTGCGGCGGCTTGCGCGGGAGTGGGGGGCGGCAGGGGTGCGGGTGAATGCCGTGGCGCCTGGGCCGGTGGATACGGCGCTGCATCGCGCGGCGCTGGAAGACCCGGTGCTCGGGCCGCGGGCTCGTGCGTTTGTGCCGCCTTTAGGGGGGACCGCTGAGCCTGTTGAGATTGCGAGGGTGATACGGTTTTTGTTGTCGGCTGATGCTAGCTTCGTGCATGGGAGTGTGTGGTTTGCCGATGGCGGGTGTGATGCGGGGATGCGGGCGGATTTGTTTTGATTGTTTCGTTTAGCTTCATTTGAGAAATTAATAAGCATTCCGATTCTTTTGTTTTCGCTGAATAGCGTCTTCATCGCCATTCATTTTTCTGGGCACAGTCTTTGCGCGGTCGCTGACTCACGATGGAAAGAAAATCGCTTATCTGAAGGGATTTTCTGACGGAATTTCATTTCTGCCATGTCCTCTCGATAGTTCGTCACCGAACTTATCGCGTGCCTGTGTCCTGCCACTCTCAAGTCTTCAGGCAGCGTGTCGTTAACGGTAGACAGGAAAACCGTTGGTCTGCCAGGCAAGCCTATTGGATCGGGGGGGGAGATGAAGATACGGTTCCCGGATGCTGTCGTCCTCGGCAATATTTTCAGTGCGATGGGATCTCGTTTCACGCTTGCACTGACGTGCGCGGCCATCTGCGGGTGTGGTGGATCGGCTGGGGGCGGTACGAGCACGGCGACTGCATCTGCCCAACCCGCTGCCTCCACGCCCGTGGCATCGTCTGCCGGGGTGTCGACCACTGCGGCGACGGCAGAAAACGATCAGGATTACATGCCAGTTTCAATAGTCGGCGTGAGTTCCGGCGTCAACTTTCTTCAAGTATTCGGGCCCGCGTCGCAGGCCGATCAACTGAGTCTGGTGGGGCGCGTTGGCGCCAGGTGGTCGTCGGGTTTCGGTGCGCTACCGGGCGTCTATTCCATGTCATATGCGCCTGCTTACCGCCTCTACTTCATGCCGACGAACTGGAGCGGTGCAAGTGGATATAACGCAACACAACTCGACTGGCTGTACTACAACCACCCCGACTGGATCGAGTACGGCTCGGACGGAAATGTCATGTACGAGTTTGGCAACACGACCTATCCGGTTGTCGACGTCTCGAACCCGGCGGTGCAGCAGTATATGTACCAGTCGATGGCTGCCCACGCCGCGGGTTATCAGGCGCTTTCGCTCGACAATGTCAGCACGAGCAACATCAACAACAGTGCGGTGTATCAGACGGGTCACTACAGCGGTACGATTGCGCCGTGTCCGGCTGCCTTACGTCCGGCTTGTGGTGGAGTCTTTGTTGCGCAATACACGTCAGCCGGCGATCCCGCCTGGACGGCCGCGAATCTCAAGTACATACGGTTTCTGAGCGCGCAGGCGAAGGCAGCTGGGCTTTCGACTGTTGCGAATCTGGCGTATCAAGGCGGCCCAGCCTGGGTTGACCTGGCGAATTCGGTGAGTGGCGTCGTCGCGGAGAACGTACCGCAGCATCAGGGGGCGACAGCCGCTAACGACTGGTATAACGGGTTCATGATTGATGGCCTGTTCGAGGCGAATCTGTACAACGCCGACAATGCGACGCAAAAGTGTTATGGCGCAATCAGTTACCTGAATGGCCACGATACCGACGCCATCACGCCGGAGGAGGAATCGTATGCGATGGCGTGGACACTCCTTGCGGCGCAAAGTGATCAGCACTTTCTGTTCGCGGGCCAGATTTCGTCGAGAGCGGTGGAACCGTATCCGCCTTCAATGGGGGGCTATGTCAGCCTGACTACGAGCGGCACGTTGTCTGCGTCAAGCGAGACGATCACCAATATCCCGAGCACCGCTGGTTATGCGCCAGGAGAAAGCGTTACTGCAACCGGGCTGCCGGCCGGCACTCTGATAACGGCAGTCCCCGGCTCGACCAGCATTACGGTGAGTCAATTGCCGACGATTGCCGGCACAAACGTCAGCCTGACTATCAGCGGTTTGCCTGCGCTGCCGATGGGCAAGCCGGTTGCGCCGCCTCCCGCCGTCAATCCCTATGCTACGCCACCGACGGGCGAGTGCGGCTGGGTCAACGGCGCGAACCAGGGGGTGTGCTCCAGGCAGTACTCCAACGGCTGGGTCTACATGAATCCAGTGTGTCAGTACGACGGCACGGGCTGCGCCGTCGCCTCGCAGACGGTCACGATTCCCGCCGCTTCTTCGGGGAGCTGGTACGACCCGTTCTGTAACGTGGTGCCGTCCGGCTCTCACACGATGAACGCGGCCACGGCGCTTGTCATCGCGCAGGGGGCGGCCGGTCAGTGCCCATGGCCGTGATTCGAAACGGGGTTTCCTGAGCAAGTGGGCGACTTCGCCGCGAGCGTGCTGGCCGCGCCATTGCGCCACCCAGCGTTGTCAATCATCGCCCCCAGCCCTAATCAAACCCCAAAGCCACAACGGTCCCCTGCTCAATCGCGCGCTTGGCATCAATCTCAGCGGCCACATCAGCCCCGCCAATCACCACAGGCTCGATCCCACAAGCCACGAGCGGCGCCACCAGATCGCGCCGCGACTCCTGCCCCGAGCAAAGCACGACATGATCGACCGCCAGCACACGCGCCTGGCCATCGACACGCAAATGGAGCCCGTCATCATCAACACGCACATACTCCACGCCCGAAAGCACATGCACGCCCCGCTGCTTGACGACGCTGCGCCTGATCCACCCCGTCGTGACGGCGAGCCCCGCACCGGCGGCGCCCGCCTTACGTTGCAGCAGCCAGACTTCACGCGCGGGCGTCCTGGCCTCGGGCTCGATCAAGCCGCCACGCGCCGCACCGCCAGCATCCACACCCCACTGTGAGAAGTACTCCGAAACAGTATCGTCTTGCGCAACAGAATGCGTGAGCAACTCGGCCACATCGAAGCCGATCCCCCCCGCACCGACAATCGCCACACGCCGACCCATGGCCTTCACGCCCGTGATCGCATCGGCATAGCTCACCACACTCGGATGATCGAGCCCGTCGAAGCTCGGTGCGCGCGGCACCACACCGGTTGCGAGCACAACATGATCGAAGCCCTTCAGATGACCCGCGCCCGCACGCCGCGCAAGCCTCACATTCACACCGGTCAAGTCAAGCTGACGCCTGAAATACCGCAGCGTCTCACGAAATTCCTCCTTGCCCGGAATGCGGCAAGCGAGATTGAACTGCCCGCCAATGCGCGGCGCCGCTTCGAACAGCGTGACCGCGTAACCGCGCCGCGCAGCCGTCACGGCGCAGGCGAGTCCGGCCGGCCCCGCGCCCACCACGGCCACGCGCTTGTTGCGCGGGGCGGGCGCAAGCGGCAAATCACGCTCGTGGCCCGCGAACGGGTTGACGAGACAACTCACGCGCCGCCCGCTGAACGTGTGATCGAGGCAGGCCTGGTTGCAGGCGATGCAGGTGTTGATTTCATCGGCGCGCCCCACGGCGGCTTTCGCGACGAAATCGGGATCGGCAAGCAGGGGCCGCGCCATCGAAACGAGATCCGCGTCGCCGCGCGCGAGTATCGCTTCGGCAACGTCGGGCGTGTTGATGCGGTTGGCCGCGACCACGGGCACGCTCACGGCTTCGCGCACGCGCCGCGTGAAGCCCGCGAACGCGCCGCGCGGCACGCAGGTCGCGATGGTCGGCACGCGCGCCTCGTGCCAGCCAATGCCCGTGTTGATGAGCGTGACACCCGCCGCTTCGAGCGCCTGCGCGAGCGCGATCACTTCTTCGCGCGTGCTGCCGTCCTCCACGAGATCGAGCATCGAAAGGCGGAACATCACCATGAAGCGCGCGTCGCTCGCGCGGCGTATGCGGCGCACGATTTCGGTGGCGAAACGGATGCGCTTGTCGAACGTGCCGCCCCAGGCGTCGCTGCGGTGATTCGTGCGCGGCGCGATGAACTGGTTGATGAGGTAGCCCTCCGAGCCCATCACCTCGACCCCGTCGTAGCCCGCCTCGGCGGCAAGCATCGCGCAACGCACGTAGTCGCTGATGAGCGCGCCGATCTGCGCGCCGGTCAACGCGTGGGGCACGGCGCGGCCGATCGGCGAGCGGATCGCCGAAGGCGCGACGCCGCCGCCCGAATGATCGTAGCGGCCGATATGCAGCGCCTGCAACAGCACTTTCGCTCCGGCGTCGTGGATCGTGCGCGTGACGTGCCGGTGGCCTTCGAGGTCGGCGCTCGCGAGCGATTCGTCCGGGCCGCCCGCGCCCAGCGCCTGCGCGTTGACGCCCACGCCGCCCGTCACGATGAGTCCCACGCCGCCTTGCGCGCGCGCCGCGTAGAACGCGGCAAGTTGTTCGAAGCGATCGGGCAGCGTTTCGAGCCCCGTATGCATCGAGCCCATGATCACGCGGTTGCGCAGCGTGATGCCGCCGACATCGAGCGGCGCGAGCAGGTGCGGATACGGGCTTGCCGTTTGTTCGGATGGCGCACCGGGCGCAAGCGGATGCAAGATGGACATGGAGTGCGCAGCCTGACGGTTCGGCCCGTAGCGAGGATGGAGCGTACAGGGTAGAGGGCGCGTCGCGCGGGCGGCATCGTCCGTTTGAAGGTGGCCGCGCGCGCGGGCTGGGCGCACATTGCGAGCAGCACGATTCCCGGTTTCATTCCATTTCACCCAACTCAAACTGGCGGAGAACAACACCATGCCTGTAACGGCAATCAGCGGCGCGGCTTCCGGCATCGGCGCGGCAACGGCGGCCATGCTCGAAGCGGCGGGGCATCGCGTCATCGGCATCGATCTGCGCGCGAGCACGATCAGCGCCGATCTTTCCACGGCGGCCGGGCGCGCGCATGCCGTCGCCGCCACGCTCGACGCCTGCGGCGGCGCGCTGGACTCGCTCGTGCTGTGCGCCGGTCTCGGCTCCGACTTCACGCCCGCCACGAAAATCGCCAGCGTGAACTACTTTGGCGCGGTGGATCTGCTCGACGGCCTGTTGCCGGCGCTGAGCGCGCGCGCCGCGTCCGGCGGGCGTCCGGCGGCCGTGGTCGTGTCGTCGGTGGCGTCCACGCAGATCACGTGGGAGAAGAATCCGCTTGCCGCGGCCTTGTCCGCGCACGACGAGGAAGCGGTCGCGGCCACGCTCGCCGCGCTCGGCGATCGCGCCGGTCACGGGGCTTACGCGGGTTCGAAGAACGCGCTCACCGTGGCGGTGCGCCAGCGTGTCAAGCAATGGGCCGATGCCGGTGTGCGCCTCAATGCGGTGGCGCCTGGCGCGGTCGAGACGCCGCTATTGCAGCGCGGCCTCGACGACCCGCGCTTCGGACAACTGATCCGCGATTTCGTCGCGCCCATTCCGCGCCGCGCCGCGCCTGGTGAAATCGCGGGCCTGATCGGCTTTCTGCTCGGCGAGCAGGCGGCCTATATTCACGGCGCGCAACTCGTGATCGACGGCGGCATCGACGCGCTTGCGCGTCCCACGGCGTTTTAAGCCTGTTCGCTCGGGCGGCTTGCGTGCCGCCCGAGCGCGTGTTCATCGGCCCTCGAACTTCGGCTTGCGCTTTTCCACGAACGCCTGCATGCCTTCCTTCTGGTCGCGCGTCGCGAACAGCAGTTGATTGGCCTTGCGCTCCAGCATCAACGCCGCTTCGAGCGATGCATCGACCCCGGCCAGCACGACTTCCTTGATCTGCATGGCGGCAAGCGGCGGCATGGCCGCGATCTGCCGCGCCATGGCAATCGCATCGCTCACCACCTGCGCGTCGGGCACCACGAGGCTCACGAGGCCCATGATCTGCGCGTCGCGCGCGCTCACGGGGCGGCCCGTGAGCAGCATGCGCATGGCGTTGAACTTGCCGACGGCGCGCACGAGGCGCTGCGTGCCGCCAATGCCTGGCATGATGCCGATGCGGATCTCGGGCTGCGCGAAGCTCGCGCCTTCGCCCGCGATGATGATGTCGCAATGCATGGCCAGCTCCGACCCGCCGCCGAACGCGTAGCCGCACACAGCCGCGATGATGGGCTTCGGGCAGCGCTCGATGGGCGCCCACACGCGCTCGGTGTGGCGGCGCAGGATGTCGATCGGGCCCGCATCCGAAAGGCTGCGGATATCGCCGCCGGCCGCGAACACTTCGTCGCCGCCCGTGAGCACGATGGCGCGCACGCGCTCGTCGGCGCTGAGCGCGGTGAAGGCTTCGGACAGCGCGGCCTGCAAGGAAAGGCTCAATGCGTTGGTGGCCTGCGGGCGATTGAGCCGCACGACGGCCACGCCCTCTTCGGGGTATTCGACGAGCAATTCCTGAGATTCGGTGTGGGACACGGTGTTAAGTCTCGCGATAGGTAGTCAGTCTCAGGCGATGCTCGCGCGCCGCCGCACGGCGCGCATCGTCCATTCAGACGCACCTCGGTGGCCTGTCCACGCGGCAGAAAAACAGTCGTGCAGAGCGAGTCGGCTCATGGTGCGGACGCGAGTTCGGCCCGTCCAGGGCATCGTCCTTTTGGACGTATTTGCGCTGCGGCGATTGCCCTAAATTGGTCTGCAACACAGCAATGGGGCGTATCGCATGTCGCAATCTGCGCAGTTCAACCAACGTGTCGTGCTCGTCACGGGCGGCACCAAAGGCATCGGGCGAGGCATCGCCGAAGGGTTTCTCGCGGCCGGTGCGCGCGTGATCGTCTGCGCCCGCACGGCGCCGGAGCAGTTGCCCGCGTCGGGCGACGCGCGAGCCGAGTTCGCCGCGTGCGACGTGCGCGACGCCGACGCGGTGCGCGAGCTGATCGCGCAGATCGCGGCGCGCCACGGCCGCCTCGACGTGCTCATCAACAACGCGGGCGGCAGCCCGCCCGCCGACGCCGCCACGGCCTCGCCGCGCTTTCACGAAGGCGTGCTGCGGTTGAACCTCATCGCGCCGTTGAACTTCGCGCAGGCCGCCAACGCGGTCATGCAGCAGCAGGAAAGCGGCGGCGTGATCGTGTTCATCGGCAGCATCAGCGCGCTGCGCCCGTCGCCCGGCACGGCCGCCTATGGCGCGGCCAAGGCGGCCGTGCTCAGCCTGGTTTCGTCGCTGGCGGTCGAGTGGGCGCCCAAGGTGCGCGTGGTGGCCGTGAGCCCCGGGCTCGTGCGCACCGAACAGGCCGAATTGCACTACGGCAACGAAGCGGGCATTGCGGCCGTGAGCAGCACGATTCCCGCCGGCCGTCTCGCGCTGCCCGCGGACATCGCGGCGGCGTGTCTTTACGCGGCCTCCGGCGAGGCGAGTTATCTGAGCGGCACGAATCTGCTTTTGCACGGCGGCGGCGAGCGTCCGGCGTTTCTCGCCGCCGCGCGGTCCGGCACATCCTGACGCGCACGCACGCGTCGGCACTATCAGAAGAAGGAGCGAGGCTTTGGCTGAACATGAATGGATGAACGAAGTGCGTGCGCTCGTCGGCAAGGAGTATGGCCGCGTGTACGCATGGGACCCGGTCAACGCGCCGATGATCCGCCAGTGGTGCGAGATCATGGAAGTGACCAACCCGGTCTACACCGACGAGGCGGCCGCGGCCGCTTCCGTGCACGGCGCGCTGGTGTCGCCGCCCACGATGTTGCAGCCCTGGTGCGAACCGGGCCTGTACATGAACAACTATCCGCCGGGCTCGACCGACGAGAATCCCTACGAGTCGCTCAAGCTGATCGAGGCGCAGGGCTATGCGTCGGTCGTGGCCGTGAACTCGGAGCTGGAGTTCGACCGTTACGTGCGCATGGGCGAAAAGCTCTACTACACCACGCGCCTCGATTCGATCAGCGAAGAAAAAGTCACGGCGCTCGGCACCGGCTACTTCGTCACGCTCGTGATGACGTATTGCGCGCAGGCCGCAGGCAACGACGGCGCGGACGAGGAAGTCGGGCGCCTGCTGTTCCGCGTGTTCAAGTTCCGGCCGGCGAAGGTGCACACCAAAGAGGACGCCGCTGCCGCTGAAAAGCCCAAAACGCCGGCACGTCCGGCACCCGGCATGAGCGACGACACGCGCTTCTTCTGGGAAGGCGCGAAGGCGGGCAAGCTCCTGATCCAGCGCTGCAAGTCGTGCGGTTCGCTGCGTCATCCACCGGGGCCGGTGTGCCCGTCGTGCCATTCGTTCGAGTGGGACACGGTGACTGCTTCGGGGCGCGGCACGGTGTACTCGTTCGTGGTGATGCATTACCCCGAAGTGCCGCCGTTCGAGTACCCGAACCCCGTGGCGCTCGTCGAACTGGAAGAGGGCACGCGCCTCGTCGCGCAACTCGTGGGCGTGAAGCCCGAAGAGGTGACGATCGGGCAGGCCGTGCAGGTCGAGTTCAACACATTCGAAGGCGATCTCGTGCTGCCGCAGTTCCGGCCGCTCGCGAGCGCTTGAGGAGAGGGCCATGGACTTCTCCTTGAGCGAAGACCAGCACGCGTTCGCGCAGACGGCGCAGACGCTCTTCGCCGACTATGGCGACGACGAGCAGTTGCGCGCGTTCGATCTGGGCGACGAACCGTTCATGCGCGAGCTGTGGGCGCAATGCACGGCGATGGGACTCACGACCATGGTGGTGCCCGAAGAGGCGGGCGGCCTGGGCCTGGGCATCACCGAACTGACCGCGGTGCTGGAGCAACAAGGGCGTGCGCTCGCACTCGTGCCGTTGTGGGAGCAACAACTTTCGCTTGCCGCGATCGCGCGCTTTGGCGACGCGCAGGCGCATGAACAGTGGCTGGCCGAAGCCGTGAGCGGCGAGAAGCTGGTCACGGTGTCGCTCGAAGGCAGCGTGTTCGGGCGGGCGTGCCTCGAAGCCGGCCGCGACGGCGATGCATGGCGTTTGGACGGTCTCGCACCGGCCGTGCCGCTCGGCGCGCAGGCGAGCCGGGCCTTGCTGGTCGCGCAACGCGAAGGCGTGCGACGTCTCGTGCTCGTCGATCTCGCGGACGCGGCGATCTCCATCACGCCCGGCGTGAGCCAGCATCACCTCGCGGTTGCCGACCTGAAGTTCGAGGGCGTGCGCGTGGACGAGAGCGCGTGGCTCGATGAAGCCGCGCTTGCCTGGTTCGAGCCGCGCGCCATTGCCTGCCTCGCGGCGCTTCAGTCGGGCGTGTGCGCCCGCCAACTCGAGCGCGCCGTGGACTACGTGGGCGAGCGTCGTCAGTTCGACCGCGTGATCGGCACGTTTCAACTGGTGGCGGGCCAGATGGCCGACGGCCACATCGCCGTGGAGGCGCTGCGCACTTCGCTCGCGCAACTCGTCTACCGGCTCGACGCCGGCCAGGGCGCGCTGCCGCAGGGCTGGGCCACGCGCTGGCTCGCCTGTGAAGCAGGGCATCGCGTGGGCCACATGGCGCAGCACGTCCACGGCGGCATCGGCGTGGACATCACCTTCCCGATTCATCGCTTCCTCTACTGGAGCCGCGTGCTTGGCCTCGCGCTCGGCGGAGCGGAACACAACCTTGCGAAGCTGGGCGACTGGCTCGCGAATCACGACACACTGGGCTGGAAATACGACCATGCAGAAGACCAGACGGTTTGACGACGTACAGCCGGGCGAGGCGCTGCCGGCTCTCGCCATTCCCATCACCGTGCCGCTCGTCGCGGGCGGCGCGATCGCGACGCGCGACTACTTTCCCGGCCACCACGATCTCGATGCGGCGCGCGCGCTCGGCTCGCCCCACATCTTCATGAACATCCTCACGACCAACGGCATCGTGCAGCGTTACGTGGAGGACTGGGCGGGCATGGAAGCGGCTTTCCGCTCCGTGAAGATCAAGCTCGGCGTGCCGAACTATCCCGGCGACACGATGACCTTCAGCGGCGAAGTGACGGACAAGCGCGCCGACGACCGTACCGTGGAAGTCACGCTCAAGGGCCGCAATTCGATGGGCAATCACGTGACCGGCACGGTGCGCGTGCAGTTGCCTTAACGCAGGTTAAACGGCTCAGCAAGGATAACTAACCATGAGCAGATCAATCCTGCCAGGCCGCGCGGCGATCGCGGGTCTTGGCGCCACCGAATTCTCGAAGCAGTCCGGGCGCACGGAGCTGCGCCTCGCGATGGAAGCGACGCTCGCGGCGCTCGACGACGCGGGCATCGACCCGGCCGAAGTCGACGGTTTCTGTTCCTATTCGGTCGACAAGGTGCCCGAGTACGAAATCGCGCGCCTGCTCGGCGCACGCGAGGTGAAGTTCTTCTCGCAGATTCCGCACGGCGGCGGCGCGGCCTGCGCGCCCGTCATGCACGCGGCCATGGCCGTGGCCTCGGGCGTCGCGAAGACGGTCGTGGTCTATCGCGCCATGAACGAACGCTCGTGGTATCGCTTCGGCTCGGGCAGCTACGGCTTTGGCGAGACGCCGTTCTTCGAGAACGTGAACTACGGCTGGTACATGCCGCACGGCTTTCACACGCCGGCGGCGTGGGTCGGCATGTTCGCGCGCCGCTACATGCACACCTACGGCGCGACGAGCGAGGACTTCGGCCGCATTTCCGTGGCCGCGCGCGACTTCGCGGCGACCAATCCGAATGCGTTCTTCTACGGCAAGCCGATCACGCTCGAAGACCATCAGCGCTCGCGCTGGATCTGCGAACCGCTGCGCCTGCTCGACTGCTGCCAGGAATCGGACGGCGCTGTCGCGATGGTCATCACGTCGGCCGATCGCGCGCGGGACCTGAAGCAAAAGCCCGTGATCATCAAGGGCGCGGCGCAGGGCATCAGCGAAGGCCAGCAGATCATGACGTCGTTCTATCGGGACGACATCACGGGGCTGCCGGAAATGGGGCTCGTCGCGCGCCAGCTCTGGGAACAGAGCAAGCTTGCGCCGAGCGACATCCAGACCGCCGTGATCTACGACCACTTCACGCCGTTCGTGTTGCCGCAGCTCGAAGAGTTCGGTTTCGTCAAACGCGGCGAGGCGAAGGACTTCATTCGCGCGGGCCATCATCAGCGCGGCGGGCGCTTGCCGCTCAATACGCACGGCGGCCAGCTTGGCGAAGCCTATATCCACGGTATGAACGGCATTGCGGAAGGCGTGCGCCAGGTGCGCGGGAGCGCCGTGAACCAGGTCGAGGGCGTGCATAACGTGCTCGTGACAGCGGGAACCGGCGTGCCCACGAGCGCGCTGATTCTCGGCGACGCCTGAAGCGTCAAGGGAGCCTTTCCATGTTCGTCGACCTGAGCCCGGAACAGCACGCGTTGCGCATCAAGGTGCGCGACTATTTCAACGACCTGATGACGCCCGAGTTGCGCCTGCGCTTGCGCGGCGCGGAAGGCGGCGATGAATTTCGCCGCGTGATCCGCAAGATGGGCAGCGACGGCTGGCTTGCCGTTGGCTGGCCCAAGGAGTACGGCGGTCAGGGATATAGCGCGACCGAGCAGTTGATCTTCTTCGAGGAGGCCAACATTGCCGGTGCGCCGCTGCCGTTCGTCACGATCAGCACGGTGGGCCCCGCGCTGATGGCCTACGGCACGCCCGCGCAGAAAGCGCGCTTTTTGCCCGGCATCGCCGCGGGCGAGATCATCTTCGCAATCGGTTACTCGGAGCCCGACGCGGGCTCCGACCTCGCCACGCTCAAAACGCGCGCGACGCAGGACGGCGAGCGCTTCATCGTCAACGGCAACAAGCTCTGGACCTCCGGGGCGGAAGCGGCCGACTTCATCTGGCTCGCGGCGCGCACCGGCGCGCAGGAAGCGCGGCACAAAGGGGTTTCGCTGCTGATCGTCGATACGACGTCGCCGGGCTTTTCGCATACGGTCATCAAGACCGTGTCGAACCCGACGGCCGCGACCTATTACGACAACGTCGAAGTGCCGGCGGACATGCTGGTGGGCCAACTCAACGGCGGCTGGCAGTTGATGACTGCGCAGCTCAATCACGAGCGGCTCGGTCTCGGCACGTGGTCGGACAAGGTGGCGGGCACGTTCGCCCGTGTGCTGCGCTGGGCCCGCGCGCGCGACGAGCGCGGTTTTCGCGCGCTCGACCTGCCTTGGGTGCAGCGCACGCTCGCGCAGTGCTATGCGCGGCTCGAAGCGATGCGGCTCATCAACCTGCGCATTGCGGCCGAACTCGAAGCGGGGCGGCTCGACGTGGCGCTCGCTTCGACCACCAAGGTGTACGGCAGCGAAAGCGCCATCGAAGTCATGCGCGGCCTGTGCGAGGTCGTGGGCGGCAGCGCGCTCGTGCGCGCGGGTTCGTCGGCGGCGCTGCTCCTTGGCGAGCTGGAGTATGAAGCGCGCGCCGCGACGCTGCTCACCTTCGGCGGCGGCACCAACGAATTGCAGCGCGAACTGATCGCGCAGTTCGGCTTGCGCATGCCGCGCACGGCGCGCTGACACCATCGGAACAGAGGGGACATCAAAACATGAGTTCAAGCGTAACCGGGAGCGCGCCGCGCGATGCACGTGATGCTCGCGGACCGTGGCCGACCCGCGAGGAGACCCAGGCGAAGCTCAACCGCCGCAACGCGGCCGCGGCGCGCCATCGCGCGTCGCAAACGTACTGTACGGCCGAGCGCATCGAAGAAAGCGCCGAGCGCCATGCCGGGCGTGCGTGCCTCATTTATGGCGAGGAGCGCTACACCTACGCCCAGGCGAACGCGCTCATCAACCGCGTGGCGCATGCGCTGCACGAAGAAGGCGTGAAGCGCGGCGACGTGGTCGCGCTGGCCGTGGAAAACCGGCCCGAGTTCTTTTTCCTGTGGCTCGGCCTCTCGAAGCTCGGCGCAACGGTGGCGTTTCTCAATACGAACGTGAGCGGCGCGCCGCTCGCGCACGCGCTCGAATCGACCGGCGCGCGCCACGTGCTGATCGGCGAGGAGTGCCTCGCCAGTTTCGCGTCGATCGAACCCGTTGCGGGTTCCGTGTGGTGGGTCGTGCCGGACCCGGGCATGGTCGCCGTAGCTCCTGCCGCCGACGTGCGCGCGAAGCGTCTCGACGTTCACGCGCCCGGCCTTGCGGAGCACAATCCGCCCGCCTCGTGGCGCGAGGGCACGGTTGGCGAAACGCCGGCCGTCTACATTTTCACGTCGGGCACCACGGGCTTGCCGAAGGCGGCCGTGCTGAGCCACGCGCGCTGGCTCATTACCGGCGACGTGATGCAGGTCACCATGGATGTGACGCCCGACGACGTGTTCTACTGCTTCCTGCCGCTCTATCACGGCGCGGCCTCGCTTTCGGCGGGCGCGACCGCGTGGGCCGCGGGCGCGAGCATCGTGTTGCGCCGCAAGTTCAGCAAACGCGAGTTCTGGCAGGACGTGCGGCGCCATCGCGTGACCATTTGCCAGTACGTCGGCGAGATTTGCCGCTATCTGCTCACCGAGCCGCCGCGCGAGAACGATCGCGACCACACGTTGCGCACGCTCGTGGGTGCGGGCCTGTCGCTGGAAGTGTGGGACGCGTTCGTGAAGCGCTACGGCGAACTCGACATCTACGAGGGATGGGGATCGACGGAAGCCAACACGAACACCATCAATCTCGACAATCGCATCGGCTCGTGCGGCCGCGTGCCGTTCTGGGAAATGACGAACCTGCGCGTGGCCCGCTACGACGTGGAGAACGACGCGCACGTGCGCGGACCGGACGGCTTTCTCGTGCAGTGCGCGCCCGGCGAAGTGGGCGAGGCGATCGGCATGATCATCGACATGCCCGACGTGATGGGCGGCCGCTTCGAAGGCTACACCTCGCGCGAGGCCACCGAGCGCAAGATCCTGCGCAACGTGTTCGCCCAGGGCGACAGCTGGTGGTCCTCGGGCGACCTGCTGCGCTTCGACGAAGAAGGCTACTGCTACTTCGTGGACCGCATCGGCGACACGTATCGCTGGAAAAGCGAGAACGTCTCGACGATGGAAGTCGCGGACAGCCTGGGCGACTATCCGGGCCTGGAGACGATCGCGGTATATGGCGTGCAGGTGCCGGGTTTCGAGGGCCGCGCGGGCATGGCGGCGATCGTGATGCAGCCCGGCCGCGCATTCGACGCCGAGGCGTTCTACCGGCTCACGTGCGAGCGCGTGCCGCGCTACGCGGCGCCGCTCTTCATCCGCATTGCTTCGGTGCCGGACCTCACGACCACGTTCAAGCTGCGCAAGGTGGATCTGCAACGCGAAGGCTACGACGCAGGGCAGATCGCCGATCCGCTCTACGTGCGTGACGAAAAAGCGGCTCGCTACGTGCCGCTCACGCCCGAGGCGGTGGCCCGGGCGCTCGGAACTTGAGGAGAGAGCGATGGAAGAGGCCGCTGCACGCAGCACGTCGGGACTGACCCATAACGGCCGCGCGGCCGCGCAGCTCGAGTATCCGTTCGAGCCGCCGGCGAGCGATGGCAGCCGCGTGGAAATCGCGCCGGGCATTGCGTGGATCCGCATGCCCATGCCGATTCCGCTCGACCATATCAACGTCTATCTGCTGCGCGACGACGACGGCTGGATCGTGGTCGACACGGGGCTGCATACCGACGCGGCCAAGGCGATCTGGGAGCGCGTGGCGGCGGAGCAACTCGAAGGCCTGCCGATCAAGGCCGTGCTGTGCACGCATTTCCACTACGATCATGCGGGCCTCGCGGGCTGGCTCGTCGAACGCTTCGACGTGCCGCTCTACATGACGTTCGGCGAGTACTACATGATGCGCATGACGTATCAGCCGCTGCCGCAGCAGCCGGGCCCCGCCCAGGCGCGCTTTCTCCAGCGCGCGGGCGTGCCGGTCGAAACGGGCCACGCAATGCACGAAGCGCTGCTGCGCGACCCGTTCATGCCGAAGGAAGTGCCCGCGTTCACGCGCCTGCACGACGGCCAGGTGCTGCATATCGGCGCGCGGCGCTGGCGCGTGGTGGTCGGCTCGGGCCACTCGCCCGAGCACGCGTGCCTGTACTGCGAGGACGAGGCTATACTCATTTCCGGCGACCAGTTGCTGCCCGGCATCAGCTCGAACGTGCAGGTCACGCCCGCCGAGCCCGAAGCCGACCCGCTGCAAAACTGGTTCGACTCGCTCGACCGGCTCGCCACGCTCGCGCCGCACACGCTCGTGCTGCCTTCGCATCAGCGCGTGTTTCGCGGCGTGCATGCGCGGGTTCAATCGCTGCGCGACCATCACGACGGGCAACTGGAGCAGCTCACCGCGTTCATCGCGCGGCAGCCGGGCTGCACGACGCTCGAAGCGATGGAAGCGCTGTTCAGGAACCTGCGCAGCGCGATGGACCGCTTTCTGGCGCTCGGAGAAACGATCGCGCATTTGTCGTGGCTGCGTTTTAACGGGCGCGTGACGCGTCGGCTTGACGCCGAGGGCGTCTACCGCTTCGATCTGGCCGACGCGGCCGATGTGGCCAGGAGCGGCGGCGGCGCGGTGGAGCAAACAAAAAACATGGGGACACGTTGTGGCTGACCTGGAACAGTTTCGCGCCGAAACCCGGCGCTGGCTCGAAGAGCATTGTCCGCCGTCGATGCGCAAGCCGATCACGGCGGACGAAATGGTATGGGCGGGCACGCAGATCGCGTTCGCGACCGAAGATCAACGCGTGTGGTTCGAGTGCATGCGCGAGCGCGGCTGGTTCGCGCCGGGCTGGCCCGCCGAGTATGGCGGCGGCGGCCTCGACCGCGCGCGCGCCCGCATTGTCGATGAAGAGATGTCGCGGCTCGGCTGCCGCCAGCCGCAATACAACCTCGGGCTGTGGATGCTCGGGCCCGTGCTGCTCGAATACGGCACCGAAGCGCAAAAGCGTGAACACCTCGTGCCGATCACGCAGGGCTCGCAGCGCTGGTGCCAGGGCTTCAGCGAGCCGAATGCGGGGTCCGACCTCGCGAGCCTGAAGACCTCCGCGCGCCAGCAGGGCGACGAGCTCGTCATCAACGGCTCGAAAATCTGGACCTCGTATGGCGACAAGGGCGACTGGATGTACGCGCTCGTGCGCACCGACTTCGAGGCCGTGAAGCAGGAGGGCATCACCTTCGTGCTCATCGACATGCGCGCGAAGGGCGTGACGGTCAAGCCGATCGAACTCATTAGCGGCAAGTCGAGCTTCTGCGAAGTGTTTTTCGACGACGTGCGCGTGCCGCTCGCGAATGTCGTGGGCGGTCTGAACAAGGGCTGGAGCGTGGCGAAATCGTTGCTCAAGCACGAGCGCGCGGCCATGTCGAAGTTCACCGAAGGCGGCGCGCCTTCGCACGACGCGCTCGAAGTCGCGCGGCTGTACCTTGCCGATGCGGGTGAAGCGCCCGTCTGGCGCGACCGTCTCGCAGCACTCCTGATGGATTCGCACGCGTTTTCGCTCACGCACCAACGCGTGGCGGAGCAGGCCATTGCGCGCGAGGACGTGAGCGGGCCTTCGTCGATCATGAAGCTCGTGCAGACCGAGCAGGAAAGCGCGAAGTACGAACTGCTCATGCAACTGATGGGCCACCGGGGCCTCGGCTGGGAAGGCGACGCGTTCAGCGGGCTGGAGCGCGAGATCAGCCATTCGTGGACGCTCTCGAAAACCTACACGATTTCGGGCGGGTCGAGCGAGATCCAGTTGAACATCATCGCGAGGCGCGTCCTCGGCCTGCCGGCGTGAGAGAGAAACCATGAGCCTGTTGCTGAACGAAGAACAACGTCTGTTGCGCGATACCGCGCGGGAATTTCTGGGCGCGCGCTCGCCCGTGAGCGTGCTGCGCCAGTTGCGCGACACGCACGATGCGCAAGGCTACGTGCCTTCGCTGTGGCGCGAAGTGGTGGACATGGGCTGGACGGCCGCTGTCTTTCCGGAGGCGTATGGCGGCCTCGAATTCGGCTATAAGGGCCTTGGCGCGCTGTTCGAGCAAACGGGCCGCACGCTCGCGGCCTTGCCGCTCATGTCCACGGTCGTGCTGGGCGGCGGCCTGCTTGCCGAAGCGGGCAGCGCGGCGCAACGCGATACCTGGCTGCCGCGCGTGATTCGCGGCGAGACGCTTCTGGCGCTGGCGCTGGAGGAGCGGCCGCGTCACGATCCGGCCACCGTGGCGCTGGCCGCGCGCGAGGAAAACGGCGCGTGGCGGCTGGACGGCGAGAAATGGTTCGTGCTCGACGGCCATGTCGCGGCGCAGTTCATCGTCGCCGCGCGCACCTCGGGCGCACCGGGGGATCGTCATGGCGTGAGCCTCTTTCTCGTCGATGCGGCCAGCGCGGGCGTGACGATCGAACGTACCGTGATGATCGACAGCCGCAATGCGGCGCGCGTGCGCTTTGACGCGGTGCGCTGCGGCGCCGATGCGCTGATCGGCGCGATCGACGAGGGCTTCGCCCCGCTCGACGCCGTGCTCGACCGGGCCCGCATTGCCGCGGCGGCCGAATTGCTCGGCGTGATCCGCGAAGCCTTCGACCGCACCGTGGCTTACCTCAAGGAGCGCGTGCAGTTCGGCGTGCCGATCGGCTCGTTCCAGGCGCTGCAACATCGCGCCGCGCGCCTCTACGTGGAGATCGAGTTGCTCGATAGCTGCGTGGCGGCGGCGCTCACGGCGCTCGACCGTCCCTCGGCCACGCGCGAGGACATCGCCTTGCTGGCGAGCCTCGCTAAAGCGCGCGCGTCGGATGTGGGCGAGCGCGCGCTCAACGAAGCCGTGCAGATGCACGGCGGCATTGGCGTGACCGACGAGCTCGACCTGGGCTTCTTCTTCAAGCGCGCGCGGACCCTTCAGCAGTCGTTCGGCGACGGCGCGTTCCATCGCAGCCGTTACGCCGCGCTCAAGGGCTTCTAGTCCGCCACACTCCGATATCGCTATGGATGACATTGCTGACGTGCTGGCGCGATGCCAGCAGGAAATGACGGCGCCGGGCGCGCCGTTCGAACTCGACGAAGCACGCCTCGACGGGCGCACGGTGAAGGTGTATCGCCACGCGCCGCGCACGCTGCCCGAATTCCTCGACGCGGGCCGCGCGCACGGCGAGCGCGAGTTCATGGTGTACGAGGGCGAGCGTTGGTCGTTCACGCGCTTCTACGCGGCCGTGGATGCATTCGCTGCCGTGCTCGCCGCGCAGTTCGGCGTGCGCGCGGGCACGCGCGTGGCGATCGCCATGCGCAACCGGCCCGAGTGGGCCGTGGCGTTTGCGGCCGTGGCGAGCCTGGGCGCGGTGCCTGCGCCCGTCAACAGCTTCGGCATGCGCGAAGAACTGCTCGACGCGCTTCAACAGATCGAGCCGCGCGTGCTGGTGTGCGACCTCGACCGCTTCAAGCGCCTGGAGGGCGAGCCGGGCGTGCCCGGCTGCGAGATCGTGCTGGCCGATGCCGAGCCGATGCCGCACAGCGGCGTGCATTCGATGAAGGCGCTGCTCGCAGCAGCCTCCGGCAAAGCGGCGCAGCCGCGCGCGGCCGGTGTGTCGCCCGACGTGGGCCCCGACGACCCCGCGCTGCTGCTGTTCACGTCGGGCGCCACGAGCCGCGCCAAGGGCGTGCTGTCGACGCAGCGCGCCGTGTGCCAGGCGCTGTTCAATCTCGACTATATCGGCGCGGTGGCGGCGAAAAGCTCGCCCGCGATGATCGGCGCGATGATCCAGCGCGGTTTCGCGCCGACCACGCTGATGGCCGTGCCGCTCTTTCACGTGAGCGGGCTGCATGCGCAATTGCTCGCTTCGCTGCGCCACGGGCGGCGTCTCGTGCTGATGCATCGCTGGGACCCGGTGCGCGCGCTCGACCTGATCCGCGAGGAGCGCGTAACGCAGTTCAACGGCGCGCCCTCCATGCTCATGCAGCTGCTCGAGGAACCCGGCATCGCCGACCCTGAAGTGATGCGCAGCCTGAGCGGTTTCGGCGCGGGCGGCGCGGGTTTGCCCCAGCGCACCATCGAGCGCTTGACGAGCTTCACGGACCGGCTGGCGGGCGTGGGCTTCGGCATGACGGAAACGAACGGCGTGGGCGCGGGTGCTTCGGGCGAGGCCTTCCGGCTCAACCCGCGATGCTCGGGCGTCGTGTCGCCGATCATTGAGGTACGCATCGTCAGCGCACAGGGCGAGACGTGCGCGAGCGGCGATGCCGGCGAAATCTGGCTGCGCGGCGTTTCGCTCATGTCGCAATACTGGCGCAATCCGGGGGCCACGGCGGAAGCGCTCACGCCCGATGGATGGCTGCGCACCGGCGACGTGGGCTATGTCGACACACATGGACAACTCTACGTGGTCGACCGCATCAAGGACGTCATCAACCGCAACGGCGAGAAGATCGCGGCGGCGGAGGTGGAGTCGTGCCTGATGCAGCACCCGGAGGTGCGCGAGGCTGCGGTGTTCGGCGTACCCGACGACAAGGCGGGGGAGGCCGTGGCGGCCGTGGTCGTGACGCAGGAGGGCAGCGCGTTGAGTGCCGAGGCGATAGGCGAGCACGTGCGCGCGCATCTGGCCGCGTACAAGGCGCCCTCGTACGTGTACCTGCGCAGCGAGGCGTTGCCGCGCAACCCGGCCGGAAAATTACTCAAGGGAGAACTAAAAGAAAGCTATCGCGCGAGCTAGCGCAATGCCGTAATTGCGCCTTATCGACGCCACTCACGCCGCCCTTCACGGGCGGTTTTTTTTTGTCGTATGAAGCCGCGTTGAAAACGGTTTCATCCCTGTTTTCAAGGCCTGTTTGTCACGCTGGGGTCCGTGCCTAGTCTCAATAGACGATGGAGCATTTCCCTCGTCGTCCAAGAATGCGAACACCTGTTTGGATAGTTCACCGTTACTGGAGACGACGATGAAGAGAGTGATGTGGTGGGTCCCGCTTGCAGCGACGGCGTTGCTGATGACATCGGTTCACATATCGGCAAAGGTGTCGCCCGAAGAGGCGGACCGGCTCGGCAAGGATCTGACCTGCGTGGGCGCGGAGAAGGCCGGCAACAAGGACGGCACGATCCCGCCGTTCAGCGGCAAGTGGCTCGGCACGCCGCCGGGCCTCAGCTACAAGCCGAATGTGGGCGAGCATATCGTCGACCCGTATCCCGACGACAAGCCGATCTTCACGATTACCGCGCAAAACATGGCGCAGTACGCGGACCATCTGACCGACGGCCAGAAGGCGATGTTCGCGAAGTATCCCAAGACGTATCGCATGCCCGTGTATCAGGGGCGGCGCGACTTCCGCTATAGCGACGCGGTGTGCGCGGCGGCGAAGAAGAACGCGCTCACGGGGCAACTCGTGAACAACGGCATGGGCGTGGCGGACTGGGTCTATGGCGCGGTGCCGTTCCCCATTCCGAAGAACGGCTCCGAAGCGCTGATGAACGAAACGTTCCCCACGCGCGCATGGACCGAATCGAACCTGCACGACATCGCGGTCGTGAATCCGTCGGGTGGCATCACGTGGGGCCGCCAGAACAACATCAACCTCGCGCCGATCAACAATCCGGCGCTGTTCGGTCAGCCGGTGGAAGGCAACGTGCAGGCCTACAGCATGGCGCTCACGCTGCTGCCCACGCGTGAGTACGGCAACGGTTCGGTGTCCCAGGAGCCGATCGACTTCTCGAAGGGCAAGCGCCTTGCGTGGAGCTACGACCCGGGTACGCGGCGCGTGCGCCAGCTTCCCGAGTTCGGTTTCGATCAGCCGATCGGCGGCACCTCCGGGCTGCTGATGATCGACGAAGACCGCCTTTATAACGGCTCGCCGGAACGCTTCGACTTCAAGCTGATCGGCAAGCGCGAGATCTTCATCCCCGCCAACACGTACAAGCTGCACGCCGGCGATGTGAAGTACGCGGACCTGATCAAGCCGGGCCACGCCAATCCCGACTACATGCGCTACGAGCTGCGCCGCGTGTGGGTGGTCGAAGCGGATCTGAAGCCCGGTTATCGCCATATCTACAAGAAACGCATGCTCTACCTCGACGAGGACACGTGGCATGCCGTGATCGCCGACAACTACGACGCCCGTGGCGAGCTGTGGAAGCACGCTGAGCAGGACTACTACTACGCCTACGACATGGACGCGTGGGAAGCGGGCAACGCCTTCTACTACGACCTGAATTCGGGCGGCTACGTGGCCTACAACCTGTTCCAGGAAGCGAAGAAGGGGCCGGTTCTGAACAAGGGCGACCTGCGCACCGCCGACTTCACGCCTGAAGCGCTACGTTCAGTCGGCAACTGATCACGACAATAACAAGGAGGAGACACGGCAATGGGGATGAAACTGACCGCGATCGCGGCGGCCACGGCGGCGCTCGCGCTAAGCGCGCCCGCCGAGGCCGGGATGATGCAGTTCGATAACGGCTGGAACATCGATTACGGCCTCACGACGACCTACACGCTCGGCATGCGCGTGAAGTCGCCGGACCCGGTGCTGGCGGGCCCCGGCAATTCCGGCGGCAACGACGGCGACGCCAGCTTCAACGCGGGCCAGTTGACCGCCAACCGTCTCGCACTGCTGCTCGAAACCAAGATCCATAAGGATAACTACGGTTTCGTGGTGTCCGCGAGCACGTTCTACGACACGGTCTATCACACGCCGAACGACAACCCGGGGCCCGTCAACCACACCGGGCCCGTCAACCAGTTCACGAGCGCGGCCGAGTACTACCACGGCGGCTACTCGCGACTGCTCGACGCGTACGGCTATACGACCTTCGACATCGGCTCGGCGCGCGCCACGGTGCGCGTGGGCCAGCAGGTGGTGAGCTGGGGCGAGGCGATCTTCTTCCCCGGCATCTCGCTCGCCCAGGGCCCCGCGGACGGCACGTTGCAGGGCATTCCGGGCACGGAGACGAAGGACATCCTGCTGCCCGAGCCTCAGCTTTCGACCTCGATCGACATCTCGCCGCGCTGGTCGCTGCTCGGCCAGTTGCAGTTCGACTGGCATCCGAACATCGCGCCCGCGCCGGGCTCGTTCCTGAGCACCTCCGATTCGGCGGGCCCCGGCGCCTACTGTCTGCAACCGGTGGTCAACGGCAAGTGTACGTTCGGGGCGCGGCAGGACGACATCCGGCCCAGCAACTTCGGGCAGTTCGGCCTGGGCGCGCGTTTTCGCGCGACGGATGAAACGGAACTCGGTCTCTACTACCTGTACTACAAGGACCGCAATCCGCTGCCCGTCATCAACTCGTTCGCGCCTGGCGGTACGTACAGCCTGCGCTATTTCGACGACATCAGCCTGATTGGCGCGTCGTTCAGCACGACGCTCGGCAGCAAGGTGACCGTGGCGGGCGAAGTGTCGCAGAAGTTCGGCGCGCCGGTGCTCGTGAATACCGTGGTGAACCCGGCCACGGGCGCGACGATCCCCACGCCCACGCGTGCGAACATCACCCAGGTCAACCTGAATGCTTTCGCCAACCTGGGCCGTACGTTCGTAGCGCCGCAAACCGTGCTGATCGGCGAAGTCTCGTGGGTTGGCATCAGCGGCGTCACGGCGACCAAGGCGCCGGGCGTGGATTCGCTCGGCGCGGCCGCCGCGTATTTCCCGGCGAGCGACCAGCTGAGCTTCACGCATACCGCGCTGGCGATTTCGGGCACGATCGATCTGACCTGGCCGGGCGTCTTCACGGACTGGGACCTCGAAATGCCGATCAGCTACTCGCAGCAGATCATGGGCCGCACGATCACGGGCGGGGTGGGCGGGCAGGGCGACAAGCGCTATAGCATCAGCGCGAACTTCACCTTCCGCAGCAACTTCCAGGTTGGCCTGAACTATCTGGGCTATCTCGGCTCGGCGAACACGTCGCTCCAGTACGCGCGACTGCTCACGGACCGCGACCAGGTTTCGCTCGTGATGAAGTACAAGTTCTAACGAGCGGTGTGTCGTGGCAGGCGGGCGCGCAACGCGCCCGCAGTGAAGTCGCAGTGAAGTGATTCACCATGAGGATAGATCGATGAGCACACGCGCCGACTGCGCGAGCACGGATGCCTTGACCTTCGAAGCACTGCTGCACGCGCGTCACAGTTGCCGCGCTTTTCTACCCGATCCCGTGCCCGCCGCTACCATCGAGCGAGCATTCGCGCTCGCGCAGCGCACGCCGTCCTGGTGCAATGCGCAGCCGTGGAAGGCGATTGTCACGAGCGGCGCGGCGACCGATGCTTTTCGCGAGGCACTGACCGCGCATATCGCGCAGGGCGCGCCGGAGCCCGATATCGCCTTTCCGCGCGAGTACCGTGGCGAATATCTCCAGCGGCGTCGCGCCTGCGGCTTGCAACTCTATGAAGCCGTTGGCATCGGTCAGGGCGATCGGGCGGCGTCGGCGCGCCAGGCGCTGGAGAATTTCCGCTTCTTCGGTGCGCCGCATGTCGCCATCGTCACGGCCGATGCGGCGCTGGGAACCTATGGCGCGATCGATTGCGGCGGGTTCGTCACCACGTTTTTGCTCGCGGCAGCTTCGCTGGGGCTGGCAGGTGTCGCGCAGGCCGCGCTCGCCACGTATTCGTCGTTTCTTCACGCGTACTTCGAGATTCCCGATGATCGCGTTGTCGTGTGCGGCATTTCGTTCGGCTACGAGGACACAGCGCATCCGGCGAACGGATTTCGAACCGGGCGTGCGCCGCTGGGCGACGTTATCGAGTGGCGTGACGGCTCATAGCCGGTCTTTGCGGGTGATGTGAGGTGATTGGCCGGCGAACCGTCAGGGCGACGGCGCCGGCCTTTTTTATTGCGCCGCGCACCGCCGTGAGTCCAGTGCGCGATTCAACCGCTCGATATCAATCGCCATCGGGGCGCCACGCGACGCCGTTGATGTGCGATCCGCCATCGGCGTGAATCGTCATGCCGATGACGTGCGCGGCGTCGTCGCTGGAAAGGAACAGCGCCACGCCGGCAATATCCTGTTCCGGATCGCCCATGCGCCGGTCGGGAATCTGGTGGATGATGGCCGCGGCGGACTCGGGCCACGCGCCCTCGAATCGTTCGAACGCAGCGGTTTTGGCGCCCGGACAGATCACGTTGCAGCAAATGCCGTAGCGCGCCCACTCGACCGCCGCGGTGCGCGTGAGCGCACGCATCGCTTCCTTGCCGACGTTATAGGGCGTCGTATGCATATGCGCATTGACGCCGTTGAGCGAGCCCATGTTGACGATGCGCCCCCAGCCCTTCTCGCGCATGTACGGATAGGCCGCATGCATGGCCCAGTAGGTCGACCAGAAGTTCAGGTTCAAGCCCTGAACCATTTCTTCTTCGGTGGTCTGTTCGAGCGGTTTCAGGCCGGTGCCGCCGCCCGCGTTGTTGATGAGGATATCGACCGCGCCAAAGCGATCGGCGGTCGCCGCGACCATGCTCTCGACCTGCGCCTTGACGGTGACATCCGTCGCCGTGAATGCCGCCTGCACGCCAAACTCTTTGTGCAGGTCATGCGCCACCTGCTCGCCGACCTCCGCGTTCAACTCGGCGATCATGATCGTCGCCCCTTCTTTCGCAAAGCGACGGGCAATGCCTCGCCCGATACCTCCGCCCGCGCCGGTCACGATTGCTACACGTCCTTCCAAACGGCCCATGTGCGTCTCCTTGTGAATGCGTACCAGTCTGGTGCCATCGGGGCGAATTGCATCGGCCAAAGAGACTAGCGAGGTTGGCGGCTGGGCGGGCGGACAGACTAGCACTGGTCTGTGCTGTCCCGGACGAAGGGGGCGCGGACTTCCGTCCGGTATGTTCCCGGAATGTGCGATAAATCATTCGTTATCGTTTTATAGATCGATTAAACGATCATTCGCTCAATGATTTCCGGTTCACGTGCTATACCGAATGATCGTTTAATCAACCATTAAGTTGATACGGTTCGCCTTAACGATCATGAAGATTACGCAAAGCGTCGCCGCCAGTTCGGCGGTACTCGCCGAAACGCAGCGCCTCGGGCACGCAATCGCGCGCCGGCGCATCGCGCGGCGTGTTCAGCAACGCGACGCGGCCGTGCGCGCCGGGCTCTCGCGCAACACGGCCTACCGGCTGGAGAACGGTGACCCCGGCGTCGCGATCGGGCAATGGCTGCGATACCTCGAAGCCATTGCTCCGGGTCTCACGCTGCTCGATCTCCTTTCGGAGACGGATCCTTCACTGAAGGCTCAGGCGGCGCGCGAGCGGACGCAACGCGTGCGCAACCTTTCGTCTGAAGAACTCGGCGATCTCGACTTCTGATGGCTGCGACCGAAAAACGTCTGTACGTGTTTGCCTCGCTCGCTCGCTCGCGGGCCGCGGCTGCGTGCCTGCCGGTCAACTCGACCTGACCGAAGACGGCGCTGAGCTTCAAGCGTCGACCTTTGCCTACGGCCTGCGCTACATCGACCGGGTTGACGCCATCGAGGTGGATCCCGTTAGCCTGAGCCTGGCGAACAAGGAGGCGATCCGCGGCAAGCGGATCTTTCCGGCGAACGGCTTGCCCCTCTTTGGCGGTATTCGCGACGCCGCGCCTGACGCATGGGGACGCCGGGTGATTGAGGCGAAGCTCAAGGCGAGAGCGAACAGCCTTCCTGAATCGACCTATCTGCTGCACGCCGGCTCGCAGCGCATAGGCGCGCTGGACATTCACGAGAGTCTTGCCGTTAGTCCAGGCGCGGCGGGCGGCGCGGGTGTCGACCAACTCGAGTATCTCGTCGAGTCGGCTGATCGCATCGAGGAAGGGCTCCCCGTGCCGGCTGCGCTCGAGGCGATTTTCGTCCAGGGCAGTGGACTTGGCGGCGCGCGGCCGAAGGCGACGGTGCGCGATGATGCAGGCGTGCTGTGGCTCGCGAAATTCCCGAGCAAGAGTGACCGCATGAGCGTGACGGAGATCGAGGAAGCGACACTGAGGCTGGCGGCCGAATGTGGCATTCGTGTCCCGCCTACGCGCATCGAATCGCCTGGTCCGCGCAAGGTCATGCTCATCCGCCGTTTCGACCGGTACTGGAGCCACCCGGACTTCGAGAAAAGTGCGGGTCGTGCCGTGGAAAGAGATCGAGAATATCGCGCCGGCATTCAGACATATCGATGACGTATCCTCGGCGGTGCTGCGCAAGAAGCTGCCCTGAATTGGCGCAGCTTGCCGATAGATATCGATTCGGCGCCCGGAAAAACGTGCACGGCGGCCGGGTCCGCGCAGGCCCGGCCGCCCGTGAAACCTTAGCGCGAAGCTTCCGTCGCGTCGCGCAACGCGGGCTTGGCCGCGCCGCCTTGCGCGGCGGCGGCCGGCACGCGACGCGCGCCCACATCGAGCCAGCACGCGAGCGCGGGCAACAGAAAGATCGCACCGAGCACGTTCACGATGAACATGAACGCGAGCAGCACGCCCATGTCCGCCTGGAACTTGAGGCTGGAAAACGCCCACGTGCCCACGCCGATCGACATCGTCACCGCCGTGAACACGGCCGCCGTGCCGCGTTGGCGCAGCGCCTGCCAATACGCTTCGCGCAGGCTCGCGCCGCGCTCGTCGATCTCGTGTTGCAGCCGCTCGTACAGGTAGATGCCGTAATCGACGCCGACGCCCACGCCCAGCGCCACCACGGGTAGCGTGGCCACTTTCAGGCCGATGCCGAGCAGCGCCATCACCGCATTGCACAGCACGGAGACCACGGCGAGCGGCAAGATGATGCAAAGCACCGCTTTCCACGAGCGGAACGTGATACAGCACGACAGCACGATCGCGCCGAAGAGGGCCGCGAGCATTTCCGCTTCGGCGTGCTCGACGGCCTCGTTGGTGGCGGCGGCCACGCCTGCATTGCCGCCCGCGAGGCTGAACGTCACATTGGGATCGTTATTGGCGGCGATGAACTTCTTCGCCTCCTCTACGACGTGCTTGAGCGTCGCGCCCTGGTGGTCCTTCAGGAATATTTCGATATCCATATTATTGCAGCCTTCCGTATTGAGCCCCAGCTCCGGATTGGCTGCGCGCGCGCCGGTGCGCATCGCGCGCGGGCTGCGCGGCAGCGCGCCCCAGTGCGGATTGCCCTCGTTGTTGCCGGCCGCCATGAGTTTCATCGCCCCCGCGAGCGAGCGCACGGACTGCACGCCGTCCACGCCGCGCATATACAGGTCGAATCGTTCGATGGTGCTCATCGTGTGCCAGTCGAGGCAGGCTTCGTCCACGTTCTTGACCGTCGCGTAGACCGAGAGCACGTCCATGCCGATCGAATAGTTCTGGACGATGGCGGCGTTGTCGCGGTTGTAGCGCGAGTCGGCGCGCAGCTCGGGCGCGCCCGAGCCGATGTCGCCGATTTGCAGGTGTCGCGAGTAGAGCGTGCCCACGGCGAGCAGCACGAGCGCGATGACGAGCGTGACGAGCGCGGGGCCCGGCTCGGCGAGCGCCGAAACGGTCCACCATTTGTCGCGCCTCACGCCCTCGCGCGCGGCGGACTGCGTTTGGGCGGGCGTGGCGCGCAAATGCGAAAGAATGATCGGCAACATCATCTTGTTGGTGATGATCATCAGCATCACGCCGAGGCTCGCGGTGAGGCCGAGTTCACGCACGATCGGAATGTCGATCAGCATGATGACGACAAACCCGAGCGCATTCGTGAGCAGCGCGAGCGTGCCGGGCACGGCGAGCTTGCGAAACGCGTTTTCGGCGGCGGCGCGCGTGGGCATGCCGCGCGCGACGTCCTGCTTCCACGCGTTGGTCATCTGCACCGCGTGCGACACGCCGATCGAGAAAATGAGGAACGGTACGAGCACCGACATCGGATCGACGCCAAAGCCGATGATCGGCAAAATGCCCAGCAGCCATACCACGGGCAGCAAGGCCACGGCGAGCGCCACGAGCGTCAAGCGAATGGAGCGCGAGTAGAGCCAGAGCAGCAGCGCGGTAATGCCGAACGCGATGGCGAAAAACGTGACAACCGTGGTGAGGCCGTCGATCACGTCGCCAATGATCTTGGCGAAGCCGACGATGTTGATGTCGATATCCTGGCTTGAATACTTCGCGCGAATGGCTTCGAGTTTCTTCGCCACGTCGGCGTAGGCGAGCTGCTTGCCGGTTTGCGGGTCGGTTTCGAGCAGATCGGCGCGCACCATCGCCGACTTCAGATCGTTAGAGACGAGCGAGCCGATCTGGCCGGACTTCGCCACGTTGGAGCGCACTTCCGCGAGGCCCTGGGCGTCGGCGGTGAAGCGCGAAGGAATCACGACTTCGCCCACGTAGCCGTCTTCGGTGATCTCGGTGTAGCGCACGTTCGAGGTGAACAGCGAGTACACCTGCGCGCGATTCACGCCGGGCGTGAAGAACACCGCGTCGGTCACGCCGCGCAGCGTGCGCATGAATTCGGCGTTGTAGATATCGCCCTGGCCTTTCCAGTGCACGTTCACGAGTATGCGGTTGGCGCCCGCGAAGGTGCTCGCTTCCTCGAGAAACGCCTTCATGTAGGGGTGTTCGAGCGGGATCAGCTTGTTGAAGCCCGGATCGAGCCGCACGCGCGTGGCCGAATAGCCGAGCGCGACGGTCACCGCGAGGAAGATCACGGCAATCGGCGTGCGCCAGGCGATCAGGCGGCGCGCGAGCGCGTCGATGACGCGCGCGGTGCGGCTGGTGTTGCCGGTGCTGCTCGGGTTATGGGCGGGCCGGAGGTCGGGTTGTTCGGCGTTCATTGACGGGCTCCGGAAGTCGGTTGGTCTGCTGTGTCGCGTTGGGCGAGTTGTTCGTCGGGCGCGGCAAGCTCGCGCTGTAGATCGGGCGAGTAGGCGCGCAGGCCGCCGTCGCTGGCGATGAGCCAGCCGTTCGGGCTCCTCAGGAGATCCGTGAAGGTCAGGCGCGTGCCGTGGCGCAGCATGGAGAAATGTGCGCCGCCGTCGCGGCTGCCGAAGACGATGCCGCCCTGGCCCGCGAGCAGCAGTTCGCCATCGGCCGCGCGCGCGTCGCCGAACAGGGAAACGGGCCCCGGCGCCTCGGCGCGCGTCCAGCTCTGGCCGCCGTCGAGCGAGCGGAACACGTTGCCGCGCATGCCGTAGGCCAGCCAGCTCCCGGCGCCCGCCGGGTCCGCCACGGCGCCGTACAGCGAGCCGTTGTAGAACGGCGGCACGATGCGCCAGTTCGCGCCGGCGTCGTCCGAGAGCATCACGAGACCGCGCTCGCCCACGATGATCCAGTGCCGTCCGTCCGGCGCGCCGACAATGCGGTTCAGGTGGTGGTCGCCCACGCCTTCGACCGTGAAGGGCTGCCAGTGCAGGCCGTCGTCGTCGGAGCGCATCATGAGGCCGAACGCGCCCACGGCGATCCAGTGTCCCGGCGCAACGCGCGCCGCGCTCATGAGCGGGCCGTTGCCCTTGGCGTCGAAGGCCACTTCGCGCCAGCGCTTGCCGCCGTCCTCGGTGCGCAGGATCCAGCCTTCGTGGCCCACGGCAATGCCGACGTTGTCGGTGGCGAAGACAATCTGGTTGATGAGCGCGTGCCGGTCCTCCGGGAGCTGGGCGCTTTGCCAGTGCGCGCCCTGGTCGGCGGAGTAGAGGATATGGCCCAGCTCGCCGCCGGCCACGATGCCGGCGGCCGAGCGCGCGAGCGTGTCGAGTTGCATGCGCGCGAGCGGCACGCGCGTGTCTTTCAGGGGCGGCGTGTGCCGGGGGGAAATCGCGTAAGCCGCGGCTGCCGCTATCATGGCTGCCACGGTGACGCCAACCGCTAATCGCATCGATGTCTCCTGGTTTGGAATCGCTGGCCGGCACGGCCGGCAGTTTGGGATCATTCTTTCCGACTGGTGGCGAGCGGCATCGTCCGAACGGGTTAGCCGGGCGGGCAAGGCGGCATTGGACTGACAAAAAAATCGACGGCGCGCCTAGTCAAATCAGACGATGGCCGGTGCACGCGCGGCGCGTAAAACTAGGCTGTTGCAGGCCCGGACGCGATTCGCCGCCCGGTGGCGCGAACGTCGGGTGATGGCACCAGGAGGACACCATGGGATTGAAAGGAGAGGCCGCGATTGTCGGAGCGGCCCAGTACAAGCCGGAGAAGTACAGCACCGCGCCGCGCATGTTCCATCTGGAGCAGGTGGCGGAACTGGCGGGCATGGCGCTCGCCGACGCGGGGCTTTCGCTCCAGGATATCGACGGTCTCGCGACGGTCGGCCCGCAGTTTCACGAGGCGGGCATGTTCGTGCCCGCGATGGCGGGCGAATATCTGGGCGTGCGCCTGAATTTCGCCGAGGTCGTCGACCTGGGCGGCGCGAGTTCGGTTGCGATGATCTGGCGCGCCGCCGCCGCCATCGAGCTGGGCCTGTGCAATGCGGTGCTCTGCGTGATTCCGGCCCGCCTCGCGCCGGTCGGCCCGCGCGACGACCACGCCGCCGAAGTCATGCGCGCCTCGCGCTACGGCGGCCATAGCACGCGCTTTGGCGCGCCCGAAGCGGAGATGGATCTGCCCTACGGTCATATGGCGCAGAACACGGGCTACGCGATGATCGCGCAGCGCTATGCGTCGACCTACGGCTACGACGCCGCCGCGCTCGCGCAAATCGCCGTGGCGCAGCGCTTCAATGCGTGCCACAACCCGCAGGCCATTTTTTACGGCCAGCCGATCACGGTCGAGGACGTGCTCAACTCGCGCATGGTGGCCGAGCCGCTGCGCATGCTCGAAATCGTGATGCCGGTGGCGGGCGGCGCGGCGGTGATCGTCGCGCGCAGCGACATGGCGCGCGACTGCCGCCATCGCGCGGTGCAGGTGGTGGGTTGCGGCGAGCACGTACAGAGCAAGTCGCCCACCTACGCGGCCGACATGCTGGCCACGCCCATCGGCCCCGCGTCGAAGCGCGCCTTCGAGATGGCGCGGCTGAAGCCCGCCGACATGGACATGGCGCAGGTCTACGACTGCTACACGATCACGGCCATGCTCACGCTCGAAGACGCGGGCTTCTGCGAAAAGGGTCAGGGCATGCGCTTCTTGCGCGAGCACGACCTCACGTTCAAGGGCGACTTCCCGATGAACACGCACGGCGGCCAGCTGAGCTTCGGCCAGACGGCGAGCGCGGGCGGCATGACACAGGTGATCGAGGCCGTGCAGCAGATCCAGGGCCGCGCCGACGCGCGGCAACTGGCGCGGCACGATCTGGCGTACGTCTCCGGCACGGGCGGCGTGATGAGCGAGCAGGGCGCGCTGATTCTCAAGGGGGCGTGACAATGACATGGAATAAACCACTACCGCAGCCGACGCCGATTTCCGCGCCCTTCTGGGACGGGCTCAAGGCGCACACGGTGCGCATCCAGCAGTGCGAGAGCTGCGCGCACTGGATCTTCTTTCCGCGCGCGCATTGCCCCTCGTGCGCGTCCGCGCGGCTCGCATGGCGGGGCGTGTCGGGCGAAGGCACGCTGTACACCTATACGGTCGCGCGCGTGCCCACGCTGCCCGAATTCACCGACGAGATGCCGCAGTTGCTCGCGGTCGTGGCGCTCGACGAAGGCCTGCATGTGAATACGACGCTCGTCGGCGTCAAGGAGGGCGAGATCGCCATCGGCATGCGCGTGCGTCCGGTGTTCGACGAGCGGCCCGTTGAGGCCACCCTGTTGCGTTATACGTCGCAAGGCTCGGACCAGCCGCGCGTGATCGAAGCGCGTCGCGAAGAATCCGCCGCGCAGGACCGCAACGAGGCGGTGCTGGAAAACGCGCCGCCGAAGCGCAAGATCGACTGCAAGGATATCGACGCGCTCAAATCGCTCGTGTCGGACACGTTCTCGGACTGGTCGACGCAATTCGAAGTCACGCAACAAGTGATCGACGAGTTCGCGAAGCTGAGCGGCGACGACTACTGGATCCACACGGACCCGAAACGCGCGCGCGAGGAAGGCCCGTTCGGCACGACCATCGCGCACGGCGCGCTCGTGCAGGTGCTCATCAGCCGGCTCAAGCTGCCGATGACGTTCGAGGTCACGGGCTTCACGAACATGGTCAACTACGGCTCGAACCGGCTGCGTTTCGCCACGCCCGTGCCTTCGGGTTGCCGTATCCATGCGCGTTGCCGCGTCGCCGCCGTCGAGCAGGTCAAGTCGGGCGTGCAGATGACGATGGAGATCAATGTGCACGTGGTGGGCCAGGATCGCCCCTCGGTCATCAACGATCTCGTGATTCTCTACATGTAAGGCCCCGCAGGCCGTTCGAGGTGTCGTCATGACCATGCCTGTCAAGGGCAGGGCGCTCTTCGTCGCGATTCTGGCCGCCAGTTTCGCTTCGACGATCGGCGGTCTGCCGTTCAATTCGCTGCCGGTGCTGCTCGGTAGCCTCTCGGATTCCTATGGATATGCGCCGCGCACGGTGGGCCTGATCGGCTCGACGTGCTTCGCCGGGTATCTCGCGGGCACGCTCGGCGCGCCGGTGTGGATGAACCGTCTGGACTGGCGCGTGCTCACGCTCGTGAGTGCGGCGGGCACGGCGGGCGCATTCGCGCTCGCCGCTGCCGTGCAACAGTTGCCCGTGATGTACGCCGCGTGGGCGCTGATCGGCTTTTTCGCTTCGACCATGACGTGTCTGGGCATGCGCGTGCTCTCCGATGTGCCCGACAAGGTGCGTGCGTTCGGCGTGCGCCAGGGCACGGAGCTATCGGTGACCGCCGCCGTGCTGTTCGCGCTGCCGCCGCTCGTGATCGCGCGCTGGCGTTTCGCGGGCGCGGCCGTGGCGCTCGCGCTGGTGGTGGTCATGCTCGCGGCGTCGGCCGTGTGCTTGCCGCGCCGGCCGCTCGTCGCGCCCAACCGCGCGGCCGGTCCGCTGCGCGCGTTGCCGCGCGCGTCATGTTTTGCATTGCTTACGTTCTTTCTGTTCCTCGTCGGCAATATCGGGCTGTGGGCGTTTCTGGAGCGCGTGGGCGCGTCGCTTCATATCGCGCCCGCGAGCGAGGGTCTGGTGTTCGCTGTGCTTAAGCTGCTCGGCGGCCTCGCCGCGTTCGCCACGGCGATCGCGGGCGAGCGCTTCGGCCGCACTGTGCCGCTGGTTGCCTCGACGGCGCTCGTGTTGCTCGGCCTCGCCTTGCTCGCGAACGCAACCGGCTTCAGGCTGTTCGCGCTCGGCGCGTGGAGCTGGGAGTTCGCGTTTACGTGCGGCTGCGTGCTGCAAACCGCCGAGATCGCCCGTAGCGATGCCACGGGGCGGGCCGTCGTGCTCGTGCCCGCCGCTTTTGCGCTGGCTTCGATGGTCGGGCCGGGGCTCGCGGGCCGTTTGCTCGCGGACGGCAGCTTCGCGCCGGTGTTCGCGTTTGCACTGGCTTCGTCGCTCGTGCCCGTGGGTGTGAACGCGCTGCGCGGCGTAGCAGGCCGCACGCGCTGGTTGAACGGATCGAAGGGTTACTGAAGCGCATGCAAATGGAAACGCCCGTTCCTCGCGAGAGGAACGGGCGTTTTATCGTTGGTTCAGCGTCGGGCGTCAGGCCGCGCGGGCGCGGGCCATCGTGATGGCGGTGTCTTCGATCATGTCTTCCTGGCCGCCCACCATGCCGCGCTTGCCCAGCTCGACGAGAATGTCGCGCGCCGGCACGCCGTATTTTTTCTCGGCGCGCTTGGCAAAAAGCAGAAAGCTCGAATAGACCCCTGCATAGCCGAGCACGAGCGAGTCGCGGTCGATGCGCACGGGCGTGTCCATCAACGGCACGACGAGATCCTCGGCCACATCCGAAATACGGAACACGTCCACGCCCGTTTCGATGCCGAGACGCTCGCACACGGCGACGAACACTTCCATCGGCGTATTGCCCGCGCCCGCGCCGAGACCGGCTGCGGCCGCGTCGATGCGGCGCGCGCCGCTCTCGATGGCGGCGATCGAGTTGGCGATGCCCATCGCGAGATTGTGGTGGCCGTGAAAGCCGAGTTCGGTCTCGGGCCGCAGCGCGTCGCGCACGGCGCTCAGGCGCGCGCGCACGTCGTCGGGCAGCATGTAGCCGGCCGAATCCGTGACGTAGATGCAGTTCGCGCCGTAGCTCTCCATCAGCTTCGCCTGGCTGACAAGTCCTTCGGGACTGTTCATGTGCGCCATCATCAGAAAGCCCACCGTATCCAGCCCGAGCTTGCGCGCGAGCCCGATATGCTGCTCCGACACGTCGGCCTCGGTGCAATGCGTGGCGACGCGGATCGTCTGCACGCCGAGATCCTTCGCCATGCGCAGATGATCGACGGTGCCGATGCCCGGCAGCAGCAGCGCGGAAACGCGCGCGCGTTGCATGAGCGGAATCACGGCGGAGAGATAGTCCGCGTCGCTATGCGCGGGAAAGCCGTAGTTGACCGACGAACCGCCGAGTCCGTCGCCGTGCGTGACCTCGATGAGCGGAACGCCGGCGGCGTCGAGCCCTGTGGCGACCGCCTTCATCTGGTCGAGCGACATCTGGTGGCGCTTGGGGTGCATGCCGTCGCGCAACGTCATGTCGTGGACGGTGATTTTCGTGCCTTGCAGTGTCATGGTGAACGAGTTTCCTGTGGTCGGATGGACGCGCGCGTCACGCGGGCGTGCCTTGCAGCGTGAGCTTGCCGCCGATGATCTGTTCTGCGAACATTTCCGCGGTGCGTGCGGCGGAGGCCGTCATGATGTCGAGATTGCCTGCGTAGACGGGCAGGTAGTCGCCGAGGCCCGCGACTTCCAGATAGATCGACACACGCTTGCCGTCGAACACGGGGCCGTTCACGAGCCGGTAGCCGGGCACGTAGCGCTGCACCGCTTCGATCATCGCGTGCACGGAGTCCTCAATTTCCTTCTGCTTCGGTTCGTCGTCGGTGAGACAGTGGACCGTGTCGCGCATGATGAGCGGCGGCTCGGCCGGATTGATCACGATGATGGCCTTGCCTTCGCGCGCGCCGCCCACGCGTTCCACCGCGCCGGCCGTGGTGCGGGTGAATTCGTCGATGTTCTTGCGCGTGCCGGGCCCGACCGAGCGGCTCGACACCGTGGCGACGATCTCGCCATAGGCGACCGGCTGCACGCGCGAAACGGCCGCGACCATCGGAATGGTGGCCTGACCGCCGCAGGTCACCATGTTCACGTTCATCGCGCCGCTGTCCAGGTGCTCGGCGAGATTCACGGGCGGCACGCAGTACGCGCCGATCGCCGCGGGCGTGAGGTCGATCATCAGGACGCCGAGCGCGTTGAGCTTGCGCGAGTTTTCGGCGTGCACATAGGCGCTGGTTGCGTCGAAGGCGATCTGGATGTTGTCGGCGAGCACGTGGGGCACGAGACCATCGACGCCTTCGGCCGTGGTTTTCAGGCCCATTTCGGCGGCGCGGCGCAGGCCTTCGGAGTCGGGATCGATACCGACCATCCATACCGGTTCGAGCACGGGACTGCGCTTCAGTTTATAGAGCAGATCGGTGCCGATATTGCCGGGGCCGATCAGCGCGCATCGGATTTTCTTCATGTGATGTATTCCTGACTCGTTCTACGAAAGGGGACGGGTTTAGCCGTGCTGCAAGAAGTCGATGCACGTGCGGTTGAACATCTCGCGGTGCTCCACCTGAACCCAATGTCCGCAACGGTTCACGAGCATCACGCGCGCTTGCGGACAGTGATCGGTGAGACGGGTCGCGCCGCTTGCCGGATTGAACAGGTCGTTCACACCCCAGAAGCCGAGCACGGGCGCGCGCAGTTCACCGAGGCGCGCGGTCATGTTCGGCACCTTGAGGATGGAGCGTGCGGCCTGCGTTTGCAGCGCGGCGATCGGCGCGCGCTCGTTGATGATTTCGTCGGTGAGGAGCGACGGGTCGTAGAGCTGCTTCGTCATGACGGCGCGCATGGCATCGGCGCCGGTCAGACCCGAGCGGTAGATCTCGAACATGTTGGCAATGCCAGGCATTGCCAGATAGGTGTCGAGGTCTTCGACGCCGCCGGGCGCCATGAGGATCAGGCGGTCGACTTCGTCGGGGTAGGCGAGTGCGTAGCCCAGCGCGACCGCGCCGCCGAGGGAGTTGCCGAGCAGCACGAGATTCTTGAGACCGAGCGTATCGACCAGGCCCTTGATGCCGGAGATGAAGAAGTCGAGGTCGTAGAACTCCAGGTCGGGCTTGCTGGAAAGGCCGTAGCCGGCTAGATCCGGGACGATGGCGCGGAATCCCGCCGCCGCGAACTCGGGGTAGTTGCCCTTGAAGTTGCTGTAGCCGCTCGCGCCGCCGCCCGCGCCGTGCAGGAAGATCACGGGCTGGCCCGCGCCCATGTCGTGGTAGTGGATGCGTAAGCCCGTGGCAGTGTCGGCGTAGTGGCCCTCGGGGATGGGGTGGGACGTTGGCATGGGTGTGATCTTTGGAGTTGGGTGGTAGTGGGTATGATTTCCGCGCGGTGGCGGGGGGCGCATCGTCTGGAAGGACTAAAGGGGTGCTTGGTTTTTTTGGGGTTTTTTTCGCGTTTCCTTGCTTTCGCGTCGGTCTGCCAGGGTTGCCCCTGTGCGGGGCGGCACCTACTTTTCTTTGCAGCGGCAAAGAAAAGTAGGCAAAAGAAAGCCGCTCAAACCGCTAGTGCCAGCCACCGTTCACCCCGCACCGTATTTGTCAGTGGCTCCGGAGCATCCGTCACCTCGCACCTTCGAACATAGTGACAAGGCAGTCATACTTCCCGCTGCTCGCTTCGCGCGCCGCGGAAAGGTCTGCAAGGGAAACCCGCCTTGCGTACGCAAGGTTTGTGCTTTCTGTTATGCCCTTCGGGGCGCGTAGCGCCGCCGGAAGGATGAGCCCTTTGTCACTCAGTTCAAAGGTGCGGGGTGACAGACGCTCCGGAGCCACTATCTGGGGCGGCGCGAGGTGAACGGTGGCAGGCGTTGGCGGTGTGAGCGGCTTTCTTTTGCCTACTTTTCTTTGCCGCTGCAAAGAAAAGTAGGTGCCGCCCCGCACAGGGGCAACATCGAGTCTCACGCGCAATTCGCCAGAACCCTTGTCCATCAAGGCCTTGGCGTGAATTATAACCTGTTGGCGAGGGGGCGAACTGCGGTGCGAGGACTACATGGGGACTACCAGCGCGAGTTTTCGGCATAACGTCCAGGCTGCGTGCTGTGACGTTCGATGACCGCTCCTCGGAGCGAGCGCGTCCGTTACGATCAGCCGCGACCGTATCACCGGGTGCTTCGATAGATCGTCGGAAAGTCCCCCGGACTACTCCCGCCGCATTGCGTCTGGAGTGCGGCGCTGGATAACTGAAACTTCTGGCTATCCCAGATCCATGCCGTTGCGGCACCGCAATCAGCTACACCGCGCCCCTTGTCGAATTCAGACAAGGTTCCCGTCTCGGGATTGAAGTCAGGCTCCATCAGCGAGTTGCCCGTATCCTTGCCGTCAGGCGCAGGCAGGTGAAGGGGCAACTGCACACCGTTCTGGCGTGACACCAGATACACGTCCGATGAAGTCTGGTAAGCGCCAGCCACGCACGGTATGAGCACCAGCGCTGTCTTCACGTCAAGTGCATAGGCAGCCGTTTCACCATGCCCGGCTGCCTCCTTCTCGCAGCCGTCGGCCTGCGCTAGTGCTTTTGCTGAATAACGCTTTAACAGGCTCTGTTCCTCCTTGCCGGAAAGCCGTGCATCAATCTTGCGCTCAGGTATGCGTGGCAAGACGGGCGGCGGTGGCACCATTGATGCGGGCGTCGCTCCCTTGCGTACCAACGCCGTGACTCCACCGATACGCCCCTGGCGATCATCCATTCGCAGCAGGGCGGCGACCAGGCCGTCAAGAGGAACAACCGCATCCTTGTCCTCTCCCACCTGCAGAACCGTGCCGTTACGAAGTTGCGTCAGCATCTGCTCGACGGCTGCAATCCTGTGCGTTGAGAGAACGGTTCCATCTGAACCGCTGCTTGTCAATTTCCAGGCTGAGGGGTCCAGTCGCAGTGGCCGGCCATCAACGTGCAAATCGTCCAGCGCGAAGGAATCAACTGTGCTGAGTCGCACGCCGATCCAGCCCGCAGATCCGGCCCCTCGAATGAATCGCAGATCAGGCGTGCCGCCAGCACCTTCGGTAAAACCTTTCGCCTCGCATGTCAAAGCGTTATCGCAAACGATCAGCCAGGATTTGTATTGGTCAGACGAAGGGCGGGCTGCTGATGCGGCAGTAACTACGCCCGCGCCCAGCACCGCTGCGAGTAGAAACCTGACAAGTGTGGACTTCATGGAATCAAAATCATCGTAAGTGAAGTAACAGCGTGCCTCGCTGCGAATAGCAGGGGCGATGCCCCAGATGTTCGGTGGTGAAAGTGATCGGTACAGCACCTCGCCTTCGAAGGAATATCCAGCAAAGATCGTGAAGGATGGGCCAAACTAGAATCCTTCACTTAGTGCCTTTGGCACCAGATAGCGGCCTTGTTCTGGATCGAACGTCACGTTATAGGTGATATTGACGGAACGATCGCCGCGTGTATCTGTTTCAGCAATTTTTAACGGATATATCTTGCCCTGGGAGCCGGTATCTGGCGTGATCGTAAAATGACGCTCCCGGCACTGGCTGTACATTTCGCCACACTCGTACGTGCCGCTGTTGTCCAGTTCCAGACTGATGTGCGGAGCGGCTTCGATGAGCTTGTCACCATACGGAAGATAGATTGACCGCACTTGCTGGGTATAGCCTTCGCCCGTAGAGTATTCATCGATCGAGAAGCCAAAAAGGTGGGGGCCAAATTTGTGGATGCTAACTTCCCCCGGTTCTCCGTTACCACCCGACTCGATATCTTTTTTCTGCATCACCGGCTCAAGGCCATGACCATCCTGCGTAGGCTTCAGCACGTAAAGATCAATCGACCCAGGCTCAGCTTCACCGCCCATTCCAGGTACACCATCTTGCACGGCCGATTCAGTCTCGCCACATATGGCGAGAAGATAGCGCGGACCATCAGCAGTACTTACACGAATCGATCCACACTTCTGATATATATCTGCGCCATCGCCGGGCTGCCATCCTTGTCGATCACTTCGCCATTTTCCATAGTTACTCTTCAGAAAGTCAGCGAACAACTGATCGTCGGTCGGTGTGGCGATCACTGTACTGGGGCGAGCAGTTTTGACAGAGCGTCGGCTGCTTGACGTGCCAGATTGAGACTGGTTTCCGGACTGCCTGTCACATCCAGAGAGAATCAAAATTGTTGCGCAGAAAATAGCCGAAGACTTCTTCATTACGTATTCTTCTCGATATATTCGACCATCGCCTCACGAGTTGAGTCTCCCGTGGTCGTTTCCTTCCCATCTTCGACCTTGACCCACCAAAGGTGTGAGATGTGCTCGTGCCCCTGACCGCCAGCCATACGTCGTGCGGTGCATTTGTATGTAACGCTCATACAACTCCTTGCTTGAAAGTTGCCGCAAACAAAATCTGTCATCGGAGATTGCCCGATGACCTCGTACAACGCTCAAATTCAGAAGCACTCCACACAGGCGCAGGAAATCTGGTTTGGTTCTTTCGTGACTCGAAGCACATTATTCCCACTCCGCGACACCACCATGCCGCGAACAGGTTCCGGAATGATGCTGGCTGAAGCTGTACGTCCCGTCTCCGCAATGGGCCGTAGCGCCAGGCGGTACAGCGCCATCTTTCGTCCTTGAGGGTGAATGCACGCCATGGCCATCGTGGTTGACGTAATGGCCGTGATTCGTCAGATCGGATTCGTCCGGCTGCGTCCAGGTATCCTGGGCAGAGGTGCGCGCGGAAACGGGCGTTGCAACAACGGCCACTGCGGCAACAAGGAGGACTGCGATAATGCACTTCGCCGTGCTGGCGTCAGGTTTCAGCTTCATGGCAATTGATAGCGGGAAGGATTTTTCATGGCAGTCCTGGCCGATTGTGCTCAGTCCGAAAATACATATCTCCCGTTCATCTTTCTGGGCGAAACAAACACGAAATCAGGAAACAGCTGGTTGCGCACAAACCAGACGTAGGCAACCGCAGCGAGGCTGATTGCCACGGCGATTGCGGTCGTGCCAGGTTCGGCGGAGAAGCCCTGGAATGCGCGCGGTAGCTGTGTGAGCGAAAGAAGGATGAATCCGTTGTAGATATTCGCCCTGTTTCTCGCGAAGCCCCACACAAACAGCAAGCCGAGAAGCGCCACGACTGCGCCAGTGAACAGACCTGCGCCCGGAGAAATCTGCACGCCCGCGCCAAACGCGACCAGCAGCCCGAGCGCGAGTTCGATGCACGCAATCACGATGACTGCCCTGATATGCAGCCAGTTGGCCGCGCATCGCTGCGGATCGGCATACGCCGCAATCCGGTATGCCAGTACGCGGTCCTTGACTCCATTTCCCGATAATGCGGCGAATACATCCTGCTTTTTTGCACCCGCAGAGAGCATTTCTTCCACCCGCGCGATTGCTTCCTTTTTATCCATTCACCACCCGCTCCAGAATCATGGCGTTATAGAAAAGGAGACCTGAACGAAACATCGTTTCAATCCTCCCGTAGTTCAGGTCCACCCAGGCGCATCATCGCGTCGAATACCGCCGTAAAAACCAGATCGGTTGCTCACGCTGGAAAGCATTCGACAGGCCCCGTCGCTGCCGGGAATTGCAGGGAGGACACCACGAACCGCTCCTGACGTTGACAGCCCTGGACTCCCGGCGATGACCTTGCGCGCACTCGCATTCGAGCCGCAACAGAACAATCGCGTATGCCCGAGAGAGGCCATCGGCCACCGCGCACTTTTGCGGTGGCATGGTTATGGCGTTCCCGAGGTACGCGTCGATGCCAGATCAGGCAGCGTGCCCGTCGCCTCGTAACGCCGCCGCTTCCAGTCGTTCCCGGGGCGAATCCGCTCAAGATTGGCACACTGCGGGCACCAGTGCCCCGCCATGACTGTCTCCGGTTTCGTTGTCCATTCATGCCCACGCTGGCATTCCCAGACCAGCTTCACGGCTACGCCCAGATATTCCCTTGACAGGCATTTGCCGCCCCGGCTGTGTGCCAGTTCCTGCATGTCCTGAATCGAGTACGCGTACCGGCTGCGCCGCAAGCATGCCGGACACCAGCCGCCACCCAGCACCGTCTTTGGTCTGGACCGCCAGACGTGGCCGCACGCACACTGCCACGCCAGCAGCGTGACGATCCCGAGATACTGCGCCGACAGGCACTTGCCGCCACGGGAGCGGGCCAGTTCGTGCATCTGCTCAATCGTGCACGCATGCACGTTCTGGCTTGCGCACTGCCGGCACCAACGCCCGTCAGCAACCGAATGAGGCACGGCCTCCCACATATGCCCCTGCGCACACTGCCAGCGAAGCGGCGTGTGGGCGTCAGCGTAGCGGGTAGACAGGCAACGGCCCCCACGCGATTCAGCAAGTGCCTGCATGTCTGCCAGTGAACCACGCATGCTGTCGTAGTAACACTGGCGACACCACGCTCCCCGACGAATGCCGACGGGTGCAGCGTGCCATTCATGCCCCCGGGCGCAACGCCATTGCAGCGGCTGCGCCCCGCTGATGTACGCGGTCGAAAGGCACAGGCCGCCGCGCGCGGCAGCCAGCGCGTGCATGTCGTCCAGCGTGTAAGCTTTTCTCTGCTGCCGCGCGCACTCGGGACACCACGTACGACGCTTGACCGATGCGGGCACGGCCTGCCAGCGGTGCCCCTTCGCACACTCCCATTCCAGCGGCGTGGAGCAGCCTGCATAGTGTTGCGAGAGGCAGCGCCCGCCGCGCCGTGCTGCCACTGCGTGCATGGCTTCCAGCGTGTCGAGTTTGCGCACGCGGGAGCAGGTTGGGCACCAGGAACGTTGCTTGACAGAGTCAGGCGTCGCGCTCCAGCGATGCCCCTGCGCGCACTGCCATTCGAGGCGGTCACTCCCGCGCACATAGGTAGCGGACAGGCACAGGCCGCCCCGGCTGGCGGCAAGGCGGTGCATGTCCTCAATGGTCTTCGTGATAGCCATTTCTTGCGTTGAACTCGGCAAATGCTTACACGGTCGGGCCGCCGCCCGCAACAACGAGCGTCGCGCTACATGATGTGCCGCTGCCGTGGTGGGCGATGTTGCGACCGTCAATGGTGCCGAGGCCGCCGCTCGTGATGATCGCGGGGCCATGCTCGGGGCAGGTCACCATGTCGCCGACGCGGGCGGCAGGGATACCTCCTATCGTGACGCAGGGCGCGGCGGTTGAAACAGCGCCGCCGTGGGTGGTGGGGGTTCTGAGAGTTGCTATGGGGGTCGCCATAAGCAGATAATTTGAAAATTGCACGTTCAGTGCGTTGTCAAAACATCGCGACATCATATTTAGCTATCGCGAGCGTTTGTCCTCAACTTGCCCTCTAACTCGGAAAAATTTTTTAGCAACCCAGATATCACACATCGGTCTCCATTAGAGAATTTTATAGTCAATTGAGGAGATCCTTTGAATTGGCGAAAATTTATATCAACAATATTACTTAAAATAAACTCCCGCCTTGAAATTCCACCGACCACCAAAATTGCGCCATCAATTCGAACATAAAACCTTAAAAGATAGATCGCGTATACCAACAAAACTGCAGAAAATCCAAAAGAAATCAAATACCCCGTCAAAGGAATAGAATTCCCGGGTCGCGCAATAATAATTGGCGCCATTGCCATCAAAATGGATACCACGACAACCAATCCGACGATATGCAATGGATATCGATAGGTTGCTTCGCCATTATTCGAGACGTAAGTGACTTTAGGACTCTCTCGACCAGTTGCGCCGTCATCATTACCTTGCAATTCAGACCGTATTACACCAACGCACTTCCGCGTCGCCGGCCATATGGTCGTAGCCACCAGCAGATAAGCAATCCAGAAATAGAGTTCTTGAGAAATGTACAGCCCAAACCATTTTCCCAACCAAGCCCGACCGTTAATTGCCACGATGCAAATCACGGCAACCGGCGTTAAAGCCTTTGCGATCGAAACGAAGAATTGTATTTTTCTCGTCATTTCTTAGGGCACCCACAATCATTACCAGCCTTTAATCCAGCAGCCACACCAACAGTAATGCCGGCCCCAATAAATCCTACGGTAGCCCCACCCACAGCTCCGGCTGCAACAGATTCTGCCGCGCCTTCGACTAACGCCGAGGCTGCACCACCAACCGCTCCACCAGCTGTCCCCCCTAGCGGGACAGAAACCGCGTCAGGTGCGCCGAGTTGTTGTGCAGCACCCGTTACCACGCCTCCAACTGCTCCTCCGAGCGTTCCGCTTACCGGCGCATTCAGCGAAGTAGCATATCCATTCGCGGCTCCTGCTCCTGTGTTGGAAGCCACCGTTGAGGGGCTTAGGTAGCCGAAAATACCTCCAACCGCCCCACCTATTACGCCTCCCACTGCCATTCCGACCGGCCCGAATTCGGCCAAAACGACTGCTCCCGATGCCGCCCCACCAGCAGCGCCGGAAATCGCGTTAATACTCGCATCGGACATGCAATAAAGACCGAGCGGATCAATCCGCCGTATTGGATTGCCGCTGACATAGGTGTACTGATTGGCTCCGCCGAGCAGCCCGATCGGGTCCTGGTTGACATACCGCCCACTCTGCGGATCGTAATACCGATGCCGGTTATAGTGCAGCCCCGATTCGGCGTCGTAATACTGTCCCGGAAAGCGGATCGGGTTGTCGATCTCGCGCTTCAGGTACCCACGCGTCTTGCCGTAGGCGCTCAGATCTGCCGCCCACACCACCTGCCTGCGGTCATCGTAGATTTCCTGCGGCGTGCCCAGATGGTCCGTGACGTAATGATAGGCCTGCGCACCATCGAGCCTGGCCAGCGGCCCGGCAAGGTTCGGATGAGCCACATACGTGATAGGTGCCGTCCTGCCCTGGTCCGCGCGAATCTCCTGCGCCATCCAGTCGCCGTCCCACACGAACAGCGTCGTCGCCGTTCGACCGTTTGCGTTGGTGTGATGCTTGGCCGTGCGCCGCCCCAGCGCGTCATACTCGTAGCGGCTCGTGTCACCATCGGTGTGCACAATCCCCTTGAGCTGGTGCGTACCGCTGTAGCGGTAGGTGATCGTCAGCGCCTGCGATGCATCGGCCTGCGGCACCGCCACGCTCGTGCGGTTGCCATGCCCGTCATAGGTGTATTGCGGCGACTGCCCAACCGGCAGTTCCGGCGTCACAAGAACCTGTAGCCGGTCGCCCTTCGCCACGCCAATACGCGTGAGTTTGCCGTGGCCCACTGCCAGCAGGTTGCCTGCCGGATCGTACGCAAACGTCTCGCTCGCGCGGCCTGCCGCCACGCCGGTCAGTCTTGACACCGGATCGTAGGTATAGGCGCGGCTGTCGCGCATGGCATCGTGCAGCGCGGTGATCTGGCCTGCCTGGTCGTGCTCCCAGCTTCGCCACACCTTCAGGGCCTCTGCCGGATTGCCTCCGCTGTCTACCCCCTGCCAGCGGTGCGCCGCCAGCAGGCCCGCCGGGCTGTATGCGAAGTGATGCGAGACCGGCCCCTGCGTGCGCAGCGTCTCGCGGTGCAGCGCGTCGCGCTCGAACGCCGCCAGCGCCTCGCCGTTGAACAGCACGCCGTGGACATGGCCCGAGCCATAGCGCTGCCACGTCAAGGTGCCCGCATCGGGCAGGTGCGTGGCGCTGCGGTGACCCAGTGCGTCCAGCTCGTGCGCGAGCCGCCACACCTGCCCGTGGTGCGCCTGTGTCTCGCTTTTGCGTCGCCCGGCTGCGTCGTATTCGAAGGTCACCTGGCTCGGCGTTTCGCCCGGGGCGCTCGCCTGTGCCTGCGTGAGCAGCCCGCGTGCGTCGTAGCGGTAGCTCGCGTGCGTGCCGTCCGTCGAATGCCGCTCGATGGGGCGGCCCAGCACGTCGTAGGCAATGTCGGTCGTGATCTGGCCGTCCGTGCCATGGTCGGTGCGGACGATCACTTCGCCAGCTGCGCTGTAGCGGTACGTCTGACGCCGTCCGTCGAAGCCGGTCTGCGCCGCCAGCCGGTCGCGGCTGTCGTATTCGAAGCTGGTCTGCTCGCCGTTCGCGTTGGTCAGCGCCGTCAGCCGTCCCAGCGTGTCGTAGCGGTAGCCCTGCCCGCCGCCTGCCGGATCGGTCACGGTGGTGCGCTGGTCGTAGGCATCCCACTGTGTACGCGTGACACGCTCAAGCGGGTCTGTCTGGGCGCTCACGCGGCCAGCGCCGTCATAGACCACATTCCACGGGCCAAGTCCCGCAGGAGTAATGCCGTCCAGCCTGTTGCGCGTGGCGTCCCAGTGCTGCAAGGTTTCCTGGTCCAGCGGGTTGCGAGTCGAAATCAGGCGGCCTTCGCCATCGTAGCGATACGTTGTCGTATGGCCCGAGCAGTCCGTGCGGGCCGTGAGCTGTCCGGCGTCGTTGTACTGCATCGTCGTGACGTTGCCCAGCGCATCCGTGCGTGTGGCCGGCAGGCCCTTTTCATACGCGTAGGCCGTCGTGTTGCCCAGCGGGTCCGTTTCGCCCGTGAGGTGGCCCGCGCCATCATACGCGCGCTGCCACACCTGGCCTGCCGGGTCCGTGACGAGCACTGGCAAATTCTGGTCGTTGTAGCTCACGCGCGTGATGTTGCCCGCCGCGTCGATGACGGTCACGGGGTTGCCCCGCGCATCGTTGACGATCTGCGTGGTGCGGCCCAGTTCGTCGGTGTGACCGCTGATGCTGCCCGTTTCATCGAAATGCGTGGCGTACGTGCTGCCGTCCGGGTACAGGATGCGGTCCACCGCCCACAGGCCGTTGTAGTGGTATTCGGTGGTGCGGCCCAGCCCGTCTGTCACGCGCGTGGTCTTGCTGGCGTTCTGGTAGGCGAAGCGGGTGTCGCGCGTGATCGCGGGCTGGCCCTGACGCGCCGCCTCGTCGTCCACATACGCGAACGTGCGCGTCACGCGCGCCTGCGGCGTCTCGCCGTCCCACTCCGACATGTGGATCGCACCCGAGGGCGTGCGGTAGCCGGTCAGCAGGTGGTTACGGTATTCGTAGCGCCACGTGCGTCCCGCGCGGTCGGTCGCCTCGCGCAGGTCGCCGTTCGCGTCGTAGGTGTAGCTCGCCAGCAGCGGGCTGCCGTGGGCTTCGAGATGTACTGCCGTGATGCGACCCGTGTCATCCAGGGTGCAGCGCACCGCGTGGACATTGTTGCGAACGGCCTGGAGCCAGCCTTCGGGCGTGTAACCGAGGGACAAGGTATTGCCGTCGCGGTCGGTGACGCGCTGAAGCTGCCAGCGCGCGTCGTCGGTCGGGTGAAGGGCGTAGTGTTCCTCCACGCCATCGCCGAAGCGCACGGCATACGTGGCACCAGCAGGGCTGTCCTCACCGCGCACAAGCGTGTACTTCTCGATGACGTGGAAATGTTCCTGGCCCGGTTCGAGCAGCGGAAAACGCAGGCGGCGGCCATCGGCGTCGAAGTAGGTCAGTTGCGCCGTATCGCGGCGGATTTCCGCCGAGTACGGCAGCCGCCAGGCCACGCCAAGCGTACCCGCGCGCTGGTCCTCACTGCGATAGCTACGGCCCCAGCGGATCGGCATGCGACCCGGCAGGCTGAAATCCTCGTGACTGAGCACCTTCTGGCCGGTTGCCACGTCCACCGGATTATTGGTTGTATGGCGCTTCGCGCATTCCGCACACGTGGCCTCCGTGACCGGCGCGAGCCCGCCCGCGCTGCCCCCGCTCATGCTGATGACCGGGGCCTTCAGGTAGATGCCCTTACCCTCCAGCGTGATCCCCGCGTCGTCAACTGTCACCTTGCCGCCGGGGCCGATCAGTTGCGCCTGCTTCGCGCCAGAGAGATGCGCCTCGCCCGAATCCCGGATCGAAAGCTGGTTGTTCTCCGCGCTCGATACCGCTTCCGGCAGGTTCGGTTCGAAGTCCGGCGTCGCCTCGACCGGGTTCGCCAGGTCCTTCTGTACCGCGTCGCCCACTGCCTTGCCGCGCACCGTCAGCGTGTACGTGTGCCCCACGTCCGACGACCAGTTCTGCGCCACCCGGTCATGACGGTCCAGGCCGACCGTGCTCGCCATCTGCAACGCCACGTTGCGCAGGTACAACCCGCCCACGTTCACGTTGTACGCCAGCCCCACGTTGAGCATCTGCCCCAGGCCCACGTTCTGCACCGCTGCCAGGTCGATGGTTTCCCACTTCCAGCCGCCCGTGTTCAGCTTCCAGTTGCGCCCGATGTGGTCCGTCTCGTCGTGCCCGATGGTCTTCGTGCGGTCATGGCCCACCGTGTGCGTCTCGTCGTGCTCGACCACGGTGTCCATGTCCCGTTCGGCCTGCACCCAGAGCTGTTCCTGGCCTTTTTTATCCTCGAAGCGGATCGCGTTGGCGTTGCCATAGCCGCCACCCTTCGAAGAGCGCGTGAGAATGCCGCTTTGCGTCGCGTTGCCCGGCAACGGCCACGGCGGCAGGGTCGCGGCGTTGTAGAGCCGCCCCACGACCACCGGTCGCGCCGGGTCGCCGTTCTCGAAGTCCACAATCACTTCCGTGCCGATGCGCGGAATATGGATGCCGCCGAAGTTCGACCCCGCCCACGGATACGACACACGGATCCAGCACGACGCGTTCTGGTCCATCGGCCCGGCGTGATCCCAGCGAAAATGCAGCTTCACGCGTCCGTAACTGTCGGTCCAGATTTCGTGGCCTTCCGGGCCAGTCACTACCGCCGTCTGCGGGCCGCTCACGCGCGGCTTCGGCCACAGGTCAGGGCGGAACTGCACTGTGGCGGGCTGCACCTCGAAGTCCACCTCGACGCGGTGCTGCGCGCCGCTGCCGGTCGCCTCGCTGGTTTCCTCCAGCGTGAGCTTCGCCCACAGCACGAGGTATTCGCGGTTGGCTTCGGCCCTGGGGAAATTCTCCAGCGTGAAGGTCGTCCCGCACACCACATCGCGCAGGTTGCCGTGGCCGGTGGCGCGCTCGCCCGGTGCGCGCAGCCCTTCCATGCGCAGCCGCGCGATATCCGCGCCCTTGCCGTGTTCCGTGTAGTTGCCGGGCCACTCGCGCTTCTCCAGGTCGCCGTGCGCTACGTCCTGCTGCAGTTCGTCCTGTGACCCGAGGTTCGCGGCGGGTTGCTTGAAGTGGTAATCGTCGGTGGCATAGACGCCGGTCGTGACACGCTGCACCGGCTCGAAGCGGTCGATGTATTCGCGGTCGATCTTCTGGTCCGGCTCGTGGTATTCGAGCGTGTGATACGCCTCGCTCCGGACCGGCCCGTAGCCGCCCAGGTGATCCACGAAGATGATGCGGTGAAACGTGCCGCTGTGCTCGACGTACCAGGCGATGCCGTGCTCGGCCAGCAGCCGCTGCACGAACGCGAGCGAGGTCTCGTTGTACTGCACGATGTAATCGAGCAGTTCATAGGTGCCGCCCGTGCGGAACTCGTACGCGTACGTCACCACGCCCAACACTTCCTCAACGATTTCGATGACGGACTTTCTCTGGAATATCCTGTAGTCCGTCGTCAGGTCGAGCAGGGCCAGCCACGGCTTGATGACCACCGCATAGCGGCACTGGCGGTTGAGCCGCCCGACGAACTTCGCCTCCATCACGATGCCGGAAATCTCGCGCGTACCCGCGCCGATATTCATGGCACCCGCAACGCTCCCCATGCCTTCCAGCGCAATCGTGACGGTCAGTTCGGTGCCGATGATCGACGCGAGGTCGATGGAGGCGGCCTGTTCCTCCGGCACGTCCAGCGCCGTGGTGAGCATCAGGTCGTACTGGCAGACCGTCGAGAGGCGTTCCTCGCCCGTGATGGCGCTGAGCACGAACAGGTCCTCGCCATCCTCCTGCACCGGTAGCGCAGGTCCGGTGACCCGGATGGTGCGCTTCTGGCCTTTGGGCCACCAGCGCCCGAAGATTTGCTCATTGGTCAGCATGCCGGGCAACCTCCCGGCTGGTGGTGGACAGCGGACAGCAGGCAAGGCATGAAACGGGCTCCTCTCTCAGGCTCGTGATGGCGATGTGAGGCAATGGGCGCGTCAGCCCATCAGGCATGTGCCTGATCTGGCACTGTCTGCTTCGCAACAGGCATCACCAATCAGAGAAGTCCGAAACCGGTGTGGCGCATCGGGCCGGTGCATTCCGGATTTGATGGGCCGCAAACCAGCCAGGTCACGCCTGTTCCAGCCATCGCTTCGCGGTACATCCATTCGCGGTCGGCGTGGGGAGTGCAAAGGGCTTTGCAATGCCAGGCCGGTGGGTTTGCATCCAGCAAGCCCGCCAGTGCTGGAGCCGGGTGCAAAGTGCAAAGTGCTTAGACCTTTCGAGGGCCGCAGCTAGAGGAAAGACGCGGTGCGCAAGTTTCCCCTCGTTTTTTGGGGGCGGAGAAGGACCCGCCGCGCCCCCCGAAGGCAGTCCCCACCGCAACGGGAGGCCCCAGGGATTGCCTTCGCGCGGCGGTCCACGCGATTCGAACTTGTCCGATGCCAGCGGCAGACCAGGACGCCTACACTCGGTCTTGTCTTGAAATTCAACGCCCCCGGAGAACTGCCATGAGCCCGCTTTCGTCACTGATCGATCATTCGCAACTGCTCAACCGCGTTCAGACGCTGTACTCGTTCGCACCGAACGAAGAAACGTTCGTGGCAGACGAGCGCGCCGCCGCGCAGAAAGCCGTCAGGCGAGATGACGAACGCACGGCGCAGATCAAGGGCCTCGTCACCGGCACGCTGCTGTTCCTGCCGTTCCTCGGCGCGTATCTCGCCCTCTGTGCAAGCCGGTAACCCCCCAACGCAGACAGGAACATTGCCGCCAAAACATGAGGGCGCGACTGCGCCCCTCATGCACCGGGTCTCAAGTTTTTCGCGTCGGTGCCGTTACAGGTCAGGTTGGAACCCGATATAGACGACACATGAACAACACAGCGGATCACGAACCTACCCACGATGAAATGGTCGCGTCAATCATTGACGCTTTTAGCCATACACCCGAAGCGCCTGAAGACCGGGCCGCCCAGATCAATCTGGCGCTCGATGCGGGCGACGCCGTGATGGCGGCGAGCATCGTGTTTGACCACGCGCGCGACCTCCGTATCCCGTTCACCGCACTTGACTCCGGTGCCAGCGGGCTATTCCCGTACCCGGACCTTGCGCCCTTCGGCAATCAGGGGCTTGAGCAGTTTATGGAAGCACTTGGGCATCTTGGCCTGAAACTCACGGTCAGCCCCGCAGGCAACTGAGAGCGCAGACGGCGCGTCATCGACCTGTCGCGATGGCACGCGCGAGCTGCGCGCCGGACACGCTATCGAAGTTCGCGCGCGCAACCGCTTCAGCGCGTTCGCCAGGCTGCACACCATCACACTCAGCGGCAAGGATCAGGACGCCTTCATTGCCGTTGCCCGCGGGCTTTTCCGGGCACGCGGATAGCAAAGGCGGGCGCGGCAAGCGTGCGGAGGCAAACCAGTTTGATTCAAACCCGTTTTCGATTGGCCGATTGAGGTTCGCCCGCGCTGTGCATCTGCTCCGCCCCCGAAATGGTCAAACCTGTTATCGAGGGCGCACCTGGCCTTGATGAAGGCTATGCCGATGCCTTCAATGCCAGGCTTGAGCGCCGCGACTTATCAACAGGGGCGGTCGTGGCAGGAGCAAAACTCCCCGGACCGAAGAATTCGGGCAGGAAGGCGACGCGATTTTCTTCGGCAACGAGACTGGCAGTGATTTTCTTATGGGCATTCGGCACGATTGACTTTCCTCAAAATTTGTTGGCACTCCATACGGAGAATTTGAGCTTGAAGTGACCCCGTTCGTGGTCAAGCGTGCCGATGTACCCGTCAGGAGAACGCGCGCGCCAGTTCCTGCCGGTACGCGAGTTTCCCTCATGAATGCCCGATCCTTCGCCGTGAAGGGCGGCGTGGCCCAGCCACCGGGCTGACTGACGCACGGCGCTCAACATCGAGTTCATGAACGAGCGCGGCAAATGCCTCGTCGGGCGCGGCAACCAGATCCGCCAGCCCCGCCGCTACCCCCTTGCCGCCAAGGAACTCGCCCGCCTGCATTGCGCGCAGGGTGGTGCGCTTCAGGTGGCGATTGCGCGCCACTGTCGTCACCAGCATCTCGCCGAGTGCATCCACATCGGCCTGGATGCGTGCACGGGCCTCGTGCGCGAGCGGCTGTACGTCATTGCCATCGGCCTTGCGCGCGCCGTACGAAATCAGTGTGACCTTCACGCCCGCCGCGCCCAGCGCCTGCGAGTAATCCACGTGCGCGACAAGCACACCAAGGCCACCGATGCGCCCCGTGCGCGGCATGCTCACGACCTCGCACGCCGACGCCAGCACATACGCCGTGCCGAGCGCCGTTTCCGACAGGATCGCCATGACCGGCTTGACGCTGCGCGCCGCGTAGATCAGGTCAGCCAGGTCCAGGCATGCCGCGATTTCGCCGCCGGTCGAGTCGATATCGAACACCACGGCGCGCACTGCATCATCGGCCAGCGCCAGCGCGAAGCTGGCGCGGATGCCGTCATAGCCGGTCACGCTCCCCAGGCCGTCCACCAGGAGCGGCCCCGGCACGCCCAGCTTCGGCACGAGCAGCCCCGCCACGGGGATGATGGCAACGCCTTCAGGCATCTGGCCGCATGGGCACGCGGGCGACGCCACGGCGGGGACGTTGCAGCGGCCCGGCAGTGGACCGGTCAGCGCGCGCGCCTGCCCGACGGACATCGACAGCGGCGTGTCGAGCAGGCTCAGGCCGAATGGGAAAACACCCGTGCCGCGCATTTTCCGGCCCTACAGGCGGCCCGTGCGCTGCGCCGCTACGCGGGCAAAGGCCGCGTCCCAGGCGGCCGCTGTACGCGCTTCATGCGGCTGTACGCGCGTCCTTGGCTTGTCACCCTGGGCGCGTACGGCCGCGAACGCGCGGTCCCAGCCTGCAGCGATGGATTCGGGCGTTTCGGCTTCGACGAAACCGCGTCCGATAACGAAGGTGCGTTGTTTCATGGTGACTTCTCCTTCCAGGATGTTCGGGTTGGCCCGCCGCGCAGCTAGCGCTGCACCACCTCACCGGGTGGAACCGGAGAGCCACCGCTGAACGAAACAGCGATGCCTTTGCGGCCCGCACCCGCCAGTTGCGTGGCGAGGCGCGAGTAGCGCGAGAAATGCACAGCAAGCGCCAACGCATTGATCACCGGCTGTAACTGCGGACCAAGTTCGGCGCGCGCGGCGGCGAGTTGATCGTCGCCGGGCTTCAGGCGGTTGGCGGCGCGGTAGTCGCGCGAGTTCGCGTCAAACTCGGTTCCACCGTCCACCGACGGCAGATAGGCGTCACGCAGATAGCGCGCGCTGCTGCCGCCTGGATACACCGCGCGGATCGTCGCCGCCTTCGCGAGAATCGCGCACAGTTGCGTCGCAATACGTTCAACGTCCGGTTCCAGCGCCAGCATCATCGATTCGAGCACACCGTCTGCATCCGTGCGGACGATGCCGATTTCCGTGACGATCTCGCTGTCAAGCTGCTCGATGGCCGGCTCCATCGCTGCCTGACGGTCAAGCAGGCGGCGCTCGGTCGCCTCGGCGCGCAGGATCGCGTCCATCATCGCTTCGGTCTTCGCCTTGTGTGCGCTCTCGCAGTCCTCCCGCGCCGCATCCGCCGACGCCTCGAAGGCAATATCTGCCTGCGTGAGTTGTTCACGCAGCACAAGCGCTTCGGCGTGCGCCTTCTCGATCTGTGCTGGCAGCGCGCGGATCGCGTCGATCATGCGCGCCTTGCGCGCCATCAGTTCGCGAAGCTTGCCGAAGGATTCAGCATCCGCAACGCCATGCAGTTCCCGGTCATTGATCGTCTTGTCCATCGCTCTTCTCCTGTGCGCCCGCGTGGGCGCGTTCGTCATGCATTGAAAGTCGCCTCGCTGGTGTCACGGGTCGAGGTGTTGCTGTGCGTTGGCAATTTCCGCGCGTTTGCGGCGCACGTGATAGGCCGACACGAGCGCGTGCGCTACCACCGACACCGCTACGCGGGCTTCGCCGCTATCAGCTGTCCATATCGCCAGTTCGAGCGGGCCGCTCACGCTCACGCTGTCGCCCGCCGTGAGTGCGAGCAGTTCGTCGCGCACGCGGGTATCGAACGCCATTACCCGTACAAAGATCACGCCTTCGCCACCGGTCGGCACGCGTAGCGTGGCGAGCGCGTACGCGTTGCCGTTTTTCGCGGTGCGAGCCTCCGGATGCTTCACAAGCGCGCCGCTGAGTAGTCCGTCGATCATGCGGTTTCCCTCCTGGTGGTTGAGCGCTTCGCGGCGCGTGCCGCCTCGCGCGCTGCTTTCGCTTCGGCGCGCTCCTTCCCCTTGCGGGCCATTTCCTCGTAAGCAGTGCGCTGCTTTGCCTGCGCCTCGCGCGACCTCACCGCAGCCGGTAGCGGATCGAGCCAGCCGTAACGCGCCGCGAGCACGTATACGAGGGCGATTTCCACGCCCGGTCGCGGGTAATAGTGCCGCGCGAGATTTACCGGATAGCGGGCACGCAGCCACCATTGCGCAAGACGGGCCAGCCCGGCAGGCCCGAATTCGAGCGCCCAGGCCGCCGCTATTCTTTTGCGTTCGGGCGAGTCAGGCGGAATGGCGTCGAGCGCCGAGCACGCGCGCCAGAATGCGGTGCAAACCGGCTTGCTGTCATTCGGCAGCACTGGCTGCGCGTTGCGTGCTACCCAGTTGCCAGCGTTCGCTGCACACATGCGATTGCCTCCTCGTGAGAGTTAAGGCAGCAGGAATATAGGTAAGGAAAAGCAGCAAAGCATACAGAATAGAAAGGAATACTGACTTATATGCCTCATATGCCTACAGTGCCTAACATGCCTAATATGCATAAACAGACGTAACTACTCTCTCTCCCTCTCTCTCTCTCTCTCTTGCTGCTCTTTCTATTCCTTGGCGGCCTCCGATTCATCGTGCCACGCTTCGCCCTTCGATATGGCGAGGAGGCGCAGGCCAGCCGGCGTGAGGCGCAGGAACCCGCCGGGTTTCCAGATAGAGCCACCTGTGGCGAGCTTTTCGACCATGCGCGATACAGCGCCACTACCGAATCCGAGCGCCTTGGCGATCATTGCCTGCGTGCCACAGCCGTCTGCAATGGCCTGCAAATACCGCAACTGCTCCGGCGTCACCATCTCGTCCGCATCGCACATAAAGCGAAAATTCAGGTCATCGCCGAGCCGGTACAGCATGCGCGTATCGGGCAGGTCGCGCCCAACGGTCGAGATAATGCGGCGGTCGCTGTCCTGCTTTTGCAGCACAAGAATGGCGTCCGCGCCACCGGTCACTGCGTAGGAGCCGGAAACGCTGGACAGCACACTTTCCGCAATTGCCTTCGTGGTGTGCAGCACGAGCACAATCGAGATACCGCGCGCCATTGCCTCGCGCTGCAACCATGCAACCTCCGCCTGCTCCTGCGCGTACTGATCCTGACGCTTGTCGAGCGGTCGGCAGAACTTGCGCCATGTGTCGATCGTCACCTGCACCGGTTTGAGCGTTTCGAGGAGGCGCAACAGTGCATCACGGTTGCCCTGTTCCCATTCGGTCACGAAACTGAGTCCCGCAATGTCGGCCGGGCGCGTACCCATCTGTTGCAGGCGGTCGTATATGCGGCGGTTGCCGTTTTCGAGGTCGAGATACAGCACCGGTCCCTGCCGCACCTCGCGATACCATAGGGGCATGCCTGCGCTGATATGGCGGCCGATCTGCAGCGCCAGCACCGACTTGTTGCACTTCGGCGGTGCTGCGATCACGGTCAGGCCCACGGGCAAGAACCCGTCCACGAGAAAGACGGGTTTCTCCGGCGGGTTCGCGAACAGGTCGGTCGCCGCGATCACCTGGGGCTCCCACGGCTGTGCCTTTTCCTGCTCCCGTTCTTTCGCTCCCCCGCGTGGCGGTTCAGGCTCGTCCGGTGCAGGCTTGCGCGTGTTGCTCCGGATGAATGCCTCGAGCGCTTCGGATTCATATAGCGCCTCGTAGTCGAACGCGTCTTCGCCGGGTTTGAAGTTTTCCGGCATCGGGCACCACTGCGCGGCGGTCGCCCGCGCCGCCGCTTCGGTGGCCGCTTCGGTGCCGCGATCGGCAACGTACACCAGGCGACGTGCCGGGTAGCGTGCGCGCCAGGCCGCGCCCACGGTGCCAAAACGCGCAACGCCACCGGTCGCCACAACGGCCGCCTGATACATGGCACGCGCAACCGCGCCAGCCGTTTTCGCGCCTTCAGCAACGTACAGGTCGCAGTCGCCGTGCACATCGCCCAACTGGTAGCACGAGCACCCCATGCGCCCGCGCAGCGTACGCTTTTCACCGTTCGGGAAAATGCGCTGCAGGGTCACGAGCGCACCGTCGAGGTCGCGGAAAGGCGTGAGCAGTGCATCAGGATTGCCGGCCTCGATACGCACTGTGTCCGGATCGATCTGCCCGGCGCGCACATACGGGTGTGCGTGCGCTGGTTCCCCGGCCTCCCAGAGCGCCGTCGCGTTGCACGGTGCGCCGTCGCTTTCCTCCTCCCACGCCTCCTCGTGCGGGGGTTCGCTCGCGCGCGGCTCAACCGGTTCCTGGTCGGTCCAGCCCGCCGCCCGTGCCAGGTAAAACAGGGTGCCCTCGTTGATCTGTTCCATGCGGGCACACGAGCGCCACGTGGTGCGCGTCGCCTGCAATCCGCCATAGTTGCCGCCGCACCTGGACCAGGCATCAAAGTCGTCAAATCCGACACCGGCCTTGTACGCCGCCGCCCCCGCGCGTACCCACTCCTTGCGGGGCATGTTCGGGTCGAGCGCGCGAAGCGCCGCGCGCGCCCGTTCGGCCGGATTCATTGTGTCTCCCGATCGTTTTCGTCGTCGCGATAGCGTTCCAGATCGAGGCGAGCCTGCTCCGCCGCATCACGGAAGCGGCCAGCCTCGTGCGACTGCATGGTGCGCCCGCCGTCAATCCAGCAGCGCTGCAACCACGCAACCAATTCGCGCAGGTCGTCCATATCGAGCCCCTACGCGGTTTCTTGCGCGTTGGCGGCTGCGTGGATCGTGTGGGCTTCCACCCAAGCGCGCTCGGCTTCGGGCGTGATGACGGTGCGGTTGCCGACCTTGAGTTCAGCCGGGGCGAGGCCCTTCTTCTTCAACGCGTAGTAGAGCGGCTTTGAGAAGCCGTAGTAATCGCAGAGCTGCTGTACTGTCTTGCACGGGGCGCCGTTCATGCCAACCTCCTGTAAGTGATTGAGCCCGCAATGGGCTACCACTTACAAGCGTGGAACAGCGCAGAACTGCGCGCAACAGAGGACTGGCGTTAGCGCCGTTAGCGCAGCGCTAGCGCCGCTAACGCTACTCTCCGGCTCGTTTTTTGGCCCATTTCTTGACCGTGCGCCACTGCTTGACGCCGTACTCACGGCACACCTCGGCCATGAATTCGGCGCGCTTTTCAGCGGACATCGCAGCGCCACCCCACTCGTCGTACTTCGCGAGCACGGCGTCCTCCGCCTTGCGCGACTCACTCGCGTTCTTGCTGTTGATCTCGCTCTGCGTCTTTTTCTGCGCCGCAAGTGCCTGCGCGCCGAGCAGCTTCGCCACGTTCTCCGGTGTCACCTGACGTATGGGCCAGTCCCCCGGGTGCGCTTGCGACAGGATGGCGATGATGACTGCGTGCATCTCAGGGACCGCCCTTATACGTGGGTCACGCTCCATGTTTTCCAGGTGCTCGACAACAGCCCGCAACGCGTCGATGCGGGGCATAACCTTGCGCAGACCGGCGAGCAACTTGTCAGGAATACTGGTAAAACGGGCTTCGAGCTCGCGTATCCCGGCGAACAATGACGTGAGACCAGTGGTGTCGTGGTGAGTGGGCATGGCCGGACGCTCCCGTATCACAGGAAACATCCATGCTAACCGATGCAGACTCGAAGATAATCACCCAGCAAACGAGAAAGCCCCCAATGCGGGGGCTTCTCTGTGCATCAAAGGGAGCGATCAGGCGGCCTGGGCGCTGTCGTCGACAGTCTCAGGCGTGCGTGGCCGGTCAAGCACCGAGAGCGCTTCGGCGAGTTTGCCTTCACGCGCGCGCAGATAGCGCTGCGTCATGCGGCTGTCCTTGTGGCCGAGAATCTTCTGTACGTGATAGACCGCCACGCCCTCGTTGATCATGCGTGTGGCCGTGTGATGCCGGGTGTCCATGAATCTGAAATTCGTGACCTTCGCCTCGCGCTTGACCTTTTGCCAGTCGCGTACTTCACGCAGCGGCTCGCCGATCTCGTTCGTGAACACGCGGACGAACTTCACCTGACGCCGCCACGCCATCAGCGTCTCGCAGGCTTCGCGGTTCATCGGAATGACGCGGCGCTTCTTCACCTTGCTCGTTTGCGGCTCGACCGTGATCGTGCGTGCCTTGAAGTCTACAGCCGTCCATTCGAGCCGCAGCAGTTCACTGCGACGCAGCCCGGTATTGATCGCGACGAGGATCGACGGCTTCACATGGTCGACGAAAACATGATGCTCGCCAGGCACCCCGGCAAGCTTGCGGCTGTCATGACGCGCCGCCGCATCTTCACGAATACGTGCTTCACGCGCATCGAGCGCAGCACGCAGTCGCTGTTCCTCATCCGCTGTCAGTTCCCGGCCATGCCTGGCTTCTTCCTCGGGATCGGTCTTGCAGCGCAGTCGCGCGCAGGGATTGCTCATGATGATCTCGTGCTCGACGGCGTGCGAGAACAGGCCGCCAATCGAGCCGAGCGTGCGGTTGATACCTGTGGGTTTGTGTCCGGCCGCGACGCGCTGCTCGATCCACTTCTTCATCATGGGCCGCGTCACTTCATCGAGTCGCTTCGGCAGCAGGTCAGCGAAGTCGCGCCGGATGTTCTTCAGGTTCTGTTCGGGCGTCTCGCTTTTCGTCGTGCCACGCCAGTACGCCGCATAGTCACCGTCGAGATAGCCGCCCACGGTCGGCATCGCGCAGTGCTTCGCGTCGGCCATGCGCCGTTCGTGCTTCGCGACGCGTGTAGGCATCGTGTCGGACTTGTGGTCGGTGCGGCCGATGAAGGCCTTGGCTGCCGCACGCGCTTCCTCAACGGTCATTGCAGGCCAGCGACCGACGCTCCTCTTCTGCTGGCCTTCGGGCGCGCTCCAGCGGTACACAAAGGAGACCGAGCCGTTGGCACGCATGCGCAGCCCGAAGCCGGTAAGCGTGTCGTCGTAGACGTCGCGCAGTCCAGGCACGTCGCCTCGTGCCAGCGCCGCCATGCGCTCGCCTTCGAGCCGCCGGATCAGTTCGCGGTTGATACGTTCCTTCGCCATTTTTTGTCCTCAAGTGGCCGGTTCGCGACGCGGGGACTAAAAAAGGACAATCCGCGCCGTGAACCCTGATAGACCCAGGAATACCCGGGTGAACTTAAGGCCTTGATTTTGTTGACGAATTTAACTCTAGTATACCGCGAGAGACTAATCAACTTCCCCGCACAGGGGCAACGCATGCAGACCGACACGAAAACAAGGAAACGCCAACGCCCTACGAACCACGACAACAACGAAAAAACCCGCAAAAGCACAAAAAAGGCACTACAAACCGGCCCCCCAAAGCACGGGCAAACCCGGATCAGAAGCCCGAATAAGATGCTTGAGCAGATTCCGCAACCCGGCGGCCTCGCGCCGCCCAAGCTGCTCGACGAGCGCGGCCTCGACCGCATGTGCGGCGGCCAGCACTTGCCGCGACGCCGCGAGCCCTGAATCGCTGAGCGCATAGCGCGCCACGGCATCGTTACTCACCGCGAGCAAGCCGCGCGCGCACATACCCGCGAGCAGCTCCGCATCGGCCGCGATCCCGGTATAAGCCGTATGCGCCGCGATCTCCGCGACATCGAGCCCGGAGCGCACGGCAAGCAGCGACAACACGAAGAACTCGCCATGCGAGATGCCAAGCTCGTCCAGCGTGCGCTGAAAGCTCCACATGAACTGATAATGCGCGCGCCCGAGCAGATACCCCAGCAACTCCTCGGTAAACGGCGCGGCACCGCCATTCGTCGCACCGGCATCGGTAGCCACCGGCCGGGACAAACGCGTAGCGAGCGCATACTCACCACTCACATAAAGCAGCGGCGCGGCCTCCGACTGATCGAACCCGATCACCTCGCCCACAAAAATAATGTGATCGCCGCCCTCATAACGAAACACCGTGCGGCACTGAAAGCGCGCAGCGCATCCGGCAAGCAACGGCGCATCGGCGAGCGCGGGTTCGAGCGCAAGCCCGGCGAACTTGTCCTCGCCCGCGCGCGCGAAGCGGTTGGCCAGATCGTTCTGTTCGTTCGCGAGGATATGCACGTTCCAGTGCTCCGCCGCGTGAAACACGGGCAGGCTGCGCGCCGACTTCGCGAGGCTCCACAGCACCATCGGCGGGTCGAGCGACACCGAGTTGAAACTGTTGGCGGTCATGCCGACAGGCGCGCCGTCCCCGGCGCGCGCGGTGACGATCGTCACGCCCGTGGCGAACATGCCGAGCGCACGGCGAAAGCCGCTCGGATCGAACGGGGAAGTGGGTTTGTCCATGGCGATGTAGCGGGTGTGAATGATCGTCGCTAGCGTCGCGCGCCGGGCCGTGAAACGAATCCCCCAGACGGACTAGAACCCCCGTCCCGCCTGCGTGCGCCCGTTAGTCCATTCAGACGATGAGTGCCACGGGGGGCGATGGGAGCATGTCATCAGGCCGGAGACCCCGCTGCCAGGCGGGTTGTCACGGACATCCATACGGGCCAACACGAGAGTATTGAGGAGCACAAATGAGTGCAGTGAGCGACGACTACCTGTCCGCCGATGCGGTTGCCCTGATCGAGCGGGCGCGAGCCATGATTCCCCGTCTCGCCGAGCGGGCCACCGCCGCCGAAGCTGCGGGCCGGGTGCCGGACGAAACCGTGCGCGAGCTGGCCGAAGCCGGTCTCTTTCGCGTGCTGCAACCGCGCCGCTGGGGCGGCAGCGAGCTCGATCCGCGCGTGTTCTACACGATCCAGATGACGCTTGCCGAAGGCTGCATGTCGACGGCGTGGATCTACGGTGTGATCGCCGTGCATTACTGGCAGCTTTCGCTCTTTCCCGAAGCGGCGCAGCAGGACGTGTGGGCGCGCGACGCCTCCACGCGCATCGCCTCGACCTACATGCCGACGGGCAAGGCCGAAGCCGTGGAAGGCGGCTTTCGCTTCTCGGGCCGCTGGAGCTTTTCGAGCGGCTGCGAGCACGCCGACTGGATTTTCCTCGGCGGTCTGCTGCCCAAACGCGACGGCTCGGGCGCGATGGAACACACCACGTTCCTGCTGCCGCGCGGCGACTTCAAGATCGTCGGGAACTGGGACGTGCTCGGGCTGCGTGCGACCGGCAGTCACGACATCGTCGTCGAGAACGTGTTCGTGCCGGAGCATCGCACGCAACGCACCAACGATCACAGCGACGCGGGCTGCCCGGGGCGCGAGATCAACGAGGGCTGGCTGTATCGCGTGCCGTTCACGCAGATGTTCCAGCGTGCTGTGTCGAGCGCATGTATCGGCGCGCTGCAAGGCGCGGTAACGAGCTTCCGGGCACGCTCCGCCGCGCACGTGGGCAAGCACGGCGGCAAGACGGCCGAGGACCCGAACGCGCAAACGGCCGTGACCGAAGCCATGATGACGGTCGATCAGCTCACGCTCGTGCTGCTGCGCAATTACGCCAACGTCGCGCGTTGCGCGAAGACGCGCACGGCCATGCCCGTGGAAGAACGTCTCATGCAGCGCGCGCAATCGGCGCTCGTGCCCAAGCTCTGCGCCCAGCACGCCAACGAGTTGCTGCGCGCGAGCGCGGGCTCGGGCATGTACAAGGGCAACGCCGTGGAGCGCATTTTCCGCGACATCCATCAGGCGCGCGGCCACATCGCCAACAACACCGATGCCTATATCCGCGCCCACGGCGCGGTGGCGCTCGGGCTGCCCAACGCGGACCCGTTCATCTGAGCGCGGCGGCCGGGCGCAGGCCCGGCCGGACAGAACAAGACACAACGAGACAGAGGAGCAAAGGTGGAGCACGAATTCGACGTGATCGTCGTGGGGTCGGGAGCCGGGGCGATGCTCACGGCGATACGGGCGGCAGACGAGGGGCTCTCGGTGCTGATGGTCGAGAAAACCGGGCTGGTGGGCGGCACCTCCGCGACGTCGGGCGGCGGCATCTGGATACCCGATAACCACGACATGCCGCGCGTGGGCCTGCGCGACAGCATCGAATCGGCCTTCCGCTATGTGAAGGCCTGCGCGAAGGGGCTCGCAAGCGACGATCGCGTGCTCGCCTATGTCGAAACGGCGCGCCACATGGCGGCGTATCTGCAAAGCATCGGCGTGCGCTATCGCAGCATGCCGAAGTACGCGGACTATTACCCCGGGATGGCGGGCGCGCTGCCGGGCGGCCGCACCATGGACCCGGTCGACTTCAACGCCGCGCGCCTGGGCGTAGAAGGCCTGGACATGCTGCGCCCGACCAATCCGGGCCAGCTCATCATGGGCCGCATGACGATCAACGCGTTCGAGGCGCGCTCGATTCTCGCGCGCGAACGCAAGGCGAAGCTGCTGATCACGTGGATCATGCTGCGCTATGCGATTGATTATCCGTGGCGGCGCAAGACCACGCGCGATCGTCGCCTCACGGGCGGCCAGGCGCTGCTCGGCGGCCTGTGGGCGGCGCTGCGCAGGCGCAACGTAACGGTGTGGGTCGATGCGCCGCTGCAATCGCTCGTGCGCGAAAGCGGCCGCGTGAGCGGCGCGGTCGTGCTGCGCAACGGCGAGGCCTGCACGGTTGCCGCGCGCAAGGGCGTGGTGCTGGCGGCGGGCGGCTTCGAGCGCAATCAGGCCATGCGCGAGGCGTATCTGCCGCAACCCACGGAAGCGGGCTGGACCGCCACGCCGCCTGGCTGCAACACCGGCGACGCGATTCTTGCGGGCGCCGACGCGGGCGGCGAGTTGCATCTCATGTCGCACACGTGGGGCGTGCCCACGATGCAGGTGCCGAAGGAGGACCGCTTTCGCGGCATCTTCGTCGAGCGCTCGCTGCCGGGCTGCATGGTGGTGAACGCGCGCGGCGAGCGCTTCGTGAACGAGTCGTGCCCGTATCCCGAGTTCCAGCAGGCCATCTATGCGGACCACGCGCGCAGCGGCGCGGCCGTGCCCGCGTGGATCGTGTTCGACGCCGACTTTCGCCGCAAATACCCCATCGGTCCGCTGGCGCCGGGCGAAGCGGTGCCCGATTCGCGCCTGCGCAAGAGCTGGCTCAACGTCGTCTACTGGAAGGACGAGACGCTCGAAGGGCTGGCCGCGCAGATCGGCGTCGATCCCAGGGGGCTCGTCGCAAGCGCCGTGCGCATGGGCGAATTCGCGCGCACGGGCAAGGACCTGGAGTTCGACCGTGGCGGCAATGTGTTCGACCGCTATTACGGCGACGTGAGCGTGCATCCGAATCCGAATCTCGCCCCCATCGCGCGCGGACCGTTCTATGCGCTGAAGCTGTACCCGGGCGAGATCGGCACGAAGGGCGGCCTGCTCACCGATCGCGATGCGCGCGTGCTCGATGCGAACGGCGCCGCCATTCAAGGGCTTTACTGCATCGGCAACAACTCCGCTTCGGTCATGGGGCCGTCGTATCCCGGCGCGGGCTCGACGCTCGGACCGGCGATGACGTTCGGCTTTCGCGCGGTGGCCGCCATGGCGGGCAAGCCGATCGCACTGGAGCGCACCGACTTGCTGGAGGCGGTGCAATGACCGAAGCAACGCGCGAAGCCAGACGCGAAAAGCCCAGCACGGTCACGCCGATCGAAGCGGAGCTTCTCGTCGATGACGCTTCGCAGATCGCGTGGAGCGAGACCGCGGACGTGGTGGTCGTGGGCTGGGGCGCGGCGGGGGCGTGCGCGGCGATCGAGGCGCGCTCGCAGGGCGCTTCGGTGATCGTGATCGACCGCTTCGAGGGCGGCGGCGCGAGCGCGCTCTCGGGCGGCGTGGTGTACGCGGGCGGCGGCACGCCGTATCAGCAGAAAGCCGGTTTTCGCGACACGCCCGAAGCGATGTACGAGTATTTGCGGCGTGAGGTCAACGGCGTGGTGAGCGACGAGACGCTCATGCGTTTTTGCCGCGACAGCGCCGCGAATCTCGCCTGGCTCGAAGCGCAAGGCGCACGCTTCGACGCGACGATGCCCGAGCACAAGACCTCTTATCCGCCCGACGGCGTGTATCTCTACTACTCGGGCAACGAGATGGTGAAGACGTATCGCGGCGCGCACGCGCCCGCGCCGCGCGGCCATCGCACGGTGGCGCGCGGGCAGTCGGGCGCGACGCTCTACTCGGCGTTGCGCGATTCGACGCTGCGCGCGGGTGCGCAGCCGGTGTTGCAGGCCACCGTGCAGCGGCTCGTGCGCGAGCGCGGCACGGGCCGCGTGCTGGGCGTGGAAGTGTGGCAGGTGCCGCAGGGCGGCGAGACGGCGACGCGCCACGCGAAGTTCAATCGCCTCGCGAACCGCTGGCGCAATTACCGCGCAGCGAAGGCCGAGCAATGGCGCATTCAGGCCGCGCAGATCGAACGCGCCGAAGCCGCGCCGCGTTTCATTCGCGCGGAACGCGCAATCATCCTCGCGGCGGGCGGCTTCGTCTTCAACCGGCAGATGATCAAGGAGCACGCGCCGCGTTACGCGCGCGGCTGGAAGAACGGCCACGCGGGCTGCGACGGCAGCGGCATTCGTCTCGGTCTCGCATCGGGCGCGCAAGCGGCGCATCTGTCGAACGTTTCGGCCTGGCGCTTCATCACGCCGCCGTACGCGTGGCCGCGCGCCATGGTCGTCAACACGCGCGGCGAGCGCTTTTGCAATGAAGAGGTCTATGGCGCGACGCTCGGCTACGAGATGGTCGAGCATCAGGGCGGGCGCGCATGGATCGTGCTCGATGCGCGCCTGCGCAGGCAGGCGATCCTGCAATGCCTGAGCGGACGCCTGTGGGCCTTTCAGGCGTTGCCCGCGCTCGCGATGATGCTGTTCGGGGCGAAGCGCGCCCGCTCGATCGACAAGCTGGCGGCGCGCATCGGCGCGGACCCGCAAACGCTGCTCGCCACCGTGCTCAGCTATAACGCCGCGGCGCGCGGCGAATGCACGGACGCGCTCGGCAAACTGCCCGAGATGCGCGCCGTGCTCGACAAGGCGCCGTTCTACGCGATCGATCTTTCGATCGGCGCGCCGATGTTCCCGCTCGCCACCATCACGACGGGCGGCCTCAAGATCAACGAAGCCGACGGGCACGTGCTCGACGCGCAAGGCGAGGACATTCCCGGCTTGTTCGCGGCGGGGCGTACCGCGATCGGCATTCCTTCTTCGCGCTACATGAGCGGCACGTCGCTCGCGGATTGCGTGTTTTCCGGCCGCCGCGCGGGGCGCGCGGCGGCCTTCGAATCGATGGAGCAAATGAATGGCACGTCTGCAAGGTAAAGTCGCGCTCGTCACCGGCGCGGCAAGCGGGCTGGGCAGCGCGATTGCGCTCGCATTTGCGCGCGAAGGCGCGCGCGTGGTGCTCACCGATATCGACGCGCAGGCGGGCGAAGCCATGGCGCGACGCATCGGCGAAGCCGCGTTTTTTGTCGCGCACGACGTGACGAAAGAGGACGACTGGGCGCGCGCGATCGCGGCCACGCATGAGCGCTTCGGCGCGCTTAACGTGCTCGTCAACAACGCGGGCATCCTCAAGCAGGGGACCATCGAGCAGGCATCGTTCGAGCAGTGGCAGCAAGTGCTGCACGTGAACGCGGGGTCGTGCTTTCTGGGCTGCCGATACGGCATCGCCGCGATGAAGGAACACGGTGGCTCGATCGTCAATATCGCGTCAGTTTCGTCGTGGCTGCCCATCGACGGCTATGCGGCCTACGGCGCTTCGAAGGCGGCGGTCGCGTCGCTCACGCGCTCGAGCGCACTGCATTGCCGCAAGAACGGCTACGCCATACGCGTGAACTCGGTGCATCCGGACGGCATCTACACGCCGATGATGCAGGCGAGCGCCCCTGGCGTCGATCCGAAGTATCTGCTGTTCGACAAGGACCGCAATCGCGGCGGCCGCGCGTGCCCGCCCGAGGACATCGCGAACATCGTGCTCTTTCTCGCCTCCGACGAATCGCGCCAGATCAGCGGCGCGCAGATGCAGGCCGACAACGCAATACTGGGCATGGGGTTATGAGCAAGCTGCAACCGCGTTATCACGCGCTGCGCGTGGCCGCCGTGCTCGACGAGACGGCCGACGCGCGCTCGATCGTGTTCGAGGTGCCCGAGCCGTTGCGCGAGACCTTTCGCTACCGGCCGGGCCAGTTTCTGACGCTGCGCCTGCCGGTCGGCGCCGAACGGCTGCCGCGCTGTTATTCGATGTCGAGCGCGCCGACGCTCGACGCCGCGCCGCGCGTGACGATCAAGCGCGTGGCGGGCGGCGCGGGCTCGAACTGGGTGTGCGACCACGTGAGACCCGGCGACACGCTGGACGTGCTGGCGCCTTCCGGCGTTTTCACGCCGGGCTCGCTGGACGGGGACTTTCTGCTGTTCGCGGGCGGTAGCGGCATCACGCCGGTCTACTCGATTCTGCGCTCGGCGCTCGCGCTTGGCGCGGGCCGCGTGCGGCTCGTCTACGCGAACCGCGACGAGCATTCGGTGATCTTCGGCCGCGAACTCGATGCGCTTGCCGCGCAGTATCCGCAGCGCTTTGAAGTGGTGCACTGGCTCGACAGCGAGCGGGGCGTGCCGAGCCTTGCGCAACTCGGCGAACTCGCATGCGAGTGGCGCGTGGCGCAAGCGTTTATCTGCGGGCCGGGGCCGTTCATGGATTCGGCTGCGGCGGCGCTGGATGCGCTCGGCTTCGCGAAAGATCGCGTGCATGTGGAGCGGTTCGTGTCGTTGCCGGCGGAATCCGTGTCGGACGAGGCCGGGAACGCCGGTTCCGGGGAATCGGCGTCATCGGGTTTGTCAGTACAACTGGAGATTGCGCTGGACGGCGCGATCCATCGCATTGAAGCCAGCGGCGACGAAACGCTGCTCGAAGCCGCCGTGCGCGCGGGCCTCAATGCGCCTTTCTCGTGTCAGGAAGGCATGTGCGCCTCGTGCATGTGCCAGGTGATCGAAGGCTCGGTCCATCTTCGCCGCAACGAAGCGCTCGACAGCGGCGATTTGAAGCGCGGCTGGACGCTGAGCTGCCAGGCCGTGCCGACTAGCGCGCACGTGCGTATCAAGTATCCGGAGTGAAATCGATGAGTCTCAATTCTTGCGAAGCCGCCCACACGCTGCCCCAGGTCGTCAGGCAGGCGGCGCGCTCGCACGCGGCGCGCGCGGCCATTGTCGATGGCGACACGCACGTCGACTATGCGGCGCTCGCGCAGCAGATGGAGCGCGTGGCGCGCGCGCTGATCGCGCTCGGCGTGCAGGCGGGCGAACGCGTGGCCATCTGGGCCCCGAACCTGCATGAGTGGATCGTTGCCGCGTGCGGCATCCATGCGGCGGGCGCGGTGCTCGTGCCTGTGAATACGCGTATGAAAGGCGCGGAGGCCGCCGACATCATCGAGCGCAGCGGCGCACGCGTGCTGTTTTGCATCGGCGACTTTCTGGGGCAGTACTATCCGTCCCTGCTCGATGAGCGGCGGCCCGCGTCGCTCGCGCATATCGTGGTGCTGCGCGGCGCGGCAATCGATGCGCGCGATCTCGAATGGCGCACGTTCCTTGGCCTCGCCGACGCGGTGAGCCCCGATTGCGTGCACGAGCGCGAGCGCGGCCTCACGGCCGACAGCGTGGCGGACATCATGTTCACCTCGGGCACCACGGGCGCGCCCAAGGGCGTCATGGCGGCGCATGGCGCGATGATCCGCGCGTTCAACGAGTGGTCGCGCGTGGTTGGTCTTGGCGAAGGCGACCGCTACCTCATCATCAATCCGTTTTTCCATTCGTTCGGCTACAAGGCGGGCTGGGTCGCCGCGTTCCTGCGCGGCGCGACGGTGTATCCGCACCAGGTATTCGACGCGGAGTCGGTGCTGCAACGCATCGAGGCGGACCGCATCACGTTCCTGCCGGGACCGCCCACGCTGTTCCTCTCGATGCTTGCGCACCCGCGCCTGCGCGAGTTCGACATCGGATCGCTGAACGCATCGTGCACGGGCGCGGCTGTGGTGCCGCCGGTGCTCATTACGCGCATGCGTGAGGAGTTGGGCTTTCGCATCGTGACTACGGCTTACGGGCTGACCGAATGCGGCGGTTGCGCCACGTTGTGCGACCCGGCGGACAGCGCCGAGGTGATCGCGCTGACTTGCGGCAAGGCGCTGCCGGGGACCGAGGTGCGCTGTGCTGATGCCGATGGCAATACAGTTGCGGTTGGTGAGCCTGGTGAGGTGCTGCTGCGCGGTTATCACGTCATGAAGGGCTATTTTGGCGACGAGGCGGCTACGAGTGAGGCGATCGACGCGCAAGGATGGCTGCATACCGGCGATGTGGGGGTGATCGATGAGCGCGGTTACTTGCGTATCACGGATCGCTTGAAGGATATGTTCATCGTCGGCGGGTTTAACTGCTATCCGGCAGAGATTGAGAAGGCGCTCGCGGCGCATGAGGCGATCGCGCAGGTCGCCGTGGTGGGCGTGCCTGATGAGCGGCTCGGGGAAGTGGGGTGCGCATGCGTGATTCTGCGGCCGGAATGCTCGGTTGATCAGGCGGCGCTTGTGGCCTGGTCAAGGGAGCGGATGGCGAATTATAAGGTGCCGCGGTATGTGCTCGTTTTTGATGGGTTTCCGCTTAATGCGTCTAATAAGGTGCTTAAGAGGGAGCTTGTGAAGATTGTTATTGAGCGGCTTGGTGGGGTGGGTTGATTTTCTTTTTTTTGTTGTTGTCGTGGTTCGTAAGGCGTTGGCGTTTCCTTGTTTTCGTGTCGGTCTGCCAGGGTTGCCCCTGTGCGGGGCGGCACCTACTTTTCTTTGCAGCGGCAAAGAAAAGTAGGCAAAAGAAAGCCGCTCACACCGCTAGTGCCCGCCACCGTTCACCCCGCACCGCATCAGGTAGTGGCTCCGGAGCATCCGTCACCCCGCACCTTCGAACGTAGTGACAAAGGGCTCATCCTTCCGGCGGCGCTACGCGCCCCGAAGGGCATAACAGAAAGCACAAACCTCGCGTACGCAAGGCGGGTTCCCTTGCAGACCTTTCCGCAGCGCGCGAAGCGAGCAGCGGGAAGTATGACTGCCTTGTCACTCAGATTGAAGGTGCGAGGTGACGGACGCTCCGGAGCCACTACCTGATGCGGTGCGGGGTGAACGGTGGCGGGCATTGGCGGTTTGAGCGGCTTTCTTTTGCCTACTTTTCTTTGCCGCTGCAAAGAAAAGTAGGTGCCGCCCCGCACAGGGGCAACGCATGCATACCGACGCGAAAGCAAGGAAACGCGAAAACCCCAACCCAACCAAAAGCAAAAGCGGCCCCCCAAAAAAAACCACAACAAGCCCTTAGTCCCATCGGACGATGGCGCCCCGCACTCCCAACCGTAGCCTGTGAGCAAGGGCCCAAGCGCACCAACCGGGCCCCAATCCCCATATCAACAAAGCAACAAAGGAGCAATGCGGATGAGACTCGCAGGCAAAGTTGCACTCGTAACGGGTGCGGGCCAGGGCATCGGCCGTTCTATCGCACGTCTTTTCGCCGAGGAAGGCGCGACCGTGGTCGCCATCGACCTCGATCTGGAGGCGGCGCAAACCACCATTTCCACCGCGCCGGAAGCACAGCAATGCGCGGCACGCAAGGTGGACGTGAGCAGCAGCGCGGCGGTGCAGGCGCTGTTCGCCGAGACGGTGGAGCGCCACGGCCGCGTGGACATCGTCGTCAACAACGCAGGCGTGGGCGCAGTCGACACGCTCGCGCAAACGCCCGACGAAAACTGGGCCAAGGTCATCGGCGTCAATCTCACGGGCGCGTTCTATCTGTGCCGCGAGGCGGCGCGCAGCATGCAGGCCGTGGGCAATCGCGGCGCCATCGTCAATGTGTCGAGCACGTCGGCGCTCAATGGCGAAGGTCCGGCGCATTACTGCGCGTCGAAAGCCGGTGTCATGGGCCTCACGCGCAGCATCGCGCGCGAACTCGCGCCCACCGGTATTCGCGTCAACACCGTCGTGCCGGGTCCGACCAACACCCCGATGATGCAAGGCATCCCCGAGGAATGGAGCGAGGCCATCGTCAAGTCGGTGCCGCTCGGACGCATGGGCAAGCCGGATGAAGTGGCCCGCGTGGCGCTCTTCCTGGCAAGCGACGACAGCGCCTTCATCACGGGGCAAAACGTGGCCGTGAACGGCGGCATGGCGTTTATTTAGGAGAATGGAATGACAGGACGTCTTGAAGGCAAGGTCGCGCTCGTCACGGGCGGCGGCACCGGCATCGGCGCCGCTACGGCGGAGCGTTTCGCGCAGGAGGGCGCAACGGTCGTGATCTGCGGGCGGCGCGAAGGTCCGCTCGCGGAAGTGGTGGCGCGCATCACCGCTAACGGCGGCCGCGCCGAGGCCGTGCAGGCCGACGTGAGCAACGAGGCCGCGTTCGAAGCGGCGATTGCGGGCACCATCGAGCGCCACGGCGCGCTCGACATTCTCGTCAACAACGCCATGGCCTATACATGGGGCTTGATCGAGGATACGTCGACCGGCGACTGGCACGCCAACTTCGCCACGTCGGTGGACGGCACCTTCTGGGGCACGCGCGCGGCGATGAAGCTCATGAAGGAGCGCGGCGGCTCGATCATCAATCTCTCGTCGATCTGCGGTCTGCTTGGCACCTCGCACATGGCGGGCTATTCGGCGGCGAAGGCGGCCGTTATCAACTTCTCGCGCGCGGCGGCGGCCGAGGGCGCGGCGCACGGCATTCGCGTGAACGTCGTGATTCCGGCCGTGGTGGAAACGCCGGGCACCGCCGCGATGCTCTCCGACGCCACGGCGCGCAGCAAGACCGAGTCGCTCATCCCGATGCGCCGCGTCGGCCGCCCCGACGAGCTCGCGAACGCGATTCTCTTTCTCGCGAGCGACGAGGCCTCGTATGTGACGGGCGCGGCGCTGCCCGTGGACGGCGGCCGGACGGCCGTGCTCGGCACCGCGCTCGACTGAGGGGAGCGGGCATGAGCACCGAAACACTGGAGGCGAGGCTCGATCGCCTCGAATCGATCGAGGAGATTCGCCAGCTGGCGGGCAAGTATTCGCTGTCGCTCGACATGCGCGATCTCGACGCCCACGTGAACCTGTTCGCGCCCGATGTGCGCGTGGGCAAGGACCGCGTGGGCCGTGCGCATTTCAAGGCGTGGCAGACCGATACCTTGCGCGAGCAGTTCACCGGCACGTCGCACCACCTGGGACAGCACATCATCGAGTTCGTCGACCGCGACCATGCGACCGGCGTGGTGTATTCGAAGAACGAGCACGAGTGCGGCCCCGAGTGGGTCATCATGCAGATGCTCTACTGGGACGATTACGAGCGTATCGACGGCCGTTGGTACTTCAGGCGCCGCCTGCCGTGCTACTGGTATGCGAGCGACCTGAACAAGCCGCCCATCGGCGACATGAAGATGCGCTGGCCGGGCCGCGAACCGTACAAGGGCACGTTTCACGAGCTGTTTCCTTCGTGGCGCGAGTTCTGGGCCGAGCGGCCCGACAAGGACAGCTTGCCCGAAGTCGCCGCGCCCGCGCCGCTCGAGCAGTTTCTCGCCACCATGCGGCGCGGTACGCCCGCGCCGCGCATCCGTGTTCGCTGAGGCCGCCATGCACGAGAGTCTTTTCGAACCCGTGCGCCTTGGCGCGCTCGATCTCGCCAACCGCATCGTGATGGCGCCCATGACGCGCAATCGCGCGGACCCCGATGGCGTACCCACCGTGATCATGGCGGACTACTACGCCGCGCGCGCCGACGCGGGCCTGATCGTCGCAGAGGGCACCTGGCCGGTGGCGAATGGCCAGGCGTACTGCCGTCAACCGGGCCTCCAGACGCTGGCGCATATCGCGGGCTGGAGCCGCGTGGTCGACGCCGTGCACGCGCGCGGCGGCAAGATCGTCTTGCAGATCATGCACGCCGGGCGCATCGGCAGCGCCTTCGTCAAGCCGCCGGGCGTGCAGACCGTGGCGCCCTCGCCATTGCGCGCGGCGGGGCAGGTGTTCACCGATCGCGCGGGCATGCAGCCCTACGACGAGCCGATCGAACTCGACACCGACGCGGTGCGCCGCATCGTCAACGAACACCGGCTCGCGGCCATTCGCGCGCGCGAGGCCGGTTTCGACGGGGTGGAGCTGCACGGCACGAGCGGCTATCTGCCGATGCAGTTCATGTGCACGGGCACCAACCTGCGGCGCGACGAATACGGCGGATCGCTTGCGAACCGCATTCGTTTCGCCGTGGAGTGTTTGAGCGGCATGGCCGAAGGCATGGGCGCCGAGCGCGTGGGTCTGCGGATCAATCCGGGCAACACCTATAACGACACGTCCGATCAGGACTCCGCACAAACGCATGTCGCGTTGATGGAAAAGGCCGCCTCGCTGGGAATCGGCTGGCTGCATGTGATGCGCTCGCCCGATGCCGCCATCGACGCGTTTGCGCTCGCACGCAAGCACTTTGGCGAGGCGCTGATCCTCAACGACAGCATCGGCGCGCAAGAGGGTACGCGCCTGATCGACGAGGGCGCGGCCAGCGCCGTTTCGTTCGCGCGCGACTTCATCGCCAACCCCGATCTCGTGCGCCGCCTGCGCGAGGGTTTGCCGCTCGCGAAGTTCGATCGCAAAACCCTCTACACGGCGGGTTCGGCGGGCTACAGCGACTACCCCGCGGCGCCCGCCTGCGTGGCATGACGTACTGCGCTGACGCACTGGGTTGACGCACTGCGCAAAAACCGCCGCGAGGCTTGCCGGACGGTGGTTTTCGTTAGTCTCAACGGACGATGACCCGCCCCGGTGCGGGCGGGAATAATGAATTCACGCTGCTACGAATCTGAGAGGTCTCGGGAGATGATGGAAATTAGCGGTCTTGCCTACGTGGTGGCCGAAACCACCGACATGGCGAAGTGGAGCGACTACGCGCAGCACGTGCTGGGCGCCATGACGGAACGCTCGCCCTCGGGCAGCCTGCGCGTGAAGATCGACGAGCGGCAGTTTCGCATCGCGGTCGTTTCCGGCCAGCGCGACGCGTACACCGCGTCGGGCTGGGAAGTGCGCAACGCCGAAGCATTCGCCGCCGCCGTCGCGGCGCTCGAAGCCGCGCACGTGACATTCACGCGCGGCGACGCGGCGCTATGCGCCGAACGCTGCGTGCAGCAACTGGTGGCCTTCGACGATCCCTCGGGCAACCGTCACGAAATCGTCTGGGGCTTCAAGTCCGACTTCCGTCACTTCGCGTCGCCCGTTGGGGTCGCGCGCTTCGTGACCGGCGAGATCGGCATGGGTCACGCGGTGCTGCCGGCCACCAATTTCGACGCCACCGTCGCGTTCTTTCGCGATGTCATGGGCTTCGGGCTTTCCGACATTTTCAACTTCCAGCCGGCGGGCGCGGACGGCCCGACGTTGCCGATCCACTTCCTGCACTGCGCCAACGGCCGTCACCACAGCGTCGCTTTCGCGGGCTTTCCGGTGGAAAGCGGTTGCGTGCACATCATGCTCGAAGTGGAGTCGATGCCGGAAGTCGGCCGCGCGCTCGACCGCATGGCGGCGCATGGCGCACCGCTATCGGCGACGCTCGGCCAGCACACCAACGACCGCATGATTTCGTTCTACATGAAGTCGCCCTCGGGCTTCGACATCGAGTACGGCTATGGCGGCGCGGTGGTGGACTGGAAGCAGCACATCGCCCACGAATTCACGGCCGTGAGCCTGTGGGGCCACGATTTCACGGTTGGACGCAAGGGGTAAGGCATGGCGAACAAACTGATGCAGGCGGGCGAGGTGGTCTCGCAACTGCGCGACGGCATGACGATCGGCATTGGCGGCTGGGGGCCCCGGCGCAAGCCGATGGCGCTCGTGCGCGAACTGCTGCGCTCGCCGGTGAAGGATCTGACCGTGGTGGCGTATGGCGGCGCCGATGTCGGCATGCTGTGCGCCGCGGGCAAGGTGCGCAAGCTCGTGTTCGCGTTCGTGTCGCTCGACTTCATTCCGCTCGAACCGTATTTCCGCATGGCGCGCCAGAGCGGCAAGCTCGACGTCATGGAAATCGACGAGGGCATGCTGATGCTCGGCCTGAAGGCGGCGGGCATGCGCATTCCGTTCATTCCGACTTCGATTGGTCTTGGCACCGACGTGCTGCGCCATAACCCGGAAATCGCCGTGATCGGCTCGCCCTACGACGGGCGCGACTGGGTGGCGATGCCCGCGCTGCCGCTCGACGTCGCCCTGCTGCACGCCGATCGTGCGGACGCGCGCGGCGTGTGCCAGATCAAGGGCCCGGACCTGTACATGGACCACCTGTTCGCGCGCGCTGCCAGCCAGACCTACGTCAGTTGCGACGAACTCGTCGAGAGCTCGTACTTCGAAAGCGAGGAAGAGGCGCGCCACGTGCACTGGGAGCGCTCCGAGACGACCGGCGTGGTGCATGCGCCGTGCGGCGCGCATCCGTCCTCCTGTGCGCCGCTCTACGGCTTCGACGTCGCGCATTTCAAGGCGTATGCCGCAAGCGCGAAAGACCCGGAAGGCTGGCAGCAGTATTACGCGCGCTACGTCGCGCCCGGCGAAGAAGCCTATCTGGCGAGCGTGGGCGGCGCCGATGCAGTGCGCGCCCTGCCGTTGCCGGTTTTCTGAACGAGGTGATGAGATGAACGAAACAACGCTGGTCGATCGCATCATCTGCGCGGCCGCGCGGGCCTGGCAAACCGACGGCGAAGTGCTGGCCACGGGCATCGGCATCGTGCCGCGCCTGGCCGCCTCGCTGTGCATGTCGACACTGAACCGCGACCTGATGATGACCGACTCGGAAGCCTGGCTCGTGAGCGAGCCGGTGCCGGTCGGACCGCGCGCGGCGCAGGCCGTCAAGCGCGAAACGTGGATGGGCTTTTCGCGAATTTTCGAGAACGTGTGGGGCGGCAAGCGCCACGCGATGGTCGGGCCGACGCAGATCGACCGCTACGGTCAAGCCAACATTTCGATGGTGGGCGGCGACTATCGCCAGCCCAAGGTGCAGATGCTTGGCGTGCGTGGCTTTCCCGGCAATTCGATCAGTCACGCCAACTCGTTCTTCGTACCGCAGCACAGCCGCAAGGTGTTCGTGGAAGGCGAGGTGGATATGGTGGCTTCGATCGGCTACAACCCGCAGCGCCTGCCGCGCGGCTACAGCTTCGACGACATCGATATCCGCAGCGTGATTACCAATCTCTGCGTGATGGACTTCGGCGGCCCCAACCGGCAGTTGCGCCTGCGCGCGCTGCATCCGGGCGTGAGTGTAAAGGACGTGCAGGATGCCACGGGCTTTCCTGTTCACGTGCCCGACGACGTTGCCGAAACCCCGCCGCCGAGCGCGCAGGAGCTGGAGGCGCTCGCCCACCTGGACCCGCGCAACCTGCGCGCCGCCGCACTGGGTGCGTAAGCGCCCGCCGCTACACCACGTTCATACGAGATTCGCATGCAAGCCGATCAGCAATCCGCCAACACGTTCGTCGAGCGCCCCGATCACGCTTCGTACGAAACCGATAGTCCCGTTCTGTATGAGGTCCGCGAGGGCGTCGCTTACGTGACGATGAACCGGCCGCAGTTCAACAACGCGCAGAACTCGCAGATGACCTATGCGCTCGACGCGGCGTTTCGCCGGGCCGTGGACGACGACGCCGTGCGCGCCATCGTTTTGTGCGGCACGGGCAAGCACTTCAGCGCGGGCCATGACATCGGCACGCCGGGGCGCGACGTGAACCGGGAGTTCGATCGCGTGCATCTGTGGTGGGATCACACCAACAAGCCCGGCGCCGAATTCCACTATGCGCGCGAGCAGGAGGTGTATCTGGGCATGTGCCGGCGCTGGCGCGCGATTCCGAAGCCGACGGTCGCCATGGTGCAGGGCGGCTGCATTGCGGGCGGATTGATGCTGGCCTGGATCTGCGACCTGATCGTGGCTTCCGACGACGCGTTTTTCCAGGACCCCGTGGTGCGCATGGGCATTCCGGGCGTGGAGTATTTCGCCCACGCTCATGAACTCACCCCACGACTCGCCAAGGAACTGCTGATGCTCGGCGAGCGCATGCCGGCCGCGCGGGCGTACGACATGGGCATGGTGAATCGCGTCGTGCCGCGCGAGCGCCTGGAAGAGGAAACGGGCCGCATTGCCGCGCGCCTCGCCGCACAGCCGCGCATGGGGCTCGCGTTGACCAAGCAGGTCGTGAACGGCGCGGAGGACCTGCAAGGCCTGCGCGCGACGATGGACATGGCTTTCGGCTACCACCACTACGCGCACGCCCACGGCCAGCTTTGCGGCGAAGGGCACCTGGGCGGGCATGACGCGCGTTCGATGGCGTCGGCCAATCGCAGCGAATCGGCCGTGGTGCCGGGAGCGGCGGCATGAACGGGGCGCAAACGCTCTTCCACACGCCGCTCACGGAACTGCTCGGCTGCCGCTATCCGATCGTGCAGACGGCCATGGGCTGGGTGGCGGGCGCCGAACTGGTCGCGGCCACCTGCAATGCGGGCGGCTTCGGGTTCCTTGCGGGCGCAACGATTCCGGCGGATCGCATCGAAGCGGAAATCCTGCGGGTGAAATCGCTTACCGGCGACAAGCCGTTCGGCCTGAACTTCCACATGTTCCAGCCGAACGCGCAGCAACTGCTCGATCTCGCGATCCGGCACAAGGTGCGCGCCGTGAGTTACGGGCGCGGGCCGGACAAAAAGACGATCGGCCGGCTGCGCGACGCGGGCATTGTCTGCATGCCGACCGTGGGCGCGCTCAAGCACGCGCTCAAGGCGATCGAACTGGGCGCGAACGCGATCACGGTGCAAGGCGGCGAGGGCGGCGGCCACACGGGCGCCGTGCCGAGCACGGTGCTGCTGCCGCAGGTGGTGGATGCGGTGGACGTGCCCGTGGTGGCGGCGGGCGGCTTCTATGACGGGCGCGGCCTGCTCGCGGCCCTCGCGTATGGCGCGAGCGGCATCGCCATGGGCACGCGCTTTCTCATGACGACCGACAGCGGCGTGCCGCGCGCGACGCTCGAGCGCTATCTGGCGGTCAAGGACGCCGAACGCATTCGCGTGTCGCACGCCGTGGACGGCATGCCGCAACGCATGATCGACAACGAATACCTCGCGATGCTCGAAGGCGCTTCGCCGTTGCGGCGCCTTTTGATCGCGCTCGGCAGCGCACGCGCATGGCGCGCGCAAACCGGCATGACGGCCGCGCAAGCGGTGCGGGTGCTCTGGCAGGGCTTGCGCGGCGATGCGGGCAGCGTCGCGCAAACGGTGATGGCCGCCAACGCGCCCATGCTGCTGCAACGCGCGATGGTGGAGGGGCGACCCGCCGAGGGCGTGATGTCGGCGGGCCAGATTGCGGCGCTGATCGGCGAGTTGAAGAGTTGCCGCGAGGTGATCGAGGGCATGGCGGGCGAAGCGGCCGCGCGGCTCGATACGCTCTGCGGCGGCCTGAATGCCGCTTCCACACAAGCGGCATGAGCGGGACAACACGTACAAGCATAGGAAGACCAACGACATGGAAGAACAGTTTTCGACGTACGTGCACGAGAGCGGGGTGGCGGAGGTCGTGCTCGATTGTCCGCCCGTCAACGCGCTGAACTCGGCGGGCTGGCGCGAGCTGGCAGAGGAAATCGAGGCGCTGGGCCAGCGGCCCGAGGTGCGCGTGATCGTGATCCGCGGCGAGGGACGGGGCTTTTGCGCGGGCGTGGACATCAAGGAGCTCGCCGCGCATCCCGAACTGATCGTGGAGGTCAACGCGGGCAACTACGCGACTTTCAAGGCCGTGCACCGTAATCGCGTGCCGGTGATCGCGGCGGTTCATGGCTTCGTGCTGGGTGGCGGCATCGGCATCTGCGGCGCGGCCGATATCGTGATCGCGGCGGAGGACGCTTCGTTTGGCTTGCCCGAAGTGGATCGGGGCGCGATGGGCGGTGCGGCGCACCTGCAACGCATGTTCGGTGTGCAGAAGACCCGCTATCTGTTCTTCACGGGGTCGATGGTGAGCGCGAGCGAAGCGTTCGCGCTGCGTGCGATCGAGCGCGTGGTGCCGCGCGAGAAGCTGCGCGAGACGGCGCTCGACATCGCCCGGCAGATCGCCGCGAAGAGTCCCGCGATGATTCGCATTGCGAAAGAGGCATTGAGCGGTATCGAGGACGGCAATCTCGAAGACAAGTACCGGTGGGAGCAGGGCTTCACATTGCAGGCCTATATGAACACGGACTCGGCGGAAACGCGGCATGCGTTCGTCGAGAAGCGGCAGGCGAAATTCTAGAGCGAGGGTGCGGATGGATATGAACGACACGCCGGCGCAACTGGCCTTCCGCAAGGAGGTCCGGCAATGGCTGCACGAACACGTGCCGAAAGAGCGTTTCAAGAGTTATGACACGCGGGAAGGGTTCGAAGAGCATCGCGCGTGGGAGCGCGTGCTGGCGGACGCGGGCTGGAGCAGCGTCACCTGGCCCACGGAGCTTGGCGGACGCGGCAGCGACCTGATCGAGTGGTTGATCTTCGAGGAAGAATACTGGGCGGTGGACGCGCCGATGCGCGTGAACCAGAACGGCATCCTGCTGCTCGGCCCGACCCTGATGGAGTTCGGCACCGACGAGCAGAAGGCCCGCTTTCTGCCGCGCATGGCGCGCTGCGACGATATGTGGGCGCAGGGCTGGTCGGAGCCCGGCGCGGGGTCGGACATGGCCGCGATCCGCAGCATGGCGGTGCGCGACGGCGACGACTACGTGATCAACGGCCAGAAAACGTGGTCCTCGCGTGCGATTTTCGCGGACTGGCTGTTCGGGCTGTTTCGCAGCGAGCCGGGTTCGCAGCGTTATCACGGCCTCACGTATCTGCTCGTGCCGCTCGACTCGCCCGGTATCACGATCCGCCCGATCAAGGCGCTCAACGGCAAGGAGTCGTTCGCGGAGATTTTCTTCGACGACGTGCGGGTCTCGGCGCAGAACCGCATCGGCGCGGAAGGGCAGGGCTGGCACGTCGCGATGGCGACGGCGGGCTTCGAGCGCGGGTTGCTGCTGCGTTCACCTGCGCGCTATCAACGCACGGCGCAAAAGCTCGTCGAGCTTTACCGCGCGAACCAGGCCGCGGCGGACCGCGACCCGTCGATTCGCGAAGCCGTGCTGCGGGCGTGGATGGGTGCGCAGGCGTACCGCCTGTCGGCTTATCACACGGCCGGGCGCTTGCTACAGGGTGCAACGATTGGCGCCGAGTCGAGCACGAACAAGATTTTCTGGTCGGAGCTCGATCTCGACATGCATGAAACGGCCATGCGCATTCTCGGCGCGCGCGCCGAACTGCTGCCGGAATGCGCATACGCGGAAGGGGGATGGCTCGACGGCTTCCTCTTCGCGCAAGCCGGGCCGATTTACGCGGGGACGAACGAGATTCAGCGCAACATCATCGCGGAGCGCTTGCTCGGTTTGCCCAAGAGCTGACCGGAGACTATCCGATGGACTTCACTTTTACGAATGAACAGATCGCGTTTCGCGACTCGGTGAGCCGGTTCCTCATGAGCGAGGTCGCGCCCGACACGCTGCGCGATATCTGGGAAACCGACGGCGGACGCTCGCCGGAACTGCGCAAGATGATGGCGGCCCAAGGCCTCACCGCCCTCTCGGTGCCGGAGGCGGAAGGCGGCCTGGGTCTTGGCGACATCGACTGGGCGCTGATGACGCAGGAGCTCGGCTACTACGCCATTCCCGATTCGCTGGCCGACGCCGCTTACGTGGGCGCAGGGCTGCTCGCGGGGCTGCCTGCGGACAACGCCGTGCGCGCCACGTGGCTGCCGCGCATTGCCGACGGGAGTTGCCGCATTGCCGTGGGCCATCCCGTGAATCCCTGGGTGGCCGACGCGGGGCTCGCCGACCTGCTGCTGCTCGCGCATCCCGTCGCGGACGGTGTGGAATTGCACGCGGTGACGCGTGATGCCGTCGAAGTGGTTGCGCAGGCAAGCATCGACGGATCGAGAAGGCTCGCGCAGGTGCGCTGGGAACCCACGAAGGCGACGTGCGTGGCGAACGCGCAGGCGGGCAAGGCGTTGTGGGACGAAGCGCTCGACCGCGGCACGGTCAATGTCGCCGGGCAACTCGTCGGCCTCGCGCAGCGCATGGTCGACATCTCCGTCGACTATGTGGCGCAGCGCAAGCAGTTCGGCCGGCCGATCGGCTCGTTCCAGGCCGTCAAGCATCACCTCGCCGACGTGGTCACCAAAATCGAGTTCGCGCGGCCGGTGCTGTATCAGGCGGCCTATGCGCTCGCGCACGGCAGCGCACAGCGCGCGCTGCTCGCCTCGCACGCGAAGCTCGCATGTGCGGACGCGGCGTGGGTCGCCGCGCGCAAGGGCATTCAGGTGCATGGCGCGATGGGCTACACGTGGGAGGTGGACCTGCAAATGTACGCCAAGCGCGCGTGGGCGCTGGACGCCGCATGGGGCGACCGCGCGTTTCACAAGCACCGCATGGCCGCCGTGCTGCTCGGCGCGCGCGCACCGCTCGGCCCGCTCGCCTCCTTCAACGACACTACGGAATCCTGAGCATGGCAGAAGCCTATATCGTCGATGCCTTGCGCTCGCCCACCGGCAAGCGCCGCGGGTCGCTCGCGGACATGCACGGCGCGGATCTCGGCGCGCATGTGATCGGGGCCATGGTCGGGCGCAATGCGATTCCGGCCGAGGACTACGACGACGTCGTGTTCGGCTGCGTGGACACGATCGGCCCGCTCGCGGGCAATATCGCGCGCACCTCGTGGCTTGCGGCGGGCATGCCGCTCAACGTGCCCGGCACCACGGTCGACCGCCAGTGCGGCTCGTCCCAGCAGGCCATTCATTTCGCGGCGCAGGCCGTGATGAGCGGCACGCAGGACGTCGTGCTGGCGGGCGGCGTCCAAACCATGTCGAGCGTGCCGATTTCGTCGGCGATGCTCGCGGGTCAGCCGCTTGGCTTCACCACGCCGTTTGCAGAGAGCGCGGGCTGGCAGCGGCGTTTCGGCGACGCGCCCGTGAACCAGTTCTACGCCGCGCAGCGCATTGCCGATCACTGGGAGATTTCACGCGAGGCGATGGAATCGTTCGCGCTGGAGAGCCACCGGCGTGCGTTGCAGGCGATGTCCGAGGGGCGCTTCGCGCGCGAGGTGGTGCCCGTGGAGGGACGGCTCGCGATGGACGAAACCGCTCGCGAGACGACGCTCGAAAAAATGGCCACGTTGGCGAGCGTCGATCCGGCGTATCCCGCGATCACCGCGGGCGTATCGAGTTCGACATGCGACGCCGCTGCGGCGGTGCTCGTCGTGTCGGAGCGCGCGCTCAAGCGCTATGGGCTCACGCCGCGCGCGCGCATCCACCACATGAGCGTGCTCGCCGACGACCCGATCTGGCATCTGACCGCGCCGATTCCGGCCACGCGGCATGCGCTCAAGCGCTGCGGCTTGCGCCTGGACGACATCGACCTCGTCGAGATCAACGAGGCCTTCGCGTCGGTTGTGATGGCCTGGCTCAAGGAAACGGGCTACGCGCACGAGCGAACGAACGTCAACGGCGGCGCGATTGCGCTGGGGCATCCGCTCGGCGCGAGCGGCGCGAAGCTGATGTCGACCTTGCTCCACGAACTCGAACGCACGGGCGGACGCTTCGGTCTGCAAACGATGTGCGAGGGCGGCGGGCAGGCGAACGTCACGGTGATCGAGCGGCTTTGAATTTGCGGAGTAACGGGAAATGAGCATTTGTGAGAATCGCACCGTGATCGTCACGGGCGCGGGCGGCGGACTCGGGCGCGCGTACGCGTTGTCGTTCGCCGCGCACGGCGCGGCGGTCGTCGTCAACGATATCCGGCTCGACGCCGCGCAAGGCGTCGTGGCGGAAATTCACGGCCTTGGCGGCCGCGCCATCGCCAGCGACGGGGACATCACGAGCATGGCGGGCGCACAGGCGATCGTCGACACGGCGCTCGACGCGTTCGGCGAAGTCCATGTGCTGGTCAATAACGCGGGCATTCTGCGCGACCGCATGTTCCTCTCGCTCACCGATGAGGACTGGGACGCCGTCATGCGCGTGCATCTGCGCGGCCACTTTTGCCTCGCCAACGTGCTGGGGCGTCGCTGGCGCGATGCGGCCAAGGCGGGGCAAGCCGTGGACGCCCGCATCATCAACACGAGTTCGGGCGCGGGCTTGCAAGGCTCGATCGGCCAGTCGAACTATGTGGCGGCCAAAGGCGGCATTGCCGCGCTCACGCTCGTGCAGGCGGCGGAGCTCGCGCGCTACGGCGTGACGGTGAACTGCCTCGCGCCGGCCGCGCGCACGTCCATGACGGAAGGCGCGATGCCCGACATGGTGAAGAAGCCCGAGAGCGGCTTCGACGTGTGGGACCCGATGAACGTCGCGCAACTCGTGGTGTGGCTCGGCAGTCCGCTCTCGCGCCATGTGACGGGGCGCTGTTTCGAGGCGAAAGGCGGCGAGATTTCGGTGGCCGACGGCTGGCGCACCGGCGAGATCGTGGACAAGGGCGCGCGCTGGTCGCCGGCGGAGCTTGGCAACGTGATCGACGCTCTGATCGAGCGCGGTGTGCCGCCGCAGAAGGTCTACGGCACCTGACGACGCGACAGGAGAGAGAGCATGACGATGAAAGACGTTCCGGAGTATGTGGCGGGGCACGGCCTGCTGCGCGGCAAGTCGGTGCTTGTCACGGCGGCGGCGGGCGCGGGCATTGGCTTTGCGGTGGCGCGCCGTTGCGCGGAGGAAGGTTGCCGTGCGCTGTTCGTGTCCGATGTGCACGAGCGGCGGCTGAACGAGGCCGTCGAGACCTTGCGCCGCGAAACGGGTCTCCAGTCCGTGTATGGGCGGCTGTGCGACGTGAGCCAGGAAGGCGACGTGCAGGCGCTCGTGAGCGCGGCGCATGAGCAGATGGACGGCATCGATGTGCTCGTCAACAACGCCGGGCTCGGCACGAGCTGCCGCGTGGTGGACATGAGCGACGACGAGTGGCAGCGGGTGCTCGACATCACGCTCACCGGCACGTTCCGCATGACGCGCGCCGCGCTCCGGGTGATGCAGCCGCGCGGGCGTGGCGTGATCGTCAATAACGCTTCGGTCCTGGGCTGGCGCGCGCAGGCGGAGCAGGCGCACTACGCGGCCGCCAAGGCGGGCGTGATGGCGTTCACGCGCTGCGCGGCGCTCGAAGCGGCGGAGCACGGCGTGCGCATCAACGCGGTGGCCCCGAGCATTGCCATTCACGCGTTCCTGAAGAAGTCGGCTTCCGAGGAACTGCTTGCTTCGCTCGCGCAGCGCGAAGCGTTCGGGCGTGGCGCGGAACCGTGGGAAGTGGCTAACGTGATGGTGTTCCTCGCGAGCGACTATTCGTCATACATGACGGGCGAAACCATTTCGGTCAGCTCGCAGCATGCGTGAGGTTCAGGATGACGAAGCAATTTGATTCGGTGGCGAGCGTGATGGCGGCCGTTGGCGCCGACCTCGGCGCGACCGGGTGGCTCACGCTTGCGCAGGAGCGTATCGACCTCTTCGCCGAGGCCACGGGCGACCATCAGTGGATCCACGTCGATCCGGAGCGCGCGCGCGAAGGCCCGTTCGGCGCGTGCGTGGCGCACGGCTATCTGACCTTGTCGCTCGCGAATGTCTTTCTGCCGCAACTCGTGCACTACGAGCGCTTGCGCATGGGCGTGAACTACGGCTGCAACAAGGTGCGCTTTCCCGCGCCTGTGAAGGCGGGGCAGCGCGTACGCGGGCGCGGCGAGGTGATCGCCGCTGCGCCGCAAGGCGACGGCGTGCAGGTCACGGTGCGCGTGACGGTCGAGGTCGAAGGATCGGAGCGGCCCGGCTGCGTGGTCGAGACGATCAGCCTGCTGTATTTCGATGAATAACGTTTATCAGGGAGTGGTCATGCAGGACGCCGTCATTGTTTCTACCGCGCGCACGCCGATCGGCAAGGCCTTTCGCGGCGCCTTCAACGACACCGAAGCGCCCGTGCTCGGCGGCCATGTGATTCGCGAGGCGCTGCGCAAGGCCGGCGTGGAGGGCAGCGAAGTCGACGACATCGTGCTCGGCGTCGCGGCGCAGCAGGGCACCCAGGGCTACAACCTCGGGCGACTGTGCGCCTATACGGCGGGTTTGCCGCAAAGCGTGGGCGGCATGGCGATCGACCGCATGTGCGCCTCGGGGCTGGTCGCGATCGCGACGGCGGCGAAGAGCGTGATGACGGGCGAGCACCGCATTGCAGTGGCGGGCGGGCTCGAATCGATCTCGCTCGTGCAGAATCGCCACAAGAATACCTACCGCGCGCAGTCAGAAGCGGTGCTCGCGGCATCTCCCGCGGCCTATATCCAGATGATCGAAACCGCCGAAGTCGTGGCGGCGCGCTACGGCATCTCGCGCGCGCAGCAGGACGAGTACGCGCTGCAAAGCCAGCAACGCGTGGCGGCGGCCCAGGAAGCGGGCTTGTTCGACGACGAGATCGTGCCGCTCGCGACGCGGCGTCAACTCTTCGACAAGGAAGGCAACGCCACCGGCCATGAGAGCGTGACGCTCACGCGCGACGAAGGCAATCGCCCCGATACGAGCGCGGAGTCGCTTGCGAAGCTGCGCCCGGTGTGGGGTGGCGGGCAGTGGGCGGCGCAGGGCGAATGCATCACGGCGGGCAACGCTTCGCAGCTTTCGGATGGCGCGTCGGCGTCCGTCGTCATGTCGGCGGAGGAAGCGAAGCGGCGTGGCCTGCGCCCGCTCGGTGCGTATCGCGGCATTGCCGTGGCCGGTTGCGCGCCGGAGGAAATGGGCATCGGCCCCGTGTTCGCCATTCCCAAGCTGCTGGAGCGCCACGGGCTGGGCGTGAACGATATCGGCCTGTGGGAGCTCAACGAGGCGTTCGCCTGCCAGGTGATCTACTGCCGGGACCGCCTCGGCATTCCCGCCGACCGTCTGAATGTGAACGGCGGCGCGATTGCCGTCGGGCATCCGTTCGGGATGTCGGGCGCGCGCATGGTCGGTCATGCGCTGCTCGAAGGCCGCCGGCGCGGCGTGCGCCATGTGGTGGTGAGCATGTGCGTGGGCGGCGGCATGGGGGTGGCGGGGCTGTTCGAGGTATTGCCCGCCTGATGTCGGCTTCCTCCGTTGCGCCATCATCGATGAACGGGCAGGCGACCGGGCGCGGCATTGTGCTTTCCGTGAATGCGTCGGCGCTCTTTGCGCTGCTCTCCGCCTACACGTTATGGCTTGCGCCGCTGGGCGGGCTCGACGTGTTCGCGTGGCGCGTGATCTGGACGGTGCCCGGCGCGCTGCTGCTTCTCGCGCAGCGCGGCCGCACGGCGCAAATGCGCGCGCTGTTCGCCCGCATGCTCGGCGACGCGCGAACGGCGTTCGTCCTCGTGCGCAGCGCGGCGTTGCTTGGCGTGCAGATGTGGCTGTTCCAGTGGGCGCCGCTGCACGGGCGCATGCTGGAAGTGTCGCTGGGCTACTTCCTGCTGCCGCTCGTGATGGTGCTGGTGGGCCGCATTTACTATCGCGAGCGGCTCGATGCGATGCAATGGCTGGCCGTGGCCTGTGCGGCCGCGGGCGTCGCGCACGAACTGGTCGTGACGCACGCGCTCGCGTGGCCCACCTTGCTCGTTGCGTTCGGCTATCCGCTGTATTTCGTGTTGCGCCGCAAGATCGACGCCGATTCGCTCACGACGTTTGCGATCGAAATGTTGCTGCTCTTGCCGGTCGCCGCATTCGAAGTGTGGCTCGGCGGCTCGCTCGACCTGCTCGGGCCGCGCCCGTTGCTCGCCTTCGTGCTGTTGCCGGGGCTCGGCGCGCTCAGCGCCGTGGCGCAGGGGTTTTATCTGAAGGCGAGCCGCGTGCTGCCGCTCGGCTTGTTCGGCATTCTTTGCTACCTCGAACCCGTTTTGCTCGTGGTCGTTTCCGTGAGCTTGCTGGGCGAGCATTTCGAAGCGCGCCAGTTCGCGACCTACGGTCCGATCTGGATTGCCGTGTCGCTTACCGCAGTGCACAGCGCCCGTTTCCTGCGCAATCGACGTTAGCGACGATGACGACGACGATGATTGCGTTCGCAGGCATTCGTTCGCGCATTGGCTAAAGGGTCGCCGCTTGCCTATAGTGAAGGCATTGCCGTAATGACGGCGATGCTTCGAAGGCAGGGGGTCGGCTATGGAAACTTCCAGATGGCTGGCGCTGGCAGTGACGCTCGGGTGCATGGCCGCCAATCCGGCGGCGGGCGAACCGGCGAACAATCTGCTGACCATTCAGATGCACGCTTCTCCGTGGAATGCCGGGAAAAACGCGCAAGTGACGCTCGTTCCGCAAAAGGGGCGCGCGGAACTGATGTTCGTCGTGAGCGGTGTTCCGGCCGGGGCCAGCGTGCCCGAGGACCTCGACGTACTCATCTATCCGGGCAGTTGCGCCAAACGCGCCGACACGCCGGCGTACGCCGTGGGCAATCCGTATGTGCGCGGCGAGCGCGTTGGTATTCGCCAGTTCTACATGACGCGCATTGTGCCCGCAACGGTTGCCGAACTCACGTCTTCGGATCACGCCATCGTCCTGCGCACCGGTCCTCAGGACGGCGCGGTCGATATCTTCTGCGGCGACGTCAAAGCGGCTGCGTGACCTGGGCGACAGGCCGCCGATCTATTTGACGGCTTGCTGCGCGGGCGATTCGCACAGTCGCGCAACGCAGCGCCAGAAAACGTGCTCATGAGGCTCCCCGTCGAAGAAGTCGGGGGTGGCCAGCCACAGCCCGGCGTTCTGCATCTTTCCTTCCGGGGTGTCGCAGTCCTTGATGGCCTGCTGCACCGATCTGGCCGCGTCCTCAAGACAACGTGGATTGCCCGACGAACACAGCACCGCCGCTTCCTGGTCGCAGGCGGCGGCAAAGGCATCACAGCTGCCAAGGCACAGCACGGCCGCAAGCACGGTCGCAATGAGCGTGTCGGCCTTCTTTTCGGGGATATTGGGACACAGGCGCGGGATGGCAAAACCCCGCAAAGACTTGAGCGGGACGTGCACGGAAATCTCCCTGGGCGGATTCGCCGTTGAGAACGCTAATGCGATTGGGAGGAGAAACTGCGCAGGCTACGTGATCGACTCAGATCGACTCGGCTTTTCGAATTCTAGAATGTCATTCTTACGTGCCGATTAATCAGAGCATAGAAAGAACGCCCGAATGGGGTTCGGGCATGGCGCGGCCGGACCCGACGAGCGTCAGGCCCGGCGCCAGGGCGTGCGCGCACGCCTCAAAAGCAGTCTCACACCTTGCGTGCGCGAAGATAGCGGAAGAATTCCACGCCTTCCTGGAGGCGCCGTCTCATCATTTCCCAACTCACCAGCATCTCGCGCACGATTTCCCAGATTTTCGTGGGCCGGAAATAAAAGCGCTTGTAGAACTCCTCGACGCCAAGGTAAATCTCTTCGCGCGACAGGTGCGGATAACCGATGGTGGAAGCCTGGGTGCCCGCCGAATTGACCAGGGTGATGACCTTGCCGTCGTTGAGCCAGCCGTTTTCCATCGCCTGCTTGTGGAGCACGGTGCCGGGATAGGGCGCGGCCAACGAGACCTGGATCGTGTGCGGATTGATCTCCTTCGCGTACTGAATGGTTTTCTGTATCGTTTCGTGCGTCTCGCCAGGCAGGCCGAGGATGAACGTGCCGTGGATCTTGATGCCGAGCTTGCGGCAGTCTTCACTGAACTGGCGCGCCATATCGGTACGCAGTCCTTTCTTGACGTTGACGAGGATCTGGTCGTCGCCCGATTCGTAACCCACGAGCAGCAGCCGCAGCCCGTTGTCTTTCATCACCTTGAGGGTCGAGTAAGGCACATTCGCCTTGGCGTTGCATGACCAGGTCACGCCCAGTTTGCCAAGGCCACGGGCGATTTCCTCGGCTCGTGGCCGCAGATCCGTGAAGGTGTCGTCGTCGAACATGATCTCCTTGATCTCGGGCATGTTGTCCCGGATCCATTTGACTTCTTCGAGGACGTTTTCGACCGAGCGCGTGCGATAGCGATGGCCGCCCACGGTATGCGGCCAGAGGCAGAAGGTGCACCGGGATTTGCAGCCGCGTCCCGTGTAGAGCGACAGATACGGGTGCTTGAGGTAGCCGCTGAAATAATGGTCCGACGTGAGGTCGCGCTTGTAGACGGGCGCGACGAACGGCAACTGGTCCATGTCTTCCAGAATGGGCCGCGCGTCGTTATGCATGATCCCGCCATCGGGCAGGCGATAGCTCAGGCCGAGAATCGATTCGAACGGGCGGCCCTGCGAAATCTCGAGACAGGTGAAATCGAATTCTTCACGGCACACGAAATCGAGCGCGTTGCTTGCGGTGAGCGAGCCGTGCGGATCGACAGCCACTTTCGCGCCGATCATGCCGATGAGGATGGAGGGCTTGCGGCGCTTCAAGTGCTCCGCGAACTGCACATCGCTCTGGAATGACGGCGAGCTGGTGTGAATGAAAACCAGTTCGTAATCCTGTGCGATGTCGAGCGTCGTATCCAGCGAGAGGCTGTCTGCGGGCGCATCCACGACGCGGCTGCCGGCAACGAGTGCGGCGGGCTGCACGAGCCACGTGGGATACCAGAATGACCGAATCTCGCGCTTGGTCTGGAAGCGCGAACCCGCTCCACCATCGAACCCTTCATACGAAGGTGCCTGGAGAAACAACGTTTTCATGTATGCCCTCGAAGAAAATAGTCCGCGTGGGCGAGAGATCAGCCACCCATGGGGACTCGCCGGAAAACGGCGATGTTCGTGAGTTGTCTCGAAGCCTTCAAAAACATGACAGTTGCTGGATAGCGGCGCCGGGTGCCGTCCCTTTTTGTGAATGTGTGGGGATGCGGGTCGTGACGGGTTTCCGGGAGCCGACGGCGGATCAAGAATACTACGACTTGGGTTTTCTGGACTGCGAAAAAATTGGCGGGAGTTGCCCTGGAATCCGGATGCCGGGGTAGCGCGATGTCACCGTATCGCGTATCGAAGCGTGCACTTAAAAGGATGCCACGGCAGCGATTCGCAAGCCGCGACGAGTTCATCGGTATGACCGATGCGTTCTGTACTATATTTTCGGGGAATCCGTTGCAGGAGGTGTGGCATGGCGCTGGATCGCGGCAATACGGAAGGCGTGCCGGTTGGCGACGGCCGCTGCATCAGCCCGGCGGAATTCTTGCTCATGGCAGGCTTTCTTGCCTACCGCGCGCCGCTCGCGCCGATCGACGCGAGGGTGGCGGCCCGCCGCGTTCTCGACGCCGTGCTCGGGGCGGCGGCGGATCACGGGTTCGCTGACTCGGACGTGCTCGAATCGTTGATGGCGAGCGCCGAAAGATCCTCGCGTGCGCGCAGGCTCGCGGAGCAGGCGACCGCCGCTGTGGGCGACACGCTCGCGTGCATGCAGGTGATTCGTGGCGCCGGCGTGACACTGGACGCGGACGCCTGAACTTTTCTGCAAGGGCCTCGCCGGTGCGGTGAAGCGGGCCGCGAGCGTCGCGGCAGACACTCCCGCGCCGAATCCGCCCGCGGCCACCGTCAAATGGCGCTCGGCCGAACCTCTCGCAGGAGCCAGGCGGGTCGCGTTTGTCCATCGACGCCAACGTGGCGGATCAGGGCGATAGCCCGGACCTTTCCAGGACGCTGGCGATCGCGTTCCCGGCCGCCCCGGACATGCCGCCTGGCGGCCCGCCTCAGCAAGGGAATCTCTCCATTGTCAGTCCGCACGGGCGGCGCGCAGACTTGCCGCTCCGGTGCCGGCAGCCAGATGGGCGCAAACCGACCGCCAGACGGGCCCAAGCGGGGCCCAAGGCGGCCCCAGGCCGGCCGCAAACGTGTGCGGCGGCAGGCGGGCGGGGGATGTTGCGCCGCCGTGAATGATTCTGTAAAAAATAGAAACAAATATGTCAACGAACGGCGTGACTTTGCCGTTAACGCATAAATTCTTGCGGCCCATCGGGCCGCGCCGGGGCTGGTTTCGCGTACATTACGGCTGATGCAGTCGGCAGTCGGGATCGGTCCGAAGTCAATATTACAGAAAATTACGAACCCCACATCCGTTGATCGCTACGTTGCCAGGGAGGCCGGCAGGACATGAAGGTGTTAAGTATTCTCCACAGCGAGTCGTCGCGGGGGTGGGGTGGTCAGGAAGTTCGCACGTTGAAGGAGATGATCGCGCTGCGCGCGCTCGGTCATCACATCGAACTCGTTTGCCCGTCCGACGCGGTGCTCGGCACGCGCGCACGGGCCGAAGGCTTCGCCGTGCATCATGCGCGCATTCGCTCGGGCTTCGACGTGCGCTCGATGTTCCAGATCCGCTCGATTCTCGTGCGCGGTCGCTTCGATATCCTGAATACGCACAGCGGTCACGACAGCCTCGTGGCGGGCATGGCCGGGCGCCTGGCGGGTACGCCGCTCATCGTGCGCACGCGCCATCTCGCGTTGCCGATCACGTCGCTTGCCACCTATAACCGCTTTCCGCACCGGGTCGTGGCGGTGAGCCGCTATGTGCGCGATTACCTGATTTCCGCGGGCGTGCACGAAGGCCGCGTGGAAACGATTTACGACGGCATCGTCAAGCCCGAGCCGCTTGCTCACACGACGCTGCGCGACGAACTCGGGCTTGGGCCGGACGCCGTGATCGCGGGCATCGTGGCGATTCTGCGCGGCAAGAAAGGTCACGACGAGCTGATTGCGGCCGTGCGCCCGCTGATGAACGAACGCCCGCATCTGCATGTGGTGATCGTGGGCGACGGCGCGGAATTCGGCCGCCTTCAGGCCATGATCGCCGGGCTCGGCCTCGCGCATCGCATCCACATGCTGGGCTTTCGCAAGGACGTCAACAACATCCTGCGTAGCTGCGATCTGTTTGTGCTGCCCACGCATCAGGAGGCGCTCGGCCAGGCGTTCATCGAAGCGATGGCCGTGGGCCTGCCCGTGATCGGCACGCGCGTGGACGGCGTGCCCGAGCTGATCGACGACGGCGTGAACGGTCTGCTCGTACCGGCAAAAGACGTCGAGGCGCTGCGCGACGCCATTGCGCGGCTCGTTGACGACGCGACGCTGCGCCAGCGCTTTGGCGCGGCGGGGCTCGTCAAGACCGACGGCCAGTTCACGGTGGAGAACATGGCGAACGAGACCGTCGACTTTTACCGTCGCGGGCTCGAAGCGCAGCGGCTCTCGCCGGCCCGCTGGCGGGGGGCGGCTACGTGAGCCGCAGCGCCAGGGTTGTCCCGGTGCTCATGTATCACCACATCAGCACGTCGCCAGGCATGATCACGGTTTCGCCCTCGCACTTCGCCGCGCAAATGGCGTGGCTCGCGAAGGCCGGCTACCGGACCATCGGCAGTGAGCAGCTTGCGGCATGGTTCGCGGGCGAGCCGCTGCCGCAGAAGTCCGTCATGATCACGTTCGACGACGGCTATCTCGACAACTGGGTTCATGCGCACCCGGTGCTCAAGGCGCATGGGCTCAGCGCGCTGTGCTTTCTCGTGACGAGCTGGCCAGGCGAGGGCGCCACGCGCGCGCACGCCGGATCGGGCGGCGCGTTGCCGCCTCTGCTCGATCATCACGCGGGCGAAGCGGCCATTGAAAACGGCTCGGCCGACAGCGCGATTCTGCGCTGGTCGGAAATCGACGCCATGCGCGCGGCGGGCACGTTCGAATTTCATAGCCATACGCACAGCCACGTGCGGTGGGACAAGGTCACGACCAGCGCGCAGGAAAAGCGCGAGCGCCTCGCGGCCGACCTGGCCGAATCGCGCGAGGTGCTGCAAGCGCGGCTTGGCGGGGCGTCCGATCATCTGTGCTGGCCGCAAGGCTATTACGACGACGACTACCTGAGCGCCGCGCAGCAAGCCGGTTTTCGGCATCTCTATACGTGCGAGGTCGGGCCGAACTATCCGCGGCGTGAGGCGGGCGCAGCGCGTTCGATCTCGCGGCTCGAAGTGCGCGACCGGCCGGTGTCGTGGCTGGCTTCACGGCTCTGGGTGCATACGCGGCCCGCGATCAGCCGCGCGTATCTGCGCATCAAGCGATAGCGGCGAAGCGGCGGTGGTAACGTGGCAGGTGCGCGCGAGCCAGGGCGAACGCGTTTTGGCGTGCATGGCGATTACGCGAAATATTTCCTCATATAGCCGGCCGAGTTGATCGCGTGCGACGCGTCGAATCGTTTGAAGCTATAGAACTGATGTTTGCGCGAGCCCCACCACGGGTTATTGAAGCTGACCATGGCCAGGCCGCCATGCGTTTGGCGACCGCACCAGTACTGTTGATCGAGAACGATCCCCACGTGAGCATCGGCGGTTTTGTGGGTGTACGGAACTTCGCCGGCAGGGAAATAAATAACGTCCCCCACTTTCGGAGTCTGCGATATGGCAAACAACGGCGAACTGACGATGGCGTCGGAGTCCATGTATTTGTAGTCCGAAAACACGTCACTGAAGACGAGGTAGACAAAGTACGAGCAATCGAAGGCGGTTTCGCTTTTGCCGCCATGGAGATACTTTGATTCCTTGAGTTTGACGAGGAGGTCCTGCGCTTTTTTCGCGATCCTTTCTCTGTTGTTGCCGATTCGATCACGTTCCGATGTGGTATCCATGCTGAATCTCCCCGTCACATTGTCGCTCGCGTTTTAAAACCTCGATGTGAATAATCTAGTTATTTTTCGATTCGAAATCCAGCAGCATGATTGTTCGAACAGTGGATTCGACGGGATTTTTGATAGCGGAAAATAGCCGCAATCCGACACTTCAGACGAAATGAATCAAGGCGTGGCGGACGAGAACTGCTTGTCGAAGCTCGGCGTGACATTCAGGCGCGTCTTGATCACATTGGCGCGCAGGTAAAGGTCGGCGGTGCGCTGCTGCTCGGCGATCAGGTTGTCGTCGATCGCAACGGGGTGCAGTTGTGCGCGCTGATAAACCGTCTTGAGCACGTCGGCCGGCAGGCCGGTCACGCGCGACTGGATGGCCGCGACTTCGTCGGGATGCGAGAGCGCCCAGCGCTGGCCCGCCGCGACGCGGCGCAGGAAATCGGCCAGTTCCGCGCGCTTGTCGCGGATCGCCGTGTCGGTGGCCGCCTCGAAGCTCAAACCCGACGAAACGCCCACGCCGTTCGCGACGCTGCGCGCATGTTCGCTCGCCTCCGTCAGCGCCACATACGGGTCCCATGTGGACCACGCGTCCACGCTGCCGGAAGCGAGCGCGGCGCGCGCGTCCACGGGCTGCATGTAGGACCAGTTCACGTCGCTGAGTTTGAGGTTCGCGCGCTCGAGCGTCGCCACCGCCAGGTAGTGGCCGATCGAGCCACGTGTCGTGGCGATGCGCCGGCCCTTGAGGTCGGCGGCGCTGCGGATCGGCGACGCAGCGGGCACCACGATCGCGAGATCGACGGGCGTCGAGCGCGTGGCCGAGACCGCGCGAATACGCGCACCGGCCGCGTACGCGAAGATGAGCGGCGCGTCGCCGAGGCCGCCCACGTCGATGGCGCCCGCGTTGAGCGCTTCGCCAAGCGGCTGCGCGGCCGGAAAGTTGAACCATTCGATCTGGTAGGGCACATCCTTCAACTGGCCCGATGCTTCTAGAACGCCGCGTGTCTGGAGTTGCTGGTCGCCGACCTTGAGCGTGGTGGCGAAAGCGCCGAACGGCAGGGCCGCGGCGAGCGCGATGAGCAGACTGGCATAAGCACGGCGCATGATAAGGTCCTCGAATAATGCGTGCGACAAAAGGCACACGATACGTAGCGCGTCTTCATAAGGCAAACGCATTGTTCTTCTATGCAAATATGCGTGCGGCAAATGGATAAATGCGAAGGGCAATGCTTGAGGGCAGCCCGGAAATGACGCTAAGCTACGCGCTCACGCCAACGGGAATACACCATGAAACTCGACGAGATCGAAGCGTTCGTCGCCGTCGTGCGCAGCGAGTCGCTGAGCCAGGCGGCCGAGCGGCTCGAACTGACCCAGCCGGCCGTGACGCGGCGCATCCAGAACTTCGAGGAGGCGCTGGGCGTGGAACTGCTCGACCGCAACACCAAGCCCATGCGCACGACGCCGATGGGCCGCGCCGTTTATGACCAGTGCCGGGCGATCGTGCGCGAGATCGACGCGCTTCGGCAACTCGTGAACGACGGCGCGCCGCTCGCCGGCGTGCTGCGTTTGGGCGTCGCGCAAACCGTGGCCGACATGGCGATGCTCGACGCGTTGCAGGCGCTGCGTCACGCGCATCCCGAACTGCAAGCGCGCGTGAGCACGGGATGGGGCGCGCCGCTCTTGCAGAAGGTGGAGGACGGCGAACTGGACGCCGCCGTGGTGCTGTTGCCCGCCAATCGCGCGTTGCCGCCGACGCTCGCGGGCGAATCGCTCGGCTCGCTCAAGCTTGCCGTGGTCGCGCAAAAGGGGCGGCTCAAGCGCCGCGCGCATACGCTTGCCGAATGCCAGTCGCTCGGCTGGGTGCTCAATCCGGACGGCTGCGGTTTTCGGGCGGGGCTTCAGCACGCGCTCGCGGCGCAGGGCCACGTGCTCAAGCTGAATCTGGAAACGCTTGGCGCCGAGTTGCAACTCGGCCTCGTGGCGGACGGCGTGGGCCTCGGGCTCGTGCCGCAACCGCTCGTGGCGGCGAGCGCTCACGCCGCGTCTCTGGACATCGTGCCGTTGAGTGACTTCAAGCCCGAGATCGCGGTGTGGATCGTGCGCTCGCGGGCCATCGGCAAGATGGAGTCGGCGCTCGCCGTGCTCGCGCAGAGCATCGCGCGAAGCTTCAAGGCGGCACGGCTCGCGCGCGCCGCCTGAGCGGCGCGGCCAGGCGCGCGCTTCGCTCAGATCACGAAGAACCCATGCGTGCCGTCACGCCCGAGCTGGGCGACGAGGCCGTACTCCCATTCGAGGTAGGCGTTCATCGCTTCGCGCGCATTGTCGGTGCCCTCATAGGGGCGTCGATAGCGGTCGATGCGCGGCGAGGCCAGTTGAGCGTCGCCGCGCTCGACGGGCAGGCCCGCGCGTTGCCACGCCGCCGTACCGCCTTCCAGCACTTCCACCGGTTTGCCCGTGAGCGCCGCGATTTCGGGCGCGGCGAACGGCGCGAGCGCGTTCGTCATGCAGGTGACCACGTAACGCTTCGCGTCGGGCAGTGCGCGCAGATCGTCGAAACCGGGCGCGAGATGCGAGCGCAGCGCCCACCACGCGCCGGGAATGTGCGCCTTCAGGTGATTCGCGCTGGACGTGAAATCGAGCACGACGGTGTCGTTTCCGGCCTCGGCAAGCCGCACGGCGAGCGCCTCGGGCGTGATCGAGGCGATACTCGCGGGCGTGGGCTTCGGCGCCCGCCAGCTTCCCGTTTCGGTGAGATCGGCGGTGCGCGCTTCGTCTACGACGGACACGTCGATGTTCATCTGCGCAAGCCATGAGGCGGTCATGTTCGCACGCACGCCGTCGTCGTCGTAGAGCACCACGCGCGCGCCGCGCACCGGGGCGAACATTTCGGTTTCCTGAACGAGCTGGCCACCCGGCGCACCCTGGAAGCCCGGCGCATGGGCGTGCTCGTATTCGGCCGGTGTGCGCACGTCGAAACGATACGTCGTGCGCGATGCGTCGGCCGCCCACCGCGCGGCTTCCTCCAGCGTCGTGCGCCTCACGCCCGCGCGTCCGGCGAGCGCGCGCGCTGCCTCATGCGATTGCGCGAGCGAGGCGTCGTCGCGGCCCGCTTGCGGTTCGAACTGGCGCGCGCTGCCGTGTTCGAGCGTCTGGCCCGCCAGCGTCCAGCCGATCGTGCCGTTACGCAGCGCCGCCACCGGGTTCGGCAGGCCCGCGTTGACGAGCGACTGCGCGCCGATGATGCTGCGCGTGCGCCCCGCGCAGTTCACGATCACGCGCGTCGTGGGGTCGGGGGAGAGCGCGCGGGCGCGCAGCACGAGTTCCGCGCCCGGCACGCTCACGCTGCCGGGTATGTTCATGGTCTGGTATTCGTCGTAGCGGCGGGCGTCGAGCACCACCACACGCTCGTCGCTCGCGAGCAGCGAGCCGACGGCTTCAGCGGAGAGCGACGGGGTGTGGCGTTCGGACTCCACGAATTCGCCGAATGCCTTGCTCGGCACGTTGACGTCGCGAAACACCTCGCCGCCCGCGCGAACCCAGCCCGCGAGGCCGCCTTCGAGCAGCGAGACATCGGTATAGCCGAGCGCTTCGAGTTTTTCGGCCGCGCGCTGCGCGAAGCCTTCGCCGTTGTCGAGCAGCACGATCGGCACGCCGCGGCGCGGCAGCCGGGTCCAGGCTTCCAGCTCGATCTTTCCGAGCGGCAGGTTGGCGGCGAAAAGCGGGTGGCTCTGCGCGTGCGGATCTTCTTCGCGCACGTCGAGCAGCGCGATCTCGCGGCGGGCGAGGAGGGCGTCGCGCACGTCCTGGTACGAGCGCAGGGGGAATGACTTCATGAGGCGACAGGGTCCTTGCTGAGATCCCAGAGATTCGGGAGAACGTCGTTCGAGTAGCCAGAGATAAAGGGCTTGGGCGCGCCGTCCGTGGCGTACGTGGAGCGCCGCACGGCGCCGATGTTCGCGCCATAAACGTGGATGCTGACCGACACGCGATCGTCGTAGGCGTTGCGCACGCGGTGAATGTCGCCGAGCGTTGGCGACACCGCTTCGACTTCGCCGCGTTCGAGCCGCACTTCGGGACCGTGCGCGCGCAACGCACCGGCGGCGTCGCGCGTGTAGGGCTGTGCGTATTCCGCGCCGCGCAGCACGCCGATCAAGCCCCATACGGTGTGATCGTGAACCGGCGTTTGCTGGCCGGGTCCCCACACGAAGCTGACCACCGAGAAGCGCTCGCGCGAGTCCGCATGCAGCAGATACTGCCGATAGCGCTCGGGCGACGGTGCGGCGTAGGCGTCGGGCAGCCAGTCGTCGTCGCGCACAAGTTCGCGCAGCGCCGCGAGGCCATGTTCGATCAGTTCGGGTTCGCGCGGCGCCGCTTCGACGAGCGCCGCAATCGTGCCGACAAAGCGGCGCAGCTTGTGAATGGCCATCAGTCGAGCAACTCCGGTTCGCGTGCCACGAGGCCCGCGTACAGGCTCTCGAACGCATGGCGCGCGCCCGCGGGGCGGCCCACCTGGGTGTGGGTGAGCGCGGCGATGTCGTGGGCAATGGGTTGCGGCTGGCCCGCCGCTTCGGCAAGCAGTTGCGCATGGCAGGCATTGTCCAGCGCGATGTACCACCATGCGGCTGCCTCGACGCTCGGTCCGGCCGTGAGGATGCCGTGGTTCTTGAGGATCACGGCCTTGCGTTCGCCGAGCGCCTGGGCAATGCGCGCGCCTTCGCCGGTGTCGAGCACGACGCCGCGGAAGTCGTCGAATAGCGCATGGTCTTCGTAAAACGCGCAGGCGTCCTGCGTGAGCGGGTCGAGCGTGCGGCCGAGCGTGGACCAGGCTTTGCCATAGAGCGAATGCGTGTGCGCGGCCGCGACGACATCGGGGCGCGCTTCATGAAGCGCCGCATGGATCGCGAACGCGGCCTGATTCACGGGGCCGTCGCCCACGACGATTTCGCCGTGGCGATTCACGAGCAGCAGGTCGGAAACTCGCATGCCGCCGAAATGCAGCCCGAGCGGATTGACCCAGAAGTGATCGGGCCATTCGGGGTCGCGCGCGGTGATGTGCCCGGCGAGTCCCTGGTCGAAACCGTAGCGCGCGAAAAGGCGGAACGCGCCCGCAAGCCGCTCTTGGCGATGGCGGCGTTCTTCGTCGAACGTGCGCGCCGGGGCGCTTTCGTCGTCGAACCAGAACTTGCGAACGGGCGCGTGCCGCGGGTCGGCGGCGACGGGGTTGGCGTTGGCGGTGGCGCTCATGTCAGTCCTCCGGAGTCCTGTTCAATACGGTTCACGCGACGGTTCACGCGGCGGCGCGCACGCGCGCCGTGAGTTCGCGCGTGGCGGGGATCAGCGTGCGGCCGTAATCGACCGCATCTTCGAGCGGATCGAAGCCGCGAATCAGGAACGTGGTGACGCCCAGCGCGTGATATTCGGCGAGCGTTTGGGCGACCTGCGCGGGCGTGCCGACGAGCGCGGTCGAGTTCGAGCGGCCGCCGATCTCCTTCGCAACGGCGGTCCACAGGCGATCGTCGGCGCGCACGCCGTCGCCGGAGGCGGCAAGCAGGCGTCGCGCGCCTTCGCTTTCCAGCGGGCCGCCCTTGTCCACGCCTTGCTCGGCGCGCAGGCGCCGCGTCTGTTCGAGGATGTGTTCGGCGCGCTCCCATGCGGCCTTTTCGGTGTCCGCGAGAATCGGCCGGAACGAAACGGAGAAGCGCACGTTGCGGCCGTGCTTCGCGGCTTCGGCGCGCACGCGGCCGATCAGGTCGGCGACGCCTTGCTTCGACTCGCCCCAGAGCGCATAGACATCGGCGTGCTTGCCCGCTACCGCGATCGCCGCCTCGGATGCGCCGCCGAAGTAGATCGGCACATGCGGCTGCTGGCGCGGCTTGACTTCCGACCAGGCTTGCTCGAAACGATAGAAGCGGCCTTCGTGATCGAACGGCTTCGCTTCGGTCCACACGCGCTTGAGCACGTGCAGATACTCGTCGGTGCGCGCGTAGCGTTCGTCGTGAGAGAGATAGTCGCCGTCGCGCCGCTGGTCGGTGTCGCTGCCGCCCGAGATGAAGTGCACGGCGAGGCGGCCGCCCGAGAAGTGATCGAGCGTTGCGAGCTGACGCGCGGCGAGCGTGGGCGCGACGAACCCAGGGCGATGCGCCAGCATGAAATTCACGCGCGAGGTCACGCTCGCGGCGTAGGCGATGGTGAGCGTGGCGTCGGGGCTGACCGAGCTGTGCGGCACGAGAATGCGGTCGAAGCCCGCGTGCTCGTGCGCCTGGGCGAAGTCGCGCACGTAATCGACGTCGATCGCCGGGCCGGTGGCGGGATGCGTCTCCGATTGCTTGCGCTGCTGGATCATGCCGATGAATTCGATGCTCATGCTGGCTCCCTGTAGAACGGCGGGCGGCGCCGTGCTGGACGTGGTGGATTTCCGGGCGGGGTTCGATCGGAAAAGACTAGCACCGGGGCATGCGAATCTTAAATATTGAATGCGTATAAACATTCAAGGGGCGCATGATGCGCGAAGTTGCAAAGGGCCGCGTTGCTCGCCTGCTACTGCAACTAACTGTCAAGGCCGCGTGCAGCCATACCGCGCCGGTTCCCGGCGCTATGTTGGCTTCTCAGGCAATGAAGCGGAATCGATCGGGCCGCTCGTCGTCATTCCATATTTCGGGCCACACGGAAGCATTCGATGGGAACGCACCCGCACAATGCGCTCATGCAACCGGTCTGCGACCGGATGAATTCCGTCCCCCAAACGGCGAAAGCGAATTGTCCCGAGTGTCTCAAGTCCAGCCCGCAAGTGCCCACGGCCAGCGCGCCGTGCCGGATCTGCTGCTTCTCATCGCACTCTCCACGTTGTGGGGTGCTTCCTATACGTTCATTAGAATCGGCGTCGCGACGATTCCGCCGCTCACGTTGATCGCGGCAAGAACACTGATCGCCGGTTCAATCCTGCTGCTATGGATGCGAATCCAGCGGATTTCCATGCCACGCGATCTCGCTGTCTGGCGGCGCTTTTTCGTCCAGGCGTTGTTGAACAGCGTCGTGCCGTTCACGCTCATCGCGTGGGCGGAGCGCTCGGTGGAAGCGGGTTTGGCCACCATTCTCAATTCCGCATCACCGGTACTCGCGTTTCTCGGCACCTGGCTCATTACGCGCCATGAACCCTTGACGCCTCGAAATCTGTTCGGCGTCGTCGCGGGGCTGGCGGGCATTTGCATGGTCGTTGGCTTCAGCGCGTTCGAAGGGCTTGGGCGGCAGCTCGTCGCGCAACTGGCGATCGTCGCGGCGACGGTTTGCTACGCGGGCGCGGCGATCTACGGGCGCGCCTTCAAAGGGCTCTCGCCCGCCGCACCGGCCGCCGGTTCCCTGATCGTCGGCGCGGCGTTGCTGGTGCCCGCCAGTCTTGTCGTCGATCGTCCGTGGACGCTGCATCCTTCGCCGCAATCGCTCCTTGCGCTCGTGGCGCTGACGATTTTCTCGACGGCAATCGCGTTCGTCATCTATTTCCGGCTCGTGCAATCGCTGGGTTCGGTGGGCACCACGGCGCAGGCTTATTTGCGCGTTCCCATTGGTGTCGCGATCAGCATGACGGTGCTCGGTGAATCGTTGTCCGCTTCGGCGTGGCTCGGTTTGGGATGCGTGGTCGCCGGGGTTGCGGCCATGACGATTCCGCCTCGTCAAGCGCGTGAGCAGAACGCTTGTGAAGACTCACCGGACAGGTAGTTTTTGAATCGACGCATCGCTGCGCCGTCATCAATCGAGGCAACGTTCGATGGCGCGCGATGTCAATTGGTGCGGTTTAATCTCCGCGTTCTTCGTATTGGCAGCAGCATCGTCCGCCAGCGAAGCGACGCAGCGCGCGAGGTTGGCGCGCGCGCTGGCCGGAGCGTACGCAACGGCCAGGGCCGCTAATAACACCGTCACAGCGGCACCCGCGAAGGCTCCAATGCGCAAGGTCGTGCGACCAGGGCGTGGCGGTAGAGCGCGAGCGCGCAAGCGATCGCCGTGCTGGAAGAGCGTTCGAAACATATCGGGCGCTGTCGGGAAACGTTGAGGTTCCACGTCAAGATAGGCAGGTCCGCGCCATGCAACAAGACCCAGCCGCGCCGCAAATCATGGGGCCACGCCCGGCCCCGTCTCATGCCATGCCGTTAGCGCAATGCCCACATATGCTGTCGCACGAAGCGCTCGATCTCTTCGCTCAACTCTCGATCTTCGGGCGCGCCCATGAAGCCGCCATGCGGCATCGCTTCGAACACGTGAAGTTCGACGGGAATGCGCGCACGGCGCAACGCGCGATGCAGGCGCACCGTGTTGGAGAGGAAAAGATCCCGAGTGCCGCTTTGCAGGAAGGTGGGAGGAAACCCCTTGGAGAAGTCGGCAAACAGCGGCGAGAGCCACGGGTGCGCCAGATCGGCCCCGTTGGCGTAGAGCAGATTGTTCGCCATGAGCGAGCCGGGTAGCACGACGTCCACCCACTGGTTGGTCTGGAAGCTGTCGCCGGACTCGGTGAGGTCCACTTCCGGCGAGAGCAGCACGAGCGCGGCGGGCAGCGGCAAGCCCGCGTCGCGCGCGCGCAGCGTCATGGCCGCGGCGAGATTGCCGCCCGCCGAGCGCCCGCCTACGACGACGTTTTCCGGCGCGTATTGCCCGAGCACGTGCGACCAGACCGCCATGCAGTCGTCGAGCGCGGCGGGATACGGGTGTTCGGGCGGCATGCGGTAGTCCACGCCGTAGCAGCGAATGCGCAACCGGTCGGCCTGCATCTGCGCGCCGACGCGGCACGCGGCGCCCCCGCCGAACACCAGCGCGCCGCCATGCAGGTCGATATAGGCGCAGTCCTCGGAGAGCGGGTCCACGGGTGTCGCGATATGGACCACCGCGTGTCCCACCTGAACGGTTTCCACGCTGGCGCGCAACTGTCGCGCGAGGGGTTCGAGCGCGGCGGCGTAGTGGGCGCTGGCGTTCGCCTTGACCTGCATCCATGCGTCGACATCGTCGAGCGCGGGCATGACGTGGCGCGAATTGAGCGGAACCCCTTGCTCATCCACGAGCCGGCGCAAGGCGGTTTGCGCCGCTTCGCTGATCGAATCCGGAAACGGGACGATACGGCTGGGCAGCGTTACGCCGTCGATTTTGTCTTTCATGGTTTGAATCGGAAAAAGAGAATTCAACGCGCGTCATTTGATGCGACGCGCGCCGTGGTCCGTCAACCGAGAGCGGCCTGGGCCCGTTGCAGCCACTTCCGGTTGTGCTCGCGCGCGTGGCGCGGCCAGTGCCGGGCGTCATGCACGATCTCGGCGTAGAGCTCACGCGCGCGCTGGCGGTCGGCGTCGCCGGGCTGTGTTGTCAGCCAGTCGGCGTAGAGGCAACGCGGCGCGGCGTCGCTCGCGTTGGCGAGCGCCACTTCGAAGGCGGCGCGCGTGCCCGGCGCGCCCGTCGCGGCCTGGGCCTGCGCATACAGCAAGGCCGGCGCCGGTTCCTCGCGGGCGATCGCGCGTACGGCGAACAGCTTTTCCAGCGTGTCCCGCGCGGACGCGGCATCGCCGTTGGCGAACTGCGCGTGCGCGAGCCCTTCGAGCAAGGCCGGATCCGACGCGAACGGCCCGCTCACCGCGGCCTGGTAGTGCGTCAGGGCTTCGGCGGCGTCGCCGGCTTCGAGCAGTGCCGCGGCCAGCCGCATGCGATGCGCGACGGTGGGCGCGCTATCGAAGTCCATGCGCGCTTCGCGCACGGCCCGGTTGGGATCGACGAACTGCGAGATCGCCTTCGACGTCGCCCGCGCGCCGCGCGACTGGCGCAGGGTCGGCAAGTAGATGACGAAGAAATAGACCAGGCTGCCAAGGCCGGGAAACAGGAACAGGATCAGCATCCAGTACATGTTCTGCTGCGTGCGCACGGCATGCACGGCGAAAAACACGGCGATGATGACGGACAGGCTAATTCCAAAGATGCGCATAAGTGGGATGCTCCATGACGATACGTTTGCAGCGGTCCATCAGCGTAACTGCTGAACGCAATTGTGACAGCAGAGCGCGCCGGGCTGCGCGGCGGCGCGATGGCAGGGCGGCTGCACCGCATTGCATCACGGCTTCGTGAAACGGCGGGTGCAGCGTGCGTGTCGATGCGGATTCAATCTGCTAGCCTTGCGCAAGCGGGGTGTTCGGTTGACGGTCCCCGAAGGAGGCGTCATGAACGTAAGCGTAGCGGGCAGCGTGGTCGGCGCGATGTTGATTGCGGCCATCGCGGGCGGGGCGTCCAGTGCGATCGCGCAAACGGGCGCACAAGCGGGTGCACAAACGGGCGCAGGCATGCAAACGGTGGCGGCTTCGTCGTCGCCGCCTCGAAGCCGGTCCGACAGCGCGCTCATTCGCGACGTTCGCCGCGCGCTCGGCCGGGTGCCGGAGATGGACGACTCGGGTATCCGCATTACGGCGCACCTGGGCGTGGTCACGCTCACCGGATCGGTGCCCGAGACCTGGCAGATCTCGCGCGCGGCCAATGCGGCCCGATCCGTGCATGGCGTCACGGGCGTGCAAAACCGCTTGACCGAGAAAAAGAAAGACGAAGCGGGCAACTGAGCGAATCGCGAGCGGCGTGGGAGGAAGCGTGAGACATACTCTGCTGAAACAGGCCATGCGCGCGGTATTGATCGTTGCCATCGCAACGTGCGCGGCGTACGGAGGCACGCCCGCAGGTATCCCCGCAAGCAGGCCCGATAACGAACTGGTTCGCGACGTCCGCCACGCCTTCGCGCGCACCCAGGGGCTGAACGCATCGAGCATTCACGTTCAGGCGCGCAACGGCGTCGTGACGTTGACAGGCTGGGTGCCGCAGCGCTCGCAGATCAGCCGGGCCGCCGATGTCGCCGGTTCGGTCAACGGCGTGCGCTCGGTATCGAACGGCCTCGTGCTGCGGGCGGGGCACGGCAGCGGCCGTTGATCAGCGGGGCGCGTTCTGCTCGCGCACGATATCGATGATCCGCCGCGCGGCAGGCGACAGATAGCCGTCGTTGCGATGCACGACGCCGAACTGGCGCGTCATCGTCGTGTCGGGATTCGGCAGTTCGACCAGCGCGGGCGTGAAGCGGCCCGCTTCCAGATTGCGCCGCGAAATGAAGCTCAGCAAACCCGTTTCGGCGATCAGGCGCGGCACGGCGGCAATCGAACTCGTCATCACGGCCGCGCGCGGCAACGGCAGTCCGCGCGAGGCGAACGCGTGTTCGAGCCACTGACGCGTCGCCACCGACTGCGCGGGCAGCACCCAGCCATAGCGCGACATCGCTTCGAGCGTCGCGTGCTTGCCCGCGAGCGGGTGCGTGGCGCTCGCCGCGACCACGACGTCGTCGGCCACGATCGGGATCTGCACCAGCGCTTCGTCGTGGCTGCCGAGCGGGCCGATCACCACGTCGAGCAGCCGCTTGCGCAGCGCGTCCTGCAACACGTCGTTCATGCCGATCTGCAATTCGACGACCACCGCCGGCGCTTCCTCCTGCAACGCCCGGCACACCGTGGGCATGATGAACTCGGCGATGGTGGCCGCCGCGCCGATCTTGACGAGACCCGCGAGCCCCACCCCCAGCGAGGCGATTTCGCGCTGCGTCTCGTCGAGCGTGCGTTCGACGAGACGCACGCGCTCCTGGAGCAGGCGGCCCGCGTCGGTCAGGCGAATGCCGCGCCCGCTGCGCTCGAACAGCGCGGCGCCGTAGTTCTCTTCCAGCCGGTCGATGCACTTCGAGAGCGCGGGCTGCGTGATGTGCAGCGCCTGCGACGCCCGCCCCAGGTGCCCCAGTTCGGCGACTTTCGCGAAGTACATCAGGTCGCGCACCTGCAAATTCATGACCACGGGCGGCTCCGGCAGACGTTCGGGCGGTCGCTGAAATTCATAACCACCAGGAATGGAAAGATGAAAAAACGAAAATAGACATTATGAGTCGAGGTGTCAACAATGTCGTGAAGCTTCATGCAGACAGAAGGAGACACCGATGTCCCACCGTATTCTCGTCACGGCGCCGCGTCTCGCGCAGGCCGGGCAGCGCGTGCTGGCGGCCGCGCAGTGCGAAGTCGTCTATATCGACGACGCGCAGGACGCCGCCCAGGTCGCCCGCATTCTCGCGACACAACCCATCGACGCCGTGATCTCGCGCACCGTCGAGCTTTCCGGCGCGGCGATCGCGAGCTGCCCGTCGCTGCGCGTCATTTGCAAGCACGGCGTGGGCGTGACGAACATCGACGTCGAAGCCGCCACGCGGCACGGCATTCCGGTTTTCACGACGCCCGGCACCAACACGCACTCCGTGGCGGAGCTGACGCTCGCGCTCATGCTCGGCGCGGCGCGCAAGGTCAACTTCTACGACAGCGAACTGCGCGCGGGCCGCTGGACCCGCACGGGCGACGGGCGGCAGTTGCATGGCCGCACGCTCGGGCTCGTCGGCTACGGCCAGATCGGGCGGCGCGTCGCGGCGATCGCGCACGCGCTCGGCATGACGGTGCGCGCATTCGATCCTGTGGCCACGCAGGCCGCCGCGCAGCCGTTCGTGACGCTCGAACGCTCCATCGACGCGCTGCTCGCGCAAGCCGACGTGCTGAGCCTGCATTGCCCCGTCAACGCACACACGCGCAACCTGCTCGACGCGCAGGCCATCGCGCGGCTGCCCGACGGCGCGATCGTCGTGAACACGGCGCGCGGCGAGCTGATCGACGAGGCCGCGCTCGTGGCGGCGCTGCAAAGCGGCAAGCTCGCCGCCGCGGGTCTCGACACGTTTTGCCACGAGCCGCTCGGCGCGGACGATCCGCTGGCCGCGCTGCCGAACGTGGTGCTCACGCCGCATGTGGGCGGCTCGACGCCCGACGCGCTCGACGCCGTCGCCGTGAGCGCCGCCGAAACCTGTTTGCGCTATCTGCGCGGCGAGGCCGTGGACGCGGCGAGCTGCGTGAATCCCGGCGCCCTTCACTCAGAGAAAAAGGTCATCGCATGAACATCCCGCAGGATCGGGCCGGCTGGCCCGCAGGCTTCTTCGTCGGTCAACGCGCGTCGCTGCCCACGGCCGCGCAGGTCGAGGCGTTTCGCGAGGTGCCCGTCGCGCACGCGGGCGACTGCCTCGGCCGCAGCATCGGCGCGATGGGCCTCACCGCCTATCACCACTCGGTCTCGCTCACGATGTGCGGCCCGGCGCTCACGGTGCGTGTGCGTCCGGGCGACAACATGATGATCCACAAGGCCATCGAGCTCGCGCAGCCCGGCGACGTGATCGTGATCGACGGCGGCGGCGACCTGACCCAGGCGCTGATCGGCGGCCTCATGCGCACGTCGGCGCTCGCGAAGAAGATTGGCGGCTTCGTGGTGGACGGCGCGATCCGCGATCTGGCGGAGTGGGCCGAGGGCGTGATTCCGGTCTACGCGCGCGGCCACACGTTTCGCGGGCCGAGCAAGGAGGGCCCCGGCGAGGTGAACGTGCCGGTCGCCTGCGCGGGGCTCGTCGTGAATCCCGGCGATCTGGTGATGGGCGACGCGGACGGCGTGATCGCCGTGCCGGTGGACCGGCTCGACGCGCTGCTGCCGCTCGTGCGCGCCCACGCCGACAAGGAAGCCGCGATCCGCGCGAGCAACGCGGCAGGCTCGGCCGACCCGGAGCGCTTCAACGCGCTGCTGCGCAAGAAGGGCTGCCCGGTGTAAGGCCGCCGGCGCACGCACGAACCCTTCGCGCGGCACACGCCGCCGATGCCGCCCAGGCCGCGGCGGCATCGCCAGCACAACAATCAGGAGACGAGGCCATGCATCCCTTTTCCAGCACTGCCGAAGCGCACGCCGTGGCGGGCGCAACGCACGACGGCGCGGCGCTCGCGCCGCACGCCTTGACGCCCGCCGCGCTGGCCCCCGAAGCGCACGCGCGCCAGATCTCGGCGCGCCTCGACCGCCTGCCGCCGAGCGCCCCCGTATGGCTCTTGATCGCCGCGCTCGCGCTGGGCGGCTGGTTCGAGATCTATGACATGTTCCTCACCGCCTACATCGCGCCGGGGCTCGTGAAGGCGGGCATTTTCACGAAAACGACGGCGTCGCTGTTCGATCTGGGCGGCCTGGGTGCCTTCGTCGCGGCGCTCTTTCTCGGGCTTTTCATCGGCACGATCGGCGTGGCCTTCGTCGCCGACCGGCTGGGGCGCCGCCGTGTGTTCGTGGGGGCGCTGCTGTGCTACACGTTCGCCGCCGTGATGATGTCGCTGCAAAGCGATCCCGTTTGGGTCGTGTTCTGGCGCGTGGTCGCGGGTATCGGCGTGGGCGCGGAGCTCGTGACCATCGACGCCTATGTTTCCGAGTTCGTGCCCGCCCGCCTGCGTGGCCGCGCGTTCGCGTTCGTCCAGGCGATCCAGTACACGTCGATTCCGACCATTGCCTTCCTTTCGTGGCAACTGGTGCCGATCGCGCCGTTCGGCCACGACGGCTGGCGTTGGGTGGTGTGGATCGGCTGCTCGGGCGCGGTGTTCGTCTGGCTGATCCGCCTTGGCCTGCCCGAAAGCCCGCGCTGGCTGATCCAGCACGGCCGCATGGCCGAAGCCGAGGCGATCGTCACGCGGCTTGAGCGCCGTATCGAGCGCGCCACGGGCAAACCGCTGCCGGTCGCAGCCAATGCGGACAATGCAGCCAAGCAGAACGTTGCGCACGCAACGACATCGGCGGAGCCGAACGACGGCCCGTGGAGCGAGCGTTATCGCAGCCGCACCGTCATGCTGCTGGTGTTCAACTTCTTCCAGTCGATCGGGTACTACGGTTTCGCGAGCTGGGTGCCCACCTTGCTGGCGGAAAAGGGCGTGACGCTCACGCACAGCCTCTGGTATTCGTTTCTCATCGCCATCGCGAGCCCGATCGGGCCGCTGCTTTCCATGCTGATCGCCGACCGCGTCGAACGCAAATGGCTGATCGTCGGTTCGGCCGCCGCCATGGCCGTGCTCGGCGTGATCTTCGCGCAGCAGCGCGATCCCGCCCTGCTGGTGGCGATGGGCCTGCTCATGACGCTGGCGGGCAACTGCATGACGTTCTCGTATCGCACCTATCAGGCCGAACTCTTCCCGACCCGCATGCGGGCGCGCGCCATCGGGCTCGTGTATTCGGCGAGCCGCATCAGCGCCATGCTCTCGGGTTTTCTCATCGGATTCTTCCTGCGGCATATGGGCGTGGTGGGGGTGTTCTCGCTGATCGCGGGGTCGATGTGCGTAGTCGTCCTGACGATTGGCTTCTTCGGCCCGCGCTCGCGCGGCCTCAGCCTCGAACAGATCTCCGCATAGCAGGAAGCACAAGGGTACGTCATGTTCTATCTCGACCAACCGCCGCGACTCATTGAAACGCGCGTGTTTTCCGCCATGCCGGCGCATTATCGACAGACCGGCGTCGCATCGGCGTGGGCCAACGCCAACAAGGCGGGCCAGCCCGTCGACAGCTTCCTGGAAGGGCCGTCGTTCGACGCGCAAGGGCGTTTGTATGTGGTGGATATTCCGTTTGGCCGGATCTTTCGTATTGGCAAAGAGGGTGACTGGTCGCTCGTCGCGCAGTACGACGGCGAGCCGAACGGCCTGAAGTTCCACCCGGACGGCCGCATCCTGATTGCCGACTATCGCAACGGCATCATGCAGTTCGATCCCGAAACCGGGCGCGTGGCGCCGCTCCTCGTGTCGCGCAACGGCGAATCGTTCAAGGGCTGCAACGATCTGGCGATCGCCGCCAATGGCGACATCTATTTCACGGACCAGGGGCAAACGGGCCTGCAAGACCCCACGGGCCGCGTGTACCGGCTCGCCGCCGACGGCCGCCTCGACTGTCTGCTTTCGAACGGCGTGAGCCCGAACGGCCTCGTGCTCGACCCGTCCGGGCGCGTGCTGTACGTCGCCATGACGCGCGACAACGCGGTGTGGCGCGTGCCGCTGCTCGCGAGCGGCGGCACCGCGAAGGTGGGGCGTTTCTGCTCGCTGTTCGGTACGAGCGGTCCCGACGGCCTGGCGATGGACGAGGCCGGCAATCTGTATGTCGCGCATGCTTCGCTCGGGCACGTGTTCGTGTTCGCACCCAACGGCGAATGCATCGCGCGCGTGAAGTCGTGCGCGGGCGAGACCGTGACCAATCTCGCCTTCGGCGGCGCGCAGCGGCGGCAACTGTTCATCACCGAATCGAAGAGCGGCAGCGTGCTCGTGGCGGACGTCGGCCAGCCGGGCATGGCGTTGCCGCTCATCGCCTGAACACCGCTGCCCGTCATTCGCGCCGCCCGGCGCACCGACCTCGCATTGCGATCATGTCAGACACCTTCAACCTGCGCGACTATCCGCTCGCCAATCACACCGCGCCCCGCACCGCTGCGTCGCGGCACATTCCGCGCCGCCTTGCTCGCGTGCTCGCGCTCGCCGATTTCGAGGCGGCGGCGCGCCGCCACCTGCCGGGGCCGATCTTTGCCTACGTGAGCGGCGGCTGCGAGACCGATCGGTCGCTCAGCGAAAATCGCCGCGCGTTCGAGGACTACGACTGGGTGCCGCGCGTGCTCGTCGATACGTCGAAGCGCACGCTGGAGACCTCGCTGTTCGGCCACACTTACGCCGCGCCGTTCGGCGTCGCGCCCATGGGCATCAGCGCGCTGTCGGCATACCGGGGCGACCTGATCCAGGCGCAGGCGGCGGCGCTCGCCAACGTGCCGACGATCATGAGCGGCTCGTCGCTCATTCGCATGGAAGAGGTTTGCGCGGCCAATCCCGACGCGTGGTTCCAGATGTACGTGCCCGGCGAGCCCGACAAGATTTCGGCGCTGCTCGAACGCGTGGCGAACGCGGGCTTTCGCACGCTGGTGCTGACCGCCGATGTGCCGGTGTCGGGCAACCGCGAGAACAACCTGCGCGCGGGATTCTCCACGCCGTTGCGTCCCACGCTGCGGCTCGCGTGGGACGGCGCGACGCATCTTCGCTGGCTGTTCGGCACGGCGTTGCGCACGTTGTGGCGGCACGGCATGCCGCACTTCGAGAACTCGCGCACGGAGCGCGGCGCGCCGATTCTCTCGTCGAACGTGCTGCGCGACTTTGGCGCGCGCGACCATCTGAGCTGGGAGCATCTGCGCCTGATCCGGCGGCAGTGGCAGGGCACGCTCGTCGTCAAGGGCATACTCGACCCCGACGACGCCCGCCGCGCGCGCGAACTCGGGGCCGACGGGCTGATCGTGTCGAATCATGGCGGGCGTCAGCTCGACGGGTCGATTGCGCCGTTGCGCGCGCTGCCTGCCGTGGTGGCCGCCGTCGACGCCGATTGCCCCGTGATGATCGACAGCGGCTTCCGGCGCGGCGGCGACGTGCTGATGGCGCTCGCGCTGGGCGCACGGGCCGTGTTCGTCGGGCGGCCGTTCAACTATGCGGGCGCGGTGGCGGGGCAGGCGGGCATCGTGCACGCGTTCGCGATTCTCGCCGCCGAGATGATGCGCAATATGGCGCTGCTCGGCGTGAACCGGCCCGGCGAGCTGGGTGCGCACAACCTGCGACGGCGCACGGCGCTTGACGACCTTTCGCGCCATGCGGCCGGGCGGCGATGAGCGTCGATCACTCGATGTCGTCGAGCGGCACGCCGGTGTTGTTCTTCCACGTCAACACGGCGCAACTCGCGATGACCGCCACCACGATCAGATAGACATTGAATAGCTGACCCTTGTCGATCGAATACAGCCACGCGTTGAGATAGGAGGCCGTGCCGCCGAAGAACGCCACCGCGAGCGAAATGAAAAAGCCGAAGAGGCGCGTGCGATAGCGTGTGGGCACCTGTTCCGATATGGCGGCGGGCTTGCTGCCCGTGATGAACGCAACGAGCACGAGGCCGACGGACTGCGTGACGAGCAAGGTCCACGGCGCGCTGGAGATCAGGTTCCACAGCGGAAAGATGGTGACCGAGATGCCGAGCAGCGAAATGAGCGTCGTGATCTTGCGTCCGGTGAAATCGGAGAGCCGTCCGATGAGCGGCAGCGCGATCAGATAGATCACCTGGGCAATGCAGCTCATCGTGAATGCGTCATGTGCATCCATGTGCTTCGCGCTGATCGCGTAGATGGCCGCCGATGTGACCCACGTATAGTAAGTGAGCGTCGAGCCCGCCTCATAGATGAAGAGTTTCAAGCCTTCGCGCAGGAGCTTGGTGCGCGGCCATGGGGCGTGACGCAGCTGGGCCGCGCTGTCCTCGTGGATGCTCTCGACCATATTGCGGCGCAGCCACAGCGCGAATATCGCGAGGAACCCGCCTGCCGCGAAGGGCACGCGCCAACCCCATTGCTGCATGGCGTCCGTGGAGAGAAAAGCCGTGAGCGCCGCGAGGAAGAAGGTCGCGATCAGCGAGCCCGCGCCAACGGAAATGAACACCGCGCTCGACCACAAGCCACGCCGCGCCGGCGGCGCGATCTCGGCAACATAGGCATAGGAAGCGGTGGTTTCGCCGCCGTGCGCCGCGCCCTGCACGAGCCTCGCGGCGAGCAACGCGGCCGAGGCCCAGCTGCCGATCGCGCCATATGAAGGAATGACCGCGATCAGCAGGCTCGCAAACGCCATGAGCAGCATGGTGCTCAGGAGCACCGCGCGCCGCCCGAGCCGGTTCGCCACCGCGCCGAACACGATGCCGCCGAGCGGTCGTGCGAAGAAGCCCGCGGCGAACACGGCGAGCGTGCCGAGCAGCGACGACGTTTTGTTGGTGTTGTCGAACAGCGCGCCCGCGATATAGACCGATGCGACCGTATAGACGGTCCAGTCGAACCATTCGAGCAGATTGCCGAGGCTGGACGCGATCAGGGACCGCCAGTGCGAGGGCGGCGGCGCGGTGTCCGCGGTGACGGACGAGGAAGAGGTTTCAGAAAGGTAAGCCACAACGTCTCCAATATTGTCTTGCGGGCGCGGTGTTCGCACCGCGATTCACTCGGGTAAATGACTCAGGCAGCGGCGCGTTCGACCTTCTCCATCGCCGAGACGATGTCCGCGATGCTCAGCGAATGTTCAAAGTTGCCCGCATAGGGGGCTTCCAACGTGAGGCGCGCGACCGTCTCGTAGTGCTCGCGCGTCGCGCCGCTAGCGCCCAGATCGCTCAAGCGGGTCGGCAGGCCGAGGCGTTCATACAGGCGGATCATGTCGCGCATGAAGTCGGGCGCGCGGTGTTCGAGGTGCAATTGCACGAGTAGCGCATAGGCCACCTGCAAGCCGTGCGGTGCATGCGCGGCCCCGGCAAGCCGGGAGAGGCCGCGTGTCATCGAATGCGCGATCGAGAGCCCGCCGCTCTCGAAGCCAAGGCCGCTCATCAGGATCACCGCTTCGATGAGGCGGTCGAACGCCGGATGCGTGCGGCCGAGCTTGAGGTCGTCCAGCACCGGCGCGGCGTCGGAACGAATGATCGAAAAGCATTCGCGCGCGAGCACGTAGGCGGAAAACGACGGGCGTGCCGCGAACATGTTCTTGCCGCCGCTTTGCAGGCACTGCTCGGCCTCGAAGTATTTGCTGATCGCGTCGCCAATACCGGCCAGCAGAAAATGCGTGGGCGCTTGCGCGATCAGCGCGGTATCGACCACGACGTAAGCGGCGCTGCGCGGTAGATGCTTGACGGCGGCGAGTTGATGATCGTCGTCGTAGAGAACATAGTTCTTCGACGTGGGGGAATCGTTCGACGCGATGGTCGGCACGGTGATCAGCGCGCAACCGGCCGCGTCGACGAGCGCCTTGCCCGCATCGAGCGTCTTGCCGCCGCCGATCGCCACCACGACGCCAAAGTCGAATGATTGCGCCGCCTGCGCCAGTTCGGCGACTTTGCGCTGCGTGAGTTCTCCGCTGAATTCAAGCCAGTGAGCCGTGACGTCGTGTGCGGCGCACGACGCGACGATGCGCGAGCCGAATTGCTCGCGCACGAAGCTGTCGCAAAGAATGAGCGCGCGCGGCGAGCAGGCGCGAATGTACTGGCCAATGTCGCCGACGACGCCGTCGCCCTGAATATATCGGCCCGGAGAGCCAAAAGTGAGTGCAGTCATGGGATGTTGATGATGGGGTTGGATATTTGAGTTTCTTTTCATGATGCATCATATATCTTTGTAATGGACGCACCACGCCGCCTGGTTTTCGATCCGTCGCGAGTCACGTTAGCGAGGCCCGCTCGAAGGCGAGCCCTAGCGAAACATCGAGCAGGAGGCGGCGGACCTCAGCCTTGCCGGTTCACGTCCGGCAGCAGGAATTCGACAAAGTGATCGAGTTGCGAGGTGACCATGTGTTCGCCCCGATGAATGCGTGCGCCGCGCAATTCGGCTTCCATCAGGAACCGCGTGGTGGCGGGTTGCATGACGACCTCCGCGGCGACCATCGCGGGCATGAGTTTCGAGGTGTCGCATGGCAGCGCGTCATCGGGTTTGAGTCCGAGGGAGGTCGCGTTGATCACGATGTCGTGGTCGCCTGGATCGTCGCTGCCGGGGCGCACGTCGCAGCCGGGCGCAGCTTGCGCAACCAGCGTGGCGAGGTGCTGCGCCTTCTCGCGATTGCGGTTGGCGATGGTCAGCCGGGAAATGCCCTCGCGTGCCAACGCCAGGGCCAGCGCCGTTGCCGCGCCGCCGGCGCCCAGCAGCAGTACCCGTTTGCCCGCGAGCACAATGCCCTCGCGCAGCATGCCCGTGACGAAACCCGAACCGTCGTACATGCGGCCCGTATAAAGGCCATCTGCATCGCGCCGGACCGTATTGACGACGCCTAGCAGCGATGCGTCACCTTCGAGCCGGTCGCACAGTTGCGCCGCCGTCTGCTTGTGCGGAATGGTCAGCACGACGCCCGCGAGATTGGCGACGTGCCGCAGTCCGTTCCACGCCTCCTGCAAATGCTCGGGCCGCACGGCCCACGGAACCATGATGGCGTTGATGCCCCGCTGCGCGCAAAGGGCATTGAAGAATGTCGGCGTGCGGACGTGACTGGCGGGCCACGCCATCAGGACGATGACCTGCGTTTCGCCGTTGACCTTGGGCGAAGCGGGCGGAGCGGTGGGCATGGGTGTCTCTCCAGAATGATTATCGATATATGATGCATCATCATCGAGCGATGCCGCAAGGTCCAGGTGCGGGGTCCGATGCATCGCATGCAAACCGGCAGTTGTCTCACAAAGATATATGATGCATCATACGTCTTGTGGAGGGCGAGACCCGGATTCGCGCCCCCTCCCGCCTCATTCCATTCAGGCATCAACAGGAGACTCTATGTCGACAGCATTGCAGGAGAGCGATCACGCGCTCGCCTCGGAGACGCTCGCGCATTTGCGCGAGAAAGCGCAATTCGTCCGCCTCGAGACGATTCGTCTGATCGAAATCGCCAAGACGGGGCACTACACGTCGGTGTTTTCAGCGGCGGAAATCTTTGCCGCGCTTTACTACGACGTGATGTCCTTGCGCGCGGGCGATCCGCGCTGGAAGGACCGCGACCGTTTCACGATGGGCAAGGGCCACGCGGCCGTCGGCCTGTTCCCGATCCTCGCCGAGTATGGCTACATCGAGCGCGAAACGCTCGACGGCTACACGCGTCTGGGCAATCCGCTGGGCGACCACCCGGACATGACCAAGGTGCCCGGCATCGATTTCAGTTCGGGGTCCATCGGCCACGCGTTGTCGAACGGCGCGGGCATGGCGAAGGCGGCCCACATGGCCGGCAGCCCGTTCAAGGTCTTCACGCTGCTCGGTGACGGGGAGATGCAGGAAGGGCAGGTCTGGGAAGCCGCGTTGTTCGCCGCGCACCACCGGCTCTCGAATCTGATCGCGATCGTCGACCGCAACGGCTACCAGCTCGACGGCAAGGTTGACGACGTGATCGGCATCGAGTCGCTCGCAGACAAATGGCGTGCTTTCGGCTGGGAGACGCACGAGGTGGACGGCCACGACCTGAACGCGCTGGTGCCGCTCCTGCGCCGCGTAAAGGCGGACACGGCGCGCAGCAAGCCGGTTTGCATCATCGCGAAGACGATCAAGGGCAAGGGCGTGTCGTACATGGAGACCGAACCGGGCTGGCACCTGGGCTATCTCGCGCCCGACGACGCGCAACGCGCAATTGAAGAAATCAAGAGCAAGGTGATCTAAGCATGTCGACTCCGCAAAATCCCGATTCGTGGCAGTACCGTGCGCTGAACGCGCGCAATCCCGGCCTCGACTATCTGTCCGATGCGCTCATCGAACTCGCGCGCGAAGGCCACCCCGTCGTGGCGGGCTCCGCCGATCTGCAATATTCCAATGGCTTGAACAAGTTCGCGAGCGAGTTTCCCGAACGCTACGTGCAGTTCGGCATCTCGGAGCAGAACATGGTTTCGGCGGCCGCCGGCATGGCAACGACGGGCGTCATGCCATTCGTCGCGACCTTCGCGTCGTTTCTCGGCCTGCTGTGCTGCGAGCAGATCCGCATGGACGTCGCCTACTGCAAGCTGCCGGTGCGCCTGATCGGCCACCATACCGGCGTTTCGCTCGGCTTCTACGGCACCTCGCACCACGCCACGGAAGACATCTCGACGATGCGCGCGATTGCGAACCTGACCGTCATTTCGCCCGCCGACGGCGCGCAACTCGCCGCCGCGATCCGCGCTTCGGCCACGTGGCCCGATCCGATCTATTTCCGCATCGGGCGCGGGCGCGACCCGAAAGTCTATGAGGACGGCGTCGAGTTCACGATCGGTCGGGCCATCGTGCATTCGGTGGGCAGCGACGTGACGATCATCGGCTGCGGGTTGCCGGTTGCCGGCGCGCTCGAAGCCGCCGCCAATCTCAAGCAGCAAGGCGTTTCGGCGGGGGTGATCGACATGCCGACCATCAAGCCGCTCGATCGCGACGCCATTATCGCGGCGGCGCGCCAGTCGAAGGTGCTCGTGACGGTCGAGGAGCACAACGTGATCGGCGGCCTGGGCGCGGCGGTGGCCGAAGTGCTGGCCGACGAGGGGCTGGGCGTGCGGCTCATGCGCCACGGGATTTACGACGAGTACAGCCTCATCGCGCCGCCCACGCATCTGTATGCGCACTATGAGCTGGACGGTCCCGGCATTACGCGGGTGGCGCGGGCCGCGCTCGCCAAAGTGTCCTGAAGGTGACCTGAAGGTGACTCGAAAGTAACCTGAAGCACGCGCCGCCCGCGATGAAGCAGGCCGCTTCGCGGGCGGCGATTCGGACTTGATCGTGTGACGCGCGACGGGGCGCAAAGAGAAAGCGGCTCGTGAAGCCACTTCCCGGACATCGGGGCTCGGACGCCGCCGCTTCGCGCGAGCTTTGATAAACGGGAGTAGCGATGTTGAATAGCGATACCTGGCGCGGTGTGAATCTGCGCGATGCGGATCTGTTGAGAGACGCGTGCCTGATCGGTGGCGAGTGGCTCGCCGCCGATGACGGTTCCACCATTGACGTGTTCAATCCGGCAACGGGGGCGCTGCTTGGCACGGTCCCTCGAATGGGCACGGCCGAAACGCGCCGCGCGATCGACGCGGCCGCGCAAGCGCTTCCGCACTGGCGCGCGAAAACGGCCAAAGAGCGCGCCGCGCTGCTGCGCCGATGGTACGAGCTGATGCTCGAACATTGCGAGGATCTGGCGAAAATCATGACGCTCGAACAGGGCAAGCCCTTGAGCGAGAGCCGTGGTGAGATCGGCTACGCGGCGTCGTTTATCGAGTGGTTCGCCGAAGAGGGCAAACGCGTATACGGCGACACGATCCCGGCGCCGGGCGGGGACAAACGGATCGTCGTGCTCAAGCAGCCCATTGGCGTGTGCGCGGCCATCACGCCGTGGAATTTTCCGGCGGCGATGCTCACGCGCAAGCTCGCGCCCGCGCTGGCGGCGGGCTGCACGGTAGTGCTCAAGCCCGCGAGTCAAACGCCGTTCAGCGCCCTGGCGCTTTGCGTGCTCGCGGCGCGCGTCGGCATTCCGCCCGGCGTGATTTCGTGCGTCACGGGCAAGGCGAACCAGATTGGCGCGGAGCTGACCTCGAACCCGATCGTGCGCAAACTCTCTTTCACCGGCTCGACGGAGATCGGCAAGCAACTGCTCGCGCAGTGCGCCGCGACCGTCAAGAAGACGTCGATGGAACTGGGCGGCAACGCGCCGTTTATCGTGTTCGACGACGCGGATATCGACGCGGCGGTGCGCGGCGCGATGGCTTCGAAGTATCGCAACGCCGGGCAGACCTGCGTTTGCGCGAATCGTTTGCTCGTGCAGGATGGCATTTATGACCGCTTCGTCGAACGGCTCGCTCAGGCCGTTGGCAAGCTCGTGGTCGGCAACGGTCTTGATGAAGAGGTCACGATCGGGCCGCTGATCGACGCGGCCGCCGTGGCCAAGGTCGAAGAGCATGTGCAGGATGCGCTCGCGAAGGGCGCGCGCGTGGTGGCGGGCGGCAAGCGCGCGGTGCAGGGCGCAAGCTTCTTCGAGCCGACCATTCTCGCCGACGCCACACGCGACATGCGCATCTTCGACGAAGAGACGTTCGGTCCCGTTGCGCCGATCTTCCGCTTCAAGACCGAAGCCGAGGCCATCGCGCTCGCCAACGACACGCCGTTCGGCCTTGCTTCCTACTTCTACGGACGCGACATCGCGCGCGTTTGGCGCGTGGCGGAGGCGCTCGAATACGGCATGGTCGGCATCAACGAAGGCATCGTGTCCACGGAAGTCGCGCCGTTCGGCGGCGTGAAGGAGAGCGGTCTGGGCCGTGAGGGCTCGCGTTACGGTCTCGACGATTACCTCGAGATCAAATACCTGTGCTTCGGCGGCATGGCCTGATCGCCGCGCGCGCAGAAGATGAAATGGCCGCCAGCAGGCGGCCATTTCTATTTGAACGGCTTTAAAGAGCGCCAGTCAATGGCCTAAAAGCCGGACACATAGCCGCCGTCGACTGGCAGCGTCACGCCAGTCACGAACGCAGCGGCGGGCGACGCGAGAAACACCGTCGCGCCCGCGAGATCGTCCGCTTCGCCCCAGCGCCCCAGCGCGGAGCGGGACACGATCTTCTGCGACAACGCCTCGGACTCCCAGAATATCCGCGTCATGTCGGTGCGATGGTAACCGGGTGCGATCGCATTCACGCGTACGCCGCGCTTGCCGTATTCGTGGGCGAGCGAGCGGGTGAGGCCTACCACGCCGGTCTTGCTCGCGCAGTAGGCGGGCACGTCGGCGTCGGCCAGGTAGCTGAGCATGGAGGCGATATTGACGATCGAACCGCGCGATTGTTCGAGCAGCGCTCGCGCCGCCTGCGAGAGCCGCATTACGCTGCGCAGATTGACGTCGATTACGGCGCCGAACACGTCGTCCGCATATTCGTCGCGCGGGCGGGCCACGCCCGCCGCGTTGACCAGCACGTCGAGGCGCGAAAGGCCGCTGAAAAAGGTGTCGATCTCGCTTTCGTTGCGCACGTCAAGCGCTGCGAAACGCAGGCCCGCCAGCGACGCGTCGTCGCGCAGCGCGGCCAGCTTCGTGGCGGACGAGCCCGTGGCGATAGTATGCGCGCCGAGACGGTGAAACGCCTGGGCGATGGCAAGACCGATGCCGCTCGTCGCGCCGGAAACGAGTACGTGCTTTCCGGCGAACAGATCGGCGCGAAAGCTCTCGGTGTCGAAGCTCATGAAGTGAATCTCCTCTGGAAACGCGAGGGCGCGCGGCGAAAGCGCCGCGCGCGTGCCTGTGTCGCGTTGGGGGGTGAAAGCGAAACGATCAGTTGCCCGTGGCTTGCGCGCGAAGTTCGGGAATCGACTTGACCGGCGGGATCGTGTACTTGTAGAAGAGGTTGCTAGGATCGGGGTCGATCTTCTGGTCGACGTTGCTTTGCGTGATGATCGCCGGCGGGAAGCCGGAGCCCATCGGCAGATTGTTCGCGTCGACGCGGTGCGTGAAGGCGTTGTGAATGAATTCGATCGCGGCCACGCCGGTTTGCTCGCCGGAGTTTTCGCCGGACACGAGAATATTGCCCTTCTTGATCTGGTCGAGTTCGCCGCGATAGCCGCCCGCCGCATCGGCAATGCGGATCTTGCCCTGCTTGCCCATGTTGCGCACCGCGCGCAATGCGCCGAGCCCCATGAAGTCGTTCTCGGAGAGAATGAAATTGAGCTTGCTGCCGTTGGCAGAGAGAATGTCCTCCGTCGCCGCGAGGCTGCCTTCTTCGGTCCACTTGCCCACGCCGAGCGCGAGCACGTTGAAGTTGATATCGGGCGCGCTCAGCTTGCCGGTCTTCTTCAGCGTCTGGAACAGTTCGAAGCCGCGCAGCATGGCGTCTTCGCGGCTGGCATTGGACGTGCGCTCGCGCATGCGTTCGTCCACAATGCCTGCAATCAGACCGTTGATGCGGCTTTCCGAAGTCGAATTGCCGAGCACGCCGATGATGACGGCCGCGTCGATCGGCGTGTCCTTGCCCGCCGTTTTCGCCACGTATTGACCCACTTCGAAGCCGCTTCCATAAGGATTGCCAAGCAGTGTGGTCAGCACGCGGGCGCTCGCATCGGGGGTGGTGCCGACGGTGACGACCGGAATACCCGCATCGACGGCGCGGTTGATGCAAGCCGAGACGCCGAGCGTGTCGGTCGGATCGACCACGATCACGTCCATCTTGCGCGTGACGAAGTTGTCGATCTGCGCGCATTGGCGTTGCAGATCGCCGTCGGCGACCTGCACATCGATCGAATAGCCGTATTTCGCCGAGCTTTGCCGCGCGCCCTTGATGAGTTCGACGAACCACGGATTGCCGAGCGTGATATCGGTCCAGCCGATCTTGAGCTGGTTCGCATTGGCCGGCTGCTTCGGCCACGCCTTGCGGACCGCCGTGCGATCGGGCAGCGCCGGATCGACCACGCCCGACAAGGCGGTGTTCGGCAGCAGCGTGTAAATCTTGGCCTTGGCCTGGCTGTAGATGGGGGCCGTCATGCCGAACGCCAGCATGGTTGCGACGGCGAGTGCTCTGCGAGCAACGCGCATATCAGTCTCCTGGAGGGTGTTGTTGGACGAAAGGAAAGCAGGGCAGGGACGAGCCGCGCGGCGGCCCCCCCGTAACGCATGAGGGCTCAGCGCTGGCCGACGCGTTGAACGAGCACGGCGAGCACGATAATCACGCCTTTGATGATCTGCTGCGGGTACACCGGCACGCTCAGAAGATTCATGACGTTGCCGATCAGGCCGAGCACTAGCACGCCGATCACCGTATTGGCAACCGAGCCCTTGCCGCCCGAGAGCAATGCGCCGCCGATCACGCAGGTGGCGATGCCGTCGAGTTCGAGCCCGACGCCGGTGATCGGCGTACCCACGCCGGTGATCGGCGTACCCACGCCGGTGCGCGCCGTGAAAACGATGCCCGCGACCGCGCTCAGCGCGCCGGAGATCACATAGACGCAGAACTTGTAGCCGCGCTCCGAGATACCGGCGAGGCGCACGGCCGTTTCGTTGCTGCCCGTTGCGATGACCATGCGCCCGAAGGTGGTGTAGTTCATCAGGAAGTAGAACAGCAGCGCGACGACTACGCCGAGCACGACCGGCCAGGGCACGCCGAGGAAAGGCACCGTGCCGCTGCCGAATTCGTTGAGCAGGTCCGCCGCCGGCAGGTCGAGCGGCAGCATCGTCGGCTGGCCGTTCGACATCATGTAGGTGACGCCGCGCGCAATTGTCATCATGGCGAGCGTGACGATGAACGGCGCAAGCCCGAAGGCGGTCACGAGCGCGCCATTGAGCGCGCCGAAAATCGCGCCGAGCAGCACGGCCAGCACGACCGCGAGCAGGAGGCCGGGCGCGCCGCCGAACGGCATCACGGGCACCAGCATGGCGACGAGCAGGCCGCCCGCCGCGGCAATCGATCCCACCGAAAGATCGATGCCGCCCGTGTTGATGACGAGCAGCATGCCGAGGCTCACGAACAGCAAGGGCGTCATCTGGCGCAGCAGGTTATAGAGGTTCTCCTGGCTCAGAAACGCCGGTGACATGATGCTCGATACGACGAACAGCACCACCAGCATGATGAGCGCGTTATAGCGCACCAGACCGCGTAGCAGCGGAACCTCCGCGCGCCGCGTTTGCATGATTCCTTCCATTACTTCACTCCCATGGCCAGCGATATCAGCGACTTTTCATTGATGGCGGGGCCGCTGAGTTCGCCCGCAATGCGGCCCGCGCGCATGACCAGCACACGGTCACACAGGCCGATGATCTCCGGCATGTCGGAGGACACGACGATGACGGCGACGCCCGCGCGCGCGAGATCGTTGATGACCTGATAGATCTCGATCTTGGCGCCGATATCGACGCCGCGAGTGGGCTCGTCGAGAATCAGCACGCGGCAGCCGTTCGACAGCCACTTCATCAGCGCGACCTTCTGCTGGTTGCCGCCCGAGAGCGTGGACACGTCGATTTCGGTGTCGCGCGCCTTCACGCGCAACCGTTTGATGAGCTCGCGCGTTTGTGCGCGTTCGGCGCGATGGTCGAGAACGCAGCGCAGGCGCGCGAGCGTGTTGCGCGGCTTCATCATCGCGTTCACGCGTATCGGCATGTTCAGCAGCACGCCCTGTTGCTTGCGGTCCTCGGGCAGCATGCCGATGCCGCTTTCGATGCCGTGGCGCGGGCGCTTCAGATGCGCGATCAGGCGGCCGTCCACGCGGATCTCGCCGCTGTCCCGGCGATCCGCGCCGAAGATCGCGCGCATCGTTTCCGTGCGGCCCGCGCCGACGAGCCCGCTAAAGCCCAGCACCTCGCCCGCGCGAGCGTGAAACGAAACGTCGCGCACGCGCTCGCCCGCGCACAGGTCGCGTATGTCGAGGCGTGTTTCGCCGATGCGCGCGTCGCGCGCCGGAAAGAGATCGCCCAGTTCCCGGCCCACCATCAACTGCACGAGCCGGTGTTCGTCGATGTCGGCAATGCGCACGGTGCTCACGAAGGCGCCGTCCTTGAGCACCGTGGCGCTGTCGCACAGATGGAAAATTTCTTCGAGCCGATGCGAGATGTAGATGATGCACACGCCGTCGCGCTTGAGCCGTTCGAGCAAGGCGAAGAGGCGTGTGGTCTCGCGTGCGGTGAGCACGGCCGTGGGCTCGTCGAACACGAGCACGCGCGAAGTGCGTGAGAGCGCCTTGCATATCTCGACGATCTGCTGCTCGGCGACCGACAGCGTGGCAACGGGCCGCGACACGTCCAGTTCGCCGAAGCCGAGTGCATCGAGCTGTTCGCGGGCGCGCGCCTTGAGCTTCGACCAGTTGATGATCGTCCGTCCCGCGCCGAGATCGTGCAGGAAGATGTTCTCGGCCACGGACAGGTGCTTCGCAAGCGAGAACTCCTGATGGATCACGCTGATGCCGTGCGCCTGCGCGGCGTGCGGGCTGTCGATCGTGAGGCGTTGGCCGTCCAGCGATATTTCGCCTTCGTCCGGCGTGTACGCGCCGGCCAATATCTTCATGAGCGTCGATTTGCCCGCACCGTTTTCGCCCATCAGCGCATGTACCTGGCCGCCGTGCGCTTCCAGGCTGACGTTGCGTAGCGCCTGCACGCCGCCAAAGTGCTTGCTGATGTTGCGCATGACCAAATGATTGCTCATCGTCTCCTCGGTAATCCTGTTGTGCGACCCGGCAGCGCCCGCGAGCGCCTTTGTGTGTGTCGAATCGTGTTGCTGTCTTGTCGCAATGGATGATGCATCATATATCTAACGCCGAGACATGCGAGATGAGTGTTTGCCCCAGGACGCCGGAGCGCCGCCGAAACGGTGCGACCGGTTGTTCAAAGCAGATGCATCATATATCATGCAACCATGCCGGGCCGCCGCAGCCCATGTGCGTAACGCGGCCGCGCCCCGTTCACTCGACTAGAAACAGACTCAGGAGACATCTTTGACGTACGACTACATCGTGATCGGAGGCGGTTCGGCGGGGAGCGCCGCGACCGGGAGGCTGATCGAAGCCGGTGCGAAGGTTCTGTTGCTGGAGGCGGGCCCGCGTGACAGGAATCCGCTCGTGCATATCCCCGCCGGTTTCACGAGGCTGCTCTCGACGGATCTTCTGTACCACTACGAAACCGAACCGCAAACCGGTCTCGACGCCAGGCCGCGCATCGTGCCGCAAGGGCGGGTGCTCGGCGGAGGCAGTTCCGTGAATGCGCTCATCTATATCCGCGGCCAACGCGAGGACTACGATGAATGGGGCCGCCTCGGCAATTCCGGATGGTCTTACGAGGAGGTGTTGCCGTATTTCAAGCGTGCGGAGGACAACGAGCGCCTGGACGATCACTATCACGGCGTGGGCGGACCGCTCGGCGTGTCGGACCTCACGCAGCGCTGCGAACTGTCCACGGCGTTCGTGCGCGCAGGCCAGCAGGCGGGCATTCCGTTCACGCACGACTTCAACGGCGTGCGCCAGAACGGCGTGGGCTTCAACCAGATCACGACGCGCAACAGCAAGCGTTGCAGCGCGGCGGTCGCGTATCTGCGCAATGCCGAGGCGAGCGGCCGCCTGACCATCCGCACGGGCGTGCGCGTGGACCGGATTCTGATCGAGCAGGGCCGGGCGGTGGGCGTGGAATACACGAGCAACGGCCAGGTCGTGCGCGAGAAAGGGTGCAAGGAAGTGATTCTTTCGGGTGGGGCCGTGCAGTCGCCGCGCCTGCTGATGCTCTCCGGCATTGGCGACGCCGCGGAACTCGCGCGCCATGGCATCCAGACGGTGCAAGACCTGCCGGGTGTCGGCGCGAATTTGCAGGACCATATCGAGTTTCCCGCGGTTTCCTACTGCACGGGCAACTACGGCTATTACGGCCAGGACAGCATCGTCAACACGCTGAAGAACGGCATGCAGTATCTGCTCTTCAAGAGCGGCCCCGTCACTTCGAACGTGACCGAAGCGTGCGCGTTCGTCAACGTCGACGACCCGCAGGAGCGCCCCAACATCCAGATGCATTTCGTTCCGATCGTGTTCCTCGACCTCGACCAGGACAGCGTGAAGTCCGCGGGTGCGACGATCAATCCATGCGTGCTGCGCCCGCAAAGCCGCGGCGAAATTCGCCTGCGGGGCGCGGACCCGGCCGCGGCGCTGCGCATCGACCCGAAGTATTTCCAGCACGCCGAAGACCGGCGCGTGGCCGTCGAGGGCCTGAAAAAAGCGCGCGAGATTCTCGCGCAACCCGCGCTGCGTGCCTATACGGGCGAAGAGGCGTTGCCGGGGGCATCGATTGCGACCGACGCCGCGCTCATGGACTACATTCGCAAGCGCGCGAAAACCGTTTATCACCCAGTTGGCACCTGCAAGATGGGCATCGACGCACAGGCGGTGGTGGACCCGGAACTGCGCGTGCGCGGCGTGAAAGGGCTGCGCGTGATCGATGCATCCGTGATGCCGAATCTCATTTCGGGCAATACGAACGCCGCGTCGATCATGATCGGCGAGAAGGGCGCCGACTACGTGCTCGGCAAGACAGCCCTGAGTCGAGCCGTGCTCGAAGCGGTGGTATAGCGATGTCTGAAGATAGCGTGACCATGAACACGATCGATACAACGGACTCGACCGGCACGATGGACGCCTGGACCTGGCAGACCGCCGGTGCGCCGCAAACGCTCGCCTGGCGGCAAGCGGCGAAGCCCGCGCCGGGACCCGGCGAGGTGCTCGTGCGCAACCGCGCAGTGGGTTTGAATCCCGTTGACTGGAAGTTCGTCGAGTGGGGCTCGCCGGCGTGGCGGCCGGGGCATGTGCCGGGCGTCGACGGCGCGGGGGAGGTGGTTGCGGTGGGGCCCGGCGTGCAGCGCGAATGGCTCGGCGTGCGCGTGGCCTACCATCAATCGCTCACGCGTGACGGCAGTTTCGCGCAATACACGACCGTGCCGGTGCGCGCGCTGATGCGCTTGCCGCCCGGCCTGAATTTCGCCGAGGCCGCGGCGCTGCCGTGCCCCATGCTGACGGCCTGGCAGGCCATGCAGAAAGTGCCGCATCAACCCGGCCTGGAAGTGCTCATCACGGGCGCGGGAGGGGCGCTCGGCACGCTGCTGGTCCAGTTGGCCGTGCGCTCGCGCTGGCGCGTGGCCGCCATGTGCAACGGGCGGCATTTCGAGCGCATGGCGCGCCTCGGGGCATCGACCTGTCTCGTGCCGGACAGCGAAGGCAGCACCTTGTCGTCGCGCCGGCCCTTCGACGTCGTATTCGATACGGTGAGCGGCCAGCATGCCGCGCAGCTCGCACGCTTCGTGGCCGCGAACGGTCATCTGGTGTGCATCCAGGACCGCATGGAGACGCCTCCGGTCGCGCCCTTCACGACGGCCATCTCGCTGCATGAAGTGGCGCTCAATGCGCTGCACGCGCATGGCTCGGCGGCGCATTGGCGCGCGCTGGTCGAGGCGGGGGAGCGGTTGCTCACCGACGTGCTGCATCACGCCCTCGCGCCGCTGCCCGTCGAACCGATGCCATTCGCGCGGCTGCCGCAAGCGCTGGAGTCGTTGAAAGCCCATACCACGCCGGGCCGGCCGGTTGCCGTCGTGGACTGATTGGCGAGTCTGCGCCGATCCGCCGCGCACGGCCGGCGCCGCCTGTTGCGGCGGCCGGGCGTGATGTATGATGCATGCAAACTGTTTTCGTCCAAATTGCCAGAATGAAGCCACTCGCCCGTGTCGAAAAGAGCAATCTCTCGTCACGTATTTACGAAGAGATTCGTTCCCGATTGATGAACGGTCAATATGCGCCCGGTGACCGGCTGCGCATCAACGACCTTGCCGAAAAGCTGGGCACGAGCATCACGCCGGTGCGCGAGGCGATTTTCCGTCTGGTCAGCGAACAGGCGCTGGAAATGACGGCGGCCACCTCGATCGTGGTGCCGGTGCTCGACCCCGACACCGTCGCGGAGATCCAGCTCATGCGCCGCCTTCTGGAAGGCGCCGCCGCCGAGCAGGCCGCGCAGCGCATTACGCAGAAGGAAATCCGCCATCTGAGCCTCACGCATGACGAGTTCATCGAGGCCGTTGCCGCGAGCCCTTCCGAGGCCGCGGAGCGCAACCGCGACTTCCACTTCGAACTGATGGCCGCGGCCCGGATGCCCACGCTCAGCGCGACCGTGGAAACCATGTGGGTGCGCATGGGGCCGTTGCTGCACACGTTCCATTCGCATCTGCCCCGGCGCGAGATCTCGAACCGATCGCATCCCCACTACCGCGTGCTGGCCGCGCTGCGCAAGGGCGACGCACTCGCGGCGTCGCAGGCCATCCAGGAAGATATCGAATGGGGCCAGCGCGTGTTGCTCGAATGGATGGCCGAGCGCGAGCGCGCGGAAGCCGACGCCACGTAAGCCGCAAGCCACGACCGTCACGCCTTTCCCGCGAGGGCGCACGCACGCGGCGGCGCAATGCCGCCGCGTTGCTTCACTGCCGCATCACGCGATGCTGAATCCGCCGTCGATGGGCAGCACGATGCCGGTGATGTAATCCGCATCTTTCGAGCAGAGGAACTTCACGCCCCTGGCGACGTCCGCAGGCTGGCCCCAGCGGCCAAGCGGCAGGCGCGCGCGGATGGACGCGCTGCGCTCGGGATTGTGCAGCGCGCCGGCCGACAGGCGCGTTTCGATCCAGCCCGGCGCCACCGCATTGACGCGCACGCCGCGTTCGGCGAAGGCGGCCGCATGGGCACGCGTCAGACCGACGACACCGGCCTTGCTGGCCGTGTAGGCGGGATTGCGCGCCGAGCCGAAAAAGCTCCACATCGAAGCGATATTGACGACGCAGCCGCGAGCGGCGGCCAGTTTGTCCAGTGCGACTTCGGTTGTGAGCTGGCACGCGTTCAGATTGACGTCGACCACTTTGCGAAAGCCCGCCGAGCCGAATTCCGCGCCCTCGTGCAGGATGATGCCCGCGCCGTTGACGAGCACGCCAATCTCGGCGAGGTCGCCGAAAGCGTCGCGAACCTCGGCCGCCGACGTCACGTCCACCTTGCGGAATTCGATGGCGGGATCGAGATCGTCGTCGGCGTCCTTTCCCATGCAGACCGGGCGCAAGCCCGCCTGCAAAAGCTCCTCGGCAATCGCGCGGCCGATGCCGGTGCCGCCACCCGTTACTACAGCAACCCTGGTCATGAGTTCTCCTCCTGTGAGTCAAATCGATGAAAATATATGATGCATCATATTCCTGGATGCAGGAACGCACAAGCATGCGAGTGAATCGGGACGTTGAGGGAAATCCCGGGCACGTCTATGGTGATGCATCATATATCATGGTGACGACGCCGGGAATGGGTCGTCCCTTCTTAATTCAATAGCTGGAGAGTCGAATGACCAATGCGAAGCGGTTCTACATTGCGGGCAAATGGCAAACACCTGAGTCGAATGCGCAGATCGAGGTGGCAAATCCGGCGGACGAGTCGGTCCTCGCGACTATCGCCGCTGCGTCCGCGCAAGACGTCGATCGCGCCGTGGCCGCTGCGAAGGCCGCTTTCGGCGTGTATTCGCGCACGACGTTCGAACAGCGCGAGCGCTGGCTCGTGAAGCTGCTGGAAATCTACAACCGGCGCTACGACGAGATGGCGCGCGCCATTTCGCAGGAGATGGGTGCACCGATCGATTTCGCCGTGGCGGCCCAGGCGCGCACCGGGCAAGGACACATCGAAGCGGGCATCAAGGCATTGCGCGAGTTTCGCTTCCAGCACGACGTATCCGGCGGTACGGTGGTGCGCGAGCCGATCGGCGTGTGCGCCTTGATCACGCCGTGGAACTGGCCCGTCAACCAGATCGCGTGCAAGGTGGTGCCTGCGCTCGCCACGGGATGCACCATGGTGCTCAAGCCGAGCGAAGTCACGCCGTTGAGCGCGCTGTTGTGGGCCGAGATGATCGACGAGCTCGACTTGCCGCCGGGCGTGTTCAACATGATCAACGGCGACGGCGCGACCGCCGGCGCGGCGCTCGTGGCGCATCCCGACGTGGACATGATTTCGTTTACGGGTTCGACGCGCGCGGGCAGCGCGATTGGCGCGGTGGGCGCGCAAATGGTCAAGCGCGTGACCCAGGAGCTGGGCGGCAAGTCGCCGAACATCATTCTCGAAGGGGCCGACCTGCGCCGCGCCGTGGAACGCGGCGTGCGCCACTGCATGGCGAACAGCGGACAGTCGTGCAACGCGCCGACGCGCATGCTCGTGCCCGAGCGCGATTACGCTCAGGCCGTCGAGATTGCGCGTGAGGTGGCGCAGAGCATTCGCGTGGAGGGTCCCGAGCAGCAAGGCAACCATATCGGCCCGGTCTCGTCGCGCGTGCAGTTCGAGAAGGTCCGCGCGCTCATTCAGGTTGGCATCGACGAAGGCGCCACGCTCGTCGCAGGCGGTCTCGATGCGCCGGCCGGTCTCGAACGCGGCTACTACGTGAAGCCGACGGTGTTCGCCAATGTGCATAACGGCATGCGTATCGCGCGCGAGGAAATCTTCGGGCCCGTGCTCTCGATGATTCCGTACCGGAACCTCGACGAAGCGGTCGCGATTGCCAACGACACGCCGTACGGGCTCGCGGCCTACGTGCAGGGCGATGGCGAACTCGCGCGAGCCGTGGCGCGCGACCTGCGTGCGGGCATGGTGAGTCTGAACGGCGCCGACCAGTCATTCGATGCGCCGTTCGGCGGCTACAAGCAGTCGGGCAACGGGCGCGAGTGGGGCGCGTTTGGCTTCGAGGATTACCTGGAAACGAAGGTCATTAACGCGGGTTGATGCGTCGGGGTGATGGAAGGCGGGGCGGGGTGGCTATCGCGTTGCGTGATGCCACGCGCCTCGTACCTATGCCATATCGATATCTGAATGCGTTGGTTTGACCGCCCGATTCGCCGGGATAAGATGCGGATCGCGCCGTTTTACGCTGGCCGTCGAAGGGAATTGACGGCTGTAGCGGGACATTCGAACCAATCTGGCGCTTCGGGAGGCGGACAGAAAGAGGGCGCGAGCAGCGAGCCACTCAGGTCCCGCCGGGAGGCGGGGTGATATGAGGGATAGGTCTTTGGTCGTGCATTCACCGGCGGATCTGCGCCAGCAAGAGGCGCCCGCCGCGGCAGACGCTTCTCGTGCGGCGTGGCTCGCCGACGAGTTTCGCGCGAGCTACGCGTGGCTGAAGTCGAAGCTGCAACGGCGCGTAGGCTCGCAGGCGGACGCGGAGGATCTCGCTTCGTCCTCGTTCGTCGAACTGGCGGGCGTGAGCGATCCGCCCGGCGTTCGCGATCCGCGCGCATGGCTGAGCGTCATTGCGCAGCGGCTCACCTTTGAAATGTGGCGGCGTCGCGATCTGGAGCGCGCCTATCTGGCGTCGCTCGCTTCGGGCGAGGAACCGCTAGCGGCCTCGGCCGAAGCCGTTGCCGAGATCGCACAGACCCTGCTGCTGGTGGATCAGGCGCTCAACGGGCTTTCGCCGAATGCGAAGCGCGCGTTTATCTACAGCCAGGTCGACGGCCTCACTTATGCCGAAATCGCCGGAAAACTTGGCGTGTCGCCGAGCATGGTGCGCAAGTATATTGCTCAGGCCCTGAGCCGGTGTTATTCGCTCGGTTGATGGCTTACATCTCGGTGCTCACCTGCCAGTGCGCGAAATTTTGATTCGTATGCCAAACTAAAATCGCAGGCCTGCTCACAACAGCCACAGTTGCTGCACATTCCCGATCACCCGGCGCAATTTTGGCGTGGCATGCTATTCTCCTGCTGCAAGTCGCCTGCAAAGAAGCGGGCTCGCAACGAGCCGTATTGTCGCAGGCGCAAGCCTGTTCGCCTTCAATCGATTGACCCCTATGGACGGCATTTCCGCACTCGATCCCGCCGCGCAAGAAGCGATTGACTGGGAAGTGAGGCTGCGCTCGGGCGAGGTTTCGCAGGAGGAGCGCGACGCCTTCACGGCCTGGCGACACGCCGATCCGGCGCACGAAGAAGCCTGGACGCGGCTGCAACAGCGTCTTGGCAGGCTGAGTGCGTTGCAGGGCACGTCGGGCGCGGCGGTGCGCAAGGCGCTCGATGAACCGTCGCGCAACCGCAGGCGTCTGGTGAAAGCCGGTGCGGGCGTGGCGGCCGCCGTGCTCGCCGGGGTAGGCACGCGCCAACTGGTTTCGGCCTGGGCGCTCGACGCGGACTATCACAACGGCCACGCGGCCCCGCAAAGAATCGCGCTCGACGGCGACATTCCGGTGACCGCCGGCGCGGCGGCGCGCGTGTACGCGGGCGAGCGCGCGCAAGGCGACATTTATCTGGCGGCGGGCCAGATCGCGACCGACGCGGGCCGCCGGGGCTATCAACCGCTCGTCGTGACGACGCGCGACGGCATGGTCCGCGCGGAGCGCGCACGCGTGAGCGTGGACGTCTTGCGCCTGCATACCGTCGTGGCCGTGCAAGGCGGCGACGCGGTTCTGACCGTCCATCAGGGGCGCCGCCTGCGCGTGCCCGATGGCTCGGCGTGGTCGCTCTCGGCCGGGCAGATCGCGCGCATGCCCGAAACGTCGGCCGACATTTTCTCGTGGACGCGCGGCACGCTCGTCGTGCTCGACCGCGCCGTGCCGGATGTGGTGGAAACGCTGGGCCGTTACTTCGGCGGCTATATCCGCTTTCCCCAGGCCGCGCTGTCGCGCCGCGTAAGCGGCGTTTTCCCGCTCAACGACGTGGAAGGCGCGCTCCAGCAACTGGCCGAGAGCCTCGGGTTTTCCCTGAAACTCTACGGCAACGTGCTCGCCGTCGCCACGCAAGCCTGAAACGGCGGGGGCGGCGCGCCTCGCTGTGCGCGTGTCCCGCCCCAAAAATTTTTCGTTTTTCGGTGTCACTTTTCGCCGCTCGTTGCACAAGGTAATCAAGAGCGCACCAAAACGCTCGACATTAACCGTGCACCCGAGCGGAGGAACTGTGCTCGACACTATCGACAAGGCCATTCTGTCCGTGCTCCAGCAGGACAGCACGCTCTCGGTGTCCGAGGTGGCCGACCGCGTGAATCTTTCGACCACGCCGTGCTGGAGACGCATCCAGAAACTCGAGCAGGACGGCGTGATTGCGCGCCGCGTGGTGCTCCTGGATGCGAAGAAGCTCAACGTGGGCGTGACCGTTCTCGTCGAGATCAAGACCGCGCAGCATACCGCCGCGTGGCTGCGGCGCTTTTGCGAAGTGGTCGCGACGATACCCGAAGTGGTGGAGGTCTACCGCATGAGCGGGCACATCGACTACATGCTCAAAGTGGTCGTGCCGCATATCGAAGCCTACGACGGCGTATACAAGCGGCTGATCAGCGAGGTCGATATCTTCGACGTCAGCTCCAGTTTTTCCATGGAGACCATCAAGCATACGACCATGCTGCCGCTCGATTACGTGTTGTGAGCGCGCGAGGAACGGGATTTCCAACGGCGGGCTCGAATCGCGGAATGAAATTCCAGGCCAGGCGGCGCAAGCGAATTGTTTCAAAAAAACATTCCGCGCCCGGACGATAGACTTGTTTCATCGATGACGCGTTTGCAGAAGGGCCGGCGGCAAGGTTCACACGAAGTATGAAGACGCTTTGCGACAGGATGATTACCGGCACTCAGGCAGATAGCACAACTAATTGAAACAACGAAGAACCACAATACATTCGACAAGGGAAAGATTCTAACGTGAAGCTCAAGATCAAAACACGCCGGGGCATTGTCAGCAAGGTATCAGGGGTTGCTATCGCCGTTGCCGTCTCGCAGGTTTTCGTGGCCGCTTCGGCCCTCGCGCAACAGGCTGCGCAACAAACGTGGCATCTCGCAAGCGGTCCGCTGGACCGCACGCTGGTCGAAATCGCGCAGGCTACCAACGTGAGGTTGAGCTACGACGCGGGTCTTGTGCAATCGTTGAAATCGGCGCCCGTTGAGGGCAGCTACTCCGCCGAAGGCGCGATCCGGCAGGCGCTCAAGGGAACCGGCCTCGATCTCGTCGCCACCTCGAGCGGCGGCCTGACCATCCAGAAAGTGGCAGCGAAGTCCGCCGCGCCCGCTGCGGCCGCGCCGGTTGCGGCGTCCGCTGCCGCCGCATCTACCGCCCCCGTCGATACCACGCTGCCGCTCATCAGCGTGGCCGCGACGCGCGACTCCGGCGGCACCGGCTTCGTGGCGGAAACGTCGAGCACGCTCACGCGTTCGGACGTGCCCCTCGCGGACACGCCGAAGTCCGTTTCGGTGGTCAACGCCGCTGTGATCCAGAGCCAGAATGCGCAGGACCTGAGCGACATTCTGCGCAACGTCTCGGGCGTGGTCATGCAGCAGGGCCCGTTCGGCACACCGACGTACTCCGTGCGGGGCTTCACCGGGGCTGGCTTTGGCAGCACCGGCATCACGACCGACGGGGCGCCTGCGCAGGCATCGTTCGCGAGCCTCACGCCCACCATCGCGCTGGCAAGCGTGGAAGTGCTCAAAGGGCCCTCCGCCATCGTCAACGGCAACAGCCCTCCGGGCGGTGTCATCAACCTGGTGAAGAAAACGCCGCAAGCCGAGCCGTTTCATGAAGTCCAGGTGGGTTACGGCTCGTATGGCGACATGCAGTTGGCCTTCGACTCCACTGGCGCGATCACGAGCGACGAGAGGTTGCGCTATCGCTTCATCGTTTCCGGCGATCGCTCCGGCGAAAGCTCGATGGGCTACGACGGCAAGCGCAACCTCTACATCGCGCCAACCGTCCAATGGAAAGACCGCAGCACCGATATCACCGTGGGCTACGAGCGCACGGACGCACGCCAGCCGTTTCCGCAATTCACGATGGGCTATGAGGGTGGGGATATCTACCGCCAGTATTTCACTCATCCGCTGGGCAATCCCGGTGACCATTTCGGGGTGCAGTCGGACAACGTCTTTCTCAACCTCGAACAGAAACTCGGCGATTACGTCACGTTCGTGAGCAAGGAGTCGTACAACAAGTCGCGCCAGGTGCTGCAAGGCTGGGCGCCGGTGACCCCCATCGGGGCGGACGGCACGTCGCTCTTCATGGCCAGCAATTCCTTGCAGTACTACTACTCGTGGAGTCTCTCGAACTATCTGCGCGCCAAAGTCAATTTTGGCAAGATGCGCAATACGATCATTGTGGGCTGGGACTATTCGTCCACGCATTACAACCAGGCTGACTCGAGCAGCGGCGGCCAGATGCTTCAGGTCAACGTGTTCAATCCCGCCACGCCGTTTCCCGATCTGAGCAACGGCACGTATATTCCCTCATACGGGCTGGGCTACAAGCAGAACTCGTACTACGTGCAGGAGCAGATGGCGTACGAGAACCTGAATCTGCTTGCCTCGGTGCGGCGCGATACGTTCATCGAAACGGGCAATCCCGGAACCACGCAATCGGCCTATAGCCCGAGCTTAGGCATTCTCTACCGCTTGACCTCGGATATTGCGGCCTACGCAAACTATAACCGGGCCTATCAGCCTGGAACCTCGCCGCAATACGGCGGCGGCCTGTTGCCGCCGCAGATCAGCGAGCAGGTCGAAGTGGGCACGAAATTCAATTTCCTTGACGACAAGCTCTCGATCACGACGGCGGCCTATCGCATCTCGTACAGCAACTACAACATCTCCGATCCGGTTCATCAGGGCTATTTTTTATCGGCAGGCGGCGCGGTGAGCCGCGGCTTCGAGGTTGAAATGCAGGGCCAGGTGTATCCCGGAGTCAACCTGATGGCGACCTATACCTACAACAATTTCCATCAGCCTTCGGCGGTGACCACCGTCGTCAATCTGCCGAAGAACACCGCGAGCCTGTGGGCCACCTATAACTTCCAGACGCCCGCGCTTCAGGGGTTGGGGGTGGGCCTCGGACTCTTCTTTAGCGGCGACCAGTACGTCGGCACCGACAACAGTTACCGGCTGCCGAGCCAGTTGCAAACCGATATCGGCGTGTTCTACCAGAAGAAGGGCTACGGGTTGAATCTCTCGGTGAAGAATATCTTCAACCGCAAGCTCTACGACAGTAGCACGACACCCTCTTTCATCCCGATGGGACCGAAGAGAACCATCCTGCTGACCGGAACCTATGACTTCTGATTCCTTGCCCGCGCGGCCGTGGGACGGTCTCGCCGTGCGTGAGAACGTGCACCAGGCGCCCTACGCGCGCACACGCCGGGTGGCGTGTGCCGCAGGCGTGCTGCTCGCGCACGCGCTGGGCCTGTATGTGGCGGTTCATCAGAGCGCGGTAACGCTCAAGCTCGAGGCGGGCCGCCCGGCGGGCGGCTCGGTGCAGGTGCAACTGGTAGCCGCACCGACACCACAGCCCGCTCGACCAACACCGACGCCGCCGGAACCGCCCAAACCGCAGGCCGAGCCGCCCAAGCCGGTAGCCAGGCCGAAGATCGAAAAGACACACGTGCTGGCGTCCCGCGCGCCGAGCCCGCGCACAGTGGAAGCGGCGCCCGCCGAGACCCCGAAAGCCGCCGAGGCCAAACCCGCGGCACCGCCGCCCGCGCCCGTCGCGAATGCGGCGCCGGCACAGCCCGCCGCGCCCGCGCAAGCGGCGCCCGGGCCGAACCTGCTCGACGCCCCCAGGCAAATCAGCGCGGGTGAGTTGAAGCAGCTGGGATGCCAGATGCCGCGCCCCGACTATCCCGCGAAAGCGCGGCGGCTGGAACAGGAGGGCACGGTGCTCGTGCACCTGAGCATCGGCGCCGATGGCGCGGTGACGTCTGCACGCGTGGCGCAGAGCAGCGGTTCGCCGCTGCTCGACGCGGCCGCCGTCGCGGCGATTCGGGCCGGACGCTGTCACCCGTACGAGACCGCGGGCATCGCTCGGTCGGTCGAAGCCACGCAACCTGTCGCATTCAACCTGAACGACTGAACTCGCACCAACCGGAGCAACACATGGAACAGTATGGCATCGCCAACGTCTGGCAACAGGGTGACTTCGTTACCCGCTTCATCTTCGTCTTTTTGCTCGGTATGTCGGTCGCCTCATGGTTCGTCATCCTGACTAAAGGATTCGCCAATCGACGCCTCGAATCGTTGGGCAAGCGCGCGCAAACGCGCTTCTGGTCCACCTCGTCGATCAACGAGGGCGTCGCGGCGCTCGGCGAGGGCGGCGACAATCCCTATCGCACGCTGGTGCTCGCGGGGCGCGAAGCGAACGAGCAGCATGCGGGCAACGAGCCCTCCATGCAGGGTAGCCTGAGCGCGAGCGACTGGGTGGCGCGCGGATTGCGCAATGCATTCGACGACGAAGTCGCGCGCTTGCAGAACGGTCTCGCCGTGCTCGGCTCGATCGGCAGCACCGCGCCGTTCGTGGGTTTGTTCGGCACGGTCTGGGGCATTTATCACGCCCTCATGGCGATCGGCATTTCGGGCCAGGCGAGCCTGGATCACGTTGCCGGTCCGGTGGGCGAGTCGCTCATCATGACGGCCATCGGGCTGTTCGTGGCCATCCCGGCGGTGCTCGGCTTCAATTACGTGAATCGCGGCAACAAGCGCGTGAGCCATCGTCTGAACCGCTTTGCGCACGAACTGCACGTGTATTTCGTCACGGGCGCGAAGGCCCGCGCCGACGCGCGCCGATCCACCGATGCGCCCGTTGCGAATAAACGCGCCAGCGCGAACCTGGCTGCCTGAGGGAGCGCATCATGTCAATGATTACGGATGGCGCGGGCGACGAAGGCGTCATGAACGACATCAACATGACGCCGCTCATCGACGTCATGCTGGTGCTGCTCATCATCTTCATCGTCACGCTGCCGGTCATCAACAAAGCGGTGAAAGTCGATCTTCCGCAGGCGGCGGCGCAACCGGCCGTGTCGAAAACGCAGGACATCGATTTGTCGATCATGGCCGATAAAACGGTGCTGTGGAACAAGGAGCCGGTCGACGAGGACGCGCTCAAGGCGCGCGTGGCCGCCGCAGCGGCCGTGGGCGAACCGCCTGCGGTGAACATCAACGCGGATCAGCACGTGGAATACGGCAAGGTCGCGACGATCCTCGCGGACCTCCAGGGCGGCGGCCTCAACAAGATCAACTTCGTGATGCAACCGCCCGAGGCGCGCCAATGACCGTGAATCGCGCATTTCCAGAAGACCGCGCGGAAGACGCGGAAGCAAGACGCCGCTTTCCTTCGGTATGGCGGCTCCTGCTGCCTTACTGGCGCACGCGCGAAGGCATGCTCTCGCTGCTGCTGTTGTGCATCGTGATCGGTTCGAGCTGGGCCGGCACCTATGTGATGCTGTGGAATAACAACTGGACCGGCACGTTTTACGACGCAATCGGCGCTTCGCATTTTCAGGTGCTGCCGGAACTGCTCGTGCGCTTTCTGCTGGTGGCGATGGCGGGTGCCGCCGTACAGATGACGGGCGTGGTGCTCCAGGAGATCGTGCAGATTCGCTGGCGCCGGTGGCTCACGACATGGCTCGCTGAAAAATGGCTCGCGCGCAACAACTACTACCGGATCGAGCGCGACCGCGCGCTGGAAAACGTCGACCAGCGTATTGCCGAGGACGTGAAGCTGTTCGTCAACGACACGCTGCTGCTCGGCCTGGGGTTTCTTTCGGTGCCGGTTAGCGTGGTGTCGTTCAGCATCGTGCTATGGCAACTTGGCGGGCCGTTGCAGGTGCATCTCGGCGGCTCGACTTATGCGTTGCACGGCTACCTGGTGCTTGCGGCATTCGCTTATACCGGCGGCATTTTCGCGGCGACACATTTTCTGGGCCGCAGGCTCATTACGCTGACGGCCAGGCAGCATCGCATGGAGGGCGATTTCCGTGTGCTGATGGTGCGCGTGCGTGAGTTCTCGGAGCAGATCGCATTCTTCCAGGGGCAGACAGCCGAGCACGGCCGCCTCACGGCGTCGTTTCGCTTCGTGGTGTCGAACCTCTACGCCACGCTTTGGGTGAATACGCGGCTTTCGCTGTTTACCAATGTCGTCGGCCAGGTCAGCTCCGTCATTCCCACTCTGCTGGTTCTGCCTCAGTTGATGTCGGGCAGTCTCACGCTGGGCGGCCTGATGAAATCGAACGGCGCCTTTCATGCCGTGACGGGCGCGCTGTCGTTCTTTCCACAAGCTTACCCGGGGTTCACGTCGTGGCGCGCGGAAGCGAACCGTTTGCGCGAATTCCTCTACGTGAGCGAGCGCGAACCGAAGCGCGAAATCGCGGTGGAGGAAAACCGCACCGGCCAGGTTGCCGCGAGCGGACTCGTGCTGCGCGACGCATCGGGCGACACGCTCTCGCGCGTGCCCGACTTCGTGCTCGAAGCCGGCCAGCGATGCATCGTTCGCGGCCGCTCGGGCTGCGGAAAAAGCACGCTGCTGCGCGCGCTCGCGGGCCTCTGGCCCTATGGCGAAGGCAGGATCGCGCGTCCCGCGGCGGGCACGTTTTTCTTGCCTCAGCGCAGCTATATGCCGCCAGGCTCGCTGAAGGCGGCGGTCACTTACCCGCGCGAAGCTTCGGCGTACGCGGATAACGAGTGCGAGGAACTGTTGCGCGCCTGCGGATTGGCCGCATACACGGGTTCGCTGCACGAAGAGGATCGCTGGAGCACGCGGCTTTCCGGCGGCGAACAACAGCGCGTGGCGTTTGCGCGGGTGCTGCTCGCCAAACCCTCCACGGTGTTTCTCGACGAATGCACGTCCGCGCTCGACAGCCAGAGCGAAAACGAGCTTTACCGCCTGCTGATCGAGCGCCTGCCTCATGCCACGATCATCAGCGTGGCGCATCGCAAGGAATTGCTGGCCTTCCACGACACGACGCTGGATTTCCTCGCACGCACGACGGAGGAGCCGCCGCAGCGCCCGCTTGACGAGACCGCTGGCCCGCTTGCCGGTAGCGGCGCATACGCAAGCACGCAGCCGGGCTGATCGCAGGAATCGCAAATAACGTTGCGTCTATATAACAAATAGCATGACTAATCATTAAAAATAAGGATATCCCATGAGCAATCTGAAAGCAGTGACGGTAGAGACATTCGATACCGACGTGACGAACAACCCGTTGCCCGTGCTGGTCGACTTCTGGGCGCAATGGTGCGGTCCGTGCAAGGCGCTCTCGCCCACGTTGTCCAGATTGAGCGAGCAGTTCCAGGGCAGCGTGGAATTCGTCAAGGTCGATGTGGATGAAAACGCCGCGGTGCGCGACCGATTCGGCGTACGAGGCATTCCCACGCTGATTCTCATGCAGGGCGGCAAGGAACTCGGTCGTGTGGTCGGCAATCGTTCCGCCACCCAACTGGCCGGTTTTATCGACAGCCATCTCGGCACCGCCACGCAGATGCCGGCGGCCGTCGCCATCGCGCTCAATGCATTTGGCGGCGACGCCCAGACGAAGGCGGAGCGCCTTGACGCATTACGCGCATGGCTGGATCGCAAGCGCGCCACGCCGTCGGAAGCGATGTGGGACGGCGAAATCGGCAGCGCCATTCAGTTCGTCGCCAACGCCACGGACGTGGACGATTGCGCAAGAGCGCTTGGCGTACCGGCAAACCTGATCGCCCTTGTCGAAGCGCTATCGAGCTATCGCAAGACGCATCTGAACAGCGCCGAATTTGTTGCGCAATGGCTGGACGCCGTTCCGGTTGGCGCGAATCTCGCGCACCTGCCGCCAATGCTGCTTGCCGATCTGTTGCGCAGCGAGCCGTTGACGGCGTTGATCAACGGCGATCCGGCGCTGCTTTCGATACGCGACCGGCTCGCCGCACAGCATGATGCCGCGCGAGGGGAAGGGCCGCTGGATTCGGAACTGGCGGCCATCAAGCAGGGGCTAAACCAGATCGATACCGCCGCGTTCGACGCAAAGCGCGCGCTTGCCGTGAGGCTCATGGAGTCGGTCAGCCAACCGCTTAACGACTCCGCCATCATCACCGACTTCGTGTTCGCGCTCGCGGGCGCGCAGTGGGAATTGCTGCGCCGCGCATGCAACTGGACGTCCGACGACGACCGGCGCATGTTGCAACTCGCCGAGGAAACGTCGAAACGCGCGGTGGAACGCGGCGAAGCGCCATCGCAAGGCGAAACGACACTGGAGCGCGTTGCCGAGGTCGATCCCGAACTCATCGGCCGCTTCCGGTCGCACTATGACGAAGGCACCGACTCGCTGGGCAAGATGGGGGCGAGCTTCGGCGATCGTTTGATTGAATTGACGAAGCCGCGCGCGTAATGCGGCGCCGGGAATCGCCTCAGCGGATTCGATTTCTACGTATTGGGGCGCCACTGAAAAGCGATTCCCGGAATAAGCGATAAAGCGAATTGTTTCGTAAAAACATTTCCAGAGCGATTGATAGACTGTTTTTGATGGGCTGCCGGGCAAAGCGAGTGGGAATTGCGGCAGCCCATTGAGCGACCCTCGGGTCGTATGGCAATTCAACATGCGGAGTGATGCTATGCAGGACGGCGGTACGCAGTGGCGCGAAGTGGGATCGGATCTGGAGGAGGCCGCCGATCGCGCGCTGGATCTTGCACGACGCGCGGGCGCTGACGGCGCGCGCGTGGAAGTGGGGCACGTCGAGTCGCGCACGACGACGGTGCGCAACCGCATGCCGACCGAACGGAGCCTTCAACTGGCTTCGGCTATCTCGCTCGTGGTCTATCGCAACGGCCGGCGTGGCGCGACGAATTCGTCCGATCTGTCCGCAGCGGGCCTCGCCGGGGCCGTGGCAGCCGCGATGGATATCGCGGCGGTCACCGAGGTCGATCCGGCCTCGGGTCTTGCGCCGAATGACCTGCTTGCCAAAGATTTCATCGATCTGGATTTGTATCACCCGCTCGATCTATCGCTCGATGCCATGCTCGACGACTCCCGCCGCGCGGAAGAGGCCGCCTTTGCCGCAAGCCCGGCCATCGTCACGTCTAACGGTGCGAGCGTCAATACGTCGGCCGGTATGTCGCTGCTCGCGACGAGCGGTGGCTTCTCGCACAGCGCACCCTGGTCGCTACATTCCATCTCCTGCACACCGGTTGCGGCCGGCGCGAACGAGAAGCAAATGGGCTTCTGGAGCGATGGCGCGCGGGCCTACGCCGATCTGGATTCCCCCATGGAGATCGGCGCGCAAGCCGCGAAGCGCGCACTCTCGCTGCTCGACGGCAAGCAGATCGCTACGCAAACCTGCCCTGTGTTGTTCGAGCCGACGGCGGCAATGTCGCTGCTCGCGGAATTCGTCAACGCGGCGTCGGGCGATGCGCTTTACCGCACCGGATCGTTTCTGACCGGCCGCCTCGACACCCTACTTTTTTCCGAACATATTCAGGTATCCGAAGATCCGTTCGTAATGCGAGGCATGGCCAGCCGCTGCTTCGACTCCGATGGCATTGCCGTGTCGCGCCGCCGGGTTGTCGAGGACGGTGTGTTGCGTGGCTATTTTCTGGGCCTCTATGCGGCGCGCCGCCTTTCGATGACGCCGACCGGAAACGGCTGGGGCCCGCACAACCTCGAAGTGCGCAGTGCGCAGACCGGCGGTGCGGACGGTATCGAAGCCATGCTGGCGAGGCTCGATCGCGGCTTGCTCGTCACGGAAATGGTGGGCGGCGGCGTGAACCGCTTGACGGGCGATTTTTCGCGAGCGGCACGGGGATTCTGGGTGGAGAACGGCCAGATCCGCTTTCCCGTAACCGGCATCACGCTGGCATCGAATCTGAACGCGATGTTCGCGGGCGTGCGCGCCGTGGGCGCGGACGCCCTGACGCGAGGGAGTTTCCGCACGGGTTCGTGGTTGATCGACGAAATGAGGATAGGCGGAAGCTGACACGCGCAGCGTGCCAAAAGTCTTCCCCGCAACATACCGGTACGACACTATGCATGACACTCTGAATGCCGCCGCGCGCCACGCCCCGCTTGATGAGGTGCGCCGCGCGGCGCACGCGGGGCTGCTCGAAAAACACGGCATCGACGAAACGCATCTGCTTGCCGCGCTGAGCAGCGCGCTCGGCCAATCGGGCGACTTTGCCGATATTTACCTCAAGGAGACGATTTCCGAATCGTGGTCGCTCGAAGGCGGCGCCGTGCGCGGCGGCTCCTGGCTATGCGATTCGGGCTTCGGCATTCGCGTGCTGAAGGGCGAGGAAGCGACGTTCGCAAGCTCGCAAAGAATCGGAGCGGACGCGTTGCGCGCTGTCGCGCGCCAGATTCGCTCGGGAGAGGAGGCGCTCACGCGAACCGCGCAAGACAGCGGCAACGTTCCCGCTTCGCAATCGGGACGCTCGCTGTATGCACCGCTCGCACCGCTTGGCTCGATCGACGCCGCGCAAAAACTCGCGCTGCTCAAGCGCGTGGACGAACTGGCTCGCTCGAAGGACCCGCGCGTGGTGGAGGTCAACGCCACGCTTGGCGCGTCATGGGAGACGGTGTGGGTCGCGCGTTGTGACGGACTCAGTCTTGGCGATGTGCGGCCCATGTTGAGGCTCTCGGTCAACGTCCGGGTCAAATCCGGCGCGCGCATGGAAAGCGCCAGCGGCGGCATCGGCGGGCGTTTCGGTGTGGCGTCGTGGTCGGACGAAGACCTTCGCGTGCTGGTGCACGGCCGCGTCGAAGCCGCGCTGACGAAACTTGACGCACGGGCCGCCCCTGCGGGGAAGATGACCGTCGTGGTCGGCCCGGGCTGGAACGGGGTGCTGCTGCACGAAGCCGTGGGCCACGGACTCGAAGCCGACGGCATCCGGCGCAAGACTTCGGTGTTCGCGGGCCGTATCGGCGAGCGCGTGGCGGCGCGTAACGTCACCATCGTCGACGACGGCACGCTCGAAGGCCGCCGCGGTTCGCTCAATTTCGATGACGAAGGCTGCGCGACGCAACGCACGGTGCTGATCGAAGACGGCGTGCTGCGCGGCTATATGCAGGACTCGCTCAACGCGCGTCTCATGAACATGAAGCCCACGGGCAATGGCCGCCGCGAGGATTATTCGGTGCTGCCCATGCCGCGCATGACCAACACGTTCATGCTCAACGGCGATCGCGAGCACGAGGAGATCATCGCCTCGGTGAAGAACGGCATTTACGTTGCGGGGCTGGAGGGCGGCCAGGTGGACATCACGAGCGGCCAGTTCGTGTTCGAGGCATCCGAAGCGTTCCTGATTGAAAACGGCAAGCTCACCGCGCCCGTGAAGGGCGCCACGATCACCGGCAACGGCCCCGAAACGATCCAGAAGATCAGCCTGGTCGGCAATAACCTCGAACTCGACACGGGACGCGCCGTGTGCGGCAAGGCAGGCCAGTCGGTTCCGGTCAGCGTGGGGCAGCCCACCGTGCGTGTGGACGACATGACGGTGGGCGGCACGGCGTGATGAACGCGTGCATACCGGCGGTGGCCAAATGATGAAAGGCTGGGCGCAACGTCTGGACCAGTCGAGAGCGCGATCGAGGGCAGGCAAAACGGAACTGCTGCCTTTGCCCAAGCCCATTCGCGATGCGCTCTCGCTGGAGTATCACCTTCAGCTCGAAGCGCTGCGCGTCGGGGCGGGCTCGTTGACGGCCCTGCGCATTCTGCTGCGCGTGGCGATGGCCGCCGCCATGCTGCGCGAGCGCGGCTACGGCAACGAGCACACGCAGGCGTTCGACGAATACGAGCGCATCGCGAGCGACGCCTATGCGTTGGGGCATGAAGGAAGCTACGTGTTCGACATGCCTGCGTTTCGCACCTTCGCGGCACTGGTGACGCATCACGACGCGCAGCTCGAAACCGCGCCCGTACGGGTGATCGACATGATCGCGCAACGGCTGGAGCGACAAGGCGCGGCGAGTTGACGAACGCATGCTTGTGCGAAACGCCGATGGCCACGCGCCCATTCCAAAACACGAGAAAACAACGATGAGCGAGAAGGGCAAACTGCACTACTTCGATTACGCGGCCACGACGCCGGCCGACCCGCGCGTGATGGCGGCGATGTACGAATGCCTCGGTGTGGACGGCGAATTCGGCAACCCGGCGTCGAGCTCGCACGCGGCAGGCATGCGCGCGAAAGCGCTTGTCGAAGCGGCGCGCAAGCAGGTCGCGGCGCTGATCGGCGCTCACGCCGAGGAGATCGTCTGGACCTCGGGCGCCACGGAGTCGAACAATCTGGCGCTCAAGGGTTACGCGGAGCGCGCCACGAATCGAACGCATCTCATCACGAGCCGGATCGAGCACAAGGCCATTCTGGACACGATGGCGAGCCTCGAAAAGCGCGGCATGACGCTCACGTATCTTGCCCCTGCTGCACAAGGCGAAATTACCGTCGATGCGGTCGCGGCAGCCATGACGCCGGAAACGGGTCTCGTCTCGCTCATGCTCGTGAACAACGAACTGGGCACGCTCACGGACATCGCCGCGATTTCACGCGTCGTGCACGCGGCCGGCGCGTTGCTGCACGTCGATGCCGCGCAGGCGCTCGGCAAGACGCCTGTGGACGTTCGGGCGCTCGGCATCGACCTGCTGTCGATGTCCGCACACAAGGTGTACGGGCCGAAGGGGATGGGCGCGCTCTACGTGAGCCGCGAAGCGTTCGAGCGCATTGCGCCGCAAATGCATGGTGGCGGTCACGAGCGCGGTTTGCGCTCGGGCACGCTCGCCACGCATCAGATCGTGGGCATGGGCACGGCGTGCGAGCTTGCACGGCGGGAAATGGAACAGGAGCGCACGCGTATCGGTCAACTCGCCGGACAACTGCTCGACCGGGTGCTCGTGTTGGGCGGTGTGCGCCACAATGCGGCGCGCGCGCGGCGCATTCCTCACACGCTGAGCCTGACTTTCGATCTACCGGGATTCTTTCCGTTCCTGCTCACGGGCGATCTGGCGATTTCGTCGACTTCGGCCTGCAATTCGGCGGCGGGCACGCCTTCGCATGTGCTCACGGCCATCGGGCTCGACGAGGACGCGGCCAGCCGTACGGTGCGCCTGAGCCTCGGGCGATTCACGACAGAAGACGATATTGCTTTCGCGGCAAACTGCATTCGCGATGTCGTGAATCGATGCCGTAGCACGATGGCCGCACTCTGACTCACCACGCTTCGCGCAATGATTGGTGTTTCACAGGAAGGCGCAGCCCATGCTGCGCCTTTGCACGCTTTCGCTTCACACGGCCAAATAGCATTGCGTCAAAGCTTGCGCAATATATTTGCGCACCATACTCACCGACACGTTGAGCCGTTCGGCAATTTCAGCGTGCGTGAGGCCGTCGATCTGGCTCATGACGAAAGCGCTTTTCGCTTTCGGCGAAAGGCCGTTCAAAGCCTGGTCCACCAGCAATAACGCCTGCGCCACTTCGGCCATGCTTTCCGCCGAAGGCGTGACGGCTTCTTCCTGATACGCGAGCGTTTCGAGGTAGGCGCGTTCGAGGTCGCGTCGGCGCCACATTTCGAACGTGAGACGCTGCGCGATGACCGTGAGAAACGCTCGCGAATCGCGAACGGTGGCCGGGTCCTGCACATCTGCAAGTTCGGCGAACGACGACGACGCGAGATCTTCCGCATCGGCTGGCGAGCCCACGCGCCGTTGCAGTTTCGACTTCAGCCATGCATAGCTCGCGCGAAACTCGCTGGCTAACCAGGCCGCGCGCGAGCGGGCGCGTTCGTCGTCCGCGCTATATCTCGTCGAAGCCCGGCTGACCGGAGAGCTGTAATTCATGTGACACTAATTCCTGGACGAGTGGCGTGAGGGCACGAAAAGCGTGCACGAAAAACAGCACATGAAGAAGCGCACAAAATTCGCGCCGCTGTCCCATTGGACGTGACAACACATCTGCACAGCGCCCAGGCTTGAGTATGCCATTACAAAAACCGCCAAACTCAAAGTGGTTTGAATCCAACGCGAATTGCGTCACCGTAGTTTCCCCACTGGCCACTCAGCGTGTGCCGCTACGTCGCTCACCGCGAGCAACGGCTTGGCGGCAGTTTCGCCGCGTCGGGATACTGAGCGCAAATGCATTCCGGCAAGTGCGTGTGCCACGCAAAACCATGCTTCATCAGGGCTGTACGGCGATTTATTTTGCAAAAGTCGTTTGCATCACCGCGCGTACGATTGCGGATTGCTCGCAGCGCAGGCCGCGGAATCGAGCGCCGCGGTATTTTTATTCACTTCCGAATACGCACAGCCCATGAATTTTTTGCTTTGCACGCCTTCCGGCGGCTATCCCTCCGATGCCGATTGCCTCGTGATCGGCCTGTTCGACAATCAGAAACCGTCCACCGCGTTGGCGGATATCGACAGCGCGATCGCGGCGCGCCTCGATCGTTTGTGGAAGGCCGGCGATATCGACGGCAAGGTCGGCTCGACGCTCTGGCTGCACGAAGTGCAAGGCATGGGCGCGTCGCGTGTCCTCGTGGTCGGACTCGGCAAACCGGAGGCGCTCGATCAGCGGCGTTACAAGGAGGCGGTGCGCGCCGCGTGGCGCGCCATCCTCCCCACCAGGCTCGCGAAGGTGAGTATCGCGCTCACGCTCGCCCCCGTGACGGACCTCGATGGCGCAGCCCGCGTGCGTGCGGCGATTCTCGAACTGCGCGACGAGAGCTATCGCTTCGTCGAGATGAAAAGCGAGGAAAAGGGTGCACCGCGCGCGTTGAATACCGTGGTGTTCGCCGTCGAAGCCGACGCGTCGAAGGCCGCGAAACGCGCGATCCGGCGCGCCGTGGCGCTGGCGAACGGCATCGATCTTGCGCGCGATCTGGGCAACCTGCCCGGCAACGTGTGCACGCCCGCGTGGCTCGGCAATGCGGCAAAGAAGATCGCCCGCGACTGGGAGATGAAAGTGGAGGTGCTCGGCGCGCAACGCATCGAGGCCTTGAAAATGGGGGCATTCCTGAGCGTTGCGCGCGCTTCGGCGCAACCGGCGCAACTGATCGTTCTGGAGTATCGCGGCGGCGGCGCGCGTACCGCGCCGGTCGTGCTGGTGGGCAAGGGCATCACATTCGACTCCGGTGGCATCTCGCTCAAGCCTGGCGAAGCCATGGACGAGATGAAATACGACATGTGCGGCGCAGCCTCGGTGCTCGGCACGATGCGAGCCATTGCCGAGATGGGGCTGCGGCTGAACGTGGTCGCCATCGTACCGGCGTGCGAGAACATGCCGGGCGGCGATGCGAACAAGCCCGGCGATATCGTCACGAGCATGAACGGGCTCACGATCGAGGTGCTCAACACCGACGCTGAAGGGCGGCTCATCCTGTGCGACGCGCTCACCTACGCGGAGCGCTTCAAGCCCGCCGCGGTGATCGACGTGGCCACGCTCACGGGCGCGTGCGTGATCGCGCTCGGTCATCACCGCAGTGGCCTGTTCGCCAATGACGATGCGCTCGCCGACGCGTTGCTCCGCGCATCGGAAACCGCCTCCGACGCCGTATGGCGTCTGCCGGTGGACGACGCCTATGGCGAGCAGTTGAAATCGAATTTCGCCGATCTCGCGAACATTGGCGGCCGGGCGGCCGGCAGCATCACGGCGGCCTGCTTTCTCTCGCGTTTCGCGCACGCCTATCCGTGGGCGCATCTCGACATCGCGGGCACGGCCTGGCGCGGCGGCGCGAACAAAGGTGCGACCGGGCGGCCCGTGGCGTTGCTCACGCAGTTCCTGATCGATCGCGTGGACGAGTGAGCGCGAAAGCGAATAGCGCATATCGACCCGCAACGGCTTGCTCAATAACGCCCACGCGCGGCAGACATCTTCGCAAGGATTCGCTTCTGATAAGCTGGGCGTGATTCGCCTGGGCGGGGGTGGCGTGCGAACCCTGTTCGCACGGCGCGAGGCCAAGGCCAAGGCCGTTTGCGCCGTCAATGTGAGTTGGAACATGATCCTGTCTTGCCGACTTCGGTGGTACGCCCTTGCGACGTCTCGCATGCTGCGCAGGCATTGGCAGGCACTGTTGCTGTCGATCTCGCTGTTGTTGCCTGCCATGCCGGTGCTCGCGCAGACGCAGATTCTGGGCGCCCCGGTGCTCGAAGCGCTGGCCCCCTCGCACGGTGTCGAATGGCGCTATGCGTGGGTGCACATGCTCGAAGCCGTCGCTGTCCTGTGGGTGTTCGCGCAGCGTACCGCCATCGCCGGGGGGCCGTTCGCCGCCTTCCTCAAGTCGTTGCCTGCCTCCGCGAGCCGCCGCCGCGTGGTCGACGTCGTCGTCGTGCTCATTGCGAGCACGCCGTTGCTGCTGCCCGTGGTTGCCGCCGCCGTCGCGCTGGCCTTTCTGCCGCAGAAGCTGCCCAACTATCTATTCGTAGCCGGTCTGCTGCTGATTACGCTGGGCTGGCAATTGACGGTGCTCTCCCGCAATTTGCGTAGCGCGATATCGCTGATCGTTGCCAATGTCCTTCTCGTCGGCAGCATGGAGTTCGAGGACACGATACGACCTGTGTTGCTGGCGATGCCATTGTTGCTCGCCGCGTTCGCGATTGCGTATGCGCCGCCTCGCACGACTTCGCGCTCCGCCAACCGCGGCGCGCGCTCACATCGCGTCACGGGTTTCGTACGCGCCAACGTGCTGCCTCGACTGCCGCCCGTGGTCAGGCTGCAAGTCGGCATCGTGTGGGATCGCGCCGCAAGCGCTCTCGGACGCTACCTGATAATGGGCTCGGTCACGGGCTCCACCGGCTTCCTGCTGGGAATATGGGGCTTCGACACGCGCGCCGTGCCGCTCACGCTGATTTCGCAGGCCGCCATCGCACTGATCGCAGCGAGCACCTTTCGCGATTTGCGCGCGGCGCATCTGCGTGCTTCCCACTTCATGCAATCGCTGCCGCTCACGACCGCCGCCAGGGTTCGCGCCGACATGCTGACCGTGGCCGCGCTGGCGCTGCCGTTCGCAGCCGCCACGCCGCTGCGGCTCGTGGCACACGGCGTGCTGTCGTTGTGGTCGGCGGCCGCGCTCGTGGGCCTGGGTGCGCCGCTGCTGGCATTGCTCTCGTTGTCGCAGCGTTACGCGACCCGGCAATCCATGTTGCTCGGCGTCCTGCTGGCCGCGACCTGGGTTGTTGTCGTCTGGAACATTTTTGTTTGATTCACTCCACCATGCTTCGATTCGAAAACCTCAGCAAACGCTTCGGCGGACGCGTCCTCTTTCAAGGGCTGCACTATGCATCGGGCGCGGGATGCGTCGCGCTCTGCGATGAAAACGGCAGTGGCAAGTCCACCTTGCTCGGCATTCTTGCCGGAACGATCGACGCCGACGACGGTGAAATATGGCTCGGTGGGCATTCGCTGCGTGCCGCGCCGCTAGAGGCGAAATCCGCCCTGGCGTATGTGCCCGACGATTGCATGGCGTATCCGTTTCAAACCGGCCGTGCGTTTCTCGAACTCGTGGCGTCCGCGAAAAAGACGACACTCGATACCCGCACGCTCGATCTCGCGGATCGCTTCGGCCTCACGCCGCATCTGGAGAAGCGTTTCGAGCAGATGTCCCTCGGCACCCGCAAGAAGTTTTTCCTGACGGCGACAGCGCTCGGCGATCCCGCCGTGATCATCGCGGACGAACCGGGCAACGGGCTCGACGCGGCCACGCGCGCCGTGCTGATCGATCTCTTCAAGACCTTGGCCAAAGACCGCGCCGTCTTTTTTTCGAGCCACGATCCGGCGCTGGTGCGAGCCTGCGAGGCAAAGATCACCACCTTTGCGGAGCTCGGATTCACCGTGTAAGCGGCTTTCTCAGCGCGCGGTCGGTCTTGATGACGCGTCCTGTGGTCGACATGAATTTCACGAAAGTGTCACAATTCGACCTTTGGGGACATTGTCTGACGAAAAGCACGGAGCTTCATCTTGATCAGCGACCTCGAACTCCTGTCGCGCCTGCTGATTGCGGCGCTCCTCGGCAGCGTGATCGGCTTTGAGCGCGAGCGCCTGAACTGGGCGGCCGGTCTGCGCACACACATGCTGGTGTGCGTCGGCGCCGCGCTGATGATGCTGGTTTCGGCGTTCGGTTTCGCCGACGTGCTGGGCGAAAAGAATGTCGTGCTCGATCCCTCCCGGGTCGCGGCCCAGGTCGTTTCGGGCATCGGCTTTCTGGGCGCGGGGTCCATCCTGCTGCGCGGCGAAGTCGTGCGCGGTCTCACGACCGCCGCGAGCCTGTGGTCGGTGGCCGGTATCGGTCTCGCGGTGGGCGGCGGCATGTACACGGCCGCCATCGGCGCGACCGTCATTATTCTGATCATTCTGGTGGGCGTGAAACCGCTGGAGCGGCGCTTCATTTCCGTGCGTCAGCAACGCAACATACAACTGCTGGTGGAGCGCGGTAGCGTCACGCTCGACTCGGTGCACGAGGCGCTCGGCTCGGGCAGCGTGCGCGTCAAGCAGTTCATCGTCCAGCAATCCGACGACGACGCCGATCTCGATGACGTGCAGATCGCGCTGTCACGCGTGAGCACGAGCGAATTCTCGGCGATCTGCTCACGGCTCGAAACCATGTCGGGCGTGCGCGAATGCCGCCGCGACAAGTAAGGTGAGTGACAGCCTTCACGTGAAGGGCCACGGCCCCTCCAACCGTGGCGGCCCAACTCACGCGCACCAAATCTCACATATTGGGGAAACTCCTGGACGATACAGATTAGTGGCGTCGATTTAACAAAGTTAGAATGATCGCTCTAGATCGATCGGCAGGGCGCTCCCGTGACCGGGTGTCCAGAAGCGCGCATGCCGAGGATCAAGCCGCAGTGGCAGCGGCAACGCTGGTTGGTGCCCCCCTGGAGCCAATTCGTGAGCATTCCTCAATACCTTTTGTTTGCCACGTCAGGCTCGGCTGTATTTCAGGTCCCGGCCATCCATCCTCTTGCGGGAGTCGGTCGTCATCGTGACAGGCGTTGCCTTGCGGCATGGCGCTATCCGATCGGCCGCTCCAGCGTGCTCGTGCCGCGCGTTACCACTTTCCTTTTCCAACCCCTGCATTGCGAGGGACTACCATGCTGAGCCCCCACGAACTTGCCACGTTGATGCTGGTAAAGAATGCGCCGGAGCGGATGGAGGTGGACCGCCTGGAACTCGGCGCCCTGCGCGAGCTTCAGTTGATTGAAATCGAACCCCATGAAGTGGGCCTGCCCGTGCCTCGCGTCACTGCGAGGGGAGACGCGATTTTGCGTGCGATTGCCCGCGCGTAACACGACGCGACGGGAGATCGACGGTCTCTCGCCGCGGCAGAGCGGATTCACGCCGGGTGCCGCTTGAAACGGGCGCCGGCGAACGGAGTGCAATTGGGGAGACTGACATGGACCAATCCTGGCTGGGTATGGCCGCCGGCGCCATTGTGCTTGTCATTGCGGCAGTCGGCGTCGTGGTCCACTATCGTCGCGAGCGCAGGCGCGCCGATCTTCTGCGCAATCTCGACCATCACGAATGGTGGCAACGGAACCGCTCACGCCGGTAGGCAAGATCAATACTGCTAATTAAAAAACAGGGAGAGCGATCGTGAGCTACGATTATTCGGAGCAGGATCTGGTGCATATCCGGCACGTCGTCGACCATCTCGAACATGAGGTCGAAGGCGCGCGCGTCGCGCAAAACGGCTCCATAGCGAGCCTGAACTACTGGCGCGCCAGGGTGACGACCATCCTCGCCACGCCGTCGCTGCCGATGCACGTCGAGAAGCAGGCGAGAGACCTGCTTGGCCGTCTGGACTGCCTGTGCGACGCGCGTCGTGGCGCGGGAACGGGTGGCAATGCCCGCTCGTTTTTCTCGGCGCACTGAGCGGCGGGGCAATGGTCGACTCGATACGCACGCACGTTCAAATCGATCACGCAAGCGTTGCCTCGAACACGCGCCGATAATTGCCGCCGAGCATCTGCTCGGTTTCCTGCTGCGAAAAGCCGGCCGCGCGAAGCGCCGCGCCCAAGGCCGGCAATTGCTCGTAGCGCTGGAATACGGGCGGCGAAATGAAACCGTACATGTCCGAACCGAGCCCCACGTGGTCGACGCCCACCACATCGGCCATTCTTCTGAAACCGTGCGCCATGGCCCCGAGGTCGTGGAACGTGCCGGAGCTCGGCCACACGCCGATCACGCCGCCCGTTTGCGCCACGGCGCGCGCATGGTCGGCCGTGATCAGCCGGCTGCGCGCGCCAGGATGGCTCGCGAGCGCCGTATGGGAGAGAACGAGCGGTTTCGTCGTGACCGCCGCCGCGCGTTTCACGAGATCGTAGGTGCCATGCGCCACGTCCACGACAATGCCCAGCGTGTTGCAGCGGCGCACGACGTCCGCGCCGAAATCGGTCAGGCCGCCGTGCACCGGCGCTTCGGTCTGGATGTCGCCGAGCTCGTTGACGCGATAGTGCGTCAACTGAAGATGCCTCAACTGATGTCGCGAGTAAGCCTCGTCCACGCGTTCCAGTTGGCCTTCGAGAAAATCCGCGCCTTCGGCCGCGATAATCACGCACGGCTTCTGGCCACCAACCGAAGCGAGCATGCTTGCGTTCGTCACGATGTCGAGTTGCTCGCGTTCAACCAGTGTTTTCGCGCGCGCGAACTCGATCTGGCCTAGCTGGTACAACTCGCCGGGCTGCGGCGTGCGCCACGCCTCGAAGCGTTTCCGGTCGGCGGACACGCGTGTGACGACGGTGTCCGTGACGATGGCGAGGCAGATGACGTTCATGCCGCCCGCGCGCATCGGCGCGCTCACCGGCGTGAGCGCCCGGCGCTCGCCAAGGGCGGGGTTGCGCGAAACGATCACATGTCCCGCGTGGCTGTGCATGTCGATCGTGAGCGCGCCCGTGGAGGCTTGCCAGGCGGACGGCGCGCTGTCGCTCGCCGCGGACGCGTGCTGCGTGTCCTGCGTGTCGGCATAGCGTGCAAAGCGTCCGGGCGCGCAGGCTGCGAGACCCAGTGCGGCCCCCGAGGCGAGGAATGCGCGCCGGCTCATTCCCGTTGCCGACGCGAGTGAGCCCGGCTGCTGCGGCACGCGTTGCGCGTCTTCGAGCCGATAACGCCAACCGGCCGGATCGTCGATCAGCCGTATCAACCGGCCGCTCAAGCGAACGGATTCGCGCTCGGGCACGAGAGGCGCGCGTGTCACGACTTCAATGCAACTGAAAGGATTCCGTGGCACGCAGCCGCCGCAACACGGCTCATCGGCGGCAAGAAGGAAATAGTCGGCGCTCGTGCTTGCCGGATCGAGTGGGATCATCCATCCGTCGATTTCCACGAGCGTGTCGTGCAATGCGTTGGCGGAGTCGTCGCGAATCGCGCTCCATACAGGCTGCGCGGACTGTGAAGGATCGGAAGAGTCGTCGGTTCGCATTGTCATTGTGATGATTCCGGCGGCCGGTATGGGCGACACCCGCGCGGGTTGTGTCATGCAATCGTAATCACTCGGGCACGCCGGGGAGTGGCCCTGTCCTGCGGCATGTTACGTCAGAAGCCCATCGTCAGGCGGCTGAATACCCGCTCGCTGGGCAGGCGCGAGCGCGATGACGAAACTCGCTTGCCAATATCTGCAATGTCAGATATATTCCGCATCAGATATCGAAATGGGTGAGTCGTGGCCGCTCTTCGACGCGTCACCTCGAACACGCCGCTTTCCAGATCGCGCCACACGGCCTCAGGCTCAGGGCCGCTTTTTTTGCCGAATTATCAGACAAGTCAGATAAATATTCGTGATTGACGGGACATTCGCATCCAGACGAGAGGACGTACCATGAATTCATCGATCAACCCAGGCGGCCCGGCGCAGCTGACCGGCGCGAAGTTCGCGCTCGGCACCTTCGCCGTGGCGCTCGCCACCTTCATGAACGTGCTGGACTCGTCGATCGCCAACGTCGCGATTCCCACGCTCTCCGGCAATCTCGGCGTGTCGATCGACGAAGGCACGTGGGTCATCACGCTCTTTGCGGCGGCCAATGCGGTGTCCATTCCGCTGACCGGCTGGCTTACGCAGCGCGTGGGCCAGGTCAAGCTGTTCGTCGGGGCGATTCTGCTGTTCGTGCTCTCGTCGGCCGCGTGCGGTCTCGCGCCGAACCTGTTGACGCTGCTGGTGGCGCGTATCGTTCAGGGCGCCGTGGCGGGGCCGCTGGTGCCGCTTTCGCAGGCCTTGCTGCTCGCTTCGTTTCCCAAGGAAAAGAGTTCGAACGCGCTGGCGCTGTGGGCGATGACCGCAACGGTCGGGCCGATCGCGGGCCCGGCGCTGGGCGGCTGGATCACCGACAGCTACAGCTGGTCATGGATCTTCTATATCAACGTCCCGGTCGGCCTCTTTGCCGCCGGCGTGGTGTGGGCGATCTATCGCGAACGCGAAACGCCCGCACGCAAACTGCCGGTCGACAAGGTCGGGCTGATTTCGCTCATCGCCTGGGTTGCGCCGTTGCAGATCATGCTCGACAAGGGCAAGGACCTCGACTGGTTCAGTTCGCCGGTCATCTGGGCGCTCACCGCCGTCGCGGCAGTGAGCTTCGTGTTCTTCCTCATCTGGGAATTGACTGAGGAACGACCGATCGTCAACCTGCGGCTGTTCACCAAACGCAACTTCCTGGGCGGCACGATTGCCATCTCGGTCGCATACGCGATCTTCTTTGCAAACCTCGTGATCCTTCCGCAGTGGATTCAGGGCTTTCTCGGCTATCGCGCCGTGGATGCGGGGCTCGTGACCGCGCCGCTCGGAATCTTCGCCGTGATCCTCGCCCCCGTGATGGGCAAGGTCATGCCGCGCATGGACCTGCGGGTGCTCGCCACGCTGGCATTCGCCGGCTTCGCCGCCGTGTTCTTCATGCGCTCGAACTACACGACCGGCGTGGATGCCTGGACGCTGATTTTGCCAACCCTGCTGCAAGGCATTCCAACGGCGCTGTTCTTCACGCCGCTCACCGGCATCATCCTGTCCGGCCTGCGGCCCGAGGAGATTCCGGCGGCCGCCGGTCTGTCGAATTTCGCGCGCATTTTCGCGGGCGCGGTGGGCACGTCACTGATGAGCAACGCCTGGAACGACCGCACGATCCTCCATCATGCGCGGCTCGCCGAGCAAACGAGCGTGGAGAATCCGGCGTTCACGGGCGCCATTGCGCACCTCCAGGCGACACTGGGCGGCGGCATACCCAAAGCCACGGCCTTTTACGAAAACGCGCTCAACGCGCAGGCCACCATGCTGGGCTTGAACGATATCTTCTGGATTTCAGCGGTGATCTTTGTCGTCATCATTCCGCTGATCTGGGTGACGCGGCCGGTGAAGGGCGGCGGCGCGGGCGCGGCTGCCTCCGGCGGCCACTGAGGACGGGGCGGCAGCGTGTTTTTTCTTGACAGTATCTGATAATGCAGATATTGTGAGACTCAATACGGAGGATGCCGCGATGGACCACTACACGCCGAAAAATTTCATGCTCACGGAAAGTGTCGGTTTCAGAATCGTCAAGGCGCGCAATCTGGTTGTCGCGGAGTTGGACACGGCGCTCAAGGACCTCGACATCACGAGCCAGCAAATGGGCATTCTGCTTTCGTTGAAGCAGCGTGTGGCGACCACGCCGTTCGAATTGTCGAAGCTGCTCGGCATCGACACGGGCCTGATGACGCGAATGCTGGACAAGCTCGAAACCAAGGGTCTGCTGGAGCGCTCGCGCGACGCGAACGACCGCCGCGTGGTCAATCTGAACCTCACCGCGCAAGGTCTGGAAACGGCGGCGCAGATCCCGGAAATCGCGCCGCATGTGTTGAACGCACGCCTGCACAAATTCACGAAGGCGGAGTTCGCCGAGCTCAATCGCCTGCTTCGCAAGTTCACCGGCGACTGAACGGCGCGGCCGTGGCGCCGCGCTTTTTTTCGACCATTAATCTGACATGTCAGAAAATGAAATCGCAGACTTCTAGATCAAGCATCGGTGCCCGCACGCTGAAGCGGGGCGTATCGGCCATCGCCATGGCCGTGCTCGCCGCCTGCGCGAACTACGCGGGCATCCACAGCGACAAGCAGATGGCCCAGCCGCAACACTTCGAGACGGCGCAGAGCCTGCCGCAAGAGCAGGGGCACTGGCCGTCCACCGATTGGGTCGACCAGTTCGGCGACGCGCAATTGAAGGCGTTGATTGCCGAGGCGCTGCAAGGCAGCCCGACGATCGAAGAGGCCAGGGCGCGAGTGGCCCAGGCCCAGGCGTACAGCGAAACCGCCGAGGCGGGCACGCTGCCGCGCGTCGACGCGAGCTATACCCTCACGCGCCAGCAGTACAGCAGCACGGCGCTGGTGCCCCCGCCGTATGCCGGCTCGTGGCAGACCGAGAACAAGGGCCTGCTCACCGCTTCCTACGATCTCGACCTGTGGGGCAAGAATCGCGAGGCGCTGAGGGCGGCGGTCTCGGAGGCGGCCGCGAGCGAGGCCGACGAGGAAGTCGTCAAGCTCACGCTGGACACGACGATTGCGCGCACCTACAACGAGCTGGCGCGGCTCTACGCGCTGCGTGACATCGCGCAGCAGGAAGTCGCGCGCCGCGAGCAGATCGACCGCATCACGGCGGGCCGGATTGCGACAGGGCTCGACACCGAAGTGGAGCGCAAGACCGCGCAGGCCAACCTGGCGACGAGCCGCTCACGCGTGAGCGCGCTCGACGGCCGCATTCTGACCACGCGCTATCAACTGGCGGCGTTGATGGGCAAAGGCCCCGACCGTGGCATCGCGATCACGCGACCGACGCTCGCCGTGGGCGACGACGTGCGCCTGCCCGACAACCTGCCCGCCGACCTGGTGAGCCGCCGCCCGGATATCGTCGCGGCGCGCTGGCGCGTGGACGCGATCACGCACGAGGTGAAGGAGGCGAAGGCCGAGTTCTATCCGGACATCAACCTGAGCGCGGCAATCGGTCTGGACGCGTTCGGCTTCGGCCGCTTCCTCACCGCCGCGAGCCGCACGGCCTCGGCGGGCCCGGCAATCCATCTGCCGATCTTCGACGGGGGCGAACTGCGCGCGCAATTGAAGGGCCGCTATGCTGAGTTCGACTACGCGGTGGCCGCCTACAACCAGACGCTCATTGGCGCGCTTAGCGGCGTGGCCACACAGCTCGCCCAGATCCGTTCGAGCGATGCGCAGCTCGTCGACGCACAAACCGCGCAGCAGGCCGCGCGCGACGCCGACCAGCTCGCCATCACGCAGTACAAGGGCGGCCTGACGAATCAACTGACCGTGCTCAACGCCGACGTCACGGCGCTGAATGCCGACGAAGCCATCACCAACCTGAAGATGGATCGCCGCGACCAGCAGATCGCACTGGCTTCCGCGCTGGGCGGCGGCTATGTCGACACGTCTGCCCATGCCGTCGTCGCCGCGCGTTGAGCGCCATGTTTGCAAACCCGTCAGGAGAACTGAAATGAGCGAAACGATCACGACCGAGCGCGATCCGGTGGATCAACTCGACGAGCCACAAGGCGGCGCGCAAGCGGCCCCCGCGCACGAGAACAAGGCGGCCACGCCCCCCGGCCGCCGCAAGCGCCTGATCGCGCTGCTCGGCGCCGCGACGCTGATAGCGTGTGCAGCATACGGCGCGTACTACTTCACGGATGGCCGCTTTCACGAAACGACGGACGACGCCTATGTGAGCGGCAATCTCGTGCAGCTTACGCCGCAAGTCACGGGCACGGTGGTTGCCGTGAACGCCGACGACACGCAGATCGTGAAGGCGGGCGACCCTGTCGTCACGCTGGACCCGGCCGACGCCAGAATCGCGCTGGCCGACGCCGAAGCGTCGCTCGGCCAGACCGTGCGGCGCGTGAGCGGCCTGTACGTCAACAACGACTTCTACGCGGCGAACGTGGCGCAACGCGCATCGGACCTCGCCCGCGCCAACGACGATTTGCGCCGCCGCGCGGCAGTCGCCGAGTCGGGCGCCGTTTCCGCCGAAGACATTGCCCACGCCCGCGACGCCGTGCAGGCCGCACAGGCCGCGCTCGACGCCGCCCGCCAGCAAGGAGCGGCGAATCATGCGCTGACCGACCGCACCTCGGTCGAACAGCATCCGGACGTCCAGGCGGCCGCCTCGAAAGTGCGCGCGGCCTGGCTCGCGTATGCGCGCGATACCTTGCCGGCGCCGGTCACAGGCTACGTGGCGCAGCGCCAGGTCCAGGTTGGCCAGCGCGTGTCGCCCGGCACGCCGCTCATGGCTATCGTGCCGCTCGACGGCGTATGGGTGGACGCGAACTTCAAGGAAGTGCAGCTCAAGCACATGCGCATTGGCCAGCCCGTTACGCTCACGGCGGATGTCTACGGCTCGGGCGTGAAGTATCACGGGCGTATCGCGGGCTTTTCGGCGGGCACGGGCAGCGCGTTCGCGACCTTGCCCGCGCAGAACGCCACGGGCAACTGGATCAAGATCGTCCAGCGCCTGCCTGTTCGGATCGAGCTCGATCCCCGCGAACTTGCGGCGCGGCCGCTGCGCATCGGTCTTTCCATGACGGTGGAGACGGATACGCGCGACGAGTCCGGCACACAACTCGCGGCGGCACAAAATACGCGCTATCGCACCGATGTCTTCGCGCAGTACGACGCGCTGGCCGATGGCGAGATCGAAAAGATCATCAAGCAGAACGAAATGGCGGCAGCCGTCACCGCCACGCAATCGGCAACGCGGGGTTCGGCAAGTGACGGTAAAGGAAAGAGCGTGCAAGCGTCGAACCTGCGCCAGACCCCACCCAGAAGAACGACCGAACCTGCAAGCGCAACATAACGACGATGGTGCGCGGCAGCAAATTCTGCATGATTTCGCACCGGCGCGGTGGGCAATCGCCGTATGCAGGATTCGCATGATGCATGCCGAAAATTGAATTGGCCACATCCGTGTCTTCCCATCAGAATGCATTCGACGCATTCGCAGGGAGACACGGATTTGACGCGACAGATCTACCTCAACGACCGCTTCGTACCGGAAGCCGAGGCGCGGATTTCCATATTCGACCGTGGCTTTCTGTTTGGCGACGGCGTGTATGAAGTCAGTGCCGTGATAGACCGCAGGCTGGTCGATAACGAACTGCATCTGGCCCGGCTCGAACGCTCTCTTGGCGAAATCGGCATCGCCATGCCGATGCAGCGTCACGCGATTGCAGACATCCAGGCCGAGCTGGTCCGGCGCAATCGCATTGAAGAAGGGGTCGTCTACCTGCAAGTGACGCGCGGCGTCGCGGAGCGTGAATTCACGTTTGCGCCCGGACTCGTGCCAACGTTCGTTGCCTTCACGCAGCAACGGCCCATTACCGGCGCGGTATCGGCGCGCGAAGGCGTGGCCGTGGGCATCGTGCCCGACCAGCGCTGGGCGCGCCGCGACATCAAGTCGGTGATGCTGCTCGCCCAGGTGCTCGCCAAACGCGACGTGCGGGAGCGTGGATTTCACGAAGCCTGGCTCGTGGAAGACGGCTACGTGACCGAAGGCGCATCGTCGACGGCGTATCTCGTCAACGCGCAAGGCGTGCTGGTTTCGCGCCCGAATTCACAAAGCGTGCTGCCTGGCTGCACGAAGGCCGCCATCTTGCAGATCGCCGGCGATGCAGGGTTACGCATTGAAGAACGACGCTTCACGGTTGAAGAAGCACAGGCCGCGCGGGAAGCGTTTCTCACCAGCGCGTCGAGCACCGTCACGCCCGTTGTCCAGGTTGAAAACGCGGTGATCGGCAACGGCCGTCCCGGACAACTGACGATGCGGCTTCAACAGATCTATCTGGAGCTGGCAACACGCGGGCCGGCTCTTTTCTAGCGGCTCGTCGCGCGCGCGCCAGGCAGTGGCACTACACCGTCGTACCGTCATTCAACCACGGTCAGAACAGGGGAATCTCATGAAACCAACCCGCAGACTGGGCCCGCTGCTCGCGGCCACCATCGCAGCAGGCAGCATGGCAATGGCGGCCGCGCCCGCGCACGCCGACGCCTCGTATGGCGATTGTCTCATCACCGGCGCGAAAGGCACCGACACGATCAAGCCCGCCGTGCCCGGCCAGCTCACCGTGGAGATCAATCTGCCGGCCGTGGGCGACTTCAACGGCGACACGCCCGATACCATCAAGGACGGTTTCGAATTCTGCATGGCCGCCAACATGGCGCATCGGCTGGGCCTCGACAAGCTCAAGCTCGTCAACGTGACATTCGACTCGATCGTTGCCGGGCAAACCAGAGACTACGACATCGCGCTCGCGCAGATCTCGGTCACCGAGCCGCGCAAGAAGGTCGTGGACTTCTCGGTGCCGTATCAGCAATCGGACTTCGGCGTCGCCTCACGCAAGAAAGACCCGGTGACCGAGCAGTCGATCAAGTCGAGCCGCATTGGCGTGCAGGCGGGCACGACGCTCGTCCAGTTCGTGCCCGAGAAGATCAAGGCGACCAACGTGCAGGTGTTTCCCGATACCTCGTCGATGTTCACCGCGCTCGTGGCGGGCAAAGTGGATGCGGTGCTCACCGACACGACGATCGTGCTCGGCCAGGTGGCCAACGCCCACGGGAAGCTCGAGATCGTCGGCCAGTATGTGTCGGGGCAGGAGACGGCCGGGGTCTATCCGAAGGGCTCGCCCAACCGGGCCTCGATCGACAAGGTGATGACCGACCTGAAGAACGACGGCACGCTCAAGAAGCTCGAAGCCACCTATCTCGTACCTCAATGGGGACGCTCACCGGCGTCGGTGGCTTTCTGGAAACCCTGACCGACTGACGGGAACCCCGACATGGACGCTACCGAATCCACTCTCACCAGCGATCGCGCGCGATCGTGGTACGCGATGAACCGGCTGCGCGTCCATCGCGGCCGGGGCATGCTCGCGCTCGCGGTGGGCGTGCTCGCATTCGCGCTCGTTGCGTTCACGGCGTACCACGTCACCCGCGTCGCGGTGTCGGCGGGCTGGCCGCCCGTTGCCGTGATGGCGGGCGCGGCGCTCGCCTGCGGTATCGCGTTTGCTTTGGGATGCAAGGCGCTGCAAGGGGTTCTGCTATCGGCGCGCGCCCAGCGCGCGGACGATATTTACGCCGCGCGCACTTGCGGCGCGCAGGCTTCCGATGCCTCGTGGCAGTCGTTCGCGTACTCCGCCGCGCTCGTCGGGGCCTGTGCGTTCGCATGGCTGCTCGTGGCCAACGACGCCGCCGTGAGCCGCACGTTCTTCGATGTCGGTCTCATCGTGCGATCGTCAAAGGCGATCCTGCTCGCCTTCGTGACCAACCTCGAAATTTTCGCGGTCTCGGCTGTGTGCATTCTCGTGTGGGCGCTGGCCATCGCAATCGCACGGACCTTGCCCGGCCGCGCGGGCAAGCCGATACGCACGCTCGCAATCGCCTATTGCGACCTCTTTCGCGGGCTGCCCGTCATCATCAACATCTATCTGATCGGCTTTGGTCTTCCGCTCACCGACTTGCCCGTGCTGCGCGATCTGTCGTCGAATACGTATGCGATTCTCGCGCTCACGCTCACGTATGGCGCCTACACTGCCGAGATCTATCGTGCCGGCATCGAATCGGTTCACCCCAGCCAGATTGCGGCGGCGCGTTCGCTGGGGCTCTCGTATCTGAAGACGCTGCGCTTCGTGACCGTGCCGCTCGCCGTGCGCGGGATCGTGCCGCCGCTGCTGAACAACATGATCAGCCTGCAAAAGGACACGGCGCTCGTCGCGATCATCGGGACCATCGACGCATTCAATCAGTCGAAGATCATCGCCAGCAACAATTTCAATCTTTCGGCGGTGACGACGGTCGCGATCGTCTTCGTGCTCGTCACGATTCCGCAGGCGCGCTTTGTCGACCGCCTGATCGAGCGCGATCGCCGACGCATGCGCGCGGGCATGTGAGCACGACCGGTGAGGACTACGCATGAAACTGATCGAAATCGATAACGTCACCAAGCGCTATGGCGCAACCGAAGTGCTCTCGGGGCTCTCGCTCGACGTCGACGCGCATCAGGTCGTCTGCCTGATCGGCCCCTCCGGTTGCGGCAAGTCCACGCTGCTGCGTTGTATCAACCAGCTCGAAAGCATCGATGGCGGGCGCATCACGCTGCATGGCGATCGCATCGACGGACGCGGCGTCAATCTCGACATGCTCCGCCGCGAAGTCGGCATCGTGTTTCAGGGGTACAACCTGTTTCCGCACATGAGCGTGATCGACAACGTGACGCTCGGGCCGATCCAGGTGCTTGGCATGGCGCCGTATGACGCCCGCGAGGCGGGCATGAGCCTGCTTGCGCGCATCGGGCTCGCGCACAAGGCGCAAGCGTTTCCCGACCGGCTTTCGGGCGGCCAGCAACAGCGTGTGGCGATCGTGCGCGCGCTCATGATGGACCCGACCGTGCTGCTGCTCGACGAAATCACCTCGGCGCTCGACCCCGAACTCGTTTCCGAGGTGCTCGACATCGTGCGGGACCTGGCGGCGAAAGGCATGACGATGGTGCTCGCGACGCACGAGATGGGTTTTGCGCGCGAAGTGGCGGACAAGGTGTGCTTTCTGCAAGGCGGCGTAGTCTACGAGTCGGGGCCGCCGCGGCAGATATTCGATGCGCCCGAAGGCGAAAAGACGCGCGTGTTTTTGCGCAGCATCGTCAAGGCCGGGCGGCTTTAACGCGTGAGCGGGGCGAAGGAGCGACGCAATGGGATGGGGAGCGAGAGAACGGGGCCTGGTGTGCGGCACGCTGCCGCCCGGACGCCTCAACGCGATCACCGACGTGCCAGGTGTGCGCGTGGGCCATCGCACGCTGCGCGAAGGTGCGGTCAACACGGGCGTGACGGCCATCTTGCCGCACGACGGCAATCTTTATCGGCGGGGCGTGCTGGCCGCGTCGCATGTGATCAACGGGTTCGGCAAGAGTGTCGGCCTCGTGCAGATCGAGGAACTCGGCGTGCTCGAAACGCCGGTGCTGCTCACCAACACGTTCTCGGTCGCAGCTTGCTCGCAGGCGCTGATTCGCGCGGCCATCGAGGCAAATGCCGATATCGGGCGCGCGACGGCCACCGTCAATCCGGTCGTGTGCGAATGCAACGACGGTCACTTGAGCGATATTCAGGCGATGGCGGTCAGCGAGGCGCACGCGCGGGAAGCCCTGCGCTCGGCTCATGCGGGCGCGGTCGAAGAGGGCAGCGTCGGCGCGGGAACCGGCATGGTCTGCTTCGGCTTCAAAGGCGGCATTGGCAGTGCGTCGCGCCAGTTCGTGCTGGGCGGTGAAACGCGGCACCTGGGCGTGATTGCGCTCACGAACTTTGGCAGGCCGGGCGATCTCGTGCTGCCGGGCGGCGCGCGTGCGCCGCATCCCGACGATGGCGGCGATGGTGAGCGAAGCGCGGTGGCCGAGAAAGGCTCGGTGATCGTGGTGATGGCGACGGATATCCCGCTGGACTATCGCCAGTTGTTGCGCGTGACACGCCGCTGCGGCGCGGGCCTCGCGCGCCTTGGCGCATTCTGGGGACATGGCAGCGGTGACATCGCGCTCGGTTTTTCGACGGCCGTAGCGTTCGACCACGACGAGGCGCGCGATTTCGTGCCTGCGCAGCGGTTGAACGAGGCGCGCATCGACCTGCTGTTCCAGGCGGCGGCCGAAGCGACCGAGGAAGCCGTGCTCAACGCGCTCTTCGCCGCCGAAGCGATCGAGGGTCGCGACGGTCATTATCGTCCCGCGCTCGCCACGCTGTTCGCCCCGCGAGTTGGCGATGCATAGTCCGCACTTCGAGTCCCTCACGAGCGTTGCGGCGCGCCTGAAGCGGCGCGAGATCACCTCGACGGCGCTCACGCGCGCACTGCTCGATCGCATCGAGTCCGTCAATCCCCGGCTGAACGCGTATTTGACGGTGACGGCCGACGAGGCGCTGGCCGCGGCGCGCGAGGCGGACGCGCAATGCGACGCGGGCAACTGGCGCGGCATGCTGCATGGCATACCGGTGGCGGTGAAGGACAACATCGCCGTGGCGGGCGTGCGGATGACCGCCGGCTCGGCGCTATGGCCGGATGAAACGCCCGCGCGCGACGCCGATGTGGTGGCGCGCCTGCGCGCGGCGGGCGCCGTTCTGCTCGGCAAGACTGCGATGCATGAGTTGGCGTACGGCACGACGGGCCTCAACGCGTTTTTTGGCGACACCGTGAATCCGTGGGGGCCGCGCCTCGATCCGGGCGGATCGAGCAGCGGCTCGGCCGTCGCGGTGGCGGCGGGGCTCGCCTTTGCCGCACTCGGCACCGATACGGCCTGCTCGATCCGCTATCCCGCGCATTGCTGCGGCGTGACGGGATTCAAGCCGACGCAACATGTCGTCAGCGCCACGGGCGTCGTGCCCCTCGTGCCCACGCTCGATCATGTGGGCTGGTTCACGCGCGGCATCGATGACAGCAAGGCGCTGTGGAACGCGCTCGGCGCGCAGGGTTCGAATGCGGCTGCCGATCTGCCGCTTGAATGCGCGCCGCGTATGGGTGTGCTCGCAAGCGGTTTCGCCAACGCCGAGCCCGACATCGCCCGCGCCGTTGAAGACGCGCTCGTGAAACTGGAGCGCGCGGGTGCCACGCTCGTTGAATGCGCAGATCCGCAGTGGGACGAAGCAGACGAGCTAACCCGTCTCCTCTTTCGCGAGGCGTGGCAGAGCTTCGCCGCACCGTTCAACACGCAGCCGGAGCGGTTCAGCGCCGAACTGCATGCGAAACTCGCTCGCAAGGCGACGATAGCGGAGGGCGAATGGCGCGAGGCGCTCCAGCGGCGCACGCGCTTCATCGAGCACATGGAGCGTATCGCCGGAAACGTCGACGTGATGGTGACGGCCTCGGCGCAAACGCTGCCTGCCTCGCTCGATGCGATTCCGCCAGATTACGACCAGCTGGCCTCGCGCAATGCGGCGTTGTTCAATCTGAGCGGGCAGCCGTCGCTCAGCATGCGCTGTGGCTTCGCGCGGGGGCGCTGGCCCGTGGGCCTGCTGGTTAGCGCGCGACGCGGCCACGACGCGCGGCTCTTTGCCGTCGCGCGCTGGATCGAGGCGCAGATCGCGCCACGGGGCGCAATGTCGACGTACGCTCCCGAATGAAACGATGCGGTGTCGTTATGCGCCGGCGTCCGCAGGGCGCAACGCCGCCCAGAACTCGTCGACAACGGGCCGCGTGGCGTCGGCGTTCCGGTAGATGCAGATATCGACGGTAAACCGCCATGCGGGATCGTCGCTCGCGGGCGACAGCGTGCCCGCGGCAAGTTCATCGCGGATCAGCGATTCAGGCAACCATGCCACGCCCCATCCGGCCATTGCCATCGCTTTCAGGCCCACGGCGATGGTATTTTCGTAGACGTCGTTGCGCTCGAACGCGGCCCGTTCACGAAAGAGCCGGGCGAGCGCGACGCCGAAGAACGAGTCTCCGCCGTAGCTCAGGTAGTCGAGCGCTGTGTGCTCGCTGATGGCGCGATCGAGCGGACGTTCGCGTGCAGGCGACGCGCAAACCGGCCACACCTGTTCCGTGCCGAGCACGTGCCGAGGAAAACGCGTCTGGTCGAGCAGCATCGGCACGGACTCGTGCGCGTAGGTCAGCAGGAAATCCACTTCGCCTTCGACCAGCGTATTGATGTTGTCCTCGATGCCGCCGTGATCCGGACAAAGACGCGGATAGAACGCGCTCATTTGCTCCGACACCTCGCACAACCACGCGGGGAAGAACGTCACGGCCAGCGTGTGCAATGCGGAGAACGTGAGCGTCGGCCTGATGTCGTGCGTACGCGCCTCGAAAAGCCGGCGCGTGGCGTAGAACGTCTCGATCGTTTCGCGCGCAACGGGCAGGAACAGGCGGCCGTCGCGCGTGAGCTCGGCCGGAAAGCTCACGCGGCTGACGAGGGTCGTGCCGAGCCACTGTTCGAGTTGCTTGATGCGTCGGCTGAAAGTGGACTGGGTGACGCAGCGTTCCTGCGCCGAGCGGGAAAAGCTGAGCGTCGTTGCGAGACTCACGAAGTCTTCCAGCCATTTCAGTTCCATATGTGGCGCCTCATCGCAAAGCCCCGCCGTTCGTTCTGGACCGTCACTCGCTGCGCCTAGACCGCGTCGACCACAAGACCCTGAGGATACGCCTGGCTCAGCGCCTCAAAGACCATTTCGCCGATGCCGGGCAGCACGGTGTCGTCGGCGGAAACGGCCTCGCCTTCGGTGAACACCGCGAGCGTGTAGCGCAGCCCTTCCGGCGTGGCGACATGCAGCGCGTCGTGGCGGCGGTAGCTTGCGAGCGGGTCGCGCGTCCAGCCTGTCCAGCCCGCCTTGGACCAGACCTTGACGCTCTCCGGCAGCCGCTCCCCGAGATAGCCGCTCACCTGCGCGCCCGGCGTGGCCGCGAACGCGGCGTCGCGCGGGCGCAGCAGCCGCTGCGCCATGCGCGCGCTGGCCTCGGCGCTCACCATTGCGCCGTCCATGATGCGCGCGAGCATCGAGGCGGCCGCGTTCGCGCTAAGGCGGTTGTGGTGGTTTTCGCCGCGCCATTTCACGAACTCCGCTTCACGGCCATAACGGTCGTCGTCCATGAGTTTCTGGGCAATGTTGATGCCCGAGAACTCATGGAGTCCTAATGACATGAGCCAAATGTTGATACGCTCACGGGCGGCGGCCCACTGCGCCATCACGTCGGGAGCAAGCTCGGTGTCGCCGGTCGTGCCAGTATAGTGGTCGATCAGGTAGTTCGTGGCGGTGTTGCTCGACCAGCGGATCATGTCGCGCATGGCGCGTTCGATCTCGGGCGTCGCCTCCAGTGCGCCTTCGGCGAGCGCGGCTTCGACGGCCGCCATGATAAAGACCTTCACGACGCTGCAAGGGTAGAACTGCGCATCGCCGCGCGAGGCATAGCCTCGCCATGCGAGCGGCGCGTGGCGACCGGTGCGGTCGTGGGCATGCACGAGCAGCGTGAGCGCGAAACGGTCCGCCGCGAGTCCGGCGCCGGCAAAGCGCTGCACGGCGTGACGCACGAGCGGGTCGCCGAGCGCGTCGAGGGTAGGGGTGCGTTCGAAGAGCATAGGGCGGTTCAGGAGTGACGATGCAGGTGGACCGGCGCGAGCGCCGCGCCGGTGGTGGAGAGCGGCCGGATGCAACGGACTTCGCGTAGTTCGCCCGGCTCGGCGGCCGGTGCGAGCGCAGGGCGCGCGGCGCGGCATGCGTCGACGGCGTGCGGGCAGCGCGAAGAAAAGCTGCATCCCGCGGGTGGATGGAGCGGGTCGGGCAACTCGCCCGTCACGCCGGGCGTGCGCTTGCGGTGCTTCGGGTCGGGCAACGGAATCGCATCGAGCAAGCCGTGCGTGTAGGGATGATGCGGCGCTTCGAACAGCGCGTCCGCCGAGGCGGATTCGAGCACTTCGCCCAGATACATCACCGTTACGCGGTCGCTGATATGGCGCACGACGTTGAGGTCGTGCGCGACGAACAGGATCGCAATGCCGAGCTTCGCACGCAGGTCTTCGAGCAGATTGATGATCTGCGCCTGCACCGAGGCGTCGAGTGCGGACACGGGTTCGTCGGCGATCAGCAGGCGCGGCTCGACTGCCAGCGCGCGCGCGATGCTCACGCGCTGGCGCTGCCCGCCGCTGATCGCATGCGGCATGCGCTCCTTGAGTTGCGGCGCGAGCCCCACCATGAGCAGCAGTTCGTCCACGCGCTCGCGTCGCTCGGCGGCACTCGCGGCGAGGCCATGCACGAGCAGCACTTCGTCGAGCATCTGGCCGAGCGTCATGCGCGGGTTCAGCGACGCATAGGGGTCCTGAAACACCATCTGGATGTTGCGCGCGCGGGCCTTGCGGTCGCCGCCCGCCGCCAGTGCGCGGCCTTCCCAGCGCAGCTCGCCGGAATCGGGCGCTTGCAGCCCCGCGATCGTGCGGCCGAGCGTGCTCTTGCCGCAGCCCGACTCGCCCACCACGCCGAGTATTTCGCCCGGCTTCACGGCGAGCGAGACATTGCGCAGCGCGTGCAGCTTCAGCGGCTTGCGCCCGCTCAGCAGGTCGCGCGCCGTGCGCGTCTGCCGAAACGTCACGCTGATGTCGCGGCATTCGAGCAGCGGCGCGAGCGCGGCCGCATTCGATGAAGGAAAGCTCGTGGTCATGCGATTTCCTCGATGCGGATGCAGGCGCTCGTATGCCCCTCTCCCACGCCGACGAAGGGCGGCTGGCCCTCGGCGCAGGCGGGCGCGGCGTGCGTGCAGCGCGGGTGAAAGCGGCAGCCCGCAGGGGGCGCGGCGAGGTCGGGCGGCGCGCCCGCGATGGGTTCGAGACGCCCCGCGCGCCGCGCATGGGCGGGCAGGGCGTTGAGCAGCGCGCGCGTGTACGGATGCGAGGGCCGCTCGAACAGCGCAACGGTCTCGGCGCGCTCGACAATGCGGCCCGCGTACATCACCGCCACCTGATCGCAGGTTTGCGCCACCACGCCCAGATCGTGGGTGACGAGCAGCACGGCCATGCCGGTTTCGTCGCGCAACTGCACGACAAGCTTGAGGATCTGGTCCTGGATCGTCACGTCGAGCGCCGTGGTCGGCTCGTCGGCGATCAGCAGCTTGGGGCGGCAGGCGAGCGCGATGGCGATCAGCACGCGCTGGCGCATGCCGCCGCTCAGCGCGTGCGGATAGTCGTGGATGCGCCGCTCGGGCGCGGTCACGCCCACCGACTTCAGCAGGTCGATGGCCTGCGTGCGCGCCTGGCGCGCCGTGAGCTTCCAGTGGCGGCGCAAGCCTTCCTCGATCTGCGCGCCCACGCGCATGGTGGGGTTGAGCGCCGTCATCGGGTCCTGGAAGATCATCGCGATCTCGCGGCCGCGAATGTCGGCCAGCGTGCGATCGGACGCGCCCACCAGCTCGCGGCCCGCGAAGTTGAGCGAGCCTTCCGTGCGCAGCGGCCGCGCGCCGCCGAAAAGCTGCACGAGCGAGCGGCACGTCACGCTCTTGCCACTGCCCGATTCGCCCACGAGGCCGAAAATCTCGCCGGGGCGCACGCTGAAGCTCACGCCGTCCACGGCGGCCACGGTGCGCTGCGCGTCGCCGAAGCTCACGCGCAGGTCGCGCACGTCGAGCAGCACGTCATTGTTGTCGATGCGGGTTTCGGGCGTCATCGCTTGGGCCTCAGCAGGTCGTCGAGCCCGTCGCCGATCAGCGTGAACGTCATGCCGATATAAACGATCGCAAGCCCTGGGAAAACGGAGATCCACCAGCCGTCCTGAATGAAGGTGCGGCCCTCCGAGATCATGATGCCCAGCTCGGGCGTAGGCGGCTGGATGCCGAGACCGAGAAAGCCGAGCGAAGTGACGGCGAGTATCGTCAGGACGACATCGGACATCATGAACACGATGGCGGGGGTGATGACATTGGGCAGCACGTGGCGCAGCATGATGCGCGCGTTGCTGTAGCCGAGCACGCGCACGGCCTGGGTGTATTCGAGGCGGCGCACGAGCAGCACCTCGCCGCGCACGATGCGCGCGAACGAGATCCACACCACGAGCGAGAACGCGAGATACATGTTGCCCGTGCCGGGCCCGAGCGCGCCCACGATGCTGATGACGAGCACATAGAACGGAAACGCCCAGAGAATATCGACGAGGCGCATGATCACGCGATCGACCCAGCCTCCGAAGTAGCCGGACACGAGCCCGACGGCCGTGCCGATCACGAACGGCAGCGCCACGCAGATGGCCACGACCACGAGGTCGGTGCGCAGCCCGGCGAGCACGCGCGCCAGCACGTCGCGGCCGAGTTCGTCGGTGCCGAGAAGGCTGCCCGCGCCGGGCGCCTGGAGCGACTGGCCCAGATCGACGGCGAGCGGGTCGTGCGCGGCGAGCGCGGGGCCGAACAGCGCGGCGAATATCAGCAGCGCGAGCATCGCGAGGCCCACGCGCAGGCTGTGGCCGCGCGTGGCGCGGCGCGCGAGGCGGAAAGTGGCGGCGAGCATCATGACAGACTCACGCGCGGATCGATCAGCGAGTACGCGACGTCCGCCAACAGGTTGATGATGACGACGAGCACCGCGAACACGACGGTCAGGCCTTGCACCATCGGATAGTCGCGCGTGCCGATCGAGGAGACGAGCAGCGACCCCAGGCCCGGAATGCCGAACACCGTTTCGATCACGACCGTGCCGCCGATCACCCAGCTCGTATGCACGGCGAGCACGGAGATCGTGGACATGAGCGAATTGCGGAACACGTGCTTCCACAGGACGCTGGCGTTGCGCAGCCCCTTGGCGCGCGCGGTGTCAACGAAGTCGGCGCCCAGCACCGCGATCACCGAACTGCGCAGCGACTTGATGGTGAGCGCGGCGGTGCCGAGCGCGATGACGGCCGAGGGCAGCACGAGATGCCAGAGGTGGCTGACCCAGCCTTCGCCATAGCCCGACACCGGGAAGAGCGGCCAGTGAATCGACAGCAGCAGCACGAGCAGGATGCCGAGCCAGAACGGCGGCATGGAGAGCGCCACGACGAACACGAGCTTTACGCCATGGTCGAAGAGGCCGCCACGCTTGAGCGCCGTGAGCATGGCGAGCGGCACCGTGAGCGCAAGCGCCATGAGCGTGCTCACGCCCACGAGCGCGAGCGTGGGGCCGAGACGCGCCAGCACGAGCGGCGCGACGGCGCTGCGATAGGCGATGGACTGGCCGAAGCTGCCGCGCAGGATGTCCGCGAGAAACGACAGGTATTGCTGCCACAGCGGCCGGTCGAGACCCAGTTGCGCGGTGAGGTTGGCGATATCGGCCGCGGTGCCGCGGCTGCCCAGCATGAGCGTGGCGGGGTCGCCGGGCAGCGCGCGCAGCAGCAGGAAGGCGATGACCGTGATGCCGAGCAGCACCGGCACCAGCTGGATCACGCGCGACACGCAGAATGCGACGAGTTTCATGACGGTTTCCGGTGAAGGCCCGCGGAAGTGCGAAAACGCATCAATGCATCACCACGTTCTTGAGCGAGTAGTTCGAGGTGGGCAACACCTCGAAGCCCGTCACGTTGCGGCGGTAGGCATACGGCTCCGTGGGCGTATAGAGGAAGATGAACGGCGCGCCGTCGTGCACGCGCTGCTCGATCTCCTTGAACATCTTGCCGCGCGCTTCGCCGTCCGGCGTCACGCGCTCCTGCGCGTAGAGCGCATTCACGCGCTCGTCCTTCCATTGCGTGTGGAACGCGTTCGCGCGCTCGGGATTGACGGCGGTGAAGCCCGTGAGCTGGTCGGGGTCGATCGTGTCGCTCGTCGCATAGCTAAGCGACATTTCGTAGTTGCCCGCCTTGGTCGTGCTGAACTGCGTGCTCGCCTCGATGGTCTGCAAATCGACCTGCACGCCGATTTGCGCGAGTTCGGCTTGCAGCGCGCTCGCCACCTGGCGCGCCACGGTGTCGCCGCCGGGCACGAGCATGGAAGTCTTGAAGCCGTTGGCGAGACCGGCCTGCGCGAGCAGCGCCTTCGCCTTCGCGACATCGTGCGGGTAGGGCTGCAACTGCGTGTTGTTGTACGCCATGACCGGCAGCGACGATGTGGCCGCGCGCCCATTACCTCGCAGAATGCCCTTGATGATGCCGGCCTGGTCCACGGCGAGGTTGAGCGCCTCGCGCACGCGCGGGTCGCCGAACGGCGGCTTCGTGGTGTTGATCTGCACGAGGTCGATGCGGAACACCGGCGCGCTTTGCACGGCGATGTTCGCATCCTGCTTGAGGCCGTCGACCTGGTTGTAGGGAATGCCCACGATGGCGTCCAGCTCGCCCGCCTTTAGCTTGAGCACGCGCGCATTGTCCTCGGGCACGATCTCGACGCTTGCGCCATCCACCGAAGGCTTGCCCTTTTCCCAGTAGTACGGGTTCTTTTCGAACACCTGGCGCTGGCCGCGCGCCCAGCTCTTGAGCACGAACGGCCCCGAACCCACGGGATGTTCGAAGAACGCGTCGCCTTGTTGCTCCACGAGCTTCTGCGGCAGGATCGAAGCGCTGAACATGGCGAGGTTGTTGAGCATCGGCGTGAAGGGCTTGTCGAGCTTCATCACCACCGTGTGGTCGTCCACGGCGCTGTAGCTCGCAATGGGCTTGAAGAAGCTGGCCCACGACGACTTTTCGCCGGCAGCGCGCTTGAGCGAGTACACCACGTCGGCGGCCGTGACCGGCTGGCCGTTCGAGAAGCGCGCGTCGCCGCGCAGCTTGAAGCGGAACTCCTTGCCGTCGGACGAGACGGTCCACGACTCAGCCACACCCGGTTCGAGGCGCTTGCCGTCGCGGCTCGGGCGCACCAGCTGGTCGTAGATCAGCAGCTCGGTCCAGATGGAAGGGTTGTCGCTCGAAGCAATGGGGTCGAGCGTGAGCGCGTCGGCGCGCACGCCCAGGCGCAGCGTTGCCGCGCTGCCGTCGGGCGCGAACAGCGACGATGCGAGCGTGAGTGCGGCGAGGCTCGCCTTCAGGGCGAGAGAAGTACGGTTCGTGACGGGCACAGGCCTCTCCATGAGTGGGAACGTGTGCTCCGAGTGTCGAAGGGACAAATTTTGGCGTCAAATCACAAGATCACCCCATTGCATAACCTTGCGTTATAGGTTGCGGGGGCAACGAAGTGGGTGCGCGGTGGGCGCAAAGGCGTGTCGGGGGGAGAAAGCACGGTATTTCTGTTTGGCTGGCAGCACGACATTTGAACGTGGCTGGGGCACCAATTCACCATAGCGCGGCATAGTGCCCCCGCTTTGGCGCGGTCTCCCAAACGGCCACGACGCAACAAGTCGGCGCGGCGCAGGCAGCCCCGGCAGATGGTCAGCGCGGTCAACGAAATCTGGAGCGTGGATTTCGTGGCGGACAATCTGTTCGACGGCCGCCGGCTGCGCACGCTCACGGTCGTCGACAACTACACGCGGGAATGTCTGGCGATCGAAGTCAATGGTTCGCTGCGGGGCGAGCATGTCGTTGCAGTGCTGACGCGGCTTGCTCAATGCCGCCCACTTCCGCGCTACATCAAGACAGATAATGGGAGCGAATTCATTTCGAAGGCGCTGGACAAATGGGCGTATGAAAACGGCGTCGAGATTGACTTCTCGCGTCCAGGCAAACCGACCGACAACGCAAAGAATGAATCCTTCAACGGGCGCTTCCGGGAAGAGTGCCTCAACGCGCATTGGTTCTTGTCACTGGCGGACGCCAGAGGCAAAATCGAGGTCTGGCGTGAGTACTATAACGAGGCGCGTCCCCGCTCTGCATTGCAATGGATGACGCCGGCGGAATTTGCCCGTCAGTGCGCCATCCGGGCCGATTCGGCCCACCCCGAGGAGCCGGAGATTTCCAGCCAAAAACGGGACGGGATTTGGGCTATCCTCAACGTGACGATCGACGCCCCGCTACTGAGAGCCGTTGTGAAGAGCGCGCCCCGTATGAATGTTGTTGCCTTCGCAACGATCGGGACGCTCCGTGCCAGACACGCTTCGGCGCTTTGGAACGGCTTGAACGGTGGGCCCTGCTCACGGCCCGCGACTGTGCACCCGATTCAGTCGTGCTCGAATGCGGCGCTCTCCGGGCCAGTATGCCGTCTTGCGCATTCCACGAAGGTGTCCAGACCCGGCGAGCCATAGCTGGGGTTCCACGCGATCAGCGCCGGGGTCACGGCGCCCACATCCGCAAGCGGAACGAAACATACCCCCCGCATGCCGCTGCGGGCCATGCTCTCCGGCACGAGTCCGATGTGGAAACCGTTGGCGACCATTGCCGCGATGCTGAGCCAGGTCCGGGTTGCATGGCGTGTGCGCGGGTGCACGCCGGCACGGCTGAATGCGGCGATGACGTTGTCGTAGTTGGCGGGCGCGATCTCGCGGTCGAACATGACGAAGTGCTCGTGCTCCAGATCCGCGATACGAAGCGACTCCCGCTGCGCGAGGGCATGAGATTCCGGCAGGCAGACAGCCAGCTTGTCCGCGCGTAACGGAATCGATTTCAGCTGGGGCGGCACGGTGGCGGCGTTGATGAAGCCGACATGCAATTCACCGTGCAAAAGCGCCTGGACTTGTTCGGCCGATCCAGTCTCGTGCAGGATGACCTCGATATTCGGCATCACCTCGTCGAATGCCGTGAGGATCCTCGGCACCTCGCGATAGAAGAACGAGCTGGTCACCCCGACATCGAGGCGGCCGCGTCTGCCGCTGGCGACGGCCTTGGCCGTGTCCTTGGCGCGTGCAATACGCTCCAGGATGATGCGGGCCTCCACCAGGAAGGCGGCGCCGGCCGGCGTGAGCTGGACCTGCTTGCTGTCGCGATCGAAGAGGCGGGCGCCGACTTCCTCCTCCAGCGCCCTGATGGCCGAACTCAGCGGCGGCTGCGTAATGGACAGACGCTCCGCCGCTCGCCCGAAATGCAATTCCTCGGCCAGAACGGAGAAGTATCGGAGATAGTGCGTCTTCATCTCAGCATCGATAGCTATTTTTATCTATTTTAGGCTCCGTCAATACTTTCTGTAAATCGTCGGGCCAGGGTTGCGCCGCGCCAATGCATCTTCGATTCGAAAAAAAGATCGTCCGAGCCGAAAACGCAATTGGACGGGAATCGTTGCTCTGCCTACAGTCGCTCGCATGTCGCCGATATCTGACCGGCCGATTACCAACATGCAGGAGACACGATGAAACCGGACGAAAATACGGGCCCTGGGCACGAAACCGCTGCGCAGGCGCGCGGCGGCCCGCTGGCTGGCGTGAGGATCCTGGACCTGACCTCCGTCGTGATGGGGCCTTTCGCAACCCAGATTCTCGCCGCGCTCGGCGCCGAGGTGATCAAGGTCGAGTCACCCGACGGCGACAACATGCGCCATGTGGGGCCGATGAAGCACCCCGGCATGGGGCATATCTTTTTACACGCCAACCGCGGCAAGCGCAGCCTTGTCCTGGACCTCAAGCAGCCTGAAGCGCGCAAGGCGGCGCTGCAACTGGCTGAGCGCTGCGATGTGTTGATCTCCAACGTGCGCCCCCAGGCGATGGCGCGTCTGGGTCTCGACTACGAAGCCGTGCGTGCCGTCAATCCGCGCATCATCCACGTGTCCTGTTGCGGCTTTGGCCAGGACGGCCCGTATGCCGCGAAGCCGGCGTATGACGACCTGATCCAGGGCGCTTCCGGGCTGCCCTGGCTGATGAGCGAGTACGGCGCCGACAAACCCTGCTATGCGCCGCTCACGCTGGCCGACCGTGTCACGGGCTTGCACACGGTCTATGCCGTGACGACGGCCCTCTACGAGCGCGAGAAGTCCGGCACCGGACAGGCGGTCGTCGTGCCCATGTTCGAGGCCATGGCGCAGTTCGTACTGGGGGATCACCTCGCGGGCCTGAGCTTCGAGCCGCAGGACGGCGAGCCCGGCTATGCGCGGCTCCTGACCTCGCACCGCCGGCCGTACAAAACGAAGGACGGGCACCTGTGCGTGCTGATCTACAACGACAAGCACTGGCGCGCGTTCTTCACTGCCATCGGTCAGGCCGGGAAGTTCGAAAGCGATCATCGCTTCTCCACCCATACCAACCGCGCGAGACATATCGACGAGGTCTATGCCTGGGTTGCGGATTTGATGCACACGCGCACCACGGCGGAGTGGCAGGCGCTGCTTCAGCAGGCGGACATCCCGAACATGCCGATGAATTCTCCGCACGATCTGGTGGACGACCCGCATCTCACCGCCGTGGGCTTTATCGGCCATCAGGAGCATCCGACCGAAGGGCCTTTGCGCACGCTGGGCAACCCGACGAGCTGGTCTCGTAGCGCTTGCGTCGAGCCGTCACCCGCCCGGCGTCTGGGCGAGGACTCCGCCGATATCCTCCGCGAGTTGGGTTGGTCCGATGCCGAGATCGATGACCTCGTGCAATCGCATGGCACGGCCACGCCCACCTGAGCACGATTCGGCTCAGTTCTCCTAAAGAATTTCACGAGACACACCATGGATTTCGCACTCACAGAATCCCAGCAGCAGATTGTTGATGCCATCGAGAAAGTTTGCACCCCGTTCGACGCCGATTACTGGTATGCGCGGGACAACGATGGCGAGTTTCCCGAAGCGTTTTACCGCGCGCTCGCCGATGCCGGCTGGCTGGGCATTGCAATGCCGGAGGAGTTTGGCGGCGCGGGGCTCGGCATTACCGAAGCCGCGCTGATGATGCACACCATTGCGAGCACCGGCGCGGGATTGTCAGGCGCGTCGGCGGTGCACATGAACATTTTCGGCCTGCATCCGGTGGTGGTATTTGGCACACAGGAGCAGAAGCAGCGCATGCTGCCGCCGCTGATTGCCGGCAAGGAGAAGGCCTGCTTTGGCGTGACCGAACCCAATGCGGGCCTCAACACCCTCAAGCTCAAGACGCGCGCCGTGCGCGAAGGCGACCACTACGTGGTGCATGGCCAGAAGGTGTTCATCTCCACCGCGCGAGAGGCCGCGAAGATCCTGCTGCTCGCGCGCACCAAGCCGGTGGAGGAGTGCAAGGGTACCGAGGGACTCTCACTGTTCTACACCGACTTCGACCGCAGCAAGATCGAAGTGCACGAGATCCCGAAGATGGGCCGCAAGTGCGTGGATACGAACCAGCTATTCATCGATGGGCTGCGCATTCCCGTGGAGGACCGCATTGGCGAGGAGGGCAAGGGCTTTGAATACATCCTGCACGGCATGAACCCGGAGCGCATCTTGATCGCGAGCGAGGCGATCGGTCTCGGCCGCGCGGCGCTCTCGCGCGCTGCCAGATATGCCGGCGAGCGCGAGGTGTTCAACCGTCCCATCGGCAAGAACCAGGGCATTCAGCATCCGCTCGCCGAGCGCTGGATCGAGCTGGAAGCCGCCTTTTTGCTGGCGATGAAGGCCGCATGGCTGTACGACCAGCGCAAGCCTTGCGGCGCCGAGGCCAATGCCGCGAAGTTCTTCGGCGCGGAAGCGGGTTTTCGCGCCTGCGAGACGGCAATCTTCACGCACGGCGGCATGGGCTACGCGAAGGAGTTTCATGTGGAGCGCTACATGCGCGAGAGCTGGATTCCGCGCCTCGCGCCCGTGAGCCCGCAACTGATCCTGTGCTTCATCGCCGAAAAGGTGCTGGGGCTGCCGAAATCCTACTGAGCGGGCGCGTATGGACTATCGAAACCTTGAAATCGCGGTCGCCCGCGGCGTCGCCACGATCTGGCTCAACCGTCCCGACATGCGCAATGCAATGAACGAGGCGCTGATCAGCGAGCTGACCGACGCGGTGCGCGCAGTGGGCGCCGACACCGGCGTACGGGTAGTCGTGCTGGGGGGGCGCGGCAAGGCATTCTGTGCCGGCGCCGACCTGGGCTGGATGAAGCAGATGGCCGAATACAGCCACGCGGAAAACCGGGCCAGCGCAGTGGAGCTGGCGCGGATGCTCAACACGCTGCATACCTGCCCCAAGCCGACGATCGCACGCGTGCACGGACATGCCTTTGCTGGCGGCATGGGACTGGCATCGGCCTGCGATATTCGTATTGCCGATCCTGCGGCCGAGTTCTGCCTGAGCGAAGTTCGCATCGGTCTCGTGCCGGCGACGATTTCTCCGTACGTGGTGCAGGCCATGGGAGCGGCGGCCGCTCGGCGCTATATGCTGAGCGCCGAGCGCTTGACGGCCACCGAGGCGCACCGTATCGGCTTCGTGCATGCCCTATGCGAGCCGGGTGCGATCGACGCAGCCGTTGACCGCTTTGCGCAACAGCTGCTCGGCGCCGGACCGGCCGCGCTGGCGCGCACCAAGCAGTTGCTCGATGACGTGGTGGATCGTCCGGTCGACGAGGCATTGCTGGAGATGACCGCCGACGTCATTGCCGATGTGCGCGCGTCAACCGAAGGCCGCGAGGGTCTCAGCGCCTTCCTCGAGAAACGCAAGCCTGCATGGGAGGGGGCATGACCCAGGTCCGTATCGTCGAGGTTGGCCCCCGTGACGGGCTCCAGAACGAAACGCAGACGGTTGTGACCGCAACGAAGATCGAACTCATCGAACGTTTGGTCGCGGCGGGTCTGCGCACGGTCGAGGCGACATCTTTCGTTTCGCCCAGGTGGGTGCCGCAAATGGCCGATCACGCCGAGCTGATGGCGGCGCTCCCGCGGCATCCGGGCGTGACCTACCCGGTGCTGACGCCCAACCTGAAGGGGTTCGAGGCGGCGTTGACGCATGGCGTGCGCGAAGTGGCCGTATTCGCCGCTGCCTCGGAGAGCTTCTCCCAACGCAACATCAATTGCTCGATCAGCGAGTCGATCGAGCGCTTTCAGCCTGTGTTCGAGGCCGCGCAGCGCGAAGGCGTGCGTGTGCGCGGCTATGTCTCGTGCGTGGTGAGCTGCCCCTATGAAGGGCCGGTCGATCCGCAACGGGTGGCCGAGGTCGCCGCGCAAATGATGGCGCTGGGCAGTTATGAAGTGTCGCTGGGAGACACCATCGGCACAGGCACGCCGGCTTCGGTATTGCGCATGCTGGAGGCGGTCGCCACGCGCGTGCCGGTGGCGCAACTGGCCGGTCATTACCACGACACCTATGGCATGGCCGCGGCCAACGTACACGCCTCGTACCAGTTCGGGCTGCGCGTGTTCGACAGCTCCGTGAGCGGTCTGGGCGGCTGTCCGTATGCGAAGGGCGCGTCGGGGAACATCGCGACGGAAGACGTGGTTTACCTGCTGCACGGCCTGGGCGCTACGACCGGCATCGACCTCGAGCGGCTCGTCGACACTTCCGTCTGGATTTCACAGCAACTCGGGCGCGAGCCGGGTTCCAGGGTGACTCGGGCGATGTTCGCCAAACGCCAGAGCATCTGACAAGGCGGCTGCCTTTTTTATTAGAAATATCTGCCGTACTTAAACGGCGCACGGAGACAACATGCTGGCAATCATCGGGCTCATATCGGTATTGACGCTACTGACGCTCATCCTGACGAAGAAGATGTCGCCCCTCGTGGCGCTGATCGCCGTACCCATCGTTGCCGCACTGATCAGCGGCTCCGGATTGAAAACGGCGACGTTCGTCGTCAAGGGCATCGAGAGCGTTGCGCCCGTCGTCGGCATGTTTATCTTTGCGATTCTGTACTTTGGCATTGTGAGCGATGCCGGCATGCTGGATCCCATCATCAACCGCATTCTCCGGATGGTGGGCGGGCGCCCCACGCGCATTCTGATGGGCACGGCAATGCTCGCGCTGCTCATTCACCTCGACGGCTCCGGCGCGGTGTGCTTCCTCGTCACGGTGCCAGCCATGTTGCCGGTCTATGAACGGCTCAACATGGACAAGCGCTTGTTGACTTGCATGGCGGCGTTGGGGGCGGGCATCAATTTTCTGCCCTGGAGCGGGGTCATGATCCGTGCTTCCGTCGCGCTGCATATCCCGGCCATCGATATTTTCACCCCGCTCATTGGCGCTCAGGTGGTAGGCATCGTATTCGTGCTCGTGACCGCGTTCGTATTGGGCAAGCGTGAAGAGCGGCGCCTCGGCCTGGTGCACGATGGCGCCGCGTTCGTCGTGCCGACGCGCGAGTTGTCAGAACAGGAGCGGGCGCTGCGCCGGCCGAAAATGTTCTGGGCAAACCTCGGCCTGACCGTCCTGGTGATGGGCGTGATGATCAGCGGCAAGGTCGAGCCGGTCGTGATGTTCATGATCGGCACGGTCATCGCGCTGTTTCTCAACTACCCGAATGCCGACGAACAGCGCGCACGCGTTGACGCGCATGCCCGCGCCGCGCTGATGATGGCCGGCGTGCTGCTCGCGGCCGGCGCCTTTACCGGTGTCATGTCCGGAACCGGCATGCTCAATGCCATGGCGAACGCCGCCGTTCACTTCATTCCTGCGGAACACGCCTCGCATATCCCGTTCATCATGGGGCTGATCTCCATGCCGCTGAGCCTGATTTTCGATCCGGATTCGTTCTACTTCGGCATTCTGCCGGTCGTGGCGAACGCGGCGCATCAGCTTGGCGTCCCGCAAATTCAGGTTGCTCAGGCCGCCATTCTCGGGCAGATGACCACCGGCTTTCCGGTGAGCCCGCTGACGCCCGCGACGTTTCTTCTGGTCGGCCTGGCAGGACTGGAATTGTCCGAGCATCAAAAATTCGCCATTCCGTTCCTTTTCGGCGCGTCGGTTGTCATGACGTTGGCATGCGTGGTGATGGGCGTCTTTCCGCTCTGAATACGACGAATCCGATCCACCTGAAAACGGGGTTGCGCGCCGCGCCCTCGGCGAAGCGCGCTTCACCGCCCGGCTACGACGCGCGCGTGAACGTCCCCAAGCCCTGCTCGTTGAAATTGTCGAGCGTCACCTGCTGCCCCGCGAAACTGACCTCGAAGCGCGAGCCAGCCGGAGCCTCCGTGGGCGGCAGGACGTAGCTGAACACGTCGCCGTTCCAGTGCGTGCAGGTGAACTGCGTGCTGGCGGGGCCGAGAGTGAGCACGAGCGCATTGTCCTGGACGGCGACCTGGAGCGGACCGAAATAGTCGTTGGCGTAGACGCCAGCGTAATTGGCGAGCGGCTGCGCGGGTGCAGGAGACGCGGGGGGCGTCGCGCCCGCCAGCGCGCCCACCGGTTGCGAGTACACGGCGAACACCGAGGTAAAAAACGCCAGCCAGTCCTGCTGGGCCTTGCCATACTGCACGAGATCGAAAAACTGTTGCGCGAGCGCTTCGGGCACGCCCACTGGCGCCGTGTTGGTGAGCACGACAATGGCGAGGTCCATTGACGGCACGACCATGAAGGTAGTCGCCGCGCCGGCGGTGAACGCGCCGGAATGATTGAACATTGCGCGGCCGCTGGCGGTCGTGCTCACAACGAAGCCGTAGCCGTAATACGCGGCCGGCAGCGTCGCGGTGGCGGGGCGGCTCTCGATCTGCTGGGAGAGTGCCGGCTGAAGCGCGCTGGCGGGAATCACCACCTGTCCGTTGACGGTACCGTTGCGAAGCAGCATGGCTAGCCATCGGGCCATGTCGTTCGCGGACGAACTGACGCCGCCCGCCGGTGACTGGGGGTCGGGGTCACGCAGCGGGCCGGGCACGTATTTGCCGTTGACCAGAACATGGCCCGCGGCCGCATTCGAGCGTGCGGCGAAATCGGCGTAGAGCGAACTGGTGCGCGTCATGCCGAGCGGCTGGTAGATCGCTTGCTGCGAGAGCGTGGCCCAGTCCACGCCCGCTGCCGCCGCGACGCCGGCCGCGCCCGCGGTGAGCCCGAAGTTCGTGTAGTGATAGGTCGTACGGAACGGGTCGAGCGCGAGGTAGTGCAGACGTTGCAGTATCTGCGTCTGGTCGTAGCCGATCTCTTCGAGGGTGTCGCCGGCATGCTCTGGCAATCCCGAGCGATGCGCGTAGAGATCGCCGACCGTCACCTTCGCCGTGGTGGTCGGGTCGGCCAGCGTGAACCACGGCAGTACGCGGGACATGGGGGTGTCCCAGCTCACGACGCCTTGACCGACCTGCGCCGCGACGACCGTCGCCCCGACAGATTTGGAGACCGAAGCGAGCTGGAACACGGTGTCGGCGTTGACACCCTGCTGGGTTGTCACGCTGGTGACGCCGTAGCCCTGCGCGAAGACGGTGTTCGTGCCCCGCACAACCGCGACCGACATGCCGGGGATGCCCGAGGTTGCCATCATGCTGCGTGCGAGCCCATCGAGTTGCGCAAGTGCCGCATTAACCTGTGCATCCGATACTGGCCCGGTTGCCGAACCCGAACTTGTTGTCACGGCGGCGCTACCGCCACATGCGCTCAGCGCGCCACACAATGCCGTGCCCAGAACGCGCCGACGCATCAGGAAGTGGGGAGTCGTTGTGGATTCCGCTTTCATTGTCATGATGAGTTGTGGTTGGTTTGCATATGTCGTTGAGAAGTTCGATGCCGGCATTGCCATGGCAGGGCGTAGTGCCGGCGTTGCCGCTTGTCGCCGCGGGAATACGGACAGCAACCACATGGGCGAACCACTTTCGCGTCGATAGCAGCCCGAGGGCCAATTGCGATCGCAGCGACCGCGTACTTCAAGAACGTGAGCTTGCCGGAGACCTGTTCATCCACGGTTGGCCGTTGCGAGCGGATGATAAAGACGCAGAACGCGACGGCGAATGGCCGCGCGGGCCGTGTTGCCGGAACCCTGTTGATGCCAATTACTATCGAGTTATGCTGACCACTTTCACCGGGGAATCCTGTCTCGAAGCTTCATGGATAATAGCAAGTTGAAACAACAAATTCAGTAATCCGAAGATGCCAGGGTGAACCTTCGCTGGCTCGCTGCTACCCCATGTGGAGCGCCTGCGCGATGTGGCGGGCGAGGGTGCTTTCATCGACAGGCTTATGCAGCAGCGCGTCGCCAATGCGGGTTACATGCCGGATACGTGCCGGGTCAATGTCGCCGCTCACAAAGATGACCGAAAGCGCTGGTGACCTGCGGCGGAATTCTGTAGCCACTCAAGCAGTGAGTCGGGTGTCGATGTTATCGGACTCCAGCCAGGCTCGACGAAGCGTGACCGCTTCGGCAGCTTTCAGGACGTGGCGGTCATCGCTTTCGTCGAGCCCGTTACCTGTTACTAATACTAATCAGACCAGCACGCCACCGCCGTCGACAACTATGGTCTGGCCCGTAGCATAGCGATTGGTCATTAAGTAGATGTACGTTTGCGCGAGGTCCTTCGCTTCGCCGATACGACCAACTGGCAGGGCCACTCCGCTCGCGGCGTAGAGCGCTTCGCGCTCGGACTCGGGCAAGTCATCCCATAACGGCGTGCGCACCAAACCTGGACTCACGAGGTTGACGCGAATGGGCGCCAACTCCAACGCGAGTGCCCGTGTGAGACCTTCCATCGCGCTGCAAACGCCGGCCAGTGCCGTCCAACCCTTGTGTGGCCGCACGCTCGCAATACCGCCGGTCAGCACCACGGAGCCGCCGGGACGGAGAAACGGCACTGCATGCTTGACGGCGGCAATGGCGCCGAAGAGTCGCACTTCGAAAGTCTGACGGACCGTCGCGAGGTCCATGTCGGCGAGCGCTCCGGTTCGCAACGAATCCCCCGCGCTATAGACCAGATGGTCGAAAGCGCCGACTTGCCCAAACAGCGCGCGTATTGCGGCTTCGTTACTCAGATCGACCGTGTATCCCTTGACCCGGTCGCCGAGTTTCGCGACTGCGTCGGCGACTCGCTCGCTGCGTGATGAAACGACGCTTACCGAGGCACCGACGGCCAGCGCGGCTTGGGCCGTGGCAAGGCCGATTCCTGATGTGCCGCCCAGCAGGACGACGTGTTGATGCTGGAGATTCGCGCCTGCAATAGTCATGGTGAGTACTCAATGTGGATTGTGAGTGAAGCGAAGGCCCTAGTATTATTTTTTAGTCGGATTTGATAAACCCGACATTCCTTCGAACACTCCTTAACTGGGCTTGTGAATGGATCGATTCAGCAGCATGGCGGTATTTGCACGCGTGGTCGAACTCGGCAGCTTTACCGCCGCAGCCGAAGGCAGCGGTATGACGCCCACGATGGTGGGCAACCATATTCGAGAGCTGGAGCGACGCCTCGAAGGCCGACTGCTCAATCGCACCACACGGCGTCAGAGCCTGACCGAACTCGGCAAGCGTTATCACGCGCGATGTCTCGAAATTCTGGCGCTGGTGGAGTCTGCCGAACTGGATGCGCGAGAGATGCAGAACAGCCCGCGTGGCCGGTTGCGGGTGAGTTGCCCGGTCATCTATGGCACGCGTGTGCTCGTACCGGCGCTTGCCGCGTACCTCGACCGCTATCCAGAGGTTCAGGTGGAGCTGTCACTTAACGATCGCTTCGTCGATCTGGCGGACGAAGGTTTCGACGCTGCCATCCGCGCTGGCGTACTGCCGGACTCGGGCTTGATTGCGCGGCCGTTGACCCATTCGCCGCGTATCGCCTGCGCATCACCGGCCTATCTGGCACGCTACGGGCAGCCGCAAGTGCCCGCCGATCTGGTACAGCACGACTGCCTGACTTTTGTGGCCGCAGCGGGAGCCCAACGTGAATGGTATTTCGCCCGTCCCGACGGCAATGGCGTGGAGTGCATTGCGGTGCGTGGGCGGCTCGATGTCAATGGCGGCCTCGCGCTTCGCGAAGCCGCACTCGCCGGACTGGGCGTAATTTTTCAGCCTCAGGTAATGCTGCAGGAAGATCTGGATGCGGGTCGGCTCGTTCGTCTTTTTCCCGACTGGCCGGCGCAGACCTGGCCTATCCATGTGGTGCATCTGCCCGACGCGCGCATGCCGCCGAAGCTGGCGAGTTTCATCGCCTTCCTCCAGGAAACGCTCGGGCACGACAGCGAACCTTAGACCGGCCATGTCATGGGAAAGTGCTCTGTCGCCACTCAGCGGCGAGTTTCCGTCACGGTTTGAATGGCGGGTCTGGTTGATCACAGACACCCGGCACGCCTGGTTCGCGTGAGCGGAGCAGCCGATCGGATGACTGTGTAATGGCGATGGCGAACGGCGGCAACTGGCCTGTTGGGGCCTGATGTGCTTTGCATTGCGTCGTTATGCATAGTCGCGCGGAGAATGACGGAAGGCAATCGCAGTTCTGAGACGCAGGAGCGTGGTAACACATTCACTGTTGCGACAGTGATCGAATGAATGCGGCCCGTCGTCAAGCCTGACGAAGCGGCGCTGTCACCACTTCGTGTCGTCTAGCAGCCGATCGAAAAGCCGGTTGCGCAACTCGTCGGGCACGGCTGACAGCCCGAGCAGCGTGCTGAACGCGATGCCGCTCGCCGCAAAGTAGCGCAGCAACGAGAGTTCGAGGTCCCGTGCCTCGGCTTGAAGTTTCTCCATCTTGACCGCATCGTGAATTTTGAGGTCATCGAGGAGGGCCGGGCTTTCGATCAGGGCCGCAAGCACCGCGCGTGCGACGGAGTCCGGCTGGTTGATCGACTCCCTGAAGATAGCGATCTGTGTGGAAAGAACGGGTTCAGTCCGTGCCGTGCCACCGGCCAGGTGCTCGTGCGCGATCTGCTCGAACTGCTCGCGCTGACGATCAAGCAGCGCGCGCAGCACCCCGAGCTTGTTGCGAAACTGGTGAAGCAGTCCGCCTTTGCTAATGCCACTCTCGCGCGCAAGCGCATCGAAGGTCAATCCGCCGACTCCGTCTCGGCTCAAGATTGCAAGCGCAGCGTCAATTGCCTTTTTGCGGGAAATCTCGGAACGTGTCTGGTTATCCATTGTTGCTGGGCGCTGCATTTCGCGCTCGCATGGTGCGCGTACGGCCTGCACGCGGGAGGAGAGCGCCGGTTTGATGACGAAACCGCGATTGTACCCCTCCGGTCGGTCAAAAACAAACCGGGTAGACGGTTTACACTCGAGCGAGCCGATGCTACTCTTCGTCGCATCGTGACCTCAGCCGAATGCCCGGGGCATTTGGCACCATTTGAAAGGATGCTTCCGTGCTCAATATCCGATTCGCCAAGACGTCGTCAGCTTGCGTAGTACTCCTGATGGTGTCCGCGTGTGCGGGCGTGCAGCCCGTCGCCTATACGAGCCTCGCCTCGTCTTCGCAGTTGAAGGAGAACCGGGATAACGACTCGTCCCAAACGCCGTTCAGGTATGCGGCGCCCGTTATCTGGTCGCGCTATTCGGAGATCATCGTCGATCCGGTCGTGGTGTACCAGGGCAGCGATAACCAGTTCGGCGACTTGTCGGACGAAGACAAGGCCGCGCTCGCCGACTACATGAACAAGACCTTTGCAGAGAGACTGTCAAAACGGTTCGATCTGGCAACCCATCCGTCGTCGGCGGCGCTGCGCGTGAAGCTCACCTTGACGGGCGCGGAGAAAACGACTGCCGTGATCGGTCAAGTGATGCACTTCGATATCGCCGGAAATCTCTATAACGGCGTTCAGGCGATCCGCGGAGGCAAGGGGGCGTTCAGCGGTTCGGTGTCGTATGCCGTGGAAGTGTACGACAGCGCGTCGGGGCGTCTGCTGCGCGCCTATGTGACAAAACAATATCCGAACGCGATGAATCTGCCGGCGGCGTTCGGTTCTCTGAGCGCGGCCAGAACCGGCATCGACAAGGGCGCCGACGCACTCGTCGCGCAGTTGCGCTGACAGTTGTGCTGACTACGAGGCTGTCTGGGCCAAGGGGGCGTTGTCGCCTTGTTTTCGTGCCAGTCGCCTGTTGTGGGCCGCGTTCATTCAATGACGGACATTCGTGAATTGACCATGCATGCCTTCGCCGAACTCGTGATGTCGGTTTCCCCGCCGCTGATGGTGTCAATTGCCTTCGGCGTGGCCTATTTGCTCGTCGGCATGCCATTCCACGTGACACAAGGCCCGGGTTCGCGAGACGGCTATGGGACGATGGCAGGCCTGCTCGCGTCCCTGATTTATATCGCATTCGCGATCGGCTACCGGTCCGAATTTCACTGACAACCTCGCCTGGTTGCGCGCACACCGTGAATCATCCGGCTAAGAGAATCGAACGAGCGCGACGGCATCGCGCACCCGGACAGCGTGTACAACGACGGGCTGCCCACAATGCGTCGAGCTTCTTTGCTGGCGCGCTCGGCCGTGCATTGGCCTTCGCGTACCGATATGCGATCGGCGTGTGGGATGTCGTCACGGGGAAATTGTGAATGACTGGCTGCGACCCAGGGTAATCTGGGCCGCGTTGCTCGTGGGGGCCTTGATTGGCGGTTTGGCGTTTGCTCATGCGCTGATGGAGGGCGGTCCTCTCGTAACCGTGAGCTTTGCGTCCGGCGCAGGGTTGGCTATCGGGAAAACGCGCGTGCGTTATCGCGGGGTGGATATCGGCCGGCTCGCCCGTCTACATATCTCGGCTGACGGTCTACACGTCTACGCCGAGTTGCAACTCGATGCCGCCGCGCAGCGCGCCGCGATGTGCGGAACGAAGTTCTGGGTGGTGCGCCCGCGCATTGACGTGAGAGACATTTCGGGGCTCATGACCGCTGTCACCGGTACCTGGATCGACGTCGATATCGACCGCCATTCGATTCGAGCCTGTCATGCATTCACCGGCCTGGATATGCCGCCCGTGATGACCGGCGAGGAGGACGGCGCGCGTTTCGTCCTTCGTGCCGCTTCGCTCGGGTCCTTGCATGCCGGCTCACCCGTTTATTTTCGCGGCGCGCAGGTCGGGCAGGTTCTCGGTTATTCGCTGGAGCGCAATGGCGGTAACGTTCGCATCGGCGTGTTTGTACGTAAGCCTTTTGATCGCCTGGTCGCTTCCGGTACTCGATGGTGGCAGTCGAGCGGTGTCGAGTTCACACTTGACTCCGCCGGCATGAGGCTGGACTCGCCGCCGTCCGCGGCGCTGCTTGAGGGCGGCGTGGCGTTCGACACGTCGCATGGGAACGTCCGTGCCGAGGCGAACGCGAACGCCAATGACTTTCCGCTCGCAGGTAGCCGGGCAGACGCCATGCGGGCGAACTACGGGCCGCCTGCCGTGGTCCAGATGCGCTTCGCGCAGTCGGTGCGAGGTTTGTCGGTTGGGGCGCACGTCGAATTTCGGGGTGTCGTATTGGGTACGGTCACAGCCGTTAATATCGACCTCAAACCCGCGAGCGAGCATTTTGACATGCTGGTCACGCTGAGCCTTTATCCCTCAAGGCTCGGGCGAAGCTATCGCGATGCATTGGGAGACGGCGCGGGAGCAGCAGGCAAGGTGTTGCTACGTAATCTCGTGGTCCAGGGACTACGCGCACAGGTGCGCACCGGAAGTCTCCTGACTGGCCAGAAGTACATCGCGCTCGACGTATTTCCGCACGCGCCCCCGGCCCACGTCGATACGGATCGCTCGCCTGTCGAATTGCCGACCTTGTCCAACTCGCTTGAGGAACTTCAGGAGCAGTTGTCGACCATCGTGCACCGACTCGACCAGATGCCGATCAATCAGATTGGGAGCAATCTGGACGCGACGCTCCAGCAGTCGAACGCATTGTTTGCGCGGCTCGATGCGGAAGTCGTTCCTGCGGCGCACTCGACACTTGAATCGGCGCAGCGGGCGTTTCGGTCGGCAAAGGAGATTCTTGACCAGGGTTCGCCATTGCAGAGTGACGTAGGCCAGGCGTTGACCGAGTTGCGACGCACGCTTGCAGGCTTGAACGCACTTTCCGATTATCTCGAACGTCACCCCGAGGCGTTGATCCAGGGGAAGGGGGGCGATCATTGAGTAATCCTTCGCATTGGTGGATTCGCAGTGTGATTGCGGCGCCCGGCGGACATGTACTGGCAGCTCGCATCGAGCCACGAAGAAACCGTGGTGCGCGCGGAGCTTGATCCCGCTCCGCTCGACGCGTATCGCGCTACGGTGCCGGTATGGCTGGATCGACGCCCGGACGTGTACGAGGAAGCCATGGGTGCGATATGTCGCCCGCCTGACGCTGCCTGAACGGTCAGACGTTGATTAGTCGTATCGATGGCCCTTATAAGCAGTGGTTTTTATCTGACAGTTAGCCATTCGCGCGATGACAGGTTTCGATGCCTTATCCGGAGCCAATGCCGTTGATAACTACGGCAGCTTGTTACCCGGGAAGGCGTCCATCCTGGGTCGCGCCGCATTCACCGAACAGGTTGGCGCGGCGCATGAGCAAGGCTGGTATGCGAATATCGGCGAGAGCGCGCCCGAGCTTTCTGCGGTGGCCGTGGCGCTCGATTTCGGCGGCGACCTCCACGGGCTTTCGATTGGCGGCCCGACCGAACGCATTCGCGAGCGCTTGCGTGAGCACGTGGCGACGCTCATCAAGGCGAAGGAACAGATTCTCTTGACCTGGCAAAAGAGCGAGGCGGGCTGGGCGGCGGCGTTGTCGTGTTGGCGGCGATTGTACTTTGGTGCAATGACGAAGCGCGCGGTTGCGGTTATGTTGTCACCCGAACGGCGTGGGAGAGACGTTCGCTCTCCCCGTGCCGATTGTGCACGATTGTGCCGTTTGTGCCGATTGATTCGAGGTCGCGACATGCCCTTATCCGTGAAAGAACCCATCCGCGCCCAGGACATCAGCGCCGTCGACGAATTGAAGGCGGGGAGGGTGTTTCTGCTGACGGGGCACACACCACCAGTCGGCGAGCCTGAGCGCATCGTCATCAAGGGCGAAGCCGTATCGCAGAACAAGGCGGTGGCTTTCGCGAAGATCCGGCACGGCGGAATCACTGCGCGATTGGTCGATCCCGGCGCCGAACTCGTCCTGCTCAGCGGCGAGGAGAAAATGGCCTTGACGCGCTTCACGGATCGATACAGGGAATTGATCCGTCAATGCTCGACGGCACCCGGCGTCGCGGGCAACGACACCGGCAGGGTGCTGGCCGCACTGGATGCGGCTCTGAGAAACTCGAGTTACCAATGGGGGAAGATGAGGTTGCAAAGCCTCACCACGCTGGAGTACGCGCTCGCCCAACGCGCGAATGGCCACAAAACGCCGTTGCAGCGATTCATCGGCGCACTCAAGGGTCCCGACGGTCTCGAGAAGATGGGCAAGATCGTGGCCGCCGATTCGTTCATCGGCAATACCGATCGCATCCATCCGGGTTTTGACCCCTCGGGCTTGCGCAGGCCCCAAACGCGATCATGGCTCAAGAGCGGCAAGAGCGATCCGAAGGCCGCTCCCGATCTCAAGCTGGGCATGAAGACGTTTGTCAATCTGGGCAACATCATCGTGGTGGCGGGCGATCAGAAAGACCGGCGTTTCGAGGCGTCGCTGCTCGACTACCTCGATCCCGCGTCGCCATACGGCGATGTCGATCAGGACGTCGACGAGACCTATGCCATGTTCTGCCTCGCGGACGAGGCGAAACGCGTGGCGTTCGTCAACGACATCATCGAGGACTTCGAGACCGTGCTGAGCCCAGGTCGAAAGCGCTTCGATTTTGGCCATACCGTGCTTGGCGGCAATGCTGCGGCGCGACTCGAAGCGGGTTTGCTCGACGGGTGCAGGGCGATCCTGAAGCACTACGAAGGACGCGTGATGCCCACGCGGCCTTCGGCCAATCTGCAAAGGCGGCTCAACCTGCTGCGCAGGACCTTGAACTTGCCGGTCCACGATGTGAACCCGGTCCAGGGCGCTGCCGCGCCTCAGCAAACCCTGATCGGCGCGCACAGATTCGGGCTCAGGATCGGCGTGCACCGCGCTTGATCGAGCGGGAGTGGGCCCGGCAGCCACGGCCGAAAAAGGGAAGGAATCCTTTCTGGTTTTCGGAAAACCGAAGGCGCTCGATGGCGCTCACTGGAGGCTAAACAGGGGTGACGGAGCAGACCGGCTCTCAAGTCCGAGCAGCGCCGCTTTGCGATCGATGCCGCCCGCGTAGCCCGTTAGACTGCCCGATGTCGCGACGACGCGATGGCAGGGCACGATGACGGAAACAGGATTGCGGCCAACCGCGCTGCCGACGGCGCGTGCGTGATCAGCGCTCAAACCCACGTCTTTCGCCACATCGCTGTATGAGATCACGCTCCCATAGGGGATGGCGGAAAGCGCTTTCCAGACCCGCCGCTGAAACGGCGTACCGCGCAAAGCGATCGGAAGCGTGAAGACGCAGCGTCCACCCGCGAAGAATTCGTCCACCTGCTGCCGGGCGAGGAGGACGAGCGGCGGCGCGTCCTTGCGAACCGGCATGAGCGAGCATTCGGGGAAATATTTCTGGCCGACGAAGAACAGCCCCGTCAGGAAATCGTCTTCCACGCGCAGGGCAATATCGCCCAGTGGACTCGAAATCAGGTAAGCCGGTGTCATGGGCGTTGGCCTTCCAGTTGTTCCCAGATGCGCACGGTTGCGTAAGCGCGCCAAGGCTGCCATTTGTCGCCGTGGTGGCTGGGTTGGGGTGGATTCGGGCAGTCCGGCAGTTCTCGCGTTGCGGGGTTGCTTTCAGGAAAGGCATTGGGCCAACCCAGGGCGCGCATGGCGACGTACTGAACCGCCCATTCGCCGATGCCACGAATCCGCCGGAGCGCGGCGAGCGTTTCTTCCAGGGGCGCCGCCGGTTCGAGGACCATGCGTCCCGAGGAGACGGCTTGTGCGACCGCAATGACGGCTTCGGCGTGGGCCTGTGTGGCGCCGGCTTCCCTGAGCGCAGCGACCGGTGCGCAGGCGATCGTGTCGGCGGCCGGGAAGGTCCTCGTCAATCCTTGCGGGCCAGTAATATGCATTCCGAAACGATCTGCGACGCGCGAGAGGATCTCTCGTGCATCCGACATCGTGTCTTGTTGGCCGACGATGGCGCGCACGGCGATCTCGAAGCCGTCGAGGCTGCCCGGCACGCGCATGCCTGGGGTCACGCAAGCCAGATCGCCTAGATGCCCTTCGATCAGATCGGGGCGGGCGGCCAGATCAAAGAGGCGTCTCACACGCGCAAGAATCTGCCCGATAGCCGGGGCGAGGGCGACAGGAACCGTCACATCGAGTGCGTATCGATGCGGCGCATGGCGCACGCTGATCCAGCCAACAAGGGTCCGTCCGCCTTGATGCAATGCGACGGTGCGCGAATAAGCGTCGTCGCCGATATGCTCGACGGTGTCGATGCTGCGGCGCTCCAGGAAACCGAGAATGCCGGACCAGCAGAACGGCGGTCGATAGCCGAGCGCGAACGTCATGCTTTCCGCCTGCGGCGCGTCCGGCCCCTTGCGGAACCGGAGCGGATTGAGCCCATAACGCTTCAGAAAGAGATCGTTGAAGCGCCTGACACTGCCGAAGCCCGACGCCAGGGCAACCGTGTTGACGGGCAAACACGTGTCCGTCAACAGGCGCTTGGCCATCAGGAGTCTTTGGGTTTGCGCGAACTCGATTAGCGATACGCCGAATTCGGCATCGAAAATGCGCCTGAGATGCCGGTCGGTCACACCGATTCGGGCGGCCAGAGCGGCGACGCTGCCGTCATTCAGAAAGCCTTCCTCAACGAGCGCCGCGGCGGCCCGGGCCAGACGGCTCGACACGTCCAGCAGGCCGTTGCCCGGCGCAAGCTCGGGGCGGCACCTCAGGCAGGGACGAAAGCCGGCGCGTTCGGCCGTGGCGGCGTTCGGGAAAAAGGTGCAGTTCGCGAGTTTGGGCGGCCGAACCGGGCAGACCGGGCGACAGTAGATTCCCGTGGATGACACGCCCACAAAGAACCAGCCGTCGAAACGGCGATCTTTCGAGAGCATGCTTTGGTAGCAGGTTTCCGGGTCGAGGCGCATGCCCAGACTTTAATGCAAATAGAGGCTGGGATCTGGCCAGATTCGGACATGAGTATTGCGCGGGGCTAGGGGGCGGGTGTTCGCACAGGGTCCGATCGAAATGCCGGTTGCGCACACCGTCCGCGCCCCCTTTTGCCCGCGATAACCGCTCTCCACGGTCGTTCCCGTTAGAATTGCCATGGCCGAATCCGCGTTGCCCCGGTTGCACGACCGCGCACGCGACTGCCTTGCCATTTTCCAGTTCAATTCACGCGTGAAGACCGCTACCCTCGACCAACTTCGTGACGGGCAACTCGCCGGCGCGCGACAGCTCAAGCTCGCCTGCGGCTTGACCGAATTTCCGCGCGAGATCTTCGATCTCGCCGACACCCTGGAGGTGCTCGACCTCTCGGGCAATGCGCTCACCTCGCTGCCGCACGATCTGCCGAGACTGCGCCATCTGCGCATTCTGTTCGCCTCGAATAACCCGTTCACCGAGTTGCCGGCCGTGCTCGGCGACTGCGAATCGCTCAGCATGGTCGGCTTCAAGGCGAACCGCATCCGGCACGTTCTGGGCCATGCGCTGCCGCCGCAATTGCGCTGGCTGATCCTGACCGACAACGACATCGACGCGCTGCCGGCGGAAATCGGCGAGCGCCCGAATTTGCAGAAGCTGATGCTTGCGGGCAACCGGCTGCGCTCGCTGCCTGAGTCGATGGCCGACTGCAACCGGCTCGAACTGCTGCGCATCGCGGCGAACCGGCTCGACGCCTTGCCCGAGTGGCTGTTGCGCCTGCCGCGGCTGGCGTGGCTCGCCTACGCCGGCAATCCGCTGAACGCCATGCGCGAACAGGTGGCGCTGGCCAATGCGCCGGGGCCCGACATCGACTGGCATACGCTCGCGCTCGGACAAACGATCGGGGAGGGCGCATCGGGCGTGACGCATCGCGCCACGCGTCTGCTTGCCGACGGGCATCCGGTCCAGGCGATCGCCGTCAAGCTGTTCAAGGGCGCGGTGACGAGCGACGGGTTGCCGGAGCTCGAAATGGCCGCGTGCCTGCAAGCCGGACGGCACCCGAACCTCATCCCGGTGCTCGGCAGGCTCACCGGGCATCCGCTGGGCGAGCACGGACTCGTGATGGAGCTCATCGAACCGGCGTTTCGCAATCTCGCCGGGCCGCCGAGCCTCGACTCGTGTACGCGGGACGTCTACGCGGCCGATGCCTGGTTCGACACGCCGGTTGCGTTGCAGATCGCACACGGCATCGCGTCGGCGGTGCAGCACCTGCATCGGCGCGGGATCATGCATGGCGACCTCTATGCGCACAACATCCTGCATGACGGTGCAGGGCGCGTATTGCTCGGCGACTTCGGCGCGGCGTCGCTTCACGATATCGACGATCGCCCGCTGGCCGATGCACTCGAGCGCATCGAGGTGCGCGCATTCGGCTGCCTGCTCGAAGAACTTGCGCAACGCTCGGCCGCAGACGCGCATGATCGCGCCGCCATCGATGCGCTCGTTGCCGACTGTTTCGCCGCGCAGGCGCACGCGCGGCCATCGTTCGATGAGATTGTCGAGCGGCTGTGCGCGTTGGGCGCTAGTTGACGGTTTCCTGGGAGACCTCACCATCGACCGGCGTGTAGATCGCGAGTTTCAGCGCGGGATCGTCGTTCGCCTGGAACGTTGCATACTCGTAGCGCTGCGTACCGTGCTGCGCGTGCGCAAAGACCTTCTGGCCCGACGCGCCGCTGCGCACGTCGTGCGCCATCCACCAGCGCGCGAACTCGTCGCTGCCTGAACGCAGCCGCTCCACCAGTTCGACGAACGCAGGGTCGCCCGCATAGAGGTCGTGGTTCGTGCGAAACAGCGCGATCATGCGGCGCGCCTCATCGGACCAGCTCGCGCCAAAGAGCCGCCGCGCCTCGGGCTCGATGAACATGTAGATCATGATGTTGCGGTCCCGCGCGGCAAGACGATCGAAGCCGAGCAGGTCCGAGGCGGCCTCGTTGCACACGAGGATGTCCCAGCGCCGACCGGTCACGTAAGCCGGCAGATCGAGACTCGCGACGACCCGCGCGATGGTGGGCGGCACGCTCTCGCGGACGAAAGCGCGCGGCTCGTTGCGATGCGCGAGCGCGCGCAAATGGGCCGCTTCGGCCTTATCCAGCCGCAATGCGCGCGCAAGCGCATCGAGCGTCGCCTCCGAAGGACTGACCGCGCGCCCTTGCTCGAGCCGGACATACCAGTCCACGCCGATATCCGCTAGCTGCGCGACTTCTTCACGCCGCAGGCCCGGCGTGCGCCGGCGCTGTCCGTCGTTCAGGCCGACGTCAGCAGGTCGTAGCTTCTTGCGCCGGGAGCGCAGAAAATCGCCGAATTGGCTTCGAGTCGTGGTTGTCATTGCATTCGCTTCGCGCAGGGAGGGACTGCGCAATCCTGGGATCGCGCCGGGCCTTGTTGCCGATTTTAAGCCTGCCAGAATCGACGCGTCCCCCTACTGGAAGCGCCATGAAAGCCGCCATTCTGAAAACGCTCAACACGCCGCTCGCGATCGAACAGATTCCGCAGCCTCTTGCCGGCACCGGTGAGGTCATCGTGGATGTCGTTGCCGCGCCGGTATTGTCCTATGCGCAGGAAGTGTTCAGCGGCGCACGCCGCTATCCCATCGAATTGCCGATCGTGCCGGGCTGCGGCGCGATCGGCCGGGTGCGGACAACCGGTCCGGATGCGACGCATCTGCAAGCGGGCGACTGGGTGTTCTGCGACCCGACCGTACGCTCGCGCGACGACGCGCTCATGCCCGACATCGTGTTGCAGGGCTGGAGCGCGCGAGGCGAGGGCGGCGCGAAGTTGCAGCGCTATTTCCATGACGGGCCGTTCGCGGAACAACTGCGGGTGCCGACCGAGAACGCGGTGCGTATCGGAACGATCGGCACGATCGATGCGGCCGACGCCACGCGATGGTGTGCGCTCAACACGTTGCTCGTGCCTTATGGCGGGCTGCTGGCCGCCGATCTGCGCGCTGGTGAGATCGTGCTCGTGAGCGGCGCGACCGGCAACTTCGGCAGCGCATGCGTTGCGGTCGCGCTTGCCATGGGCGCGCGCTGTGTCGTTGCCCCCGGCCGCAACGCACAAGCGCTCGAAACGCTGGCGCGCAAATTCGGCGAGCGCGTGCGGACCGTTGCGCTTGGCGGCGACGAAGCAACGGATCGCGAGCGCATGCAACAAGCCGCGCCTGGGCCGATCGACTGCGTGATCGACCTCATGCCGCCTTCGGTGCCGGCCGCGACGGTGCGCACCGCGGTGATGGCGGTGCGCCCGTATGGGCGTGTAGTGCTGATGGGCGGTGTGGGCATGCTGGGCGGTGCGGGACTGGAGTTGCCGTATCCGTGGATCATGCGCAATGACATCACGTTGAAGGGCAAGTGGATGTACCCCACGCAAGCCGTGACGCTGATGACCGGTTTGATCCGCGGCGGCTTGCTGGATCTCGGTCATTTCGATGTGACGACATTTGCACTCGACGAAGCGAACGAAGCCGTTGCGCATGCCGCGGCGAACGGCGGGCCATTCAAAATGACGGTGATTTGCCCATAGGCCTGACGAATCATCGATCCCTATTTGCGTTTAACGAAGGCATCGTTCGACGGAATGATTACCGCTTCGCACAAGCGATCATTTTTTCCTTCTTTTTGCGGTGTTTATACAACACGTTCGTTGGTGCACACACGGCTTTTGTTCGCCTCTGATAGTCTTTTCGCAGCGACAGTTCGGGTGGTTATGAACCTTGACGCGTGCAATCGCGAAATCGAAGACTGGGGAGGCTCATCCATGTTGCATTGGCTTTCAAACCTGATTGCCCACAATGCCGCAACGCCGGAGAAGCAGGCTCAACGCGCGCTGGGTGAATTGCGCATGGCACTGTTCCAGGCCGAACAGCGGGTCCTGGACGCACAACTACAGGCCGAGTATTACCGCATGCGAATTGCGTTTTGCGAGGAAGTGCTGAAGACCGGCATCGAACAGGTGTCGGACCATCGGAAAGGACAGCTCGAAGCGGTGACGCACGAATTGCGTCCGAACCTGAAGCTGACGACTTCGCAATAGCCGAGGGCCGGAGGCAGCCTTCACAGGGCGGGCTGCCTCGTGTTTCGAGGTAGAGGGAAAAATATCATAATGTGATGTAATATTGTTCTGTGGGCTTTACAACTGATGTAAGGCCGAATCCTTGTCACGATTTGGGGGCAAGGCGTACACGCCTTATGGTTGCGCGGGATGCTTGTCGTTTCGATCGATTTGGGGCGACAAGCGTCGCCTCCTCGGCATCGAATTTGCTGAATTGGTGTAGGGCCCCTTACGGGTCGATGGTTTTGTTTCAGTGAATATGAAACGGCCCATTCGAACACATAGATCCTATACCAGGAGACGATGATGGACTTCCGCAAAAACAGCCTCTCCAAGCCGGTCGAGAAGGACGATGCCGATCCGGCGAACGAACCTTACCTGCATCCGTATCAATCGCTCTTGCACGAGCCAACCGTCGCGCTGGTTGGCAACCCAAGCGATCGCGCCGATGTCGCTACGGCGGCGATTCTTGGCTACAACTAACGACTGCGCTTCTTTCCTTATTCGTCTAGCAGAACGTTAGCCCTTCGCGTCACGCAGCTTCGTGTGCATGCGCGAAGGGAGTTCGGTGTTTGTCGATCGATATGATAAGTATTCCGAATTGTGTGGATCGACTCGTGGACATCCCTCAGCCACCCCTGGGAATATCCAACGGCGCGACCTAAGGTGATTGTGTGTGGCGAGGAGGGTGGTTGCGGACTTATACATGGCCTCATCCCGTTTGCCAAATGATCTGGCCTACAGCAAGCAGGTGCTGGATTGCATATATACATTCGGCCTGTTGATGGCACGGTTGTTCCTGGCCCCAATGGATTTCGCCTGTACCGGGATGATCGCGATGAGCATGCGCGAGCTGGACCGCCTGAAGGTGATCGAGGCCGTCACCGAGGCACGGCTGATGCCGTGGCGTGCGGCTGAACGGCTGGGCATCAGCCGTCGTCAGGTGGAGCGACTGGTGCTGCGGTATCGCGAGTCCGGGGCGTCCGGGCTGGTTTCGCGGCGGCGTGGCGGCGCCAGCAATCACCAGTTGCCTGCGGGTCTGGCGCAGCGGGCACTGGAGATCCTCCGCGAGCGCTACGCCGATTTCGGCCCGACGCTGGCCTGCGAGAAGCTGGCTGAATGCCATGGTCTGGTGCTATCAAGGGAAACGGTCCGCAAGCTGATGGCGGACGCCGGACTCTGGATTCCACGCGCCCAGCGCCCGCCGAAGGTCTACCAGCCACGCGCGCGCCGGGCCTGCCTGGGCGAGCTCATCCAGATCGACGGCAGCGACCACCGCTGGTTCGAGGAACGCGCACCAGCCTGCACGCTGCTTTCGATGCGGCGCTCGCTTTTGGGCTGAAACGGGGCGAGCCGAACGGGCGCCTACGGGACCAGTTTGGTGCAAGCCCAGCGAATACGCCGCGGCCGTGCTCGTGCATCATGTGACGCCAGGGTGTCCCAATGCATCTGACTGACGACTTCTTCACTGCTCGTACCCGCGTACTTGTCTGGAGGACTCACCGATGTTGCCATCGACAAATGCGGGGGAAACGCGATGCAATCGTAGTCCGCATTTTTACGATGAACAAGATCATGGACGCATACAACCACACGACGCCCTCGGGCCAATGTCGCTCCACAGTCGTAGGAGCGTTCATCGTTGGATCGCTAGGCACTCATGCCGCCGCATCGCGGGGGCGAACGGAACAGAACGAATCCATAGAAAAAAGGTGCGAATGACATCAAGCGCAGCGGAATGGTGCCGCAATCACATTGCTCGTGATATTCGATGGTCTCTTTCCGCGGCATGGCGGATATCGTATCCGGGGTCGTTGGCGATTGGCAGCACAGCGATCTTCCTACTCAAACAGATGCTGCACACTATGGTAGTCGCGAGCCGCGCACGGACGGCATTATGCAGAAGCGGCGTAACGGTCCTCCCTCGAGTCCGTGTCGAGCAGCAACGTGCGTAACGTTCGTCCGTGGTCACCGTAGTCGGTGAAGTTGAGTGAGATCGAGCGCGCTTTGCAGCGGAATCGCACGCGTGGATCCACATCGGAGCGTGAAACTCGAGGGAGTGGCCTCTGCCGAAGCAGTCTGCTCCCGAGCATTCAGGCAGGTGGCGACACCGGACGGGCATTTTTTGACACTATGGGCAGAATGTCAAGCCGTCATCCGCTGTGTCCGTCGACTCGGGAAATGCAACTACCGGTCTGTTAGCATTTCGCTAGCTACGCAACTGCGTGGGCAAAGACGGTCTTCAGGCAACGGGGTGCGTCCTGACGCGCGGCTGGCGTGCCGACGTCCTGATGCTGCGCAGTGAACGCCTGGCACCTCGCACACCCTGCGCAGACTCGCGTCTCCATAGCCAGTTAAGGGACGTTCCTTCGGCGGGTACCGCATCGATGATGAAATATTGGCACGTCGGCTCGCCGACGTACGACGCCAGCCTCGCTGTCTTGGCCGATGGCAGTAAGAAAATTGCCTGGGGGAACTTCGACAGTCGCTGTCGGGTTCACCCAGGATAGCCCAGACCGTTGAGGACTATGTTCGGGTTCCGGCTGGGCAAGCCAGCTTCTCTCTTCGCGTCTTTCTCGACCAGTACCGCCCTGGCCGCTGCGGATGGACTCCGATAGCGATCAATGATGCAGAATTCTTACCCGAAGAGGCCAGCGGGCCCGGCGCAACGAGCGGATTTGCTGCACGGGGCGATGGTCCCGACCGTAAGACCTTTACGTACCGCTGTCTCCGGGTTGTGAATCTGCCCGGCGGCGAGCCGAAATTTCTTCTGAGGTGCATGCAAGCAGCAGCGTCCATACGCGACAGAAATGGACTATCGATCAACGGTGGGATTGTCGATGTTGACATGCAACTCGCACCGGGCCCGCCACAACCGGCGGTACCGTCTAAGGCTTCAGCTAACTGAAAGGCTGCGCAATGTCGCTGGATACCTGCCTCGGTAAAAGCGCCTTCAGTCTGAGAGGACATCGTCGACGCGCCTCAGCTGATCGGTCCGTCGCAGCTGCGGCGGATGGCTTGTCGCCCGCGACGCCGGAACGAAGGTCCCTTGTTCGAGCCGAGCGGCCGCTTGAATGGCAAGTTAAGCACTAAAGCGACCGTCTGAAGATGGCCGGCTACCGCCCGATATTGTCGGCCGGGAACCGCTGAATGGCTCGAGTCATCGCTCGTGTCTCGACTTTCCTTTCTTGCGGCCGCCCAACCACCACATCGTGGCCCCCAAAAAATGCCGCCGATCATGAACATACTGATATTTCTAGTGACATCTGGCATTCCGACTTCGTGTTGCTGCAAAACCTGAATTGCCGTGAAAATGACAGCGGTACCAACGCCCCAAGTCAGGGATCCGCGAACTACGACAAATCGCAGCATCGAATTCTCCATGCGAGCACGACAGGTTGATCAGACACACATAACAGAACGACTCAACCTCGACAGCGAGATCGACATGTAGCGACGAATTGTCGACAGTTTTGCCCGCTCTGTCGAATGCCCAAACGTGGCGGCACCGGCGGTTCGGAGGCGGCAGCGCGTTGTGACACACGCAACGGTGACAGAATCAACGCGGCCTACGCCAGTGCATGCATCAGGCGCGAGATAACTGACTTCTTTCCGATCACGTCCTTCAGCTCCTGGAGAGACACTGACGCTTCCTCGGGCGTGCGCGATGCTGGAAACCACCCTTGGCACTCTTACTGCCGCTTTGCCGAGAGCGACCGCATACGTTCAGGTACGCCTCGCCTTGATCCGCGGCCAGTAACCTTGCACAGTCGCGGGGCCATACCGGAACCTCAGTCGCACACTCGCGAGCAGGATTGGGATTTTCCCTGGCGAACGCTCGACGAAACCTCTCGCTATCACATCCCCGCGCAGGTTCGAGCGCCGGTATGCCTTGCATGCATCTCCGCAGCCTAAAATGCATTGGCCGATTCCCCACGCTTTTTATAGTCTCTCCCCACACTCTCGATCAGTGTCCGGCTCGTGCGCTGTTGCTCCAGCGGCAGATGGTGTCAAGGAGCTTTCCAGGCTTGCCGGCGGAACCGAGTGTGCCTATGGCCTCATATCTGGCCTTCGATAGCTTCGATAAAAAGGTGTCCGCGATAAGGACGCCGTGGAGACGATAAAACGTGAACCAGTTAAACGTATCTGAATTCATCGCGACAAGCGATTTCCGGCGTTTCCATTTTCTTCGTAAGCGACTCGTGCCGGCCGTTATGGACGGTGGCTGAGGGCGACATCAAAGTGATGCCCATCATTTCCGATCTGATGGGCATCACTTTGACACAGTCGGCAGAGAAGAAGCCGGGTACACGAACGGGGCGCCCGAATTACCCCCGGGAGCTTCGTGAGCGATTGGCAGCGGCCGCTTGTGAGCCGGGCGTATCAGTTGCAAAGCTGGCCCGGGAGAATGGCATCAACGCGAACATGCTGTTCACCTGGCGACGGCGATATCTGGCCGATCAGCAAACTCGGTCTGCCGGGCTCATGCCGGTCGTACTGCTAAGCGACACGCCGACGGAGGTCATCGCATCAGCTCCGGCAGAAGTGCAAGCGCAGAGCGCGAAGCCTGTACCACCTGTCGGCACGATCGAGATTCGGATCGGTCGTGCGGTGGTTAAAGTGGACGGCATGGTTGATGCCGATATGTTGCGGATCGTGCTGGGTAGCCTGCGCTCATGATCTCCCTACCGGCAGGCACGCGCATCTGGATCGCTGCTGGCGTCACTGATATGCGATGCGGGTTTCAGGGGTTGGCAGCGAAGGTGCAAACAGCGCTTGAGGAGAATCCGCTGGGCGGGAACGTCTACATCTTCCGGGGCCGTCGGGGCGATCTGGTAAAGATTCTCTGGGCTACGGAGGACGGAATCTGGCTGCTCGCGAAGCGGCTTGAACGAGGCCGCTTTATATGGCCCAAGGCCGACGGTGGCAAGGTCCATCTGAGCTCTGCGCAACTGTCGATGCTGCTTGAGGGCATCGACTGGCGGCAGCCCCGCCGCACTTCAGCACTATCGATGTTGTAAACCGCGCGGCGGACTCGTAAACTACGGCGCATGTCGAACGGCGCCGATCTCCCTGACGATATCGAACTGCTGAAGGCCTTGCTGGTCGAGGCCCGTAGTCTGCTTGCCGAACGCGATGTCGAGATTGAGCAGCTCAAGGCGCAGATCGACAAGCTCAGGCGCATGCAGTTTGGTCGCAAGTCCGAGCAACTGCAGCGGCAAATCGAGACGCTCGAGACTCAACTTGAGGACCTGGCCGCCGGGCGCGGCGTTGTGGATGTGCAGCGTGCGCAGGCCCTCGGTGCAAATGCGTCCACCTCGAACCCAACGACGGACGAAGCGGCTTCCAGGCAAGCGCTTCCCGCGCATCTGCCGCGCCAGGATCATGTGCTCGAGCCTGAATCAAGCTGCCCGGATTGCGGTCAACCAATGCGGGCGCTCGGCGAGGACTCATCCGAACAACTCGCCCGGGTCACAGCCGCGTTCAAGGTCATTCGCACGATCCGGCGCAAACTGGTTTGCCCATGCTGCAGCACGATCACCCAGCCGCCGATGCCCGGCCTGCCGATCGAGCGGAGCATTGCCCATCCGAGCTTGCTGGCAGATATCCTCGTCTCGAAGTATGCAGACCACCAGCCGTTGTACCGGCAATCCGCGATCGCGGCGCGCGACGGCGTGACGCTTGACCGGGCCAGCATGGGTCGCTGGGTGGGCCAGTGCGAGGCGCTGTGCGCACCGCTAACAGAGGCGCTGCGCCGCTATACGGTGTCGGCCACCAAGCTGCACGCGGATGACACGCCGATCCCGGTGCTCTCACCGGGCAACAGGAAGACCCGCACTGGCCGGCTGTGGGTCTACGTGCGCGACGATCGTCGCTCGGGCTCGACGCAACCGGCTTCCGTCTGGTTCGCGTACTCGCCGAACCGGCAAGGCATCCATCCTCAAACCCATCTCGCCAGCTTCAAAGGAACTCTGCAAGCGGACGCCTACGCGGGCTTCGACGAATTGTTCCGCGATGGCTCGATACGCGAGGCGGCATGCCATGCCCACGCGAGGAGAAAGTTCTACGACATCCACGTGCGCACGCCATCTGACACAACACAAAAGGCACTCGAATATATTGGCGGGCTCTACGACATCGAGGCCGCCATTCGCGGCAGGCCCGCCGCCGAACGGCTGCGAATACGGCAGGAGAAAGCCAGACCACTGCTTCAAATCTACGAAGCGTGGCTCAGGGCAAAGCTCGAAACGCTGTCGTCGAAGTCCGATACGGCCAAGGCGATCAACTACACGCTGAACCAGTGGAGCGCACTGGCGTTGTATTGCGAAGACGGTACGCTCGAGATCGACAACAACATCGCGGAGAACGCGCTGCGTTGCGTAAGCCTGGGCCGGAAAAATTTTTTATTCGCCGGCTCAGACAGCGGCGGCGAACGGGCAGCCGCGATGTACGCATTGATTGGCACTTGCACACTGAATGACATCGATCCGCGTGCCTATCTCGACTATGTGCTAACCCATATCGCCGATCACAAAATCAACCGCATCGACGAGCTCTTGCCCTGGTGTGTGGCCGATAAGCTGCACACGCGAGCCAGTCCGCCGCATACCGCCACCTGACCGGCAGCTCCAGTTCACCATCATGCTTTACGCGCCCGCGATTGGACGAACGGCCCAGCTGAGGCGCTTACTGAGATTTTGCGTATTCGAGTGGTTGAGGGCGCCGCAAGGCGCGTGCCGATACAGTCGCGTCTCAAGCTTTAACCAGCTGTTTAGATGTTCGCGGCGCCGTTTCACGGTTTGTCTCTAGGCCCATGATCGGCGTGACGTTGATCAGAGCGGCCGTGACGTCATCTCAAGCCGTTCTGCTCACCATCGCGATGATCGCAGTGGCGCGCCCCACGGATTGCCCACACTTCGCGAGCAGATGGTGGACTCTTGGGACTTCGGCCTTTGCGCTCGCGACTCAATGGAATGAGTTCGAGCGCGAGAGCCGACCGCCGCGCGCGGCAGTTGAAAGCGGCGTGTGCATCTCACGGCGCATCGTGAGCATGGCATGTCGTCTCAATCTGCAAACCGCTGCTTCTGAGAGGCAATGTGGACGAGCCAGGTACAGGTCTTCCGCCGAATCAGGCCCGTATTGCAGCGGTTATAACCCAGGTTTGCGCGTTCAGACGGAGAAGGGCTTCGTTGAGCTCGGCGGGCGAAACAGCGTCGAAAGTGACTACGAGTTCGTCAAAATGCTGCTTCCCGTTGCAATGCACGCGGCTCAAGCGCGCCCGTGCGGCGCAATGCCCCAGCGCCTGCCAGATGGGGACAATCCTGAGCCTGCCGGGCGCGGCACGCACTGTTAGACACACCGGATGTGCGACGGCGGGATGTTCGCGCAGAGAGGACATGGCAGTTCCATTTCAAGTTGCGCAATCATACGGACGTTAGGGATGAGAGTCCCCAGGTCGACTCAAATTCTAGGTTGACGGGGGAACTTTGCAGTTTCCGCGCCGCACTCGCCACGACTCTCGCAAAATATCACGCGTAAAAGAACGCCGGTAATGAACGCAACCGTATCAGTCCATTTAGCCGTATTGTCTACTGCCACAGCCCGAATCCAGCCGCAGTGGCCCAACAGACAAGCAATTTCCCAGATGGGGCCTGCGGTCGCGACGTCCAGATTCCGCGACGAGTTCATGCTCATTGCCATTCCTTCGACAAGAGCGGTAAGGCCGTCACGAACCAGGCAGCAGCCTTCCTCATACTAAGGTAGCCGCTCATGGGGGGGCAGGGCAAACTTGCCTGTCACGTCTGGCGTGAAATATTTATGGTGCGGCGCACCGATGGATGAATGGATTGCTCGAAACTCGTGGAACTACACGGGAGTCGGAGCACGAAATGGCCTCATGCCTCAGGTGGACCGACCGGGCGACTGATCGGGTCTGCCCAGCGAAATTCAGCGAGAGGGACAGACGACCTTTCGTAACAACCGGCTTTGCGCACCGCCGTGGCGAGGCTTCGGAATTCGTCGTCAGGTTGGTCCCAAAAATGCGCTTTCCAAGGCGCCTACGTGCGCCGCCGGGCTGAAAGTTGGTGGCAGTTCTTGTATGGACAGGCTGCGCAACGATGCAGACCGCCGCAGCGGTATTTTCGCGCGATCTGCCGAGTCTCGGAAGAGATGCTCTCAAACCTCAAGCGTGAAGTCCCCAGCAGCTGATGCACATATCCAGCTACCCGGCTGGTGAGCACAATATGGGTGCGGTACATCGGTTTGGCATGCTTAGGATCCGACAGTGAAACAAGCATTGCCGCGGAACGTCCTTTGCGCCACAAAGGTACAAATCCGCGAGGGGAAGTTCATGCCCGCCCGCTCAATCGCCTCCCTGTCGTTGTCTTTCGGGCTTGTTCCGATCCCAGTGAAGCTCTAGACGGCGACTGAAAGTTCATCTGACGTCAGATTCCACATGCTGGCGCCAAACGGCTCGTGCGCGTGAGGCAGCAATACGTTTCCGAGAAGACGGGTGACGTTGTCGAGCGTTCAAGCATGAACAAGGGCTACGAATTCGAAAAGGACAGATCCGTGTTTTTCACCAGCGACGAGCTAAAGGCATTGGAAGATGCCGCCAGTCATGTTGTCGAGATAATGGCCTTTATCCCCGAGGAGGCGATTAACCCGGTTTTATACGACAAGGCCTATTACATTGCACCTGACAAGCGCGGCGGAAAGCCGTACAGCCTGCTTCAGCAGGCGCTCGCGCAAAGCGGCCGGTGCGCCTTGGCTAAATGGGCATCCAAAAGAAGGACTCGAGTAGTGCAGGTGCGTGCAGAAGAAGATGGGCTCGTCTTTCAGCAACTGTTGTATGCCGACGAGGTTCGCCCACTAGATGAAGCTACAAAGAATGTCTGTTGGTCGATCCTTCTTACGCGGACGCCCATCACAATTTAGCGCTGTTGCTCGAAAGACGCGGCGACGCGCAGGGGCTAGTCCGCCACTTGAGCGCCTATCGGCGACTAACCAACTAAGCGATCCGTCCTGCTTGAGGGACCCGGGGACCGATAGATGCCTATTACGAGGGCTCGCTTGGCGGGCATGGCGCCTGCTCAGTGTGAGCTGCCACGTAGTGGACATTTCACGTTGCGATGGTCCAGGTATCGACTCGCCCGCGCCGGGGCCGGAAATACCGGCGCTCCCTTCCTCATCGGTCGGCGGCTATCCCCCAAATGACGTGCAGCAGGCGAAGAGGCTGCGCCGCGCGATCCAAGCCGGCCGCAATACTGAAACGCCGCTCGGGTTGCCCGCTGACGGCTGAAACGGAGGCTCAAATGACTGTAGATGCGACGGAGCAAAGGAGTGCCGATCAAGAGCCCGAAGCGAAGATCGACAAGGCGGTCGAAGAGACATTCCCGGCCAGTGATCCGCCAGCGATCGGCGGCACAACACGTCTAGAAGAGACCCACTCAGAAAGCGACCGGGAGGCGCGAATCCGACGGCGGGCGTACGAGCTGTGGGAAAAAGCAGGGTGCCCGAACGACCATACCGACGAATATTGGCATAGGGCAGAGGCAGAAATTTCAGCGGAGAATTCTGGCGGCGCAGGCGGACCCGGTTCGCCATAGCATATCGATCACATAGCCGCATAGCGTCGTGATGCTGCGAAAGTGGTATCAAGTAGTCGACCGCGGGAGAAGCGGCCTTTGTCGTCGCGCGCGCGATGGTGTGTGCGACGGACCTGCCGATGATCGCCGTGCTCCAGCCGGGCACACAACTATGCTTAAACGGCCGTTCGATCCGTATCAGCAGCTTCACGCGTATTGCCTGCCCTTTGGTGCGCATCTTGTTGGCGGGCAGACATCGCATCCGCGTACGCGCTTTCGTTTCTGGGCGCCGTCCCGCGAATGTGTGCAACTCGAGATCCAGGACGCCGGTTGCGCGAAGCCAGAGCTTATCGACATGGACGCAAGCGGCGACGGCTGGTTCGAAGCACAAGCAGATGCAGGCGCGGGCGCGTTATATCGGTACCGCCTCGATGAAGGCCTGGCGGTACCCGATCCCGTCTCGCGCTTCCAGCCACAAGACGTGCACGGCCCGAGCGAGGTGGTCGACCCGCGCGCATATCGATGGACGAATACCGACTGGCACGGCCGACCATGGGAGGAAACGGTGCTTTACGAGTTGCACATCGGCGCGATGGGCGGTTATAGACGTGTCATTACGCGACTGCCAGAGCTCGTGCAACTGGGCATCACGGCGATCGAATTGATGCCAGTCAACGACTTCTCGGGCAGGCGCAATTGGGGCTATGACGGCGTGTTGCCTTACGCCCCGGATTCCGCGTATGGCCGTCCCGAAGCGTTGAAACAGCTCATCGATGCCGCGCACGGTCTTGGCCTGATGGTGTTCCTCGACGTGGTGTATAACCATTTCGGACCGGACGGCAATTACCTTCATGCCTACGCGAAGACGTTCTTCCGGGAAGGCGAGAATACACCGTGGGGGCCAGCGATCGACTTCGAACGTCCGCAAGTGCGCGACTTCTTCTTCGAGAATGCGCTGTACTGGCTAAACGAATATCGCTTCGACGGTCTACGTCTTGATGCCGTTCATGCGATCGACAACGACGCATGGTTGGGCGAACTCGCCGACCGGATACGCAGTTCGGTCGAGGCAGACCGTAGTGTGCATCTCGTGCTCGAGAACGAGCGCAACACGGCCAGCCTGCTGGAAAAACACTTCGAAGCGCAATGGAACGATGACGCACACAACACGCTGCACGTTTTGTTGACAGGGGAAAATGAAGGCTATTACCGCGCGTATTCGGAAAGGCCGATCGAAAAATTGGCGCGCGTGCTTTCTGAAGGCTTTGTGTATCAGGGCGATCCGTCGCCCGTTCACGGTGGCACGCCCTGGGGCGAGAGAAGTACGCATCTGCCGCCGACGGCGTTTGTCATGTTCCTCCAGAACCACGATCAAGTGGGTAATCGTGCAATGGGGGAGCGTCTGCGCTCACTCGCCGACGATGATTCAATTCGCGTAGCTACCTGTTTGTTGCTTCTTTCGCCACAAATTCCGCTGCTTTTCATGGAGGAGCAGTATGGTTCCAGGCGCCCGTTCCTTTTCTTCACCGACTATCCCGACGAACTTGCCGACGGGGTTCGCGAAGGGCGGCGGCGCGAATTCGAAAAGTTCTCAGCCTTCGCCGATGAAAAGCGCCGTGCGCAGATTCCCGATCCGAACAATAGGCATACATTCGAACTTTCATCTTCCCATGGGGTAGACGAATATGAAAGTGATCGCCTCGACTGGTTGTATTTTTACCGATCGGTCCTCACCGTTCGCGCACAGCTCATTACCCCGCGACTGAAAAGCGCGAGAGCGCTCGGCGCTGATGTGCTAGGCGAAAAAGCCTTGATCGCCGGCTGGAGACTGGGCGATGGCGAAACGCTCAGAATCGCTTTCAATTTCGGCGCTGCACCAGTTGCGCTCGCCAATGAAGCACGCGGCAAAGTCATTTTCGAGATGCCGACTCGTATAGACGCCAACGAGACGAAAGGTGAGTTGAGTGGTCGCTCGTTCGTCGCATGGCTTACCGGTGACGTAGATATGAGCGTGCTCCCCAGACAGCGTATCGAGTGAAAGCGGTCGAAAGCGCGCCATTCGGCGTGCTATAGGACTTTTCTGAAGTAACTACTGCGAGTCCCTTTTTTGCACCTAACCGTCTAACCACTTCTTCTCCACCCAATCGGACATCGCTTTGCGCCAGCGCGTGAAAGCTATCAGAAAGAACGGCCTCGAAGATTCAAATACGCATCCACGTTGGGGCTCGGGCACGGCAGCGTCTGAATTGTAAGCGGACGGTCACCGCTAACCCGCGGCGAAGACGTGGCGCATTTGGCTGGCTTTGGCCTGAGCTCGTTCGTTACATGGCTGGCAACGAGCCACATATGTTACCAATCGTGCGGCGGCGTAGGGATATCTTTGATTGTCGTGGAGTTTTCCAGTTAGAACGCGTTAGGACTGTAGCGACTTTGCCTTTCGGCCCTCTATAGATTTTCTTCCTAATCGGAGACCTGCTGACCGCCAGGAGTGTGGGAGCGGTCCCCGCAGCCCTTGATCTGAGGGACGCAGACATAGTTCGCGTCAGTAGCTGCGCAATTGCAGCATCGGACACCCGAAAGGTTGCGAACCTCAGGAGAAGCCCGGTACGGCGCTCGGCGATCCGGCGATAGCCCTTGGCGCTGCGGCGAAGGCGCTATGTGGTGAATCCAGGTAGCTCGCCGCCGATGCTGCCGACGGTAGCGCACTTTACGAGCGCTCAGTCGCGCTAGCACCATAGCGCCCCGAGGGCGGCAGTAACGCCCAGGGAGTTGAAAAAACTCGAGGGCCTGTTCCGCACCGGCCCGGTAGCGGCCTGCGCGCAACGTTACTCGACGAAATGTGGCGCCCCGAACGACTCAGCGCTCGTGCGGTCACGATCAGGCGCCGCGCAGTCCTTGAGTACGCAAGTCAGCTACGCGCTTTCGATGGGTGTTTTCCTGCCGATCTCGCAAGGCTCGAGCGCTACTGGCACGTGACCCGCGCATAGCGAAAGCACCGTGTTCATGTAGCTCGGCAATTCATGCAGTGCGCTGAGAACAAGCGATGGGGTGCTGCGAACTCACCCTGTACGATCAAAGGAGACAGCATTATGGCGAACAAGGTGCCGAAAACTCACGACGCAGGTGCACCGAACTTGACGCCCCCTACCGACATCGGAGCGGAGGCTCGCAAAGCGGTATTGAGTGGGCTCACCACGCTTCTAGCCGATGTCTTTACGTTACTTGTCAACACCAAGAATTTTCACTGGCACGTGAGTGGACCGCATTTCCGGGACTATCATCTGCTGCTCGACGACTAGGCGGCCCTGGTTTTTGTGGTGGTCGATCCCGTCGCTGGGCGGGCGCGCAAGCTCGGCGGCAAAACGCTGCGCTCGGTGGGTCAGATCGCGTCCCTCAAGCGCTTTTCCGACAACAGTGATGCGTTTGTGGCGTCCGAGGCAATGCTCGACGAACTGCGTCACGATAATGAACCGCTCGTGAGATTCATGCGCGAACCCCATCAACTCTGTGACGAAAACGAGGACGTGGCGACGGCAAGCCTGATCGAGAGCTCGATCGATCAAACCGAGGAGCGTGTGTGGTTTCTGTTTGAAACGACCCGCCAAACTCGCTGATACCCGATCAATTCGCCCCCGTTGCGTAGCGCCGGCAATGCTCAAGATATCCAGCTTCATGGCTGCTCACCAATTGGACGATGCTCGTCCAGAGCCACAACGGCGCATCGATTGACTTCGATCGGCCGCTGCGGAGTTCGCCGAGCCACCTGCGTCGAGTCGTCGGATCCATCTGGCGGGCGTGGGCCTTGCCGACCACCGCAGCGAGGTAGAACGCGACTCTACGCGCTTCTTCCTTGTTGAGTTCTTCGATCTCGAGCTTGAGATCCTGCGGGAGCAGTTCGCGAATCACGACAGCCCGATCGAGCATGCGTGCCGCGCGCATCCGCTCGCCAAGAAAGGGGGAGAGATGACGGGCGCCTTCCACCACACGCTCCGCATTGTCACGAGGCATCGACGCGTCTTCGTACCGCGGCGCGGCGGCCTTGACGCCTTCCTTGATATCCATGAGGCAGAGATCGTCGCCTTCGATCACACCGCCGTCCACGTCGAGCAGCACGGCGTACCGAAGCCGGCCGAGCGAACTGCAGCCCTTGACCCAGTACGCCGCGTCGAGCACCTTGACCTTCCCCGCATCATTGCGACCGCTCAGGCCGGTGGGCAGACTCGAAATGGCACCGTCGCGAAAGAGCGCGTCGATCGCCTTGCATTCTGCCTGGCTGAGTGGCCAGAAACGCTTGCCCAAGGGAATCGTCGGCTCCAGATCCTCGATCCGCTCCTGGGCGAGGTGTTGCCATGAGCGGCGAACAGCCATCTTCATCGCTAGGTGGACAGCCTCGGGACGCTCGGGTAGCCGCGGTTTCCGGTGCTTGGCCTCGAACGCCGATTCATAGCCGGCGGCGAGCGCTTCGAGCATGTGTACGATCGTGAGACCGGACAGCGACGAGCCACGCGCCGCAGTCGCGAGAGACAGGCCAAGGCGGATCATGTCGTGCGCCGGATTGCCAATTACGGTCTGATCGAGATCGCGGATATGGACTTCGACCTTGCCGTCCTGGTTCGCAATGGGCCCAAGATTGCCGGTATGGCAGTCGCCGCAAATCCAGATCGCTGGTCCGTGCGGCAGTGAGTCGCCGTTCGCCTCTACGATCCATTCATAAAACTGTGCGGTGTTGCCCCGAACATAAGCGTGGGGCGATCGCGCCATTTTTAGACGGCGCTGCTCAGTAAGGATAGACGCCCGTCCGGCTGGCCTGGGCAACGGCTTCGACCGCGTGGCACGCACAGGATTCTTCGGCTTCTCTTCCTTCGCTTGCCTTTTCTTCTTCTGGTTGGACATGCGCGCTATCTCCTGGGCTCATTGAGTCTTATGCGGGCTTGAGTCTCCATGCGCCAGCATTCGCGGTTCAATTAGGGAAATCTGTGCAATCGGTTTGGTTGGCCGTTGCATGGAGTTTCGAGCGCCGAAGCCACAAATGCAAATGGGCTGGACGCTGCCCCAACAACGGCCTGGAAGAGGGCCGCCGGGGGCATCGGCCCGGCGTGCGCTCCGACAGCGAAGATTACGGCAGATCGCGCATGGGTGGCTCGACCGCAGATTGCCAGTAGGGCGCACGGTTGTAGTACTGATGCAGCTCGCTGCCCCAGGCCTGATCGGTCATAGACGGCCAGTGGTCCTTGTCGAATCCGGGGTCGTCTTTGATGCGCTGCGCGCTTACATCAACGCGGAAGCATTTCTCGACTGTGTCGAGCGTCAGCGCGCTCCACGGGATGGCATGCAGATGATCGCCGATGCCGAGAAAGCCGCCTTGTGCGAGCACGGCATATGCCACGCGCCCGCTACGCACGTCGAGCATGATGTCCGAGATCTTGCCCACATGCTCGCCATCGGCGGAAACGACTTTGTTGCCGTCGAGAGTTGCGGCAGCCATGATTTCGGGGCCCGGACCTTCTCCCGTACCGCCGCCGATGATGCGTGCGCCGCCCGTGGGCGCTTGAGGATTCATCATGGTCATGATCGACTCCTTTGAACGTGAGCACTCGCTGGCGCATTTGCCGTGCCGCTTCAGGCGTGAGGAAAGCATCGATGCATTTTATGCATGAGCGACGGTGAGGGCCGGTAACGCCGGGGAAATTGATTTCGACTTGCCCATACGCGACACCCTCGGCATGCGAGTTGCGCTTTGCGGATTGAGTGCCGCGCTATTGCTGCGCGGCCAATCGAACGCCAGGAGGCCAGCATGCAGAAGCGCACTCAAGCCAACTCAAAGGGAGTGCTGCATGGCACGCCTCCCGCTGATACGCAGCAGGCCGAACGCGACGCACGGGAAAAAAGCAAACACGAGCGGTCTGAAAATGAATTGCCCTCGACTCAAGACAAGAATCCGATTCCTCCCGGCACAACGCGTTCCAGCTGAAATGTGTGAAAGGCGCACCAGTGGCCGTCTGTGTAGTCCCACAGCAGAAGTAGAGTGCACCGAAAGGCCGATCGTCACAGGGAGGGCACCCGATTGCGTGAATCTCATGTGACTTTCCGGTTAGTCGAAGGCACATCGTGCCCGGCCCTCTGCGCCCTCTGCGGGCGAGCAGACCGACTTCACGTGATCCTCAACGCTTGTCACACCTTTGGGGTTCAGTGCCAGAAAAGCGCGATGAGAATGATGATCGGAATAGGGACACCGAGCATATAAAGAAGTATTGAGCGCATGTCTGCCTCCTCACAATTCAAGGTACGAGTGAATAAGATGCCGTCAGAGTTCGCGCATCCGGCCGCCGACCGTCGCCATGAGACTGGCGACGAATGCGCCCATGAGCAAGGAAATAAACAGCCACAGCGTCACATGGACAGTTGCTTTTCGGGCAGCTTCCACAGTGGCGCGCGCGGCGTTTTCCTCGGCGCTGGCGTGTTCCTCCAAGCGCGCCCAGGTGGTTGCGACACGCGCATGCGCATCTGCCGGCGCGAGCCCGGTTCTTTGAACCACGATGCGCGCCACGTAGTCGCTGTCCTCGGGCGAAAGCGGGCCGCCTGCTGGAAGGCTGTTAAGAAAAATGCGCGCAATTTCCTGCTTTTGCGCCGCTGTGGCGAAGAACTGGTCCTGACTTTGGGTGTTGGATTCAGTAGCGCCAGCAGCGGGGCGGAGCATGCCGTCGATCAGATAGCCCATGGGCCAGCTAGCATAGGCGGAGAGGGCGTTACCGCGGTTGACAAGCCCGCCTGTTTCGTTTGTCCTCCGAGAGGCGCTTTGCACGCCTGCGCTCACGCCTTCCCCGGCAAGCCCCGAAATAGCCGAAGTCAGGAACGCGGCGGAAAGGAGCGTGGCGAGCGCCCATGCAAGAAAGCCGTGCGCGGTGTCGCGAAAGTGGGTTTCGTCGGTCCCAATGCTGGGCCAATGCCGGCGCAGCCGCCCCGCGAGATAGCCACCGAGACCGGCGGCCAGGACCTGTGTCACGCATATCCAGATGATGGCCGCAACGCCGAATGTCTTCGCATGCGTGCCGCTGCCCGGCCATGGTGATAGCGACGAGAGGCCGAGACCGGTACCGAGCGTTAGCAGGATTAGGGAGAACGCCGCCATGCCGACCGCGCCCGCCACGATAGCGCTCCAGGAAACGGCGGCGCGGACGTGTCCGTATGACTGATCTGCGGCGCGTGCCTCAGCGTAGCCAGCCTTCGGTCGATCGGATTCTTCCATGGCGCTTTCCTCCTCACTCGTGGGACTGCGCGCCGTTGAGCCAGCCACAGTCGCATGTCGCACAGCAGAAAGCGTGCCGCGCAGCTTTCCGCTCGAAAGAACGAGGGGACACGGACTGCGAAATCATCTACATGATCGAAAGCACCTCGGCGTTGAGTGCCATTCCGCCTTTTCTCTTCGTTTCTGGTGACCAAATTGGAGCAGGATGGGGAGTTCGATGACCGCCTCTCCGTCGTCACGTGTCGATAGTCGCCTGCACCCGGAATTGCTCGCTGCGCTCCTCGACAAGCCTTTCCCGCGACACGGGTATTCGAAATGCTAGCCCTGGGCGCGGCAGGGCTCTGCAACAGGGTGCGCTGTCGGACACCACGAGACAGCGAAGAAGCAGAAGGCAGCAACGCCGCGGCGAGCAAACCTGCTAGCCAATGGTCGGCGATCGCGATAGCCGTATGCCCAGACGCGATGTGCATCGTTTTCCCAGGAACGGCGATTGCTACTGTCCGCACGAGCTCGGGCTTCTCTGCATGCGAGTGATCGTAGCTTAGCCAGGTGGTTGACTTCTGGAGATCCCATGACTTCCGCCTTCGTTGTGGCCAGTGGTACGGTAAGCCCGATTCTCCACGTGTTTGAACAGGAGGGTGGCTGGCATTGGGGCATCACCTTGCCACGATCAGGGCGCGGCGGGTTCAGGATCGTTGCGTATAGTGATCGGACGTTTGCGAATGAGACCGAGGCACGCGATGACGGCAGCGCTGTCCTGGTTCGAGGCGAATTCCGTTGACGATAGGCGGAAGGAGAACTGGGCGAAGGCCGGTGGGTGTAGCCCTGCACGCGTGCGGCGAGGGCCGCGTTCCGAACCCTTCGCCAACTAACTGACGAGACGCGATGCCACATGTTTTGATTGTCGATGACGACGCGGAGACCCGCGAGGCGCTAGCGGCCGTGGTGAGTGAAGACGGGCTGACCACCGCACAGGCGGGTGACCTGCGCGAGGCGCGCATCCAGCTCGTGCGGCAAATGCCGGACGTGGTCTTCACCGACCTGAAGCTGCCCGACGGCAGCGGCAC